>JBKBIE010000001.1:0-180681 GCA_046299465.1 Candidatus Nitrosocaldus sp.
GTGTGGGGGTAGTCGTAGATGGCTGCCCTGCCGGCCTTCCTTTGGTAGAGGATGATATACAAAGGAAGTTGGACCTTAGGAGGCCTGGACAGTCTATAGTTACTACACAAAGGAGGGAGGAGGATAGGGTTGAGATACTCTCTGGAGTCTTCAATGGCTATACTACTGGTGCTCCTATATGCATGCTCATCTGGAATAAGGATCAGGATTCTAGGGCATATGAGCAGATAAGGTTCAAGCCCAGGCCAGGGCACGCTGATTACCCAGCGTATGTGAAGTACTCTGGCTACAATGATTATAGAGGGGGAGGGAGGTTCTCTGGAAGGTTAACTGCAGCATTGGTGATGGCAGGAGCAGTAGCAGAGAAGTTGCTAGCATATACCCTTGGTATAGAGATAATTGCATATACACTAGAGATAGGAGGGATAAGGATGGACTCAAACCTATCAATTGATGCAAAGAGGTTAAGATATAGCAACGATGTTAGATGCCCAGACCCTAGAATTGCAGAGTCGATGAGGGAAGAGATATTGAAGGCTAAGCATGATGGTGACTCTCTTGGGGGGGTTGTAGAGTGTATGGCATTGAACCTGCCAATAGGGTTAGGGGAGCCAATATTTGGTGCACTGGAATCTGATCTGAGTAGAGCGCTCTTCTCCATACCAGCAGTCAAGGGCGTTGAGTTTGGATCAGGCTTCAATGGCTCAAGGATTAGAGGCTCTGAGAACAACGATCCATATACAGTAAGGGATGGCAAGATCGTTACCCTCAGCAATAACGCTGGAGGCATACTTGGAGGGCTCAGCAATGGTATGCCGTTGCTACTCAGGGTTGCATTCAAGCCACCATCATCTATAGCAAAGACTCAGAGCACTATAGATCTTGAGAGTATGCAGAGCACTGAGATAGTTGTTGCAGGGAGGCATGATCCATGTGTTGTGCCTAGAGCGGTACCAGTTGTAGAGGCCATGGTTGCCTTCATCCTTGCTGACCATGCTATAAGGGCTGGCATGATAAATCCAGTATTGAAGAGCAAGTGAATCATATGAGCGATAGACTTGATGAACTTAGGGCAGATATAAGGAGCCTTACAGAGGATCTGGTTAGGCTACTGAGCAGGAGGTTAGATATAGCAAGGAGCATAGGCATGGTGAAGAAGGGATATGGCCTTGACGTAGTAGATACAAAGGCAGAGGACGAGTTGAGGAGCCATATACTAAGTATGTGCGATACACTATCCCTTGATAGGAACTTCGTTAACAGGATACTCAACCTGTTGTTTGCAGAGTCAGCAAGGGTACAAGAGGCCCTGTATGAAGAGATTGAGAGAGGGGGAAAGGGAGGAGGAGAGGGAGGAAGGGGAGGGGGAGAGGGTTATGGGGTTACTAGCCTCGATACAGGAAGAGAGGTATCAAGGATGAGACCAGTCGATGTATTCTCTAAGGCAAAGATGCTTGAACGCATGGGAAGAGAGATGATACATATGGAGATAGGTGAACCAAGGCTTAGCATCCCATCCAAGGTTAGGCAGTCACTCATAGATGCGTTGGATAGAGGAAGGTACCATTACACAGAGAGTAAGGGTATAGAGGAGTTAAGATCAGCAATAGCTGAGATGCTCAATACTAGATATAGTGCATCACTTAGCAAGGATGAGATGATAGTTACCCCTGGAGGTAGGTTTGCAGTATACCTTGCAATGCTAGCATCGCTAAGGCCTGGGGATGAGGTTGTGGTTGTAGAGCCAGCATGGCCTGCATATACGGATATAGCTGAGTTCATAGGAGCAAAGGTAAGGAGGTTTAGTACAATGCTAGAGTATGGATGGGATATAGATGTTGGTAGGCTTGCGAATATAATAAACAGTGGCACGAGGATGATAATCCTTAACTATCCAAACAACCCTACTGGGAAGATTATAGGCAAGGATACTCTAGATGCGATAGTAGATATTGCAAGGAGCAAGGGTATAATAGTATTAAGCGATGAGGTCTATGCTGATCTTGCATTCAAAGAGTTCAGTAGCATCCTTTCATACAGGGGCTATGATAACATAGTAATGGTATCATCATTCTCAAAGGGCCCATCAATGACTGGCTTCAGGATAGGGTATGCTGCTACTCCATCTAGGCAGATGGTAGATTGGATGAGTAGGCTACAGAGCATGATGCTCACATGTGTTGCTGAACCTATACAGTACTCTGCACTTGCTGCACTCTCTAGCATAGATGATATCAGGGATAACGCAAAGATCATAAAGTCAAGGCTCGATCTCATATGCAGAAGGCTAGAAGATATGCCAGTATCATTCTATAGGCCAGATGGGGCCATGTACGTCTTTGCTAGGATTGATCTGAATTGTGATATGAAGATGTTCATAGATACACTACTAGAGAGAGGCGTTGCTGTTGCTCCAGGTAGCGGGTTTGGTAGTTGCTATGATAGGTTCATAAGGATATCTGCTGGAGAGGGTGAGAGGCTCCTTAGCAAGGGGCTTGATACGATTAGTGATCTACTCAATTGGCTTAGGCTTAATACAGGGTAGATAAGTTAGTGTAATATATATAATAGTAGGTTGATTGTTTGTGGGGTAGTTCTACATGGATATAACTATAATAGGTGCAGGAGGCAGGATGGGCTCGTGGTTCACAAGGTACTTCTACATGAGAGGGCATAATCTATACATCAATGATATAGATATGGATGCCCTACAAGCCTTATCATCATCCATACTAGAGGATAAAGGTGTTGCTCAAGGAAGGGGGGAGTGTGAGAGGATAACAATAGTGAACACATCCATAATCGATTATCCCCATAGTAAGAATAGATATGTATCATCGTCTACCTCTAATGAAGCTACTACTATCCTTAGCAACTCAGACCTCATCTTGCTCTCAATACCTATGGATATCATGCCAAAGGCTATATCTAGAGTAGCAAGGTACATGCAGAAAGGATCGATACTTGTAGAGATATCCTCGCTCAAGCATGATGCACATAGAGCGTTGAGGGATGCTGCAGAGAGGTATGGTGTAAAACCACTCTCAATACACCCACTCTTTGGCCCTGCTGCAGATATCAATGCACCAAATAGGTTCGTACTCATCCCTGTTGTGGATAGGGAAGAGGAGGAGGTTACTGCAAGGGAGATATTCAATAATGCTACACTGATAAGGGTTGATGATCCCGATGAGCATGATAGAGCGATGGCTCTAGTACTAAGTATGGTGTATGCAATGAACGTATCATTTGCTGATCTGCTTAGGGACTGTAGAGATGTAACATTATGCAAGGCACTTGCAGGCAGTACATTTACACTACAATCACTCATATTCGAAGGTATACTCAACGATGACCCAAAGTTATTCTCATCTCTACTCATGAATAGGCATGTTAAGCGCTACCTGAAGAGGTTCATAGCAGATAATGAGCATCTCCTAGCCTGTATAGAGGCAAGGGATAGGGGTGCCCTTGAGAGGATCTACTCTAAGGTTAAAGATAAGATAGCATCATGCATAGATATAGAGGGTTCATACAGACTCATGTATAAGGTGCTAAAGGAGATTAACAGTAGGGACGGGGAGAAGATTCAAAAGGTATGAAGAAAGTGCATGTAGTAACCTCATTTATAATGCATGGTAATAAGATACTGATCCTAAGGAGGAGTAGTAGGGTTAAGACTATGAAGCAGAAGTGGGCTGGGATCTCAGGTTATATAGAGCAGGGAGAGGATGCATTAGAGAGGGCATATAGAGAGATAGAGGAGGAGACTGGAATCACTAGAGCAGATCTTAGACCTATAAGTGCTGGCAGAGTAGTAGAGGTTGTGGATGAGGATAATGCTGTTATATGGATAGTTCATCCATACCTATTCGAGTCTAGTAGTGATAAGGTTAGACTAGACTGGGAGCATGACAAGTACATCTGGATAAGGCCAGAAGAGATCTCATCATTCGATACAGTGCCTATGCTAAAAGAGGCTCTAGAGTCATGTCTATACAAGGCATATTAGTATAAAAATAGTATATGAGTAGACTAAACTGCACTTATATTATAGTATAAGGTATAAGATTTGGAGGATGAAGTGGAGGCAACTACAGCATAATGGTGTACTGCTACCTCCCCCCTATGAGCCTAAAGGGCTAAGCATAAAGATAAGGGGTGAGGTGATAAGGCTTACGCCAGAGCAGGAGGAGATGGTCTATGCATTTGCAAAGAAGAAGGATACACCATACGTTAAGGACCCTGTATTTGTACTCAACTTCTTAACAGATCTACTCAAACTATTCCCTGAAGAGTATAGGAGTGCCAGCATAGAGGATATAGACTTCAGCGAGGTTTATGCTTATGTGGATAAGGAGAAGGAGATGAAGAGTATTATGGATAAGGAGACGAAGAAGAGGCTTGCTAATGAGAGGAGGAGACTCAGGGAGCATCTGAAGTCCATATATGGTTATGCTATAGTAGATGGTGAGAGGTATGAGGTAGCGAACTGGATAGTAGAGCCTCCAGGTATATTCATGGGAAGAGGTGAGCATCCCCTGCGAGGTAGATGGAAGCCAAGGATTGAGGCTAGCGATATAATCCTTAACCTTGGGGAGGATGCCCCTGTACCTGAGGCTAACTGGAAGGCAGTAGTGCATGACCACGACTCCATATGGCTTGCAAAGTGGATAGACAAATTAACAGGGAAGGAGAAGTACGTATGGCTTGCTGACTCCTCAAAGATAAGGCAGGAGAGGGATAAGGCAAAGTACGATACCGCAATGAAACTTGCTAAGCGGATAGGCAAGGTTATAGCAAAGGTAGAGGAGGAGATGAAGGCTAGGGATGAGAAGAAGAGAAAGGTAGCAACCGTCTGCTACCTTATCTACAGGTTAGCGATGAGGGTTGGGGATGAGAAGGATGCCGATGAGGCAGATACTGTTGGTGCAAGCACACTTAGAGTAGAGCATATAAGGTTTAATAGCGATGGCAATAGCATAGAGTTTGACTTCTTAGGCAAGGACTCCGTACGATGGCAGAAGAGTATAAAGGTAGAGAATGCTATGGATGAGATAGCATATAGGAATCTTCAGGAGTTCATAGCAGACAAGAAGGAAGGGGAAGAGATATTTGCTGGGATAACATCTAGGCATGTTAACAGGTTCCTCAGCAGCATAATGGATGGGCTAACTGCAAAGGCATTCAGAACCTATCTTGCTACTGATGTGGTTAAGGACTACTTGCTTAGTATTGATGATAATATAGAAGGGAAGGAGGAGTATCTCAAGATATACCATGCGAAGATTGCTAACTTACAGGCAGCGATAACATGCAACCACAAGAGAGCAGTACCTAAGAACTTTGATGAGTCGTTAAGGAAGAAGGAGGAGAGGCTAAATGAGTTGATGAACAAGGAGGTGAAGACGAAGAAGCAGGAGGAGAGGCTGAAGGAGAGGATAGAGAAGTTGAGGCTCCAGATAGAACTTACAAAGCAGTGTAGAGAGTATAACCTTGTAACATCTCTTCGCAACTATATAGACCCTAGGCTCTTCTATGCATGGTGCAGGTATGTTGGTATAGATTGGACTAAAATATATACAGCATCGCTACAGAGGAAGTTCCAATGGGTGAAGCATAGCAATGCCAAATGGGATGCTATGCTAAAGGCATATGGCAAAGATGATAAGAGTTAGCTATTACTTGTATGTATTTATAATGATTGGCCTTTGGTTTGGGTATATGGTTCATATTCGTGATAATAAAGTAAATTAAATGCTTTCTACAACCTCTACATGCCGGGAGAAGCCGGGGTACTGCAGAGTAGAGAAGAGTGAATAAGCCTGAGAGCTTAGCCTGGTTAGAGCGCCAGACCTCCACAAGAGGGGCAAGACTCATAATCTGGAGGTCGCGGGCTCGAATCCCGCCCCCGGCACATATTCATGATAAGATCCATTCTGATTACTGGCTGTATCTGCCATGTATATGTAGGCATAAAAATAATATACTAGCGCTATCTTATAGCGCTTATAATCATTGGCTATGAACTATGAAATAAAAGGATTACAATAGAACGATATACAATAATACGTGTGAACGCTAATCCATTATGCGCCCCTTATGCCATAAGAGTATAACGTAGCATAACTACTCAACCCACATTCTTCGCATATAGGTTGCATGGCATTCGCATCTGCACTCCCTATACAACATGGTCTCTTAATCCTGCCCATATGGTCCAGTGATAGTATTGCCCATGATGGACATGCTATAGGTGTTGTACCCTTGCCTCCCCAACTCTTCCTCAGTAATTCAAGCTGCCTTGGATGATTAGCGATGAATTTAGGATATCTCTTACTCAACTCCATTAACTTTGAAACAACGTTATCTCTCTCTTCCCCAAATGGGAGTGATAATGGATCTCTCTTTACAAATGGTGTATGGAACTGTACTGCAACCTTGTTCACTATACCATACCACTCCACTATACAATCCTCTACGCTTTTATAGTTTATTGAGTTTATGGTGAATGATAACCATATATCCTTCCATGCTTTATACCCATAGTTACTGTAACGCTCTATATAATCGAGTATGTTCCTCCTTGTCCTATAATAAGAACCCTTACCCCTTATCTGGTCATGCACATCTCTAGTCCCATCTATAGATACAAAGTAAAAGTAGAGACCCTCTATCCTCTGCAATGGCAGTGTTCCATTTGTTACTACAGATACATGTCTAGGCATCTCTTCACAGAATACCTTTATAACATCCAAGCGTAGCAATGGTTCTCCTCCAGCAATACCAATATGCATAACCTTTCCTTTGAGCATGCTACGTATTACCCTCCTCCACTCCTCAGCATGTAAACCATCCTCCTCCTTCCTATTAAGCCACCAATAACAGTGTGAACAATGAAGGTTACATACATTAGAGACGTCTACAGAGGCAAGTAATGGATGCCTCTGTTTGAATAACCTTATCCCACAGTACCTTCTAGCAAGAGAGATATACAAGGGAGTATCACATATTATATCCCGTAGACTTCTACCAAAAATCTCTACCATTACATATTATATACATGTGTACTAATAAACGTTTGTAACTATAGACTCGAGGTATACTATTATTCATACATCAACATTCTCTTAGTTATTCCAATTTAAGATAATATTTGACTGCGTTCTTAACAGTATCCAATAACCTACTATCCATCATATTCGGTATTATATATCTCTCGCTGATGTTGTTACCGACGAGGTCTGCTACAGCCAATGCTACATGAACAAGTATATCCCATTCTATACGTTTTATCTCTAGGTCAAGCATAGTTCTCATCAATGATGGGAATACAACTGCATTATTTATCTGGTTATAGTAATCTGATCTGCCAGTAGCAACTATCCTTGCTCCAGCACTCTTCGCTATGTGTGGTAGTATCTCAGGTACTGGATTGGTCAATGCAAAGACTATAGCGCCCTTGCTCATGCTTCTAACCATCTCCCTACTCACTATACCTGCCTTACCAGATACACCTATGAGCACATCTGCATCATTTATAGCATCTTGCAGGGAGCCTCTAACCTGCTCTCGATTACTCATCTCTGCTATCTTCAACTTGTATGGATTCATATTCTCTCTTCTATCCCTACTTATTATCCCTGTAGAGTCAACGACAAGCATATTCCTTGCATTAGCCTTGTATAATATGTTAACTATGCCGTACCCTGCTGCCCCTGCCCCTATAACGACTATCCTTGCATCATCTAGGCTCTTACCAACAAGCCTCAATGCGTTGATGAGTGCTGCAAGTACTACTACTGCAGTACCATGCTGATCATCATGGAATATTGGTATCTCTAGAGTGCTTTTGAGTTCATCAACTATAGCTAGAGATTTTGGTGACTCTATATCCTCTATGCTTATTGCTGCAAATGATGGACTTATACCCTTGACTATACTGATTATCTCATCCTTATCCTGTGTTGATAGACAGATTGGAAATGCAGAGATGCCTCCGAACTGTCTGAATATCACTGCCTTACCTTCCATTACTGGAAGTGCTGCCTCTGCTCCTATGTTTCCTAACCCAAGTACCCTTGAACCATCGGTAACTATTGCTACGTTATTCCACTTCGATGTATATGTGTAAGCGTTCTTCTTATCTTTCACTATATCCATCGCTACACTTGCTACTCCAGGGGTGTAGACTAGGCTTAGATCACGCATAGACCTTATAGTTAGCCTGCTTCTAACCTCTATCTTACCTCTCAGCCTTCTATGTAGAGCAAGAGCATCTCTATTCTCATTACCATTATCATTGACGGCCTTACTGTCCATCTGCTACTTATGTTAGGCTGTCGATTTAACCTTTTATTTACCTATTTGCTTATTGCTTCACCTGATAGATTACAAGCATAGTATGTAGGTAAGCAAGAAGCAAGGTTTACCTTACAACTACTATAGCAAGTATTGCTACTGCTATTAGCCCTAGACCTATAAAACCTATGACGAACCTTAGCACTATCTCAGACTCATCTATAAGGAATCCCATACCAACTATTATCAGACCTATTATTAGCAATGTTACATAGCCTGGCAGTGCAAGTAAAGGGTTCATCATGCTCACCTTAGCCTGTAACTAGTAACTGAACCTCTATAATTATATCAATCCCATGAGCTCTCTGATCGAACATATAACATTATGATCTAGAGTATGACTACTGTTAATCCTTTTACATTCTCTATCCATAAGTAGTGCTTGCATGCCAATAGATCTTGGTATCTCGAGATCCTGTATTACATCATCGCCTACATGAAGTACATTCTCAGCCTCAACATTGAGTTCCCTACAGATTCTACTATAGAACCAACTGTTCTTAACAGTATTATATGAGATGGATGAAAACAGTCTATATATACTGGCATTGGTCTTCTTGATTATGATGGAGAGTTTCCTTCTTGCCATTGCTGGAGGGTTGCATGTTGTTATTATCACTCTATACCTCTTTATATCTGCAAGTAAATATACATCGTCATAGATACCATTAGTATAGTACTCTTCCATGGTATCTAGAAGGTTATCAAGTAAAGTATGAGTAAGCCCGAATCTATCGAACCAATACTCTGGTATATACCATCTTATATCGTTTGGGCCTATGGAATCATACTCTTTAAGAGCGTATGCTACAGCATCATCTATGCTCATGTTCTTCCCTCTAGCTATTAACTCTGGAACCAATCTATTCCAGAATATATCGTCCAACCCCTTCTTGAAGATTGTACCATCTAGATCGAAGGATACAACCTTCAATAGAGCAGGATCGATCTTGCAAGTAACAATGCCTTCTCTATATCTATATCAGTTATTTCTTTCTTACTATACATCTGACTGAAGTATATTAGATCTGCTATCTTATACTTGTCCATGTTTACAAATACCGCTCCATTACTACCATTGCTACCTGTGTTATTCAATACTATCAGTCTATCTACGCTTATACCCTCATGGTAGACATCCTTCATTCTGGCATAATCTTTGCCAAGGATGACCATCACGCCAACCTTCCTCATGTTTGTATCCATATAGGTTGCCTCTGCACTTATGCTGTTTATTGCTGTATCATACTCAACCCTTGATATCCTGCCTTGCTCCTGCATTAGTGCTAGAAGGTTCCTCACCCCTTGCTTAATCCCATACTCTAGAGTATCAGTGCTGGAGTATTCCCTCCTTATCTTCATGTACTCTGCTATAGGGACACTCATAAGGCTGCCCCTAACCCTTAACCCTGGGTATGCTCGCTTTATAGCCTCCTCTATAGCCTCTTCGCTAAGAACTTTATCATCTCTGCTTGCTGCTACCTCCATCGCATGGTAGAGTATGTTAAGTAGTGATCTTATATTCCTGAACTCTATGAACTCATCATATATAACCCTTATCTTGTTCACTATATCACTCTCATGTATACTAAACCTTAGATCCTTGACGTTCTGCCTTATGTACTCTAATGCTATATCTGCTATCTCATCGAACGTGCTTGAGCCTACAAGATCTATCTTATAGTTTGCTTTCTCAAGTCTATCGAATAGAGATGGGCTCAAACCTCTAATAGAGTCGTATGCTGCTGGTGTTGTTATCAACAACACTATAGTAGAGGGGATATGTGCGTTTATTATAGCCTTGACAAATTCTATAGAGTCCATATTAGAATCAAATTCATCGATCTCTATCATGGTAACCTTGTTCAAGAACCTCTGATTTATCTTTGCTATAGAAGCAAGGAAGGAGAGCATATCCTCAAGGCTCCTCAGATCAGATATATCTGTGAATCTATTCTCTACTATCCTCTTAATTACTATTAACTCATTCTCATCTATCTCATCAAGAGCATAATTCAGGTATCTAAAGTCTGGTTCTCTTCTGCCTTTCATAACGTCATCAGCAAGTCTATCTATGTTGTTATTGAAGAAGAATGATGGTCTAAAGAACTTCTTCGCATATCTGTTGCCTTCAAGTGCCCTCTTCTTCAACTCATTTATTATTAGTGATCTCAACTCTTCAACATACTCTGAATCAAAACCTCTTAGTATGCTAGAGAAGAGACCATGCATACTCTTTGGTGAGATTGTGCTGAGATCAACGTAGGAGCATATAACATCATCTCTAGTACTCTTTACATGCAATGCAAGATGTGTCTTACCAGAGCCTATATCTTGGACAACTGTAACCAGTCTAAAGTCTCTTGAATCGTAATTGCCATCATTTGCCTTCAACTTTGAGTAGAGATCATTTATGCAACCAATTATAGCATCCCTACCCTCTCTGTGCCTCTTACCCCCTAGTACTCTGGCATCATGTATAGTTGGTGTTGGACTGCTAGGGAATGGATTATGCTCTAACCCATAAGGGTAGAGATTTGCACTCGCCATGCTCATGCTCATATCCTCCTAACGAATCCATGTATCAATCCTCTAATAACTATGCCCTCCTGTCCTCCAGATGAGAGTTCATACCTGTTACTGAAACGCTCTAATAGTTGCTCTACCAATGAGTAGAACTCATGTGCTGTGATATTGTACTTCCTACACATCCTCTCCTTTATATTGACCAACTCTACCCATCCTATAGATGATGATGCCTCTGCTAGCATCCTATCGAAGTCTATCCTGAACTGCTCTAGTGTTATAGGTTCACTACTAACAGTATTGCTACCCTTACCGTTGCTATTTGTATGTGTATGACCATTACCGTTGCCCTTATGTGCTGCTACAACCTTCACCTCCTCCAAGATGCTACCTATAGCCTTGATCTCTTCACTGAGGGTTGATATCTTCTCATCCATCTCGCTCTTTATCCTTGTAAGTTCATCATGTATGCTTTCATCTATTCTTATTATCCTCGAGGATAGATCATCCCTTAATATGGAGATCCTTGTCTCTACATCTAGATTGAGACCGTTCAACCTCTTCTCTATCTCCTCTCTTACTGATGATATATTCTCTCCTATCAAGCTCTTCATCTTATCGATATCATTAGCAAGGATTTCATCTCTATCTTTAATCCTTCTCTCTATACCCATTAGTAGAGAGTTGATCTTCTCTTCAATCTTGCTAGTTAAAGCATTAAACTCATTTCTCATACCCTCTATCTTTAGATAGAGATCATTACTGATAGATTCTGCTCGCTCATCTATAATGGTGTTAAGCAGAGAGATCTTATTGTTATACTCTTCTCTTATCTTGGATATCTCTTGTATTAGATTATCTGTAAGGTTAGAATGGTCATTCTTGATCGATGATATCTTCCCATCAATATATCTGCTCAGATCCGTAACCTTCTCATTAAGTATATCATTAATATTATTCGCCATTCTCTCTTCAAGAATGTTATACACTCTATCGTTATCACTTCTCCTATCCACATTACTAACAGAGTCTATCATTGCTTTGATGAGTTTGAACTTTGGATCATTCTCCATAACATACTTGAGGTAGTTATCCTTTGTCCAGTAGGTTATTGCTCCACCCTTCTTGTCAGAGAAGACAAGACCAGAAGATATTAGACCTTCAACATGCTTATCCACATCATCGCCAAACTCCTTTCTAAGATCTACTCTCCTAACACCATATATACCTGCTACCTCTATTCTATTGTAAATCTCACTAGTCATCAGTATGCTTTAAGCGGAGATTATTTATGTAAAAGTGTGAGCATTATTTGTTAAGTAAGTTAATTTGATTTAATTAATATGGGTATAGTAATAGATAAGAGGATAGAGTGTAATTTAATGTATTATCTCATCTCATCTCATCCCATCCCATCCCATCTCATCTCATCTCATCTCATATATATCTAAATTTACACTTGTTTAACAATACTAGATTTACACTGGTTATAGACATGTGAGTAAATCGTCTATCTGCTATATTATGATCTCTACTATAATTATTATTCTACATACTAGAGATTGAATATGTATGAAATAAAGGATGTTTGTGCAGATGCTATGCATTACTATACTGCTTTACGCTCCGTCATCCTACCCTTTGCTACTATAACTACTAAGAGTGCCACAAATGCGACCTGAAAGACCTGTACTGCTATACCCATCTCGTTTACTGGCCCTCCTCTATTGGTTATGGGGTTTGGAACCCTAGTTAGAGCCCATAATGCTATTAAGCCTATGGTACCTCCAATACCTACATAGTTGAATATGTTTGAGTATTGCTTTATGGTTGGAAGTGTCCAGAAGAGTTGTAGTACCCCTGCTATTATGAAGAATACCCCACTCGCAACATTGAACTCAAGTAGTCTAGGGGCCATGATGAGGTGTAGTATTCCTCCTATTGCAGTACAGGCTGCTGCAGCGTATAGTATGCCTCTCATAATAATATAGATGTTCATGCTTACTATGAATATATCTATCATCTACAGCTTACTATAACCTATTAAGCTTATTATGTACAATGGAGTTTATTGTTACTTCAACTGACAACTCTCAAGAATGAATACAAGCAATATATTTAGCAATGAGATAGGTGGAAGAGAATGAGGTGATGAGAATATGGAGAAGGTATGTTATAATTACAACAATTATTAGAGTAATAATTGGAACTATTGGTGCAGTATCAGCATACAAATACTACTATGTGTCAGAGCAAGGTTCTGCTAACCTTGCTGCTGTTATAGATAGAGAACTTCATAGAGGAGAATAGGAAGGTTATATTCGAATCAGCCTCAAAGACGGTTGAGGTTAGTAAGTAGGAGTAATAGTTACAGATGGAAGGTTCACAGTCATGCAAGGTTATCTGGCTTATACATTTATGGCAGTAGACCTTGATAGAAATGAACTTTACAACATGATAATAGATGCTGGTAATGGTTCTATGCTTTAAATATCTGAGCCAGTAACATTTAGATCATAAATAGTAGATGCAAATATAGATGTAAAGATATCAGATGCAGCCACAAATGCTGTCAAAGCTGTTGTTAATGGAACGGTTGAATCTTGCAGGTTAATTATTAGATAAGGATAAAGATAAGGATAATGGTGATGGTAGTATGTTCTACATCTTCACGATTAGGGATAGCGAAGACAAGTTCTATAGGGTAAGGGTTGATGCAAAAGATGGTGTATAATTGATGTAATTGAGACTGGTAATAGCAAGATCTGGTACAAGGAGTATTGGTATGATCATTACTACTATGGTACAACTATGGCTATGGATACAAGCATGGATGGAAACGTTAGGTACTATGATGTAGTGATCACCGATTTTTATTCCTATTATATTATATTTAAATAAATCTCATACCTAAAACTATACATGTATGATGATGCTAGTAGTAACGATGAGGATATACATGTAACAGCAGATCTACTCTATGAACTTGCTAGTCCAAACAGATTGGCAATACTCTACGAGTTAAGCAGGAGAAGAGAGCTAAGGCTTGGCGAGGTTGCAAGAATACTGAACCTTACAATGCAAGAAACTCATAGGAACATGGCTAGGCTTGTTGATGCAGGTCTAGTTGCAAAGAATACCAATGGTAGATTCATATTAACTGAGTATGGTATGCTTACTACTAGACAACTCAACTACTTCAGATTCATAGCAAAGCATATGGACCTCTTAAGATCGTACACACTAACAAGGGTACCAAGTTTATTCATGAACAGACTTGGCGAACTAGTTAATTGCAGGGTCGTTCATGGAGTCTCTGTTGTGCTAGAGAAACTGAAGGCGCTGGAGGCTGGAGCAGAGGAGTACATTAACATAATAGTTGCACAGGCTTGGTATGAGGAGGGCAAGATTCTGATAGAGAAGTTGAACAGTGGTATCAATATAAGAATGATCCTTACAAATAGTACTATAGTACCTAAGGAGATAATAGATTCTGGTATACCAAAGACCATGCATGGATTCAAACTAAAGGGTGTACTTCAAATAAGGATTGTAGAGAGTGCTGGTGTTGCTGTATATGCAACGGAGAGACAGGCAGGGTTTATGCTACCAAACCTATCTGGTATATTCGATATGAACATGCTATTTCTAAGCGAGGATAAATACTTCCATGCATGGTGTAGTGATCTCTTTATGTACTACTGGAATAATGCTGATGAAACGAAAGGCGTAGAGAGGATAGTTAGGATAGTTGAGTAAAGGTGGTAGTAGTAAGGTAGTGCGTCAGTTAATTCATTAATTCATTCATATATACAAGTATGATTCATGAATAGAAAGATGAAGAGAAAGAGAAGGAGAAGGAAGGGCATGCTTGAGGAACTCCTAAGCAAGGCTATCCATGCAGATGATATAAGTGCGTATACTGTGGTCTACAGGGATAGGGATATGCTGAAGGAGTTGAGCCTTGAGGAGTTCCTTAAATTATCAGAGAACTTTCAGAGTATACCTGCAAGTAGGATAGTGTATATCAAGAAGTATGGCAATGAGGTCTATTATTCAGCAACAGCAAAGCAAAAGACGAGCAGCGATCATCGATTGTAAACGGTATTGAATGATAATGATGTTAATTATCTATATGACTTCTGTCTTCTCCTCCTTGCTCCAGGACCACCAAACTTCTTCGGCTCCTTCTTCCTTGGATCCCCTATGAGTAGATGTCTATCATACTCCATTATCCTCTCCCTTATCTCTTCTCTAGTACTCTTTGGTAATGGATGATCCTTTGCCTCGATCTTACCCTTCTTATAACCCGTTAATGCCCTTGCTACAGCAATTGCAGATGCCAATGCTTGACCAATAACGCCTCCACCTTTAACCTTGATCTTCAGATCAACCTTATTCCTTGCCTCTCCAGCAAGTAGAAGAGGGGTTAAGATGATATATCTAGCAACCTCTGGCTCCAGTATCTCCACTGGTATATTGTTTATCCATACCCTGCCATTACCCTTACTTATAGTTGCGACTGCTCTAGCGGTCTTCCTAGCTCCTGGGTAGAGTTCTAGCATACTACTGCTGCTACTACTACTGCTCATATGCTCCACCCTATTGATCTAGCAAGATCATATATACTTATGTAGTATGATTCTGGCTTCCTTATCTTTGCATCATCGAATACCTTGAACTCCATCTCTGCATACTCATCTGGCACACCTATGTATACCCTAAGCCTCTTCATTGCACTGATCCCCTTTGGTCTCTTCCTTGGGAGCATTCCCCTCACCATCCTCCTTATTATGTTATCTGGTCTCCTAGGATGGAATGGACCATGTTTAGGATGTACAACGCTTGATATCTCAAGGAACCTCTGCCACTCATCGATGACTGAACTCCTATTACCGCTTATGAAAGCCTTCTCAGCATTGACTATAACAACATAATTGCCATTGAGTAGCAACTTTGCTACATATGAGCATAACCTTCCTGCTATATGTCCTGTGGCATCAACAAATATGGGGTTACTCTTACTACCATTGCTATTACCATTACCATTGCTATTGCTATTGCCATCGCTCTTATCCTGAGCATCATTTACACTTATACTTTCATACAATTATCCTCACCCCTGTACCCTTTGGGTTCATCTTAACCAACTCATCTATACTCAATATCCTCCCTTCAGCATCAAGTATCTTCTTTATAGCAGTGCTAGAGAATGAGAATGCTGCTACAGTTACAGGGTGCTCTATGCTTCCAGAGCCAAGTACCTTCCCTGGCACTATCACCATACTGCCTGCACTACTATACCTTGCTATCTTTGCTATATTTACACAGGCCCTCCTACTTCTAGGTCTTCCAAGTAGTTCTCCTACCCTCTTCCATATTGGAGCATCATGCTGCTTTGATGTCCTCCCAAGCCTCTCTATTAACTCAACCAATGCTGGATTTTGCATCTGCATATGCTCTCAACCCTCCTATACTATCACCTAGAGTGGTGATCTTCTCCTCTAATATGTTTATAGCCTCAAGCAGTATATCCCTTGCAGGTAATGAGCCTACAGACTCTAACTCCAGTATATAATCATCTTTGCTACTATCAACCTCTCTGACAATAGAGACAGTGGTAGGCTGCCATTTTGCATGCATCTTCCCTATACCTAGCCTTGCATAGGCTTCAAACCTTATGCTTTGATTCTTTACAAGTGTAACTATTGGTATGTTATCGCTTATAGGCTTGACAGATTCATCCTCAGATACAATATCTGCAGAGGTTACTACCCTACCCTTCTCATCTGCTCTAACATCAAGGTAGAGCAGTACCCTACACCTTGGGCAGCCTAGAGGACTTTTACACTCACACTCCTCCTGCCTTACAAACCTGTGCAAAGGGGTGGATAATGGTATTAGCCCTAGCCTATGTGCAAGTATCTCATCATGCATAACTGATGAGTTCTCATATATAATAACATCATCTATAGCCATTATTGGAACCTCTACCATAGCAATCCTCCTAAGAGCATTAACATACTGGATAGGGTAACCTCTAAACCTAACAGCTATCCTTAACTCTGATTGCTCTATAACCTCGATCATGTTAACCTTCTCTCTCTGCAAAGAAGACCACTTAAAAATCTACCGATTACTATTCTGTTGCCTAGGCATGTATATGCAAATAATGTGCTCATGACTACTGTGTGAAGCCATAAAGATGGTAGATATAAAGAGTATATGTTATATTCCCCAATTTATATTAGATATAATAATAGATTACATGGGGAATCCAGATAAGGCTCTTACTACCAGTAACCTCATCATGTATCCTTCTTTATGAACTATTAAGCTTCTCATCTATACTCAATGGTATGTATTTGAAGACCGATGCAACAACATTACTTCTTGCTAGATTGCATATTAATATATAGGTGTATGTTAGAGTTTAATACATGGCAGATAAACTGAGCGTAGTTAGACTTGTGATAGAGGGAGAGAGGTTCGAGATACTGGTAAAGCCAGACCCAGCGCTAGAGTACAAGATGGGTAAGAGGACTGATATCTCAAATATACTTGCAAGTGATGAGATATACACGGATGCTAACAAAGGGAATAGAGCATCTAGGGAGAAGTTGGAGAAGTACTTCAGAACATCCAACACTACAGATGTTGCAAGGATCATACTTGAGAGAGGTGAACTTAACCTTACAAGTGAGCAGAGGAGGAGGCTCATTGAGGAGAAGAGGAAGCATATAATAAACATAATAACCAGATCGTACGTTGATCCAAAGACCCATCTTCCACACCCGCCATTAAGGATAGAGCAGGCTATGGACGAATGCAAGGTATCCATAGACCCATTCAAGAAGGCTGAGGATCAGGTCAAGAACGTTGTTGATGCTCTAAGGAGCGTGCTCCCAATGAAGTCTGAGAGGTTGAAGTTCACTCTTATAGTGCCAGCACAGTACGCTGCACAATCATACAGTGTGATAAAGGGTATGGGCGAGATCGTTAAGGAGGAATGGCAGGCAGATGGTTCTCTAAAGGTTATAATAGAGATACCTGCTGCAATACAGGCGAACATGATGGATAGGTTAGCATCTATAACTAAGGGGACTGCACAGGCGGTGATGATGAGATGATCACAAAGAGATATGTGCTACCAGGGGATCTTATAGTTGAAGGGAATCCTCACCTTAAGCCTTCAACAAATGTTATAAAGATAGGGGATAGGTTACATTCTACAAGGATAGGTATAGTTGAGGTTAGCCAGAATGGTGTTAAGGTCATCCCCCTCTCTGGCATATACATCCCTAGGGTTGGTGATCTTGTTATAGGTAAGATAATAGACTATTCAGCGCTTGCATGGGAGGTTGATATAAACTCGTGCTTCCTAGGCCATCTCCCAGCACAGGATGTCTTTGGCAAGGAGTTCACACCAAGCAGGGACGATCTAACGAAGAGGTTCAATATAGGTGATGTTATAGCATGTAGGATACTCAACTTCGATAGGACTAGGGACCCATTGCTCACAGTTGCGGATAAGGATCTGGGCAAGATAAGCGAGGGGGAGTTGGTGAAGATAAGCCCAACGAAGGTGCCAAGGCTTATAGGTAAGAGGGGTTCAATGATACAGATGATAGAGCAGTTGACAAGATGTAGGATAGTGGTTGGGCAGAACGGTGTGCTTGTAGTAACTGGCACAGACAAGGATATGAGAGAGGTTACAGTTAAGGCTATAAAGATGGTTGAGGAAGGTGCACATACAATGAACCTAACAGAGAGGGTCAAGGAGATGCTTCAAGGGGTGCAAGTTGGAAGATGAGTAGACTAATGAGTGAAGAGGGTATAAGGATAGATGGGAGGAGGTGGAACGAACTCAGGCCAGTGAAGATAGAGGTTGGAGTGCTCAAGAATGCAGATGGCTCTTCATATATAGAGTTTGGTAAGAACAAGATAGTAGTTGCCGTGTATGGACCAAAGGAGGTTCATCCCAAGCATATGGCGCTCCCAGATAGGAGCATATTAAGATGTAGATACCACATGCTCCCATTCTCTGTGGAGGAGAGGAAGAACCCTGCACCATCTAGGAGAGAGATAGAGATATCGAAGATAACTAGGGAGGCCCTTGAACCTGCACTCATCCTTGAGGATTATCCTAGAACAGTTATAGATGTCTTCATAGAGGTACTCCAATCGGATGGTGGTTCAAGATGTGCTGGTATAACTGCTGCATCTGTAGCATTGGCTGATGCTGGGATAAACATGCGTGATCTTGTTGCTGCATGTGCTGCTGGTAAGGTTGGAGGAAGGATTGTATTGGATATAAACGATGAGGAGGATAAGATGGGTGAAGCAGACATGCCTTTAGCATACCTCCCAAACCTCAAACAGGTTTCACTACTCCAACTAGATGGCAAGTTGACAGCAGATGAGTATAGAGAGTGTTTGAATCTAGCCATAAGTGGATGTATGCAGGTCTACAATATACAGAGAGAAGCATTGATGAAGAAGTACTTCAGTACAGTAAAGGATGTAGGGGATGAAGGAGGTAGTGGATAGGAGTGAATGGTAGAGAAGAGTTGGCTATAAGCATGATCATCACGGATGATAATTATAGAGGAGAGGAGGTTGTACAATGAGATGAGTGTAAAGAAGACCACAACCATAGTAGAACAACTCAGGAGAGCACAGATGAACGAACTCCTTACATTGAACAAAAGGTTGGATGGTAGAGAGTTGAAGGATCATAGGGAGTTGAGGATAGATGTTGGATTGATAAAGAAGGCTAACGGCTCTGCCCTAGTCTCTCTAGGCAATACACAGGTAATAGCAGGGATAAAGGTAGAGGTTGATGAACCATTCCCAGATATGCCAGATAAAGGGTTGTTCATATGCAACGCTGAAGTTCTCCCACTGGCATCACCATACGCAGAGCCAGGGCCTCCAGATGAGGATGCGATAGAACTTGCTAGAGTGGTTGATAGAGGTATAAGGGAGTCAGAGATGATATCCCTAGACAAGTTAGTGCTTATAAGTGGGAAGAAGGTCTATGCTGTATTCGCTGATGTTAGCGTACTCAACTCTGATGGTAATCTATTCGATGCAACCTCTTACGCTGTAGTAGCAGCATTGCTAACAACAAGAGTACCAAAGTACGAGGCGCAGGATGACAGACTCGTTAAGAGCGAGGAGATGATACCTCTACCAATAAACACAATACCAGTATCTGTTACAATGGCAAAGATAGGTAATAGCATTATAGTTGATCCAACTGCGGAGGAAGAGGCATGTATGGAGGCTAGAATAACCATTGCTACTGATGAGCAAGGAAGGGTATGCGCAATACAGAAAGGAGGTAGTGGCACATTCTCGCTAGAAGAGTTGAGCGAGGCTGCAACGCTAGCAATAAGCATAGGAAATAAGGTAAGAGATAAGATAAAGAATGCGGTAACAGCAATAGGTACAAATAATAATGATATAAATAAGTAGGGCTAGTCATAGGTAGTGAGCAGGATATGAGAGTCAAGAGCGAGAGTCTAAAGGGTTTAGGTGCAAAGTATGGCGCTACTCTAAGGAGGAGGTATTCCAAGATATACTTTATGCTAAAGAAGAGACGCACTTGCCCGATGTGCGGTTCAATAAGATTCAAACGCAAGGCTGTAGGTATATGGAAGTGCGATAAGTGCAGCTATAAGGTTGCTGGCGGAGCCTATGATCTCTAACGTTAGCACTACGATAGAGATGGAGTGCTATAGCAAAGGTTACGGTAAAGAGCGAGGAGATGATATAATGGCAAGGTCCATCTATGTTGCACTGGAGCCTGAATGTAAAGCCAGTAGCAAGGGCAAGTATGGGGATAAGGATAAGAGCGAGGATACCAAGATCGATATAATATTTGATGGTACAAAGGTTAGGTTAAGTATAGATACAAAGGATATACCGACCCTAAGGGCTTTACTTAACTCATATCTAAGGTTTATAGATGCTGCGTGTAGGTCACTAACAATAACTAAATAGATGATCTGAGATGATAAATAAATTAATATTTAAGGTTTTAGATACAGGCTGTCCCATCAAAAGGCTTCACCATATCCTATATGAATTTATTTAAGTCCTGTATATGCTCTAGCATGAGCGAGCAAGAACTACCACCCTGGCTAAGGGAGCAACTGGCAAGGTTGAACCAACTGCAGCAGAACCTACAGGCCATACTGATGCAGAAGCAACAGCTTGAGATAGAATCGGTTGAGATAGACAAGGCAATAGAGGAGTTGAAGAAGGCTAGTACAGATGATGCTGTATACAAGAGCGCTGGACCAGTACTCATAAGGGGTAAGAGGGATGACATACTGAAAGAGTTGGAGGAGAAGAAAGAGTTGCTAAACACTAGGATAATGGTGCTTGGTAAGCAGGAGAGCAGGTTGAAGGAGAACCTGAAGGAGGTACAGAGCAGGATAGATGAGATGATAAGAGGCCAGAGCGCTGGGGTTAGGGCTGAATGAGATAGCAGAGGATGTATCGGTGGATTGGTGAACCTACAGTAAGCCCTAGTTGTTTCTGCTCCAGCCCTCTCTATAAGGGGTTAGATGTAAGGTATCTGTATAGATTAATATCTTGTGTTATTAGTTTATAAGGCATGATCTAACTATTATTACATAAAACTAGCATGAACTCGATTAAGAGTGTTAAGCATCTATGTATAATAACTCATAGACTTGCAGATGTTGATGCATACTGCTCAGTCTACTCCCTGTCAACATTGTTTAGAAGGTATACTAAGAATATAACCACTATATTCCCAGAAGGGTTGAATGCTATAGCAGATAAGGTTATGCATAATCTCCCCTTAGACGCTAAGATGATTATCAGTATTGAAGGAGATGATAAATATAAGAAGTGTAGTGAGAATGGCAGTAGTGGTAGTGGTAGTGGTAGTAGCCATGGTATAACTAGATATACAAAGGATGAAGTAATGGAGATGCTAGGGCGCTATGGGAATGATGACCTCATAATTGTAGTTGATACAAATAATCCTGTTATGCTAGCAGGTCTATCTGAAGCTGTTGCTAGGAGTAAGGCTAGGAAGATGGTCATAGATCACCATCCTATAGCAGTTGAGGCATCTAGACTAGGCTTCGATGAGGTACGTGTTGATGTCGATGTATCATCCACATGCGAGATGATCTACAGGTTGTTCAAGGAGGTTAGGAGGAGGATCAGCAGAGATGTTGCAAAAGCACTCCTTCTAGGAGTGTTAACCGATACACAGAACCTAGCCATAGCAAGGTGTACTACCATCTCCATGGTAGCAGAGATGTGTAAACTGGTGTCGCTTGAGGAGTGTAGAAGCATATTAGCAGTTGAGAGAGACTACTCTGAGAGGATTGCAAGATTGAGGGCTGCACAAAGATGCAAACTATACAAGGTTAATATTAACAGTACGATAGGTCTTAATAGAGATGGTCATAATACAAACCCTATAATAGTTGCAGTATCAAATGTTGGCTCTCACCATGCATCTGCAGCAAAGGCATTGGTAGATCTTGGTGCTGATCTATCCATAGTAGTTAGTAGTGAAGGTTCTATAGCAAAGGCAAGTTTAAGATCTAGCCAGAGCTTCTATGCAAGGACTATGCTCCACATAGGCAATGATGTGCTTGCAAAGGTTAGTAGTGCTGGGGGTGGACATTCAACGGCAGCGTCCATAGCAGTAGAGATGGACGAGGTTGAACTGACCAGAAGGATACTCCAGGTTATCAGGGCGAATCTTGGAAGACTTGATGCACTATAGTTTCCAGTTGCTATATCTATGTATGTGATATGAGGCTTTAGGGGGTAGGATATGGATGAGTAATAAGAAGGAGAGGTTCAGAATAGTGGTAGATGAGAGGGAGAGGAGGAGTAGAGTCCCAGATGCACTGCAGGAGCTGGGTATGGATGTTGAATACGCAATGCTAGATGTTGGAGACTACATAGTATATGGAGACTGTTGCATTGAGCGTAAAAGCATCGATGACCTTATCAACTCTATATTCGATGCTAGACTATTCATACAGGTTGATTATATGCTAAAGCTATACTCGAGACCAATAGTTATAGTTGAGGGCTCATCAGCATCCATAGCAAGTATAGATAGGCCAGAGGTTATGTACGGTGCACTAGCATCACTAGCAGTAGAGTTCAGGGTACCAGTACTCTTTACACCATCTTACATGCATACAGCAGTTGCTATAGTTGCTTTGGCAAGACACTGTAAGAGCAAGAGCGCAGATAGAGAACCTCTCCTTAGAAGGATAAAGAAGGGTAGTAGCGATGGATCGCTCAAGGAGCAACAGTTGAGCATTATAGCATCTTTACCAGGGATAGGTGGTAAACTTGCATCTAGACTACTTGAGAGGTTTGGATCTCCAATGGGTATATTCAGTGCATCTATTGCAGATTTAGCAAGGGTCGAGGGTATAGGGTATGCTAAGGCAAGGAGGATAAGATATGTACTTGATTCAATGGGTAGTAAGATAGTAAAGTATCATATGCTAGATGATTATACCCATGTAAATCTGGATGATGCGAATATTGGTGATCTTGATGCTAGTGAGGATAGGTAGGAGCGAGGGTATGGTATGAATGGCATCATCACGATATTATCATCATTCATCATTCTCGCTATTCTTAGCATGTCTAATCAACCTATACTTGAGTTCATTACCACAGATCTTACATACCTTACTTGAATCACTATAAGTTATTCTACAGATCTTACAGTATCTTATCCATGAACCTATATATCTTATACCCTTGCTTATTATATGCGAGACGCTCAATCCTATAGCACATGCTACATTCGCTATACTATAGTCATCTGTAACTATGGTAACCTTGTATGAGCGTTGAAGCATCAATGCTAGTGCTATGAGCGAGATATCTGCATCAGATAGAGCATCATGCTCACCTACACTCTTTGCATAGGATCTAGCCTCCTCAACACACTCTTGATCTGGGTCGAGTACTGTTAGGTTACCTACCTCTAGTAGAAGGTCTACAGCCTCTATACTCTGCTTTATATGTCTAACCTCATTCAGAATTGCAGTTGTAGTATAATATCTGGATGAGGATAAGAGTGGTATACCAGCATAGAATGCTGTCGCATCTAACAGTATTACTCTATCCTCCCCCCTCTTCTTCTCCTTCTTTACCTTCATTATCATCATTTCATCATCGTGCTCTTGCCATATACTCATCCTTATCATTTATACATAATCATCTACCTCAAAAAGATATAGCTATTACTCATCTTTCTATACTTGTCAGTTGCTTCAAACCTCTAGGCTCAAACCTTACAAATAGCGCATCATGCTCATACCTTCCTATACTTATAACCTGACCCTGCTTTACATTATGCACAACCTGTCCATCTATAACCATCTTTGCATCCATATTACTGCTAACCTCAACACTTGTTATTGGGGTCACTATGCTTGGTAACCTATCTATCGATGCTACAGGGGTTATCATCATCGCCTCTAGCCCCTCATAGACTATAGCCCCTCCAAAGGATAATGAGTGTCCAGTTGAGCCTGTTGGTGTAGATACTATAAGCCCATCCATCCTGTATGCTACTTCTGTACCCATGATCCTTATCCTGTACGTTGGTGTTCTAGTTAGACTATCCCTTGTTATAAGTATCTCGTTCAGTGCTGGTTGCAATTCTCTGCCATCTACACTTGCTACTATACGCAACCTCCTCTCTATGTAGAAGGAGTTGGAGAAGAGCCTCTGTATTGCATGTTCTATATCCGATGCCTCTGCAGTAACCTCTGCGAGCATACCTTTACTCGTTGGTAACTTTATTGCAAGGATGGGTACTTGCTTTGTTAACCATCTAGCAGTCCTAAGGACTGTGCCATCCCCTCCTATAGTTATTGCTAAATCAACATCAAGAGATTCTATCATACTCTCATCTATCTCCCTTGTATATCCAACTGCAAGAGGGTTCACTGTATAGATACTACAGCCTCTAGCATGTACCATATCTCCTATGCTTGATGCAAGTTCTGATGCCCTTGTACTTCCATACCTTGTTGTTATCAACACATTCCTTATCTGCATCACATATACTCTGCCACCAATAGAAGATAAAAACTATGCCTTACACATATATAGAATCGCCCATGGATTATTGGGATGAGTAATACTAATGTATTGAAGAGTGGGCAGTTCTTCATAATATATGAGTGTGATGATGCGTTTGTGTTAGAAGATAAGACGAAGAGGAATCTTACAGTACTTGAGAGATCTATGGATGAGAGGTATGGTGTAGAGGCAGAGAGGGGCATCATATATGATGCAGATGGTAGAGGGCATAAGGTTAGCATACGATTATACTTCCCTAAGGAGAGATACAAGATAGAGGATGTTGTTACAGTAGCAAAGGGTATGGATGAGTTCTATAGAAGGTTAAGGGAGGAGACATGCCCAGACTGAGTGGGGTTATAAGATTAGATAAGATTAGATTAGAATAGATTAGAATAGATTAGAATAGGTAGTTACTAGTATCCATCATCAATGTGTTATCTGCCCAGATACTATGAGCGTTATGTTAATTGCTATTATAAGCGCTACAGCAACTATACCTGCTATCCTTGTAGAATACATTACCATACCAATTCTAGATGCTAACACTACAACTGGTACTGCTACAAATGGTAGCATCAAAGATAGCACTACCTGCGAGTAAACCAGTATATCTATAGCCTTTATGCCTATAGATAATGCTATGAGCAATGGTACCATGTTGATCATCCTAACTATCAGCCTCGTCTTCCATTGTGCTATACTCTTACCCCTAATACTCTCCATTACCTTCTGTCCTGTAACTACACTTACTAAGGATGAGGAGATGCCAGATGCTAGAAGGGCTATACCAAATGCATAGGCTGCAGTAAAGCCATAGAGAGGGATGAGTGTGTTGTAAGCCTCAGCCATGTCTGTAACCTCTACGCCCTTTGTGTAGAATGCACTATATGCTGCTATCTGCAATGATGCGTTTATCATAGCTGCTATTGCCAAATATGCTATGGTCTCCCTTGTATGCCTCTTCAACTTATCCTTCATACCATTCCATCTCTCAGCTGTGAGGTAGCCATGGAGTATCAGGGCATGGGGCATAACAGTTGCACCAAGTATACTTGCCGCTAAAAGTACTTGCTCTTCATCAAGAGCTATGCTTAAACTCTTCTCTAATACTAGCATAGGCTCTGGAGAGAGTAGGTAGAGTTGAACAACATAGCTCAACCCTATCACGGTAACCAGCAAGCCTATAGTCAACTCTAACCTCCTCCTCTTCTCAGATGCTACTAGCAGTATAAGCACATCAAGCACCGCTACCCCAGCTGCTATATGCAATGGTATAGCAAAGAGTAGATGGAGACCTAATGCTATGCCTAGGAACTCAGCCATATCAGTTGCTATAACTATTGCAAGTAATGGTATGGAGTATACTACCTTAGCATATCTATGGTTATTCAACCTTGCCAAGGTTAGATCCACTACAGATCTACCAGTAACTATTCCAAGTTTGCCAGATAGATACTGCAGTAGCATTGCAACTATACTTGCCATCCACACAACCCATAGTAGATCTAATCCATGGAGGGAGCCAGAGGCTATGTTGCTCCCAAAGTTCCCAGGATCTACATATGCTACACTAACTACAGTAGCAGGACCAAAGAGCCTTAGGAAGCGCCCCAACCTCATATCCAATTATAGGAATTTAGAGTATTTTAACTTTCTTAGACTAGACTAACTTATATGATATAAAGGTTTTTAGGTCAGTACATAGCAATTAAGTTAATGTCTTCACTACTAGAAGATAAGGTGTACGCTGTACTCTCAGAGACTACCAAGCGTGGTATATACCCTCTCCATGGATACAAATACGGCTTGTATAGGATACCAGTTGATCTAACGAGCAAGGAGGATATAGAGAGTGTTATAGCATCTCTTAAAGGCATCTTCAAGGTTGATGCTTATGCTGATAGGATATACGTTACATACAAGTGGAAGGAGCAGGATGTAACATCTGTGAAGCCAGAGGAGTGGAGAGAGGTTGAGTTGGAGGTTACGGTTGAGATAGTCACTGGAGAGGTTATAGACATAATATATCAGGTGAAGCCACTAGATTACTTCCCAGATGCCTATTGGGTAAAGAACTACAGGATGAAGGCTGATAACAATGCAAAGATGGTCATAGATACCATACTTAGGAGTACCATCATAGGGGAGAAGTTGGTTAAGGACTGGATGAGGAGGTACAAGATGGATGAGCATACTGCTAGAAGGAGGCTTGAAGGGCTAACACCATTGGCAAAGATGATGGAGGTTACTGTAAGTGCTCCAACACAGCAGGTACTACAGCAGGTACAGCAACCACAACAACAAGCAGTAGCACAACAGCAGCAACAGGCAGTAGCAAGTACGCCCCAAGCAAAACCAGCTGCTGTAACAAAACCAACCGGTGCAGCAGGAGCTCATACAGGTAAGGGTATAGATCCAAACTTCGCCAAGAATAGGCAGGTTACTGGAGAGCATGCTGGTCATGCTGTATGGGGGCCTGTGAACCCTCCACAACTACTAGGTATACATGGCACATATGTTGCAGTTGACTTTGATATATGCGTTGCAGATGGTGCGTGTATAGAAGCCTGCCCAGTGAATGTGTATGAATGGTTCGAGACTCCAGGGCATCCAGCGTCTGAGAAGAAGGCAGATCCTGCTAGGGAGGCTGACTGTATATTCTGTCTTGCATGCGAGACCGTATGCCCTCCAATGGCCATAAAGATAACCAAGAAATCATAAGCAATTATCTACAGAAGTGATTTTTATCACTTAACCCTATAAATATGATCTGTCTTCCTCCCAATCGTCTTAATAATTTTTTAGTATTGCTTATATTATTATTCAACATGAGCATTAGGCGTGATAGAGTACCTTGCGTATGTGATGTTTGTTACTGTATCATGGATGATGAGCATGTATGGCTTCAACTTTTACTATCTATTCTTCCGCTCAATTAAGAATAGAAATGTGCAGAGTAAATTGTTAGTGAACAGGAATAGGAATAGGAATAGGAATAGAGATGGGAATGGGAATGGGTATGGAAATGGGAATGGAGATGATGGTAAAGGTTACAATGGTGGTAATGGGGAGTGTAATATAAGATCAAGTAATACAGATGAGCCATCTATAGACCCTCCATTAGTAACCATACAATTGCCCATATATAATGAGAAGTATGTTGCTGAGAGGCTAATAAGGGCAGTATGCAGGATGGACTATCCCAAGGATAGGATGCAGATACAGGTTCTGGATGACTCTACAGATGAGACTAGGGAGATATGTGCTGAACTTGTAGAGTACTATAAGGCTAGGGGGTATAGGATTGAGCATATAACAAGGAGAGAGAGGGTTGGTTACAAGGCTGGATCGCTCAAGGAAGGGTTGAAGAGTGCAGATGGTGAGTTCATAGCAATATTCGATGCTGACTTTGTACCTCCTCCATGGTTCCTCAAGCGTGTTATGCCTTACTTTGCTGATGAAAGGATTGGATTAGTACAGTGCAGATGGGGCCATCTGAACGAGGATTACTCTACACTCACACAGGCGCAAGCGCTAAGCCTTGACTTCCACTTCACCGTTGAGCAGAAGGCAAAGAGTCTAACCCATCTCTTCATGAACTTCAATGGTACAGCAGGGGTCTGGAGGAGATCATGCATAGATGATAGTGGAGGATGGCATGTTGGTACGCTTGTAGAGGATCTAGACCTTAGTTATAGGGCACAGATGAGGGGTTGGAAGTGTGTATATCTTGATGATGTGGTTATAGATGCTGAACTCCCAGTACAGATCAACGCTGCGAAGAGGCAGCAGTACAGATGGGCTAAAGGCTCCATACAGTGCGCAATAAAACTACTTGACAAGATACTCCTAAGTAGACATCTCCCGTTAGATACAAAGATCCAAGCGTTCATACAGTTGACAAGGCATACTGTACATCCATTACTGCTAACACAGTTCCTCATCCTACCCCTCCTTCTAGCAATGAACTACAACATATACCCTATACAGAGTGCCCCTCTCTCCCCATTGATAGCATATGCTATACTAGGCCCGGGATTCTACATGTATGTCATGAGGAGGCTCTGGCCAGATAGATGGCTCTCAAGGGTTAAGTCATACTTCTTCCTTATCCTGTTCTTCACAGGCATATCTGTAAACAATACAATAGCAGTATTCGATGCGCTCCTTGGTAGCAGATCAGAGTTCCATAGGACACCAAAGTTTGGTATAGTAAGGAAGGGGGAGGATTGGAGGAGCAAGGATTACGTTCTACCATTCACAAAGACAACACTGCTTGAGATATTCTTTGCTGGTTATGGTATAGTTGGCATATTCATATCAATATTCAATGGTAATGCTGTATATGCTCCACTACTTGCACTCCAGACATCTGGCTTCATATATATAGCAGCGCTAAGCATATCGCACTCAATATTTAATAACAGGAAGGTGGATGGTAATGGTGCTGGAGGTAGTCTTAATGTTAATGATAAAAAGAGCGCAGATATCGAGATCTCTTATAGTTATGACAAGGAGATGGGAGGAGGGGGAGGAAAGAGGGAAGGGGATAAGAGTTATAGAAGGGCTAAAGGCGGGGAAGCGGAGGTTGGCTATGGTATGAAGCACTATAAGTTTGTGCTTGGTGGTATACTGGCACTCTTGATGTTTGGTGTTGTCATGGCATATGTAGGCTATGCATCAACAGTATACCCCCTTGAGAAGGCTAGAGGATACATAGCTGTAGCAGTAACATCTAATGCCCCAACCACCATACTAGAATACGTTCTAGAGATAGAAGAGTTGATACCAGAGAAGGGTAATCCAGTGTGGGTATTCCCAACAGCAAAGACAGACTTTGCTATGATGCATAAGAGCATAGATGAGATAAAGGAGAGGCTGAGGGTTATAAATACCCTGCCTAGAGATGGTGAAGCGTTCAACACTGGTATGAGCGATATTAGAGGCCAACTTGCCCAACTTGAGGATAACATAAGGGAGGCTATACCATATGTGTATGTGAGCTTCCAGAATGTTATACTCAGTACAATATGGATAACAGTCATACTTGCAATATTCACGCTCATGAAGAGAGGTAAAACAAGGATAGAGAGATTCGAGGATGTAGAGAGTGAGAGGCTTGGTAATAGTTAGTTAGTGGTTAATTAATACCATATATCCTTCACGGATTGATATACTCTATCTTAACATTAGAATCACTCGCTCTCATCCTTGTATCTGCAGTAACTATTACAGCATTGAACTTCTTTGCCAATACTATCATATATGCATAGACCATTGGCATACCTGGGTTCGAGGCTTTTATCCTTCCTGCGTCCCTTATTAACTCAAAATCAACGTTGATCAACCTTATGTTTGAGTTCTTTATGGCTTCAAGTCTACTGCTTGCTACCGTGTAACCAAAGTGCTCTACCATCCTCTGGAAGAGTTCTGCAAGCATAGGCTCAAGTATATAGCCGTATGCATGCTCCTCAATTATACTCTCTATAACTATCTTTGCATCCTCATTGCCTATGAAGTAGAGGAGGAGTACTGTAGGATCTATTATGTAAGCTTGTGTATTCATACCCATGACCTATACACTCCTCTTTCCATATACCTTTGTATGGTACTCTGCTGCATAATCCTATCCATACAATACAAACAATATAGATCGCATTGTATCATATCAGTCATATCAACATAGTTGTGGTCCTCCTGCTCTCAAGCATCTCCCTCAATATCCTCATAACAACATCTCTGTTATCTTCGTCTATACCAAACATGTTTCTGAGAGAGACCAAAGGTATCAGTCTTATCCCATCCTCGCCATCTATGAACTTCATCTTTGAGCCCTTTGTTATCCCATACTTACGCCTCAATGGCACGGGTATCGATATGGTACCTAACTTGGTAACGGTATGTATGTACTCCCTCTCTCCGCTCTTGCCTTCTATAACCTCTCCTTCCTCATCCTCTTCCTCTTCCTTGCCCTCGTATTTCTTCTCTTCTATCATATCATTGTATCTTACTATATCATCCATATTATTATCCATCGTATAATATAAGGCCCCATTACATATTAATAATCTTTTTATTATTAAGAGGATACTTACATCCTATCTACTTGCTCTGGAGTATAATTGAATAATCCCCCTGCCTCTATTATCCTCTTTATAAGAGGCGGGAATGGTTTCATAGCATATACCTTATGTTTGCTTATGTTCCTAACCTCATTCTTATCCAAGTCTATCTCCAACTCATCACCATCCTCTATCTCATTGTACGCATCTTCATCTATCTCTATTGGAAGTAGATAAGCACCATCTACAGCATTCCTGTAGAATATCCTTGCGAATGATAATGCTAGGACAGCACTTATACCAGCATAACTCAGTGCTATTGGTGCATGCTCCCTGCTTGAGCCACATCCAAAGTTCCTCCCAGCAAGTATAAAGTCTCCTTTCTTGACCTTCTTGACAAAGTCCCTATCTAGGCCTTCCATAGCATGCTTTGCCAGTTCGTTATGGTCCATTATCTTGAGGTATGGACCAGGTATTATAACATCAGTATCTATATTGTCCCTAGCATACTTGTGTACCTTGCCTCTAATCATTGTATCTCACCTCATAACAACCATCAGACATCCCTGGGGTCTGTTATCTTACCTGTTACTGCTGATGCAGCAACCACCTTTGGAGATGCAAGGTAAGTTTTAGACTCTACATGACCCATCCTCCCTGGGAAGTTCCTGTTCGTAGTGCTAACACATACCTCATCCTTTGCTAATACACCCATGTGCGCACCACAGCATGCACCACATGTTGGAGGACCTATAACTGCTCCAGCCTCAAGGAAGATGCTGAGCAGCCCATCTTTGAGCATCTTCATGTATATGCTCTGTGATGCTGGTAGTACTTCAAGTCTAACCTTAGCCTTCTTGCCCTTGATTATCCTTGCTGCCTCTAGTAGATCTGTGTACTTTGCGCCTGTGCATGAGCCTATATATGCTCTATCTATCTCTACGCTACTCAACTCCCTAGCATATGCGATGTTTGCTGGTGAGTATGGTTTTGCTACTATAGGCTCAAGCCTGTTGACCTCATATGTGAATACCTCCTCATACTCTGCATCCTCATCTCCCTTGATGACCTTGAATGGTCTCTCTGTTCTCTCCCTTACATATGCTATGGTTCTCTCATCAGCCTCTATTATGCCATTCTTTGCACCAGCCTCTGTAGTCATATTGGTTAGGGTGAAGCGCTCATCCATGGGCATCTCTGTTACTGCAGAGCCTGCGAACTGCATAGCCTTGTAGTTTGCAACATCCGTACCAGTATCACCTATTATCTTAAGGATGATATCTTTAGCCATTATATAGGAAGGTATGCTCCCTTCCAACTTGAAGAGCAGGGTCTCTGGCACCCTAAACCATATCCTACCATGTATAAGCACGTAAGCAATATCTGTATGCCCCATACCAGTAGCAAAGCACCCAAGTGCACCTGTAGTATTTGTGTGCGAGTCCCCTCCAACGTACACCTCGCCTGGTAGTACCATGGCCTCCTCATGGGAGAGTGTATGGCATATACCATACTGCCCCATCCCATACCTGAAGTGCTTCTTTATACCAAACCTCTCACTCATCCTCTCTAATGTCATTATATTCTCAGCAGCTATCTTATCAACTGCAGGTACAAAGTGATCCTCTGCAATCCAAACCCTATCAGGGTCCCATACCCTCTCTATCTTCTTGCCCCTCCTCTCAAGTTCCCTCAATACCATCATAACCCCAGGACCAGATACATCATGCACCATAACCTTATCCACATTTGCAAATACCACATCCCCTGCTGAGACCCTCCCCCTATTCGATGCTCTAGCAAGTATCTTCTCAGTTATGGTCATCCCACACATAGGAGATGCTTATAGGATAAGCCTTTAATAATGTTTTTGAGATCTAGCATATATGAGGGTTATAGGCATAAAGGTTAAACCTAGACATGAGAGGTTCGATCTCTTCAGGGTTATAGTAGATAGCATAAGGGAATGCAATGAGCATGTAGAAGATGATGATATAATAGTTGTATCAAGTAAGTTCGTTGCCATGAGCCAAGGTAGGGTTATAGATATGAGTAGTGTTATACCAGCGAGGGATGCTATTGCTGTAGCCTCAAGGCATAATATAGATGCAAGAACGGTTGAGTTGGTACTTAGAGAGGCTGACCATGTATTCAGTGGTGTTCCAGGGTTCCTGCTAACAGTCAAGGATGGCATGCTTGCACCCAACGCTGGCATAGATAGATCGAATGTTATGCATGGTCTATCCATACTTTACCCTATCGATGCTTTCAGGATAGCGGATATGCTAAGAGATAAGTTTCTCCTATATGAGAGGAAGAGGGTAGGTATTGTAATAACAGATAGCAGGTTAATGCCAACTAGGATAGGTACATCTGGGGTAGCGCTAGCGGTCTCTGGATTTGAGCCTGTAAGAGATAGAAGGGGTAGTAGGGATCTCTTCGGTAATGTCATGCGTGTTACACTACATGCTGTAGCAGATTGTATAGCATCTGCAGCAAACCTAGTTATGGGTGAGACTGATGAGTCTACACCAATAGCAATAGTTAGAGGGTTGAGTGTTAAGATGAGTCCAGAGCGCTATGATTGGAGTGATCTTGCTATAGGATATGAGCAGTGCATATATGTTAGGGGGCTAAGCGCTTATGGAATAGAATATTCTCATCTATACAGATCTTAACCTTTGTCCATTATACCATATTATTGTATTACCACTATCTATAGTCACCTAAATACTAGTCATATCCTTGGCATATCCCAGCTCCATCCTTGCCTATCCTTATCTGCCCTTCCTGGTCCTATACCAATGTTGAACTGTGAGCCCTTCTGCATATACTTCTCAAGCTCTAGTAGTTTTGTTAGTTCAGCCTTCAACTCCATCTTGTTCTTACTCTGAAGGTATAGTGTTGCAGGTCCATTCACCTCTATACCTAGCCCTTCTCCCCCTAGTAGGAACGTCTTCATATTGCCTATCTTCACAACCTTGTAATCTGTTGTAGCACTCATTGCAACTAGATGGTAGTTATCTATAACCATCCTCTCCCCTTCTTTCAACTCCTTTCTGAATAGGCTACCATATGCGTTAACGAAGAGCATGCCATTACCCTCAACCTTTAGCATGAAGAGTTCTGTACCGAATACCCCCTTTACCATACCTTGGAACTTTGTATCTAATGAGATGCTACCTGTTGATGCTACATATGCGTCAGATTGAACTATATAACTGCCATCTACACGTATACCCTCCATATCCCCTACCGCTGGACCAGCAAAGCCTAGCATACACTTACCCCTTGCTATATAATCGTTAAGGAAGAACGATTCGCCTCCAAGGATAGTGCTCTTAACCCTGCTAAGGAATCCCTGCTCCTTTATCTTCGTACTGGTTCTTACATCAAGATCACCCTGCATATATACTAGTGCACCAGGTTCTGCTGTTATAACCTCGCCTCTATCCATCACGACCTCTAGCATGCCTAATGGGTTCTTGTCTATCCTCCACTCCATGCTCTTGTTGAGCATGATTTATAAATAAAGATTTCTTCTTGAGGAGACCAGTAATTGGTGTATTCAAAATCTATAAATCCACCTTAATATAGCCAATATACAAAGTAATGATGTTGTATCTTCTAATATGCTCTAACAGTACTGATTGATTGGTTGATCTACGGGCCCGGTGGGCTTCGATCCCACGACCTAGGGCTCTCTGTCTGCCTTATAAGCAACCGCAAGCCCTCGCCATATCCTGACTAGGCCACGGGCCCATTACATTTCTTCTACCATTCTATCAGGATCGATGGTTAATAAATTAAATCATTTCTGAAAGGGGTGAATAGGGTACCAAGGATATGAGAGAAGGTTTTTAATCTCTATAGTAGCAAGAGAATCTGTTGAGGTTTGAACTGCCTAGGGGAATGAGGGATATAGAGGATGAGGAGTACATGCTCATAGAGCATCTTAGGCATAGGTTCATAGATACTGCAAGGATCTTTGGCTTCTCAATGGTTGAACCATCACCAATGGAACTCCTCTCTACTCTAGAGGCAAAGAGTGGTCCTATGATAAGGAATGAGATATATGCGTTCAAGGACAAGGCTGGTAGGGATATAGCATTAAGATTCGATCTCACAGTTGGTCTAACAAGATACGTAGCAGGAAGGAGAGATTTGAAGATGCCAATAAAACTAGCAGCATTTGGACCTGTGTGGAGGTACGATGAGCCACAGATGGGTAGGTATAGGTGGTTCCACCAGTGGGATATAGAGATATATGATAACTTTAACATAGACTCTGATGCTGAGGTTATAGAGTTCACAAAGTACTACCTCGACTCCCTTGCAATACCAGTTAGGATAGAGGTATCTGATAGGAGGATGCTTGAAGGTATAATAAGGAAGAGGCTAGGGGTAGAGGATGGGCAGATAGTACTTGAGATGCTTAGAGCAATAGACAAGTTATCAAAGAAGAGCAAGGATGCAATAGTACAAGAGTATGCAGTAAAGGGTATAGATGCTGAGAGGTTGGGATCATTACTTGAGATGGTAGTAGCACTGAAGGGTAATGTAGATGATATACTGAGTAGTGATCATCTTAAGGGTATAGATGTAGATGCAGCTAGGCTAACTACACTGGTAGACTCTCTCAAGGCTAGGGGTATAGATGTAGTAGTGAATATGAGCATAGTTAGAGGCTTAGACTACTACTCTAGCATAGTATTTGAGGTATTCTCAGAGAAGAGTAACCTTGCATTGGTTGGAGGAGGCAGATACGATACGTTACCAGAGGTATTCGGGAGAAGGGATATCGGTGCTACAGGTGCTGCTGGAGGTATTGAGAGATTGGTATTACTCCTAAAGGCTATGCGTTATGGGAGTGATATACTGCATAGCAATGATAAGGTTAACATCTTCGTAGCCTATACAGATGATAGGTTGAAGGACAGTGCTATGATGCTAACCTCTAATCTTAGAAGGAAGGGTGTGAAGAGTGAGTGTATAGCAGCAAGCCTAAAGAGACAACTTGACTATGCATCGAGCAAAGGTTACAGGTTCACTGCCATACTTACAGATAGTGTAAGAGAGAATATAGTAGTGTTAAAGAATATGATAGATGGGAACGAGAGAACAGTTCAACTCAATGCATTGCTCGCAGATCCATACACTATTATAGGTAATAATCGTTAACTACGCTACATAAACTCATGCATAAATGCATATCATCCATAGTTTATGCCTTAAATGCCCTGCTCAGCATAACCATCTCTGGACCAGTTGTAAGTGATCCTACAACTACCGCCTTTGAGTTTGCTACTATACCGGAGGATACGAACGGTACTCCTCCATTAACAGTTGCTGGTTCTACATCAACCTCTAGTATGCTACTAACCCTCTCTATCTCTTCATCATTTGCATTTGGGTGCACTACCGCTCCCTTGTTTGTACATGATAGTACTGCTCCTACCTGATGGTATGACGCTATGCTCATTTGTGCTACCTTCACGCTTAGGGTATCCTTTATTAGATCTATGCATCCATCCAGTAGCGTTGATACTATCGCTGCTCTATCATTCACTGCTATAAGATTGCCTACTGCAGTAATCCTAGAGTTGAGTCTAGCAACCTTCAATCCAGTAGATCTAAGTATATTGAGTTCGTCATCATCCACTATGCTTGCAACGACTATACCATGGTTATTTACAACCATAAATGGTCCAAGCAGTCTGGTATAGGCTAGAGATACCCTAACGCTCTTTACGGATAGGAACTCCTCTAACCTAGAGGCTTTGGTATGTGCGAAACCCTTTGGTACGAAGATATAATCATCGTTAGCCCTCATGAATATTCCTATGTTAGCACTCCTATACACCCTATACTTGTATATTGACACATGATTATGTTCAGTTACTACAAATATGAACTTATAGTATGGCGAGGTTATGATGGATGCAAACCCTACATCTTATTTATGGCTTTCTGAATACAATATCGTTTATATAACATTATTACATAAGAGGCATGAGGTAAAAGCATATGCCTATAGATCCAGACTTTCCAAAGGGCTATCAGGTGATAGGGAAGCACTACAACAAGGACGGGGAGCACTTCCACTTCGTCTGGGGTCCTGGAAGGCTCAAGGATGCTGCAGAGAATGAGGAAGTAAAACGCGATTATGCTGCTAGAGGAGAGGAGATAGTGCCCATAGGGGTTCATGGCACTATGGTTGCTGTTGATTGGGATGCATGCTATGCAGATGGTGCGTGTATAGAGGCATGTCCAGTGCAGGTGTATGAGTGGTACAGAACTGCTAACGATGTGCCAGCAGTGGAGGCATGGAAGTACCCAGGAGGTAATGGTGAGACTACAAAGGATCACAGGAAGGATCATACAGATAAGGCAGACCCAATAAGGGAGCATGACTGCATATGGTGTATGGCATGCGTATCTGTATGTCCACCCCAGGCAATAAAGGTTGATCAGTCGAACCTAGAGTACCATGAGAAGGCTGCAGGAACGTATAATCCTGAACTTGCAAAGAGCGCACAGCCTCCACCACATGGCCACCATTAATTAATTAATCAGTTAATCATTTCAAATTTTTTCATTATCAATGCCTATAGTCCTTATCATCCTCTTAACATCCAACACTACAACCTCCTTTGGTATATTTATATTGAACATCTTCTCATCTGGCTGGTTGAATCTTAGTATGTGAATTAAGATACTGTTACTACTGCTAGACCGTGATGGCATAACCCCTGTACTTCTCCTTCTTCCTAATCTGCTTACAGGCAACCTCCTCTTCTCTATTACAACTTCTGGCTCAAAGAGTACATCAAAAGTGTAGATGTATGAGTTGCCCCATAGAGAGAACGAATACTCAACCCTATAGTATGGTATTGATAGTCTAGGAGTACTTAGACTACTGGATGAGTGAATCATCTCATCAGCATCATAGAACTTGTTATGGAACTCATCTATAAAGGGTATCTTTGCATAAACGCTCCTCTTTACGCCCTTCCTCTTCATTATACTTGCGTACTTTAGAAACTCCTGCTCTGGTAGTATTGAAGGACCATATCTATGGTCATCACATAACATAATCCTTCTATTCACTATCAGCCTACTACTACTACCATCATTACTCATATTCAAGAGTCTAACTACATTCTCTATGAACTGTTGCTCACTGCACTCATATACTGCCAAGCCTCAGCACCTCACCTAACCTGCTTATGGTATCATCGCTAGCATACATACTTATCACTGGATCTCTAGGGTATGCATCGCCTATCTCCTCAGATACGCTTACACACTCACTACCCTTTGTGAAGATCATCTTTCTCCAGAATCTACCATCGCTTACCGTAATTGCCTCATCTTCTAGAACGAAACCTAACTCGAAGAGGCATGATGTAACCCTCTCTAGGGGTATCAGTACTGCAACCGACTTTGCCCTTAGTTCAACCATCATACAGTATTACATGTATACAAAATATAAATTTGCTCTTCATCTATACTATACAGATAAGGCTATAGTTAGTAGGTATTGCTTAATAAACCAAATTAATTATATTTAGGGTAATAGAAGGAGTAGATGTATGTGCAAGGTAGCTGTTATGTATGGCAAGGAACTTTCAAGGTACGGGTTTGCAGATGCACACCCATTTGGGAGCGATAGGCTTGATGCGTTCTGGTCTATGTTCATGACACAGATATTAAATAATAATGGTAGTGATAGTAGTAGTTATAGCAATCTTAACTCATCAATAATAATAGAGAGGCCTGTAATTATAGATGAACGCATCCTACTCGAGTTTCATGAAAGAGAGTATGTTGAATTCGTGAAGAAGGCATCACAGTTCGGCATAGGATACCTTGACTATGGAGATACCCCTGCGTATAAGGGCGTATTCGAGGCTGCATGCTATGTTGTTGGCACTACAGTAAGGGCACTGGATATGGTACTTAGTAGAAGTGTGGATCACGCATTCAATCCGATAGGAGGGTTACACCATGCAAGGAGAGGCTCTGCTGGGGGCTTCTGTGTATTCAACGATATAGGCGTAGTGGTGATGCTTGCAAGGAAGGTCTATGGACTCAAGAGGATAGCCTATGTAGATATAGATGCCCATCATGGTGATGGCGTATACTATGAGTTTGAGGATGATCCACTGCTATTCATTGCAGATGTACATGAGGATGGCAGATACCTCTACCCTGGTACTGGGTTCGAGTATGAGGATGGCAAGGGTGAAGCAAAGGGCACTAAACTGAATATACCACTCAAACCATACTCAACAAGCAAGGATTTCACGGACGCAATCAAGAGGGTCGAGAGGTTCGTAGAGGATGCTAGGCCAGAACTGATAATAATGCAGTGCGGTGCAGATGGCATAGCAGGGGATCCATTGACACATCTATGCTATGATAGCGATGTACACTACCATGCTACTAGAGTATTGCATAGGATAGCACATGAATACTCTGATGGGAGGATTATAGCATTAGGAGGTGGAGGCTACAACAGGGCTAACCTTGCCAATGCTTGGGTTAATGTTGTTAGAGCGTTACTTGCTGATACTATAGCGAATAACGGCCATGAATGACTATATATACTATATCTACTACAATCACAGTGGCGCCGGTCTGCCGGGATTCATTCATTATGTAAGCCCGAGGGCAGAGTGGACTAATGCGCCGGCCTTGAGAGCCGGTGAGCCGCAAGGCTCGCAGGGGTTCGAATCCCCTTCCCGGCGCCAAACCTCGTTTCTAAATTACATCTATCCATATGGTGATTATGGTAATGGTGGTGTGGTAATAATGACAAGTAAGAATAATACAATGATTTGAATCTGAGACAAATGCCATTATTCGTATACAGTGCATATATCGCATAATCTCTATTCAAGGTCACATATTAGTGGGTTAATAGGGCCAATTATTTTGCCTATATAGGCTTATAACCGAATTACCTACAGCAAAAGTTATCTATAATCAATCAGAAAGGTACCCTATGAGGCTGGTAGAGAGGTTCAGTATAAAGTCAAAGGAGAAGATAATTAGATTCCTAAACAGTATACATTCAGGCACGTTAGGTAGCATAGATGAGAATGGATTCCCCCAACTCATACCCATGAACTTTGTATATGCCAACGAAGCAATATACATGCACTCACACCATGTTGGAGAGAAGATAGATAACATAAGGAGGAATAACAAGGTTGGGTTCGAGGCCCATAAACACGTTGAGTTCCTACCATCGTACTTCTTCGATCCAGAAGATGCTTGTAGTGCAGATACCCTATACATAAGCGTTGTTGTAAAGGGCTTAGCATCGCTGGTTGAGGATCTGGAGGAGAAGGCCAATGCACTGAACAGCCTCATGGAGAAGTATCAGAAGGAGGGTTACTACAAGAGATTAAGCAAGGATATGGATAGTGTTAAGCATGTTACTGTAATAAAGGTCAAGCCCATAACCATGACCGGTAAGTACAAGTTGGGGCAACAATGGTCAAGAGAGTATAGAAGGTATGTAGCATCAAAGATCCTTGAAAGAGGTTCCCCTACAGCGAAGGAGAGTGTAGCATTGATGGGTTTCAATCCTTACACACTTGAGTATACTCATGAGCCAGACTTTATATAAGTTAGCAGAGTGCCTATAGTATTTGCCTGTTAATTTTACATTGCTTCCTACATATATTAACAGAACAAGCAAGATATCGATTCACGATTCACTATTATCATTATTATAATCATTCCATAGTTTACAAGCGTTGAAATGCCTATAGAACATATAAATATTTTCATCTTTCTCTTACAGTCATGGTAGAATGGAGCAAGATAGTGGAGAAGGTTCTAGAGCTCCCTGCACATGAGGATGTAATAGTAAAGAAGAACGATACTCTGATACATCCTGCCCTTGTAGGATTCAAACGTTCTGTAGGAGAGCCACACGGGCAGAGAGCAGATTACAGGTTAAGGCTTTACGATGGTAAGAGCATACACGTTAGAGAGTACAATGATCACTATAGAGTGCATTGGGATAAGGTTGATCCTTCAGTAAGCATAATTGCTCATCTGAAGCATGATGCGCCACACATCTACATGCTCCTTCTAGGCATATTAGGTATATCTTCAGTACTGCTAGGCAATATAATACTATCAAGGTTAAGAAAGGTCTAGTTCAACTGTTGGTTTAGCGTGATGCCATAGCGATCCTCTCCTGCTCATTCTTCTTCTTTATTGCAAAGCTGTTTGGATCGTTGTTTGCAGCAAGTATTATCTCATCTGCCAAAGCCTCCTCTATCGTCTTTGGATTCGAGTAAGTTGACTCTCTAGCGCCTTCTGCTATAAACCTTAATGCAAGGTCAACCCTCCTCAATGGAGATACGTCTACAGATACATGGTATACAACCCCTCCATAGATTATCCTTGTGGTATCCTCGTTGGGAGAAGCATTCTCTACTGCTTTAACAAGAACCGCTATGGGATTCTGGTTGGTTCTAAGGTGTATTATATCTAGTGTAGTCTTTACTATGTTTATTGCTCTAGCCTTCTTACCAGCCATCCTGCCCGTATTCTTGGCATACCTCTTACCGAAGTGCATTATACTATTAACTAAGCGCTCAACTATATTCACATCGGCTTTACCGAACCTCTTATGCTCATGCCTCCCAAAGCTCATAGGTACAAGCATGGGCTTTAAAGATAGTACCCTCTCCAACCCTGGATCTGTAACCTTGACCTCGCTGAAATCCCACTTGTTGAATAGCATGAGATTTGGTCCTTCCTTACCCATCTCTATCTATAACACCTCTACACTCCTCTCTTATTTATCTTCCCTTTATAGTAATAGATATTCTATCTCTTCACATTCTATGTAGAGATCATCGCCTTGGCTTCTCCTTCCTTCCCCTTACCAGCTCCATGAGCGATACACCATTAACCTTGGATACCTTCCACCTAACACCTGGTATATCACCCATTGCTCTCCCCATGGAGCCTCCTATACCCTCTATAACCACCTCATCATGCTCATCTATGTAGTTCAATGCACCATCCCTAGGACAGAATGCTGTTACAACATTGCCATTCTTTATCAACTGTACCCTAACACACTTTCTAACAGCAGAGTTTGGCTGCTTCGACTCAACCCCAACCTTCTCAAGAACTATTCCCCTTGCTTGAGGTGCACCCTCTAGAGGATCTGCCTTCTTATCTAGCATGAGTACCCTACGCTTGAACCTCCTCTCAGACCATCTGAACCTAAGCCTCTTCTGCTTAAGCGTTCTAGCAGCAAACATGCCAACTGGTGAGTTTGCCATCACATACTCGCCTCCTGACCCCTTATTATAACATTTGTCACATCAAAGTAACGTTTCGTTAGGAGTCTAGCCTTCTCCACATTCCTCCCTTCTCTGCCCACAACCATACCCTTCTTCCTTGAATCGACTATGACTGTTACTACCTTACCATGATTAGATGAGTGGTTACCTATCTTCACATCAAGCACTACCTCCTTCCCAAGTATGTTCTTCACAAACTCTGCAAGGTCATCAGAATACTCTACAAGTTCTATCCTCTTGCCTATCATGCCCTGCAAGGTCCTTATCGTGGAACCATTCCTGCCTATGGCTAAACCCATATCCCCTTTACCTATAACAAATATCACCCTATCCATCTTCTCATCTATGACGCAGTCCTTAGCAGTAACTGTAGTTATGCTCTGAAAGAGAGACATCAACCTCAACTCATCTGATGTTAACCTTATACCTGTCATACCGCTTTATAACATCCCTCTTCTATATAGCCACATTTAAAGATAACACTATCCTCATATATATAATAGGCATAGATAGATAAATAAATAGGATTAGATTGAATGGTGATCCTAAAGGTAAGTAAACTTATATTTAAGTTATTAGAGAGGCATAGGAGGAGATAAGAGGATGCCAGCAAAGAAGGGTGGTAAGGTAAGGGATAAGTGGAGGGATAAGAGATGGGTTGTTGTACATGCACCAAGTGTATTTGCAAATCAGCCAATAGCATACATACCTGTAACTGATGAGGAGTATGCAATAGGTAGGGTGATAGAGTGTACTCTATTCGATCTCTGGCATACAGACCCACAGCAGCACGCAATAAAGTTATACTTTCAGATAGAGAGGGTTGAAGGTGAGGATGCCTATACCTATCTAAAAGGTCATGAGTATGCTAGAGAGTTCATAAAGAGCCTAGTCAGGAGAGGCTCATCCATGATCAACTTCGTAAAGGATTACACAACAGCAGATGGTTACACATTCAGGATCTATACAGTTACCTTCACACAGAAGAAGATCAACACGTCAAAGAAGCATGATATAAGGAAGGTTATAGATGATGTATTAAGTGTAGAAGTGCCAAAATTGAACATAGATCAGTTCATACAGGCAGTTGTTGGACCAAAATTGAATGCAGATATACATAATAGGGTTAAGAATATAGTCAATGTTAGGTTTGTAGCGGTATGGAAGACCAAACTGCTGAGTAAGAAGCCTCTGATTCAGGTACAACAGGAGCAACAGGCAAAGTAATAAATGTAGATATAGCAGAGAGAAGGATTAAATATTAAAATTCCTTATTCATATCTAGTAAGATGTACATTCCAACAAACGATATATTGATTAAACATCTAGCCAAGGCAAGAACCGTTAGATATCTAGATATAAAGATCTGCCATAGCAGATGCAGTAACCTCATCTTTAGAGGAGATACTATGGCTGTAAGGGAGGAAGGGGATATGAGCATAACCGCTAGAGCATTATCGAACGGTTATGGTATAGCAAGTATGAGTAACCCCTCTAGACATAATCAGAATGAATCCATGTCATCATCATTACCATATACCAATGATCTTCACTCTTTAGACCATCAGATAGATAATATTGTAGAACAAGCAATAGAGCATGCTACATCATCACATGTATATAGTGGGAGAGGCCGTGGTTTAAATCTTGTAGAGGTTGATGTAGAGAAAGGGCATATCACACAATCTACAACAGAGAGGGTTAGCGATGGGAGTTTATACGATATAATGGAGTATATAGTATCCATGCTTAGGAACAGATTAGATGAGGATGTAAAGGTAGAAGTGAGCTTATCGTATGAAGAGAATGATAGTGGACTTGTGAGTAGTGAAGGCACTGATGTTAGAGAGTGGATGGTAACTGCAGCCATAGAGATAAGGCTAATGATGAAATATCATGGGGATATAATACAAGTTAGCAAGAGCATGGGAGGTAAAGGAGGAATAGATGTACTCAAGCGTAAGAGTATGGATGACGCTTTAGATGATATGATAAGCATGATGAAAGATCTAATAAATGCAAAGCAGTTCTCCATACTAGAGTCTGGTAAGAGATTCAAGGTTATACTTGATAGTGAGGCTGGTGGTGCACTTGCAAGGCTTATAGGGAGGATGCTTGAAGCAGATATCTTCAACCCAAAGGTATTCTCATCCATCCATGTGCAGGAAGGTGTTGAGGTTATAGATGACCCAACACTACCAAATGGTTATGGTTCGTTCACATGGGATGATGAAGGGGTAAGGGGTAAGAGGAAGGTACTCCTTAACAGTGATACCATCAGTCTACTACATACAAGGCTTACCGCTTCTGCCTACAGTGATGAGTACTCTACTGCAGGCAATGCAAGAGGAGGGGTTGATGGGATACCAAGACCAACCATAAGCAATGTATACGTAAAGCCCATGGACTGGTATGTAGATGAGATGATCAGCGATGCTAAAGAGTGTATACTCATGAGGGGTGTGAGTAGAGCGAGTGCTGATACTGTCAGGGGTATAGTTGAGATCAAGCCTGTGATAGCATACCATGTGAAGGAGAGAGAGATAAAGCATGCTATAAAAGGTATAAGCATACAGGATAGTGTTAGGAACATACTGAATGGTATGGATGCTATAAGCAGGGTTGCTATACTCAAACCATACAGGGATGAGCAGTACGGATTTAGGATAGGCGAAGGATCCCCATATATAAGGCTAGAGTCTGCTAGATGCGTATGCACTGTCATGTAGTGTAGTATAGCATAGTATAGTATAGCATAGTATAACGTAATATACCCTCAACTCTAAATTAATGCTCAAGATATAACAAGAGATGGAGGCAAGAATGAAGGGAGGGAGGGAGGGGAGGAAGGGAGGATATGGTTTCTAAGAAGGATATAAGTACAATGTTCACATCTGCAGATATAGAACTTATAGTACATGCTACAGAGAGTCTTGATAAGGTTATCGATGCTCTAAACAATACCCTAGGTATAAGGAGTAGTATGCTAACTAGAGAGGTGCTGACTGGGCATCATGGTAATGAGATAATACTAATAAAGGGAAGTGTCAAAGGTGATGAGGCAAGGTATCTTGCTGGTAGACTTGTAGGATCGTTGAGTAATGCAGATATATCATCCCTGTATAGAGAGTTTGATCTCTATACAGATAATAGATCATCACTCTACATAAGGATAAGTAAGCAAGAGATGGTTAATGGGAAGATAAAGCTCTCACAATCAGATGCAGTCAGGATAAGGCTCAAGGTTGCAAAGCGTATGCATAGAGCAACATTTGAAGTACTAAAGGATGCGGTTGGTGGTTCGGATGAGGTATAAGAAGAGGTATATACTTGCATACATGGATGCTTCTTTACATGGTTATGGTGATCACAAGACCATCATTAAGAAGATAAGGAGTGCATATGCTGAGAGGTTTGGTAGAGAGGAGCTTGACCATGCAAGAATCTCATTTGTATATAGCAAGAGTAGATACGGCAAGGGTAAATGTGAGGATGGGAAGAAGGGGGATGAGGGAGAAGATAGACAGATGCAAAGTATTACAACTGGGATTGAGGAGAGGCTAGAGTATGATGCTACTAAGAATGCAAGGAATCTCTCTAATGGTAGAATGATGCTGACCCAGATCATAATTAGATGCAGGCTTGAGCACTATGCTCATGTAATGCATATACTCTATACATTAGGAATACGTACAGTAAAGACATCTGGGACATTAAAGGCGTTACGTAAGAGCGATGCAAGACAATACAAGGCAAGGATTATTAGGGTCAAGGAGTAATATAGATGGGGATGAGGTGAGAGCCGCTCCAGGCTGAGCCTAGCAAGCAATGAAGACCTCGCGACAATCCGACCCAACATAACATAGCATAGCATAACATAGCATAACTATTCATTATGAATCTGAACCAACAAGCAGTAGATGAATTATCAATGGTATAGGTAAAGAACCGCCTTGAAGAAAGAGTTTTTAAGTAGCAGATGCCCTATGCCTTGCATGCATGGTAACAGTTATGATTATGATATAATAGTTGCTGGTGCTGGTATAGCAGGTACAATAGCAGCGATAAGTGCTGCAAAACATAACAATAGTCTTAGAATACTCCTGATAGATAAGAATCCACAAGATGAGGCAGGTAAGAAGACCTTGAGTGGTTGGGTATGTGGCGATGCTGTAGGCAAGAACAACGTTGACTATCTAGCAAAGCATACAGGATTGAGATGGGATAGGCCTGAGATAGAGCATGATGTAAAGGGAGTTGTAGCATACTCTCCAAACCATGAGACTGCTATATACTTTGAAGGCGATGGTTATATACTCAATAGAAGGATACTACCATTCAAGCAGATAGAGTATGCAAGGAAGTTAGGCATAGAGTTCAAGTGGAACGTGATGCTTAGGCAGGTGATAGCAGAGGATGGCTATGTTAGGGGTGTTCAAGGCATAGATATGAAGAGTAATCAACCCTTCAAGGCTAGAGCAAAGGTTGTGATAGACTGTACTGGTATAGCATCGATGCTAAGATCTACCCTACCAATACGTACATATATTCAGAGGAGTATAGACAAGGATGATATAGAGGCAACTGGAAGGTATATCCTTACATTCGATCCTGCTAAAGAGGATAGGACATACTTCGATCCAGACTATGCAATAATACATCTTGATCAGATGATCGCTCCAGGGGGTTATGCTTGGGTATTCCCCAAATCGGATAGGAAGGTGAACATAGGCTTAGGTGTCCAGCATAGAAGCCTAGAGTTGAGGAACATGATGTTAAGGAGGAGTGATACACTCAAATCGCTCATAGATGCTTATGTAGCAAGCAATCCAGCGATAAGCAATCCAAGGCTTGCTGATGGTAGAGATGATGATGGCAATGCATGGGGTACATGGCAGGTATCTGTTAGGAGACAGAATGACTGCCTTGTAGCAAATGGGTACATGCTTGCTGGGGACTCTGCATGGATGCCAAAGCCTCTAGATGCTGGAGGTATTGGCCCAGCTATAATAGCAGGGGTTATAGCAGGTAGGGATGCTGTGTATGCTATTGAGAGTAATGACGTGAGCGAGCAAGGTCTCTGGAGGTATAACATAGACTTTGTTGATGAATATGGCTACAAGACTGCAGGACTTGAGGTATTCAGGAGGTTCCTGCAGACACTCTCGAATGAGCAGATAAACTATGGGATGAAACACTTCATATCCAAGCTTGATGTTGAGAAGATAAGCAAGGGAGAACATCCAGACTTTGGGTACGTGGATAAGATAAGTATGTTGATAAGGGGAGCATTGAACAGGAGGACTGCTGAGGGCTTGAAGTATACAGCAGATGTAAACAAGGTACTAGTTGAGCACTATAGAAACTATCCAAGGAGCCCAGATGGATTCAGAGAATGGCATGCAAGGCTCATGACCATATTGAATGATGCATTCGAGAGGTTCAAGGTAAGGTCTGAGATCTACGCAGTGAGTTAGCGGCATTATGTGCAAGCCTCAAGGGCTCTGGCTCTGCTAGTAGGGATGTGGATGATAATGGTTCTCTTACCCTACAATATATCAAGGATCTAACTATACTCTCTGCACTATCTAAACCTATCTTATGCCCTATACTAATATAGAATTGCTTGTTATTGTATCCTATTACTCTAGCAACCTCTTTACCCTCTAGCATTACTGCAGTATGCCCATTCCTATGATGAATCGTGCCACAGAGGAGGGACTTGCTAACCCCTATCGTTGGTTTATCTATGATGATGCCTATATAGCATGCTAATCCGAAGAGCCTTGGATGCAACATACCATTCCCATCTACAAGAATTATACACTCGTCAACTCTACCGATACTCTTGATTAGGCCCATAAGTGCCCTAAGCATAGGTGCACCTTCCCTAAGGAATAGCAGACCTGGCATATATGGTATGTAAACCTTGCTTATGCTACCATGCTCACAGACTATACTACCGTCAAGCCTATCAACCATAACCGCTACTGCAAATGCTGTATCGCCCTTGTATGCAACATCTACACCAACTACATACCTTATACTTCTAGCATCGATGACATCGTATGCTACAACATTATTGGCCATCCTAGACTGATACCTCTTAATTGCTTCAAAGTGTTCTTGTGTAAAGATAGTCTTTGAGGTTCCTATCAACCTAGATATCCCTCTTCTAATGCTACTATTACTATTATTACTATTATTGCTACTATTACTATTATTACTATTATTGCTACTATTATTACTATTATCCGCCCTCTACCCTACTCTCTGTACTCTTCTCAATCCTCTCCATAACCTCCAACATCGCACTTCTCCTAACCTCTTCCGTAAGCATAGCCCTAACATCCTCTATCAGCATCCTTGCAACATCTATCTTCCTCCTTATGCCTTGAACTATGTTATCGTAAGCAGAGAATGGGAGTAACATGGAATATAATGACTCCATTATGCTGAATAGCCTCAATGCCTCATCGCTCTTACCCTCTCTAACCCTATCGTATACCTGCCTCTTCAACTCTCCTATACAATCCAGTAAGCCAAGGAGATACGCCTTTATGCTACTTATGCTCAACCCATATGCAACTGGTACTCTATACTCTTGCACTATACTATAAAGAGTCTTTGCCTCAACAAGTTCTGTCTCAGCACCTACAAGATAAGCCTGCAGGTTAGGATTATCCATTGCTACTTGCCTCAGCTCATCCATTATGCTTGTAGCCCTTACTATCTGCTCCCATGCTGTACTGAGATCATTTACATGTATATTCACTATGGCCTTACTACATAGCATGAGTACATCCCTTGAGCCCTTGATGAGCCTCTCCCTCCTCTCCTCCACTGCCTTGAGTGATTCCATCATAGTATCTAGAGAGTCCTTAAGGTGATCCAGACTCATACCATATCTAGCAGATATGGTATAAATAAATACACCTTCCATATAGGTTCTGCATATGGATGCTATAACAACAGAAGAGATGATGAGGATAGAGGAGAGGGCTCATGCTATGGGTGTTACAAGGCTACTCATGATGGAGAATGCTGGGGCAGGTGTTGCTCATCATATAGCATCTTCATACCATAACATTGAGAGGAAGGATATCGTTATAGTAGCAGGTCTAGGTAACAATGGAGGAGATGCGATGGTTGCAGCAAGGCACCTAACCTATTATAAAGCAGATGTAACCGTTATACTCCTTGGTAAGGGCATTATAGATATAAGGACTGAAGAGGCAAGGACGAATTGGAGGATACTGGAGAGGATGAGCAATAGCCTGAAACTTGTACAACTCAACGGTCTAGGACTTGATGATGTAAAGAGTATTATAGCAAGTGCAGATATAATAGTTGATGGCATATTTGGTACTGGTATAAAGGGTAGCATAAGGGAGCCTCACTCAAGTATTATAGATGCAATAAATAACAGCAAGGCATACAAGGTTGCAGTAGATGTGCCATCTGGCCTAGATCCAGATACTGGTAGGTATGATAAGTGTGTTATAGCAGATGCTACAGTAACATTCCATAGAGCAAAGAGAGGCTTATCTGCCAATAGTATCTGTGGCAAGATAATAGTATGGCCTATAGGTATACCGCCAGAGGCTGAAGTCCTGTAGGATTCTTATTAGGTGGTAAGTATAGGTATGATACTCAAACAGATCAAGGTAGGAAGGATGGCAAACTTCACATATATTGTAGGGGATGAGGCAAGTAGACTTGCATTAGTGATAGATCCATCATGGGATCTAGAGATTGTGATGGATCAACTAAAGCGTAATGGTCTAAAGTTAGAGTATATTGTAAATACACATACCCACTTTGACCATGTGCTTGGTAATGAACAGCTGAAGGCATTAACAGGTGCAAGGATAATAATGCATAAGAACTCTCCTCTAGAGAAGGATATTACAGTTGATGATAATGATATTATAGCACTAGGTAACCTTAGAATCAAGGTCTTCTACACACCTGGGCACTCAAAGGATAGCATATGTTTACTAGTTGAAAACAAACTGTTTACAGGGGACACACTCTTTGTAGGCTCTTGCGGTAGGGTCGATCTTCCTGGAGGGGATGCTGACCAACTCTACGAGAGCCTAAAAAGGTTAGCTATGCTAGATGAGAAGATAGAGGTATACCCTGGGCACGACTATGGTTATGAACAGTACTCAACAATAGGCAAGGAGAAGAGGAGCAACCCTGTGATGAAGGTAAAGAGCAAGGATGAGTTCTTAGCCATGGTTGGTGTTTGACATGCTTGATAATAGTAATAACAATAGTAGTAGCAACAGTAATAGTAGTAATGGTGTAGGGGTAGCACTCAACAAGGATAAAGGCATAGAGTTCCTAAAAGCAGTAGCAGAGAAGGAGTTCAGGTTCACACTGGTAATATCCTATACAGAGACTGCAGAGATAGATGGTATAACTGTTGCTGGAGCAGATAAGGATCTTGTAAAGTTCACACCAGCAGCAGATGCAGAGTTACTCTACCATGGCAGGTGTAAGAGCATAACATCTATACCTGCAACACCAGATGGCAAGCCAACACCTGCTGTTATAACCAGAGCAATGCTCAGACTTGCAGATATACCACTAACCATAATAGACTCTGGGAGTATAGTTAAGCCTCTTGTACCACACTACACATTAAGTACTGCTCATGGTAAGAGTATAATAAATGGCAATGCTATGAGTAGAGAAGAGGTTGAGCATATATATAGACATAGCATAGAATTGGGAAGGGTACTTGCAAAGAGCACTAATTGCCTAGTTATAGGTGAGAGCATACCTGCTGGCACAACAACTGCACTGGCAGTCATGCTTGCCATGGGTATAGATGCTAGGTTCAGAGTAAGCAGTAGCATGCCTAACAATCCCCATCCCTTGAAGTTAAGGGTAGTTGAGGAGGGGATGAGGAGAGCAGGGGTTGGATTCGGTTCCCTTAAGGATAGACCGATCGATGCTATAGCGATGCTTGGTGATCCTATGATGCCATGTGTCTCTGGTCTTGCAATCGGGGCTACTGAACATGCTCATGTTATACTTGCTGGCGGTACTCAAATGGCATCTATTCTAGCATTGATCAATGCTCTAAGCGATAGGTTGGATAAGATTGCTATAGCAACAACATCCTATGTAGTCAATGATCCAACTGCAGATATAAGGTATCTAGTGAAGAGTATTACTGCTACACTTATACCATTGATCTACTCAGATCCTATGCTCTCACTATCCAGCAAGCAAGGGCTTAGGGCATATTCAGAGGGCTTTGTGAAGGAGGGTGTCGGTGCTGGAGGAGCATGTATAGCAGCATTAGCAAAGAGCGGATTCAGGATCGATGCTAGGGATATCCTTTACTCTATTGAGAAGGAGTATGAGAATACTATAGAGACTCCTATGAAGTCTGTTATGAGTAAAACCTAAAGTCTTATATAGTGCCACCAGCCTTCTTGTACTCTTCAACGATTATATTGTATACAGTCTCAAAGTACAGTCTAGATGAGTAAGGCATCTCCTGTAACGTACCATCTATGACCTTGAGCAGTAATGGTACTACACGTTTAGATACGTTAAGCCTGAACTTCATTGGTAGTATCTCATCCTGCTCAACCCTTACCTTATCCCTCAACTCCTCTGGGCATAGTGCTCTAGTCCTCTCAACTATTATGGAGTACCAGAAGGCTAGAGCATCTGGTACTAGACCACTCCTTGCCTCACTAACCACCTTGGCAAGCATGAGATCTATACTCACAGTTGCTATTTGGACTTCATAATAGATTAATGGTTTGATCAACTGTAATGCAGCATGATGTTGAGGAGAATAGACAGTGAATGAATGAATGGATTGATGGATGGATGGATGGATTTATGGATGGATGGATTTAGTGTAGGCTATATTTATGGTATGGTTATAGGTAGATAGATGGTTTACTTATCTATTGATCTATTATTGGCTAGTTAGTTATCGATCAAGCAATCCATACAATCTATTTTAGAGATATCCTCTCCTCCTCTCCCCTCTGCACCCAATATCCAGGTCTATCAACCCTCCTATCACCTATCATTACATGCCTATGCACTATCATCTGTCTCGCCTGTAATGGGGTCTTTGTAAGACCCTTCCTAAATACTATGGTCTGGAGTCTACGCTCCAGTATATCCTGAACCTTGAGGTTAAGTACATCATCGAGGGTAGCGTTCTCCCCTACCAAACCTAGCCTATTCAATGATCTGAGGAGTTCCTTCTCTCTTGCACTCCTGACCTCTACTGGAAGTGCTAGTAGATCCCTTGCCCTCTTCCTTATCCTTGATAGTTCTGATTGTGCCTTCCATAACTCACGCTTATTCCTCAACCCATAGTTGCCAACTATCTCAAGTTCCTGCATTAACATGGAAGAGTCCCAGTGCCTCTTAGGCCTATGGTATGTCTTCCTTGGCTTCTTGATATCGCCCATTATCTCACCCTAGCATATTCACTTCTGCTGTTGTTGCTGCTGTTGTGTTTGTGCTGCAACTTTGCCTCCCTTCCTAACACCTACAGTACCTCCCTTCCTCCCCGTTGTTCTAGTCCTCTGACCTCTAACCTTCAAGCCATACATATGCCTATACCCTCTCCAGCTCATAACACTCTTCTCCCTCTCTATATCACTCTTCACCATAAACTCCATATCTGAACTGAGCAAGTGCATATCCTTGCCAGTATCCATATCCTTCTGTCTGTTGAGGTACCATGCAGGGAAGCCTATACTTATAGGATCCTTCAAACCATTCTCTATCGCTGTTATATGTGAATCTGATACAAACCCTATCCTCATGTTTGGATCTATCCCTAGGGTTGTGAGCATGGAGTAGGCGAAGTTATATCCTATGCCTTTGAGTTCAGCTAGTGCAGCGACTATCTTCTTGCGGCCATCAACATCTTTACCAGCAACTCTAACTATATGCCTGAACTCCTGAGCACTTGTACTCATAGCCATCTAGCTAGATCTAGCATACCTAAATAAAAACCATGCTAGTTGCATACAATATACTAAAGAGAACAATTAAGGTAAGAACCTTTAAATTTAGTGCTATGCATCTCATACATGCATGGATTCAGAAAGGATCAGGGAGTTGGTGTATAAAAGTTACTCCTCTAAACCAAGTTACGTGGAGATTATGCCAGGTGTGCCTGAAGATTATAAGAGAATAGAGACTCTTGCTCAACTACTAGAGATAAACTACAAGTACGTTAGCGTGGATGAGCAGATGCGTAGAAACCTTGTAGCAAAGAGGAGGGATAATAAGAATCCATATCCAGGGATAATAGGTTATGATGATGTTATAGCTGCAACAGATAGAGCAATACTTGCTGGGCATGATATAATCTATATAGGGAAGATTGGTCAAGCAAAGACCAAGCTTGCTGAGACTATAGCAAGGAACCTACTCTCCCCTATACCTGCTATAAAAGGGTGTATAATACATGATATACCAGTAACACTCCTTCCTGCTGAGGAGCTTGCTAGACTGCTATCTGGGAGTGATCCAGAACATGCATCTCTAGAGTTCCACATATGCAATGAGTGTGAGTACAAGATAAGGGATGAAGGGTTAGATACAAGGATAGAATGGGTTGATGGCATGTCTAGGTATAGATACGTACTTGCTACCCCCGATATATCGATAAAGGACCTTGTAGGACAGATAGATGTTACAAAGGTTGCCAAGGGTGCTACTCTATACAGCATAGAATCTTACTCGCCAGGGCAACTCCTCCAAGCAAGGCATGGTATACTCTGCATAGATGAACTGCCAGTTCTAGATCCTAGGAAACAGGTTGTGCTGTTGAGCGTACTTCAAGAAGGGAAGTTTACAACAGGCTCCTATCCTGTGATATTTAAGCCGTATGTTAGGGTTATAGCAACAGCAAACCCTATTGATTATACACATGCAAGCAAGATAATAGAACCATTGGTAGATAGGTTCGAGAGCCATATAGTAACGCACTATCCTTACACTCTAAGGGATGAGATGGCTATAATGGTGCAAGAGGCGAAGGTGGATAATACAATCAGTATAATACTGCCCATATTCATGCTCAAATTGATAGCTAGGATAACCCATCTTGCTAGGGAGCATCCAGATGTCAACAAGGAGAAGGGTGTTAGCGTTAGGATGAGCATACACTCCTTAGAACTTCTAATAAGTGAGGCGATTAGGGTTAGGGCACTATACAACCATGCTATAACAGCTGTACCAAGACCATCGGATATATATGCTATAGTACCAGCAGCAAAGTTCGAGTTATCTGAGTTAGAGGATAGCAGTGAGAATAGGAGGAGAGTTTTAGAGCAGATAATGGAAGAGAGCCTCAAGCAGACATCGTTAGAGTATATAATGGATATTACACAGGAGCAGTTAGTCAGCATAAGGGAGGAGTTCAAGGGCAGATCACTCATCATATCCCAAACGAGTCTATGGAGTGATGTTGGTAATGGTAATGAAAGAGGAGATGGTTATTATTATGATGATGATGGTAAAAGCAACCATGTAGATGCATATAGTGTACAACTGGCAAGATTCAAGACATTGCTAAGCCTAATAGACAGTGTTATGTTCAAGGTGGAGAAGGAGCATATGGAGTTCATGGAGTATCTGAGGAGGCATGGGATAGAGACGAATCTGCTTGATATAGGTGAGGATAATAGCGATAGGATAGGTGAGTTGAAGGCATCTATATTCGAACTTCTTCTAGAAGGTTTGAGGCATATGAGGCCTCCAGTCCTAGATAGGAGGGAGAGGGGTGTTTATGTGGCTACCTGATTCTAAGGCCTATGAGTACTACGAGAGTAGAGGTAGTAGCAGTAGTAGTAATAGCGATACTCAAGGAATACCAAGAGAGTTGATGAATAGAGTGCTACTTGCAATAGGGGATGAGGTACTCAAGAACAGCGATAGTACAAGCAGAGAGGAGTTGGAGAAGATGGTTGAGAAGATGATAAAGGGAGAGATGATGAGGAGGAATGATAATGCTAGTGAGAAGGTTGAGGATAAAGGTAAGGATGAGATAAATAGCATGAACAGCAGATCTATCTTAGCGTATCTTGAGGAGGAAAGCTATATAAATAGGGGTAGTAGGAGGTTGCTCACAGGCAAGGGTTTCATGAGTATAGGTATACTCATGCTCAAGGATATACTGAAGGCATTCAAGAGCAATACGCTAGGAATGCATGAGACAAGCAAGAGTGGTCATGGTACGCTGATGCTGGAGAGTAGCAAGAGGTATGAACATGGTGATGATCTCAAAGCTCTCAATGTGCCTAAGAGTATACTTAACGCTGTAGAGAGGATAATGAGGGAGAAGGGTAGGGTAGACCTACCTATAGAGTTCAAGGTCGATGATCTTGAACAGTATGAGATGCTTAAGGAGGTGAAGGTTGCTGTAGTCTACTGCATAGATCTAAGTTCTACCATGCGTTACTCCTCACTTAACGATGATGTAAGCAGGATAGAGGCTGCAAAGAAGGCGCTCTGGTGCTTATACGTTCTTAACAGAAGGTTATTCCCATCAGATACCATACACATACTAGGCTTTGGTGCGCTAGCAACAAGGATAATGCCAAAGGATATACCATACCTGAAGACGTTTGAGCCTGGACATGACTTTTTACACTATACAAACTATCAAGCAGCATTCAGGTTGGCAACGAAGATACTCAACAGGGAGGATGCTACAAACAAAAGGGTAGTTATGATAACTGATGGGCAGCCTAGTGCATGCTTCATCGATAGTGAGAGCGAGAGGGAGAGGATACTCGATGCTAGACCGTATTCGCACTTCTACAGACCAGATAAGATCACGCTCGATATGCTCAGGGATGAGCAGGGCATAAGAGTAGATACCGCTAGTGGTTCACTCGTATATCTATGCTACAGATATAGGCAGGTTGATCCATATATTGCTACAAAGACTATACTAGAGGCTAAGAAGTGCAAGAGATCTGGAATAGATGTAGATACGCTCATGGTTAGTGAGGAGGATGTACTCCTCAAGTTCGTTAATGAGATGGAGAGGCATGTAAAAGGTAGATCATATTATATAAGCCCATCAAACCTGGATAAAGTGCTCATAACAGATTACATACAGAATAAGAGGCAGATGGTCAGGGCATCCACTAGCAGATAAACCTGTTTGTATATTGCTATACCATTATAATAGTTATTACATCATATTATATTATATCATATTATATCATGGCTTTACAAGGCTGAGGTCTATATTAGGGTTCGTCCTCTTAACCTTCTCCCAATCGGCAAGGAATGTACTCAAGCCCTTATCGGTTAAAGGATGCTTTATCATCTTCTCCAACACATCTGGTGGCATTGTTATAACATCCGCCCCAATCTTTGCTGCTTCTACAACATGCAATGGGTGTCTTACGCTGGCAACCAGAACCTTTGTGCTGAAGTTGTAGTTCCTGAATATCTGTACTGTATCTCTTATGACCTGCATACCTTCATGCCCAGCATCATCTAACCTTCCTATGAATGGACTGACGTATGTTGCCCCAGCCTTCGCTGCAAGTATTGCTTGGTTAGGGGAGAATACTAGGGTACAGTTGGTCTTTATGCCCATGCTTGATAGCCTCCTTATTGCCTTGAGACCATCTGGGGTCATAGGTATCTTTATCACAGCATTTGTACCAAACCTTGCCAATCTTTGAGCCTCCTCAAGCATCCCATCGATATCAGTACTTATAACCTCTAGGCTCACTGGACCCTTGACTATCTTGATGATCTCCTTCATTATCTCTATTGGATCGCCATTCTCCTTTGCTAGGAGTGTGGGGTTGGTTGTTACACCATCAAGTATGCCCATCTCGTTGTACTTCCTTATCGCATCCAGATTCGCAGTATCAAGGAATATCTGGACCATGGTCCTTGATCTACCTAGAGCCTATTTATTTATTATTACTATCTACTGATCTTAATATAATATACACCGTTAGTAGTAATAGAAGTTAGTACAGGCATACCATCTCTATAGTCCATCTTAAAAGTACAGAAGTCAAAACTAACATTCCCTTCCATATCTGCTATATACAGATATGCTGGTATAATCTCATCAGCTTCAGGAAATATCATCTTGGCCACCATAGTAGAATAAAGTATCTTATGTTTTGCTATAGACTTTTTATTAGAACCAAATTTACCCTCTAACACCACAATCTTGTACTGACCTTCTTTAGATATTAATAGCAACATCTGGTCTACTTCTATCTGTCCATTGATGAACTCTACTGGTTCAAACCCATTTTCAATAATGAATTTAAATGTATGGTTTCTTTTATAAGACAGTGATAATACCTTATGAACCGTTATGTTAAATATATCGCCTAATGGAAAGATATAGGGGAATACACTCAATGCTAATCTCTCATCCAATCTATCTATCCTTTGTAATAGCCTCGTTATTATACCATAACCACTATCATCTATACTCACCTCCATACCAGCGCTCGTACTAAATAGTTGCTCGTTAAATAGATACAGATACCGTGCACCTTTAGTGGGTTTGCAGAGGATGAACTCCGTTGTATTCTTATACGCGCCCAATCTGATTATTCCACAATCAAGCGCCCTAAGGTAAGATGGTAATCGCTCATAACTGTCTATAGAGAGCATTTCTACTGTTCTAAAGTTAACATGTGATTTACTAATGTTTGATAGTTTATTTACTAATGTTTGATAGTTTATTCTCTCTGTAACCCATCTATCACCAGAGGGGATAGATATCAGCTTATCCTCTATAACCCTTTGCCAGAACCAATCTCTGCTCTTTGAGCTATCGAGATTCATCATTTGTTCTTTTTTAAAGCCTCTCTTACAGCACTTACTATATCCCTTGCCTTGAGACCATACTTTGCTAGCAGTTCATCATGCTCCCCAGACTCACCAAACGTATCTTTAACACCTATCCTCTTCACCATACATGGATTATGCTCGCATACAACCTCAGCAACTGCGGAGCCTAAACCTCCAAGGATATTATGCTCCTCAGCAGTAACTATTGCTCCAGTATCCCTTGCTGCCTTGACTATAGCATCAGCATCTATTGGCTTTATGGAATACATGTCTATTACCCTACATGATATACCCTCCTCAGCAAGGGTATCTGCAGCATCCAACGCTTCAGATACCATTAGGCCACAGGCTATTATTGCTACATCATTACCATCCCTAAGTGTATTACTTGAGCCTATTGCAAACCTAGCATCACCATTGCTATACAGGAGTGGAGACTTTGGTCTTGCTAACCTCATATAGCACGGACCACTGCTCTCTGCTATAGCAAATACAAGCCTCCTAGTAGAGTACTCATCAGCAGGAGCAAGAACCCTCATGTTTGGTATAGCACGTATAGTTGCTATATCCTCAACCTGCTGGTGTGATGCCCCATCTGGCCCAACGCTCAATCCAGCATGAGAAGCAACTATCTTAACGTTAAGGTTTGGATAGGCTATGGCATTCCTTATCTGATCTACACACTTGCCAGGGATGAATGCAGCGTAAGTGCTAACAAATGCTATCTTCCCTGCAAGTGCTAGACCCGCTGCTATGGATACAGCATTAGACTCAGCTATACCTATGTTGAAGAAGCGCTCAGGGAACTTGTGGCCGAAGAGCGAGGTCTTGAGTGATTGGGTTGTATCTGCCCCTACTACTACAACATCCTTGTTTATGCTACCTAGCTCTGCTAATGCTTCACCATAACCTGTACGCATATCCCCCATTGCTCTTTGCCTCTCTCTAACCTTACTTGTATCACTCATCTGATCATCACCAACCTACTCTATTTTATACCTCTTCTAGTATCATTACCACTAGCATTGACTGCGAGCATAGCTCGCTCCCTTATGCCCTTTATTGCTGATGCTATATCGCTATTGCTATACACACCATTCCCAGCAACTATTATCCTTGCCCCTGCGCTTGCTACATCATAGACATTGTTTATATCCACCCCTCCATCTGCCTCTATACTTGCTGAGAACCCTTTCTCTCTCATCATCCTATATATCCTACTCATCTTCTCTAGTATGGATGATATCAGCCTCTGCCCAGAGAATCCAGGATAGACAGACATTACGTTTACAAGATCTATATCATGCATATTATCCATAGCCCATGATGGTAGTTCTGTGTCTGGGTTTATTGCTATGCCTATACCAACTTGGTTACCCTTCAAGATGGTGCATATCTCCTTGAATATAGTAGCGTTGCATACCTCAGCATGTACTGTGATTATATCGCATCCAGCCTTGATGAACCTCTCCAGATACTTGAAGGGTTCAGATATCATAAGATGGGTATCAAATGGTAAGGATGTACACTTCCTTAACGCCTTTATTGTATCAGGGCCGAAGGTTATGTTTGGGGCGAAGTGTCCATCTATAACATCAAGATGTATCATATCTGCTCCTGCCTCCTCTGTCTTGGATGCTACAGAGCATAGGTTTGCAAGATCTGCAGCAAGTATAGATGGTGCAATAACAACTCTATCGTTACCAATACTTGTTACCTTCTTACTATTGGTCCTCTGGCTCATAATCCCATCTCCTCCAGTATCTTGCTTACCTGCTCCTTCTTTGGTGCCTGACCATGCCACTGTGGAGACCATTCCATGAATGATATACCTTTGCCTTTGGTTGTATGTGCTATTATCACAGTTGGTCTATTAATGGTCTGTTCAGCCTCGTTGTATGCATCTATTATCTGCTCAAAATCATATCCATCTATCTGGATTACGTGCCAGTTGAATGCCTTCCACTTTGCTGCCAATGGCTCTAAAGGCATTATATTCTCAGTAAGCCCATCCTGCTGTATCCCATTCCTATCAACTATAGCCGTAAGGTTATCTAGCCTATACTTGACAGCTGCCATTGCAGCCTCCCATATCTGCCCCTCCTGCATCTCCCCATCCCCTAAAAGCACGTATGTCCTGTAATCATTGCCATCAAGCTTTGCTGCTAGGGCAAGACCAACACCTACAGATAGTCCTATACCCTCAGATCCAGCACAGTACTCAACCCCTGGGGTTCTAAAGTCTGGATGGCCTTGAAGCATACTTCCCATCTTCCTTAGCGTCTTAAGCTCATCAACAGGGAAGTATCCTGCTTGAGCAAGTACAGAGTAGAGTAGAGGGGCAGCATGCCCCTTCGAGAGTATGAACCTGTCCCTATCCTCCCATCTTGGATTCTTTGGATCATGCCTCATCTTATGGAAGTATAGTGCTACTACAAGCTCAACTGCAGAGAGAGAGCCTCCTGGATGCCCAGACCCAGCCTCTGCTACAGACTCTATTATCAACCTCCTAGTCCTCCTTGCTATCTCCTTAAGCCTAAGTATCTCTTGCGACTGCATCATACATGCTCACCATAAGTATATTGGTTATTGATGCTTCCCACAAAACTGCAATATATTCTTATAACTGTACACATCATTTAGCAATCATCTAGCTATCTATACAAAGGTACCTGTGAGATACCCTCCTCTATCTCTCTGCTGCTGAGGCAAGTCTCAACATCTTTGAGTGATACTGTCATGGTCTCTGGCTTGATGGTTGCAGTTGCTGCTACAACATTGCTCAGTATAGATGCCTCAACAACATCAGCGTTTGATGCCAATGCTAGTGCAAATATGGCCATAGTAGCATCTCTTATCCCTATGGCACTCATATACTCCTTCTGAATGAAGAACGGTATCCTTATCATTGAGTTGCCCTTGAATATGGTTAAACCATTGCTCCTGCTGAGTACTAATGCCTTACAGTTCAGGCTTGAGAGCAGGTGTACACCTAGATTATGGAAACTAGACTCGTTCATTATACTTATACCAGTAGCCTTTACAGCCTCTGCAAGGGTGGATCTGATGTAATCAAAGCCTATAAAGTCCTTGTAGTGTCTGACCTTAGGCTGGCCTATCAGCATTATACCCTTCTCCCTTGCTATCCTTGCTATATCCTTAAGTAGTAACGGTGTTACTACACCCTTGTCATAATCAGATACGCAGATGCAGTTGATACTATCGCCAGCAACAGCAATGCTATCCTCAACTGCATCTATAATCAAGGATGTTGCATCCCTATCTATATCATCCCTAACCTCCCTATCCACCCTGAAGTATATTGAGCCTGCTATATGGTATCTGCTCTTCAATGGTGTTGGCCTTGCTCTAGATACTATAACATGCTTGGTATCTATACCCCTTGCTTCTAGTATGCTCTTCAGTATCTTACCCTCATTATCATCGCCAACCAAACCTACAAGGGATACCTTACCTCCAAGGAGTGTTATATTAACTGCTAGATTTGCTGCACCGCCACCAAAGTAATGTTCGTCTATAACTTCATGAACTGGGATGAGATGCTCCCTAGAGAGCCTCTTAACCCTAGTCTCAACATAGTGATCTAGCATGATATCACCTATTACAAGGACCTTCTTCCCACTAATACTTGCAAGTATATCACTGAATCTATCCTTTGGTATATGGGTTGATGATAGCGATGGTGTTGATTGAACCAATCAAATAGGTAGAGTTTGTAAGGGAGATAAAAAGATATTGTTATTGCTGCTACTGTTGATTAACTGCATCTTCCGCTACTCTCTATGATATCTTCTTTATCTCTATATCCCCTCTTATCTGATCTGGATGCTCAACGCTCCTGTATGTTAGTGTTGTATAATCGTTGTAGGAGAACTGCAGTGACTTGGTCTCTCCTGGGGCTATTGGACCTGTAGATGCTCCAGTACCATCAACCACTATTGTATGTGTATTCTGACCGTTGTTGGTTATAGTTAGTTTCAATGTACAGGCTAAGCAACTGAACATCTGTGGGTTCGGATTTGCATTTGCAACATCGCCGACATTGAAGAGTCTATCAGTGCCATTAACATTCCTTATGACCAGTTTGATCTCTGTCATTGCTGGAGTCTGCTTGTCAGGTCTGACATCTGGGAATAACTTGCCTCCAGTGGAACCAAATATACCCATTATGGCTGCTATACCAACCGCCAAGGGTATCGCTGTAACTGCTATACCCAATGCTAGTTTATTCACCATTACCCTATCTTAGAAGGAGGATATATATATCGTTTTACCTAAACGCTAATTTATTATCAAATATGCTGAATGTTACCATATTTTAGTAAGTATCATTGTTTACTCATATAATGTAAGATGATGGGCACCGGCACTGCCGCTTCGCGAGGGCTTGCGCACCTCACTAACACGACAGCGACGACAGGTTTGACTTCTGGGTTCGGAATGGGACCAGGTCTTACCCTGTCGCTATGGCCGGCTACCTTTATCTACGCAGAGTAGTAAATTAAACCTTTCTAGTCGATTAGTTAACTGTGTACAAATATATTAATGCTATAACAAAGCATGAACGGTAATGCATAGGATAGCTGTTATAGATAATGATCTATGCAAGCCAAAGAACTGTAGTCTAGAGTGCATAGCATTCTGTCCTCTCAACAGGGATGGAGGTAAGTGCATAACATTGAGCAACGAGGCAGATAGGAGCAAGGGCATAGCCATCATAGATGAGGATATATGCAATGGTTGTGGTATATGCGTGAAGAAGTGCCCATTCGATGCAATAACTATAATCAAGATTGCTGAGGAGTTGGAGGAGAGGAAGGTCCATCAGTATGGACAGAATGCATTCAGGCTATACAATATACCAGTACCTAGGAGCAGTACTGTTGTAGGGCTCTTGGGCAGGAACGGTATAGGGAAGAGTACGGTCCTCAATATAATTGCAGGGTTATTGAAACCAAACCTAGGAAGGTACGATGATGAACCATCATGGGATGATGTTATAGAGCACTTCAAAGGTACTGCGGTGAAGGAGCATCTAAAGGCAGTTGCAGAGAAGAGGATAAGGGTAGCGATGAAGCCACAGCAAGTATATCTCATAGCAAAAGTCTTCAATGGCACTGCCAAGGAACTACTTGATAGATATGATGAAAGTGGTTACGCTGAGCATTATGCAAAGAGGCTTGCACTACATGAATCGCTTGAGAGATATGTTAATGAGTTGAGCGGAGGGGAACTACAGAGACTAGCAGTTGCAGTAGCAGCAAGCAAGGATGCAGATCTATACCTATTCGATGAGCCATCATCCTACAACGATGTATATCAGAGGCTTGAGGTTGCTAGGGTTATAAACGAGATAGCAGGCAAGGGCAAGAGTGTGATGATAGTTGAGCATGATCTAACCATGCTTGATTACTTGAGTGATTATGTGCATGTCCTTTATGGGGAGCCTGGTGCATATGGTATAGTATCTGATGTGATGAGTACAAACACAGCAATAAATGAGTTCCTTCAAGGTTATATCTCGAGCATAAACGTTAGGTTCAGAGATAGAGCATTTAGGTTCGAGTCTGCTACAAGTGAGGAGGATCTTATAATGGAGGAGGTTGTTGCAGAGTACAGTAGGATAGAGAAGGAGCATCCAGGCTTCAGGCTTGTTGCCGATGCTGCAATGGTAAGGAAGGGTGAGGTTGTAGGTATAGTAGGTGCAAATGCTCTTGGCAAGACAACGTTGATGAGGATGATATCTGGAATAGATAAGCCAGATGCTGGAGAGTTCAAGATAAATTCAAAGATATCATACAAGCCACAGTACCTTGAGCAGGATTATGAGTATGATGTTAGAACCCTTCTCTCTGAGGCTTATGGGAAGAGTATAGAGGGTAGCGGTGCTGAGCCCCTCATAATAGAACCTCTAAGGCTTAAGAAGATGTACGATAAGAACGTTAAGAATCTAAGTGGAGGGGAACTACAGAAGGTTGCTATAGCAGCATGTCTACTAAGGGATGCTGATGTCTATGCAATGGATGAGCCATCAGCATTCCTAGATGTCGAGGATAGGATAACCGTAGCAAGGTTCATCCAGAGGTTTGTGAAGGGGCAAGGGAGATCAGCAATGATAGTTGATCATGATATGCATATGATAGATATGGTTGCAGATACACTGATAGTGTTCACAGGCATCCCAGGGAAGGAAGGTTATGCTACAGGTACTCTAAACAAGAGAGAAGGTATGAACCTCTTCCTTAAGGGTTTGGATATAACGTTAAGGAGGGATGAGGAGAGTAATAGGCCAAGGATAAACAAGATGCATAGCAGGCTTGACAGGATGCAGAAGGAGAAGGGTATCTACTATATATGATTATAATATACTATTGGTTAAATAAAAATAAATAGGTAAGGATTAAGTACTGCTGTAACTACTGCTGGTAACAACTCTCTTCCTTGCAGATTCTACCCATCCCTTCACATCATCAATGCTTAGCCTATACTCTCTTGGTACCTTCACCCTCCCTTCCTTTATAGCATTACTCAATATATTGAAGAGCTCTGGGGGATCGCTCTCTGCAAGCATCTCTAGCGAGTCTATCTTCCCTGCTATGACAAGCAACTCTGCTGCCTGTTCATCTACCCCTTCTAGCCCTGCAAACTCACTCATAGCCATGAGTCTAGCCATACCTATAAACTTGCTAGCCCTCTTCTCATCTATCCCTATTGCAACAAGATCTTTGGTTGATGCTCTAGCAAGATCTCCTACAGTTCCTAGCCCTTTATCCCTTAATATGCCACCTAATCTGGTACCTATACCCTCTATAACCTCTACTGGTCTAGGCTTTGGTTGTTGTGGTTGTGTTGCAGCTTGGGGCTTAACCTCCCTATAAGGTAATGGTATTGGTTTAATAGATATATTTATTGTGCTCAACAACTCTGGTCTTATCTCCTCTGCCCTTGATGGGAGTACTAGTGCAACCTTATCATCCTTCTGTGTAATGACTGCCTTCAACTGTATGTCAAGGTTAGATACGACATATGTTGTGCTACGCTCCTGCTTGAGTGCGAACTCGTCAACCTTGAGGAGGTCGCTCTGTATGGCCTTTATGAGTATAGCAGGCTCTACGGTCAATGCAAAGCCCTTGCTCATCTCTGCTATTCTACTCTTCAAGGCCTCATTCTCCTTCTCCAGCTCTGTTATCTTAGCAACTCTCTGCTTCAAGACCTCGTTCTCTTCCCTTAAGGTCTTGAGCATCTTCTTCAGATCCTCCAGATTTGACAGATCGCTCACCTCTCCCTATCTTTCATATCTATACTTGATCCTGCTCTAGATGATGCTAGAATCCTGGATAGTCTTGGCACTGGTGATATCTTCGCCTGTATTATTGCATCGTTGCCCTTACCATAGTAGTTTGCTACAAACGCATTGGATGGTGTAACATACACACCGTTGCCATCAGCATACTCTAAGGAGCATCTTATGCTAACATCTATGGATGATGGGATGAATACCAAAGGTTCCTCAACAGAATCTCTCACTGCACTCTCTACAGCGCCATTAACACTATTTACAAGCGCCTCCAAAAAATAGTAGAGTTGGATGGATGCTACTTGCATATCCATCACAACAACTAGCTGCTAGGCGCAGGCCTCTCTGTCTCTGTAGGAGGGTTATCCTGTGCTATCTTCTCTATAGCCTTCATGAGTGGTTGTGGAGGAGGTGCTGGAGCAACCTGTATCCTTATGTAACTTGATGCCTCTGCCTTGTATGAGTATGTATTTGAGTACTTTGCATCAACAGATACACTAGCAAACCAGAACTTTGCCTTTGCCTTTACACCCAACTGGAAGTCTGTTCTCCTCTCCATGGTTATAGCCATCTTAACCTCTATAACCCCGCTCTGTATCTGGAGCATAGTTGGGAGTATTCCAAATGCTAGTGCATTTCCACTTATGGTCTTCTCAAACAACTGTTCCCCTGAGTCTGTCTGCTTCTTGTATTTGTATATTATATCAACTGGAGTCCCTGCAAGCTCTTTTATACCCTCTATGAATGATGTATTAGCCTCATTCTGTGCTACTACCATTGCTAGCAGAAGATTCTTTATCATCTCATCGAATGGTGCTGATGCCAACTCTTGCGCTATTGCGCTACCTGAAGCCATGACTAACTACTCCTACCCTTCTACTTAAACCCTCTTGCAACTATTACAAGAGGAAACTTTAGTAATGCTAAACTCTTAACTACCCCATATGTACCTTTCAAACTCTTTCAGCATGAACTCCCTAGGTTCTACAATTAACTTGAATGCCATTATCTGGAGATAGTATGGTATAGATGCTAACCTTCTATGGGCTAGATCTAATCTGAAGGATACCTCTACTACCTTATCCTTACCATCAACACTGCCATAGCCCTTGTTGCTACTTGCTATAATAGAGATATCATGCTCTTTCCTGAACCCTTCTAATCTTGCCTTGAACTCCTCCCTCTCCTCTACTATACGCATATAAGCTATCCTAACAGGATCGTAGTAGAATCTTACAACCTCATGCATCAACTGTATGAAACCATTGTAGTCCTCAACCCTTGGCTTTATAGATGCTATAAGAACCCTTAACACACTATCTAGGGTGCTGGATGTAAAGTCCTTCAGTACGTTTATGTAACCTTGCACTCCTACAGCATCCTTCTCAAGTCTATTGCTAATGAACTCAAGGAGTGAGTCTGCAACTGATTCATCCTCTACCCCATCTATGGTGTGGTGTTTAGCGTAATCTACAAGTGTATTGTATATGCTCTTATCTCTAGAATCTATAAGTCCTACAAGTATTAGTGCTAGCGCTAGCCTATTCCCCTTGTATGCATTGCTTGCTAGTGTATTCATTATGGTCTTGTTATCTTGGAACGATGGGATTGATAGGATCATCATAATCATGCATTTGGGTGTTGGTCTGTAAATGTATCTGCTTCTCTTACTACCACTACTCTTATCCTTACCCATATCATTATTGTTGCTCTTACCACTTTCATCGCTACCAGTAGTAGCATTAAGCCTGTAGAGTAAACCCTTCCTGTATAGATACAGCAAGGAGTATCTATCTGTATCTGCATACTCCAATGCTCCAAGGATACCTATACACTTCTCAAATACTTTATAGTTGGGGAAGAGGTTAGGGAATAACCTTGATATGGTGTGATAAGGCGTATCCACTACCATATTCATATGCAAGGATAAATTATATGTTATGATTAAATAGGTTTTGTATGCCTAGGCTCAAGGAAGTGCTTAAAGGTGTACTTAGTGAGGAGGAGATAAAGCATCTCTATAGTTCGTTCGATGTAATAGGGGAGATAGCGATAATAAAGATACCTGATGAGTTGGTAGAGAAGAGGCATGAGATAGGTAATGCAATACTTAGGAGTGTTAAGCATGTTAAGAGCGTTTACATGCAGGTATCTCCAGTCAAGGATGTCTACAGGGTAAGGGAGGTTGAGTGTATAGCAGGCATAGACGATCCATTAACTATATACAAGGAGTATGGATGTATATTCAAGGTTAACGTAGCAAAGGTTTACTTCTCACCAAGGTTATCTACTGAGAGGGCTAGGATAGCATCCCTAGTTAGGGATGGTGAGACCATAATCAATATGTTTGCTGGTGTATGCACATTCTCCATAATAATAGCAAAGAGGAACCCTAGATGTAGAGTGTATAGCATTGATATAAATCCAGATGCTGTAGTATTATGTAATGAGAATGCTAGGATCAACAAGGTTGGAGATAGAGTGTATGCAATCCTAGGAGATGCCGGAGAGGTTATCGTATCTATGCTCTTAGATACAGCAGATAGGGTGCTTATGCCGTTACCAGAGAAGGCTAGAGAGTATATGCCATATGCATTAATGGCATTGAAGACAGAGCAGGATTGTTACATACACTACTTTACACACGTAAAGGGTAGCAGGGATGAGGTATATAAGATATGCAGAGAGGAGTTGGAGGGCATCATGGGTAAGGGCAATTACACCATAGATGGGTATAGGTACAGGTATACATTCAGTATAGGAGGGATGAGAATAGTTAGGGAGGTTGGCCCAAGGGTGTATCAGATGGTTGCTGATGTAATGGTTAGAAAATGGTCTGGTAAAGAGTAATAGTGCAATTATGGTGGTGACTATGCATTACCCATAGAGGTGCAGGTGATACATACATCATCTGAGTTATCTAGATTCTAATGCTATTGCTCTTGCTTGCTCTTTGTCGTGGCAATGCTTAACCCTAGCCATGCAAATATTCCTACTATACATGCAACAAGCATGAGTGTTGTGTACTTTATTATAATCATACTCCACTCAGATGCCAACAGTAACCAAGCGTAGAGTATGAAGAGAGATATGCTGATTAAGAATACTGTTATGCCCATCGCTCGCCTTCTATACCGCATCTCTACATTCTAGTCCGTACAAACTTCTTATTTATTATTATTATCTTGATGATGAATATATAGCGATTCGACTAACAGTACAATAAGTGCTATAACCTACTAAAACTCACTCAGCCCTATGTAGATCTAGGGCCATAAGGTATGCGTCCTCCCCATCCCTATAGTATCCTCTTAGCCTTGATTTTACTACGAACTTTAGGTTCTCATAGACACTTATCGCAGGTTCGTTGCTTACCCTAACCTCCAGATATACCTCATCGCATCCTCTTGCCCTCATAGCATTTATAGCCTCTTGCATGAGTGCTGTGCCTAGACCTTTACCCCTATGCTCCTTCAATACTGCTATCGAGACTACATGCCCTTTCTTCACGAATCCTAACCTCTTGAAGTTGGAGAACCCATACTCTACCTTGCACATTATATAACCAACTATAATACCATTGATCTCCGCAACTAGGAATGCCTCTGGGAACTCTCTAAAGAGTTCCTCAAAGAAGTACTCAGAATAGTGTTCAGATAATGCAACCATGTTTATCTCCATAACATGCATTAGGTCTTTGTACTCGCATCTTCTTATAATGTAATCCCCCACGTATCTAAGCACTACCTGCATGTAATGGATTGCCATCCAAGGGTATTTAACTCTTAGAGTAGAGTAGCCAAACATATTAAAGTGATGATGTAATAAATAAGGTAGTGGAGTACTCAGAGAGTTCACATGGACCGATAGATGATAGGATACCCTTACTAGTATCAAGGCTATTCAATATTAGGAGTTACTATCTACGTGATGATAAGGCCTATGAGTTCCATATAGAGAGCAAGGATACACTCAAGTATGACTTTGTGAGGCTTATTAACGAACTGGATGGATATGGTTACCATGCTCTGCTGAACAGGGCAGAGTCTTCAGATTCTGTGTATAATGAGAGTTCTAGAAGCGATGGTCTAATACTCCTTGTTGTGCCAAAGGTACAGCCTACTAGGAGGTTCAAACCATGGATGCCTATAGTACTCTTCATAGCAACTGTTGCAGTTGTACTCTACGATGGACTGCTTAGATCAAATGGGTTAGCAGGCTTGGTCTATGGACCATGGCAGATGGCTGTGCTCTATACACTATCACTCATGGGCATACTGGGCATACACGAGCTTGGGCATATGCTGGCATCCAAGGCTCATAGGATAAAGGCTACATGGCCGTTCTTCATCCCAGGCATACCAGGGTTCTTCGTGCCTACATTTGGTGCGGTTATATTCTCTAGGGCGCCTATGACCAATAGGGATGTGCTCTTCGATATAGGTGTATCAGGCCCTATAGCAGGGCTAATAGTCACTATAGTTGTATCATTCTATGGTGCTATGCTCAGCCCACTGATAGATGAGGCTCAGGCTAGAGCTATGATGGCCAATGCGCAACTCATCCCGCTCCAACCAAGCCTGCTCATGGAACTTGCGTTTGAGCTGACTGGTAAGGCAGTACCAGGGTATGTGCCAGTACTCTCACCTGTAGCATTCGCTGCCTGGATAGGCTTCCTCATAACGTTCCTGAACCTGCTTCCAGCATGGCAGTTAGATGGTGGGCATATAGCAAGGGCTACCCTAGGCTACAAATGGCAGAGGAGGCTAACATTCGTTAGCGTCGTTATACTTGCTGCTCTAGGCTACATATTCATGGCAATGTTCATAATGTTCATGAGTGCTAGAACACAGGATGTTAGGCCATTGGATGATGTAACCCCACTCTCCAAGAGTAGGAGGATACTCTTTGTAATAGTTATTATACTTGCTGTGCTATGTGCACCGATACCATCATGGATATAAAGATATAATATAATATGATATAATACTGGGCATCAGTAGAGTAAGATCAGATATGCTGCTACTATTGCTCTAATGCCTTCATCCGCATGATCAGTGCGTCTGATGCTAGCATCACCTTGTGTCTCTGCCCCATCTTGCCAAGTATGTATGCTAATGCATCCCTTATCCTTCTGAATGGTTTGAACCCTAATGCTTTAACATAGAACTCGGGTAGCATAGTTAGTAGCCCTATATCATAACCTCTTTCGCCCATGGCCTTCAGTATGTGGATATACTCTAACCCATCTATGTATCCATATCCATATTTATCTAAGGGATTAGTGCTGTACACCAATCTACCCTCAACTAGCATCTGGAGTGCCTTTGCACCAAACCCATCTGTGCACTCAGCAAGCACAACTATTATCCCATCCTTCTTTAGTATGGCTGAGCAGTTCCATAATGCCGTTATAGCATCTGATAGTTTTGATGAGTACCCTGTACTTGCTATGATGGATCTGCACACATCTGTAGCGTATACTAGCGCATCAAGTCTAGAAGATACCTCATGGTAAGATCTTACAGTATCACATACTAGGAGATCTATAAGCCCCTGCTCCCCATATATAACCTCGAGCGAGATATAGTCAGTTCCTTGTACATACCCATCTATCATATCCCTGATGGTTGAGTAGCCTGAAGGGTTACCATCTATACTGGTGAATACACTATATGCATCCCTCATGATATTCTGCTCAAACCTTAGCAGTGCTGTAGCACTGCATCTATACTTGAAGAGAGGATCTAGCAATACCCTTGATATAAGTATGGATCTCTTGCTTGCTCTCTCTATACCCTTGAATGGTCTTGCCTCTCTCCCAGCAACCCTACACTTTGTAGTTGCATATACATTATCTATGCTCTTACCTCTACCCTCTAGATATGCTATCAACCTAGATGCTAAATCTATAATCATCCTTGAACCATCAAGGACTACTATATCGATAGCGCTACCAACACTACCAGAACCCTCTACCATTAACTCTAGAGCATCGAACCTTGAGTTTAGTGCATCGTCCCTTATAGGCTCTTGCACTACCCTAGCATGTTTGAGTATATTCTCAGCCCTTATATCAAGAACCACTTCACTACTACCATATCTAAACCAGAGCTCTGGCATAGCACTATCTTATTATATGTGTAGATAAATGCTTAGGTTATGAAGAGTGAACTGGCTGAGTTCCTACTCAAGTCAAATGCTATAAGGTTTGGCATCTTCAGACTTGCTAGTGGTAAGGAGAGTACATACTACATAGATCTCAGGGTACTTCCAAGCTTCCCTGCATACTTTAGGATGGCTATAGAGGCTATGAGGGATGAGATAGAGCAAGGAATAGGCTCCGATTCCATAGATTACATATGCTCTATACCATCAGCAGGGATTGCATATGCATCTGTACTAGCATATACCCTTGAGAAGGGCCTGATATATGTTAGGAGAGAGGCTAAAGATCATGGTACATCAAGGCTACTAGAGGGCTACCTCAAGCATGGATCAAGGGTACTCATACTTGATGATGTTGCTACCACAGGCTCATCCCTTGCGCATGCTGTTGATGTTGTAAGGAGCAATGGTGGTGTTGTCGATCATGCCTTAGTGCTTATAGATAGGCTTGAGGGTGCTGAAGAACTACTCTCCAGCAAGGGTGTAAAGTTGATGAGTGTAGCAAACATAGAGGAGGTTGTAGATATGCTTCATGATGCAGATATGCTTGATGACGATATGGTGAGGATAATAAAGGCACAGATAGGGAACAGATGAATAATGTAAGGAATAGAATAAAGGAGAGTGGAAAAGTAAGATGGATGTAATAATAGCAACAAATATTGTAGATATATCGTAGGGGAGGAAATAGAAATGAGATTTTTAACAATATAAATTAAATTTATGGATTTATGAATATATGTCTATAGCCATTCTATCTATCTATCTATCTGCCTATCTATCTATCTATCTGTACATCATCAGTCCCTTCTCCTCTAGCACTATATGCAGGTTATTGACTGCTCTATAAACCTCCTCCTCCTTCTTTGCTCCTGTGCATACCAACTTGCCAGATGCAAATAGTAGGATCACGGTCTTTGGATCAAGCATCCTATGTATTAAGCCTGGGAACTGCTCTGGCTCATACATACTCCTAGGGAGCACCCTTGCTGCCTGCTCAAGATGGATCTTGCCTCCTAGGCTTGCAGATGCAACTATATTCTGTATCTCTATTATAGGCTCGTTCTCTATCTCTATCCCAGCCTTCCTGAGCCTTGATACAACTGTCTTAACAGCCTTTATAGCCTGCTCCTCAGACTTTGAGCCAGTACATACCATTTTACCAGAACTGAATATCAGAGTAGCGGTCTTTGGTGCCTTGAGCCTGAATACTAAACCTGGGAACTGGTCTGGATGGTACTCTACATCTGGAAAGAGTTGTGTTATCTGGTTAAGGTTTATGGTCTGGTTCACGGTTGCAGATGCAACAACATTCTCTATGCTTATTATGGGTTTTGTCTGGGGCATATCTACCCTATATATAAGGGGTATATAAACCCTATATATAGTATTGCTATCACTTCTTACTAATGCTTACTTCATATTCGTATATATACATTATCTTGAAATATTATGATGGTGCCCTCTGCAAGTATGCTATGCTATGCTATGCTATGTACTATCATTATCCTTGTTCTTATGGTTACCATCGTCCTTGTCATCAATTGGGGCATTACTACTTACATCAGTACTATGTACATCGCCTTTATCATCTGCTCTCTCATATCTCTTCTCATCTTCTAAACCTAGCCTTTCTATTCTCTTATCCATCTCGCTACTCCTACCCTTATCCTCTCCTTTCTCCTTCAACTTGCTTAGGAAGATAACAGCAAGTATTATCCCTATCACTATGTAGTTTATGGGAGGAGTAAGAACCCTACTCACCAACCCCAGTTTAGGTACGACGAAGACAACCTTGCCTATATACTCCTTCTTTGTTATAGGATAATCTATCCCCGGGATGGAGATTGGGTTGTTATCCCCCTTTGTCGTTATAACCTTCTCGCTTGAATACTCCACCTTAACAACTCTATGCACTATAACCCTATCATGTGCTGATGGACTATAGAATACTATTATATCTCCAGGCTTAGCCTCATCGAATGTAGAACCATTCCTTACAATTATAACATCATACACCTGAAGTGTAGGTAGCATACTCTCGCTAGAGACTACATAGAATGGGTTATCAGTAGCAAAGACTACCCTAAGAGCAAGCCATACAGATGCTACCCCAATAACTATTATGATGATATCCTTCACTGCCCTATTCAGGTTCCTGCTTCGCAATAGCATGGTATGCCCTAACCCATTAGTAAATCTTACTAGCAGCTCAGATCAATGCCTTATCATCACCATCCACTCAGATTAACTCTGACTCTTCACAGCTGCAATTGTACTACAGTCTAGCCCATATATAGTTGTGACTTGTTAGTAGTATGTATGTTTACCATCTTTGGAACACTATCTTCAAGGAAGAAGATCTTCTTAACCAGAAGGGATAACTTACCAAGATTTGCCTGTATTAGCTACCTTATACACCTTTGCTGCCTTGCCTTTATAAATAGGAATGGTACGAGTGTAGGCATAACGAGGTCCATCCAATAAGTCCTCAAGAGCAGTCTAAGATTACCTACCTTCTTATACGTCAAGAGTATATCAGCTGAGGATAGAGCGAATATTAACCAGAGGATGGAATGCCAGTAACCTTCCATCTATGCTGGTAGATCAAGATAGGTTCGCAAGTATACATCTGACATGAGCAAAGTGAACCAATGAAGAATAGTAGGAGTAAATAGAATATAGAATAACACTTATGTATATGCAATGCTGTTATGCTTATCATATTGATCATATTTACATGCTCTATATTCTATGATTGCATCATTTGCAAGTCTATCCGCATCTACATTCTCTTCCCTTGGTATGTGTATATAGCTTACGTTAAGGTTATTTCTTGCTATAATATCATCTATCCGCTTCACCATCTCTCGTAGATGAACCTTCTTTACCTTGTACTCCTTGAGCATCTGCTTAACCAGTAACCTGCTATCCATCATAACTATTATATCTCTACCATACCCTGCAGCAATCTCTAAACCTTTCTTCAGTGCAGTGTACTCTGCCATGTTATTCGTTGCTATACCTATATACTCTTTGTACCTCTCCAATACCTTGCCATTGCAATCCTTTATTACTAATCCTATTCCAGCATCTCCAGGGTTACCCTTGCTTGCACCATCAACATAGAGGTATATGCTCATACTAGCAGAGTCCATAGCTCATCATATAACCTTTAAGCATAAGGGGATGTAACCTGTATGGGAATTAAGGAAGGAGAAGGAGAAGGAGAAGGAGAGATTGGAGCTCTAGGATAGATGAGATAGTTGATGCTGAAGGCTATATACGTAACGCATTCAGTTTCTATTATTACTGATATACATCACTATACATTCAAGGCAAGGCATAGATCTCTAACTGTAGCAGGGAAGTTCAAGAACTCTATGGTGTTGAATCGTACAAGTAAATAGGTGGGAGACTTACCAACCAGCTGCCATAGCTAATAATCCAACAAATGTGTTCTTTGCAATTTATGAGTGGGAGACTTACCAGCTGCCATAGCCCCGACCTCATCAGCAATTGGCTAAAAGTATACTTGATGTATATCCAAGTAGGTATACAATACTTGAGATGCTATAGGGAAGGCATTAGAGAGAGGATCATGCTATAGAGTAGCACAATGAATTGATAAGTGTTAAGAATGTTGATTATACTACATACGATATACAAGTGGAGGTTAAAGAGGAGCAGGATCTAAAGGATATACTTGCTAGACTAGTTGAAGAGAAAGGAGAAGGTAAGGAGATAATAGAACAGTTAATATCAAATATTGCATTATTTGTATTGACATAATGTATAGCATGTTATATTGACACATTATGAGATAGTTTTATTTATATACGATCCATGGTTAAGAGAGGTTTATGGGGAATGCTAATAATAGCAAGGCTGGTGTAGTAAGAATCAGCATATCCCTCCCAGCAGATCTACTGACTAGTTTTGATAGAGTTAGCAGGAGGGCTGGCTTTACCGATAGATCAAAGGCTATACAAGCAGCGATGAGAGTATTCATATCCGAGAATGAATGGCTTTCTGGGAATGAGTCTAGTAAGGGTGCTGGGCTAATAGAACTCTTGTACGATCCACATACTAGGAATATAGAGAAGGCTATAACCCTTATACAGCACAGCTACGCTCATATAGTTACATCTAGTACACATGCACACCTTGATGATGATAACTGCCTTGAAGCTATACTAGTGAGAGGGGATGTTAGGAGCATAAAGAGGCTTGCCAAGGAGTTGGCAGAGAACAAAGGGGTAAAGAGCATAAAGGTGAATTTTAAAGTGATATGATATATTACAAAATACATAGTTCAGTTAAGTGTTAAATGATGTTTACTGATCAATGATGATGTTCGTGATCATGCTCCCCCTTATGTATGTGCATATGTCTATGCCTTATCCTCCCATGCGAATGTTCATGGTATACCCTATGCAATAATGTGTAGAGTGCTACTGCTCCAAATACACCAGCACTGAACAGTACTATAGTTGCACCAGATGCTGAGTCAAAGAGAAAGCTTAGATACATGCCTACAGATGCCGTTAGTGCACCAATCACTGTAGATAACACTAACAACCTGTTGAAGTTGTTTGTCAGCAATCTAGCAGAGATCGTAGGGGTAACTATTGCTGCTGCAAGAAGTGTAACACCTATTACATTCATTGATGCTATTATAACTATAGCAAGGAGTGTAGAGAGTGCTAGGTCTATAGCATCCGTCTTTACCCCATATACTTTTGCAGTATCCCTATCGAATACCATGAATAGTATCATCTTGTTGAGTAGGAAGAAGAATAGGAATACTACGATAGAGACTAGTGCTATTACAAGCATATCCAGATAGGTTATGCCTAGGATGTTACCGAAGAGCAGTGCCTCAAAGTTTCTAGTGAAACTCCTAGTACTACTTATTAGGAATATACCTATCGCAAATCCTGTTGTGCTTATAATACCTATCACAGCATCTGCCCTAACCTTACCATTCTTGCTAACTCTGTTTATTACAATGCTAGAGATCACGCCCCAGAGTAATGCCCCAATGTATATGTTGATACTCATCATATGGCTTACTACAGCTCCACCAAAGACCGCATGTGATAGTCCATGGCCTATGTAACTCATACCCCTCATCACTATATACACTCCAAGTAGTCCATTCATTCCTCCTACAAGTATAGCAACTACGATGCCCCTGATGAAGAACTCATATTGAAGTGGTTCGAGCAAATTAAATTCGTTCATATCTGCTCTATTATTCACATCATATCCATGAAATCTATGAGGCCGTATACCTTTAGCAGGTTCTCCTCCGTAAGTATATCCTTGGCATCCCCATCTACTAGTATACGCTTATTAATGCATACTACTCTTGGGAGGCTCATCGCAACGCCAACTATATCATGTGTGCTAAGTATTATGGTTGCTCCCTTTCTATTAAGCCTATTCAATATCTTTAATATATCATCTCTAGTACTAGGGTCTGCACCAGTTGTAGGTTCATCTAAGAGCAGTAACTCTGGCTCATGAACTATTGCTCTAGCAAGGAATACCCTCTTCTGCTCTCCTCCAGAGAGCTCCCTTATCTGCCTCTTTGCATTGCTGCCCATACCAAGATCCTCAAGTACCGTATTCACCCTCTCCCTAACATACTTGCTAGGCCATGGCATCATCCCAGATCTATTCCATAGGCCAAGTGCTACAACCTCCTCTACTGTTATAGGGAAGTCCCAATCTATGCCTTCTACCTGTGGCATGTAGCCTATAACAGGCCTCTTGCCAAACTCTATTGAGCCAGACCATGGTTTGATAAGCCCTGCCACTATCTTAAGTAGTGTACTCTTGCCTGAGCCGTTTGGGCCTAGAAGGCCTATAACCTCTCCTTTCTTCACATCTAGATTTATATTCTCGAGTATAGGTATGCTAGTGTAGCCATAGGTTATACCTTTAATGCTTACTTCTATATCGTCACCTCTACACATAAACCTAACCACCATGACATACATCTCCTGCATCTATATCCTCTAGTGCATTAACATTGCCCCCTAATGGTACTATCATGTTACGCATATTCTCTAGCATCATACCAATGTATGTATGGTTATAGTCTCCAACTCTGCCAGGGAGCACGTCATCTGCTAACGTCTCAACGATCTTCACATTTGCATCTCTTGCTATCTGCTCTACCACCTTGCTTGGGAATACCTCAGATGCAAATATTGCAGGAACTCTCTCTTCCCTTATCTGGTCTATTATCCTTGCAACATCCTGAGGAGTAGGTTCACCAAAGTCTGATGGTTGTACTGCTCCTATGACCTTCATCCCATAACGCTTAGCAAAGTATGCCCATGAGTCATGGTATGTTAGTAACTTTCTATTCTCTTCTGGTATGCTCTGCACTGCTCTCATTATACCTTCATCCAATGCCCTTAACTTTGCTATGTAATGATCCGCATTACTTGCATAGTACGATGCATTCTCTGGATCCAACTCTATCAACTTATCCCTTATGAGCTCAACGTACTTTATGGTATATGCAACGTTAAGCCATAGATGTGGGTTTGGGTCTCCCTTCTCTTTAGGGAATGAGAAATCGAATATCCATTCATCAGGGGCTATGGTGTTATCAGCAAGTTTCAGTAACTGTATCCTTGGATTATCTTCTCTAACTGCATCTACAATTCTCTCCAACGATACTTCTAAGTTAAGACCGTTTATAATTACCAGATTTGCACTCCTTATCTTTATCGAATCAGAAGGAATAGGTTCGAATGTATGAGAATCCACACCCTCTGGCACAATCCCTATCAGATCTACTCTGTCACATGCAACGTTCTTAACCATATTAGTTATAGGGGCTACAGATGTAATAACAAGAAGTTTATTATTATCGATGACAGATCCAACTCCTTCATTACTAGGTGTACTAATTGCTCCTATTAAGAGAATGGCTATCAGTATACCTATACCTGTAATACCTATACCTATGACTAGTAACAGTATTCGCATACACCTCTCAACAATATTCTAGTATTAAAATTTTATTGAATGGTAATACTCGATATAAATAAGTCGATGTCTACTAATTAAGTATTACTAGTTTGATGTTGAGTAATACGAAATAAAAATATAAGTAAGTGATGGTGAAAATAATCAAAGAATCTGCTGTCTTCCTGCTATAGTACGTGCTAATAGAGATGTAACAGCAATTGCAGAGATCAATGCTATGAGCACATAACCTGGAAATTCTGGTACCACGTTCAGTCCAAAGATCACTCTATCATCTTCACCATCAGCACCTATCTTAAGCATAACTGCGTATGAGCCTCCTTCTGTAATCCTGTATTCAAGTTCATCCTTCCCATCAGATATCATCTCCTCTGCCACTATCCTATCCTGATTGTATATCATAAGTCTATAAGGTGCATCGATAACTTGATTCTTCTCTGCATCGTATATCTTTATCCTGAAGACAGTTGGCTCATCTATATTAGGTTGCACTGGAGCGTATCTTATCTCTGCAAAGTACTTACCCTTTTCGCTCTTGAGTACCATGGCCTCTGCCCATCTATCCTGCATCTCCTCTTCCTTGACCTCCTCGACCTTTCCTTCATCCTTCTCCTCCATAGGTTTACCAACTACTAGGGTGTATACAACCTTATTCTTCTCCTCCTCATTTATCATCTCAGCCATCTTGACTAGCCTGCTCTTGACTATCATATAGTGCACAACTATATAGCCTTCTGCAGCCCTGTCTACAAATACACTAGCATCCATCCCATTTATGTATCCTTTCATCTCCCTGTTTATCCAATCTGGGAACTCATCCTTTGGGATGTAGTACTCAAAGTGCAGTAATGGTATATCCTTCACAAATTGAGGGCTCCAGTTAAAGTCTGATATACTCTCAACTATTATATTACCATCAGCATCTGTATACATCTTGAGATCCTTTATAGTTTCGAAGTATGAGATATACTCCATCTTCTTCCTCTCTCCATTGTACATAACATCCCATGAACCTTGCTCAGATATGGTTAGATAAGATACATATGTTGCTGGCTCTGCAAGGAATCCCTCGCCTATACCTACAAGGTCTATATTGAATACGTAGAGACCTGCATCTACAAGGACTGGTCCATGTACAGTGATATCCTTGCCATCCTCTGTACGCATGTAGCCCATGTTAGGCATCGTCTCTCCTTCTATCATAACCTCCTTCATCTCTGGATCTGGTTTGAAGATTATCTTCAATGTATCCTGATCTGGCATTATATGGAACCTCTCATCAAGTTGTTGCTCGTTGGTGCCAAACTTTGTAATCTTTATATCGTACACTATTGTACCTCCTATCACCTCATTTGTATTAACATCTATGGCCTTGATTGTGGATGTATCACGAGTAATATTGTAGTAAAGGAAGGTGATACTCTTAGATGCTTCTTTATAGGCTCTGATGAGAGTAACTACAATCTTGCTATAGATGTTGTGTACAGTGATGGAAGAACATTTACAATATACGACGGGATAGTTGATGATGAAGAGTTTGCAGAGAGATTCACCCATGTAGTTAGTGGAGATGGTGAAGGAAAAGTATATATTATTGCAAGGATCGATGGCGAGCGTGCTATACTTGAGATTGATCTAGATATCATCAAGACAGTTGATATAAGCAGTTTATGTGTACCATGGGTGAATAGAGATGTTAAAATAGTTCTTGAACCAGCATACGGGCTCCCTGGAAGCAATGTAAGAGCAAGTATAAGTATAAGGATACTCCCTGAGGATGAGAGTATGAGGTGGATGTTTGAGTATATCACAGTAGCATGGCTAGATGATGCCAATAGACCTATACCAACATCCTGGAGAGTTGGTAATGATGATATGGTAAGTAGGTGGAAGGAACCATTAAAGATAATCGATTGGGATGATGACGATGATGATATCTATACTGGGAGTACTGAGATAATGCTCAAGGTTCCAGAAGTGGATGTAGGGAGTAGGTTGAAGTTGCTGGTATGTTTTGTACACCCAATGCCTGGAGGTTACATGGATATGGTTAACAGTTATACAACATTCTATGTTGGTAGTGAGCCTAAGGAAGAGGATGAAATGAAGAAAAAGGATGATGAACAGCAGCAACAGGTGCAACAGCAACAGATAGGTGCTATCCCATGTAGTATATACCCTGGAGGAGATAGGCAGATAAACTTCTCCATTGATCCTAGGAGTGGTGCCTCGGGTTCATCTGTAAGAGCAACGCTTACTGTAAGAGTAAACCCAGACGATTACGGAGAACCATTTGATCCAACAAAGCACTGGAGATGGATGTATGAGGATGTAAAGTTCTTCTGGCTAGATAGAGATAACAACGTAATAGACTCAATTGGTCCAATAAAGATTATACAATGGAGTAGCAGCGACCCACTATATGGTGAAGGAACTTACAATCTTATAGTGCCTAGATCACAGAGTAACAGTGCAAAGATAGTTGCCTGTTTCATGCATCCTATGCCTGGAGGTTATATGGAGATGACTTACAGGATGGAAAACTTTACCATAATAGATGCTACTCCTACAGGGAGTCAACAGCAACAATCGCCACAACAAGAGGAGCAAGAGCAAGAGCAAGATAAAAAGGGTAGAGTAGAACCAATCAATTTTGATATAGGGGAGATATGTGGTAAGTACACCGCTGATAGAGAGTTCATCTCTATTAGCCTTAAACCAGCTAATGATTCCATTATTGCATCAATAAGGGTAGCACTTGATAGCAATGATCCTAACCTTGAGATCTGGAAGTTCATGTATAGTTACATAAAGTTCAGATGGTACAACTACTCCATTAATGCATATGCCAGTGATTGGATACCATCATCTCCACAGCAATTGATAAAGGAGTGGAGTATTGAAGGTAATAAGGTTATTGGGAGGGCGGAGTATACACTTGTACCACCAGAAGTCTCACCTGGCAGTAGACTAGGGTTGATAGCATGCTTCTCTCATCCGTGGCCTGGACCCACAGGGTATATGGATATGAACTATACTGTTACCAGCTATATAATACCAACCAAGTACTACATGCTAGAAAACATAGACTATCTTGATGGAATTGTAAGGGATCTAGTATATCCTCTTGATGGTGAGAGGGCTGATAGTATATCTGCTACTATAAATAGGATGGAGTCTCTACTAGATAAAGATGCTAGATACCTGCTCTTAGATGTTAGAGAGGGTAGCTTATACCTACTAGCATGCCTGCTAAGGGAGATACCTGTTAATATAGGTGACTCTATCCAGTGTATAGTAGTAACTGATAAGCACATGAATAAGGTTACCATAACTTCAATGGCTCCAGACTGGACATTCATGAGGAGGAGTTATAGCATGGAGGAGGTTGAGGGCAATATGGCAACTATTGCGAATATAACGCTAGATAGAGCGGGGGACTGGATAGTTCTGGCTGAGTTCGGTGATGGCGAGGCTGTCTCTATAACTGCTAGTGTTGCATTTAACGTTATACCAGAAGGGATATTAGGGGTATTAACAACAATTACCGCTATGCTTACAACTACAGTACTATATCTCAAAAGACGTATAGACAGATCATAACACTTACTACATATCACCTTAATGGCCCACCTACTAGGCAACCGGCTTTACATACTGCATCCAATCAAATTATTATATATATAATTTCTCTGCTCTTATCAGCAGTTTGCAGTTATATACCTCTCATACACTGCATCTAGTAGCATGTTTTGTGCAACCATAGACTCTACAGCATTCTTATGGAGTGCATCATGAGCATGATCTGGCATTGATACTATCATCCTCCTCCAAACATCTGCATGTCTATCTATACTGAGATACCTCTAATCCATAATTCTAATCATGTTCTCATCTAAATTATATTACACATAGTTTAAATATCTATTAGTCTAGACTAATTAGGTGAGACTAATGAAGGTCGTTGCTATAACATCGGCTATGATATTGATACTACAACTACTAGCCTACAGTTCACAGAATAGCGTATCAGCTATAATTATTGAGGATAAGCATATTCATTTTGCATCCACAGTAATAAAGATACTTGGACACCTTGAACAGGCAATAGAGAATAAGAATAGTGGTAATGAGGATCTTGCAGTAGCACATACAGGTCATCCAGCAGCAGAACTCTTTATGTTTATAAGTGATGATATAGCAGATGTTGATCCAGACCTTGCAGAGAAGATAAGGGATGAGCTTGAATCATTACCGTCAAAGGTACCCAACATGAGTAGTGATGAGCTGAAGAATGCAGTAGCTAACATCCATGGTCTACTACATAAAGCGGTATTCAATAACGCTATACTTCCTGAGGAGAAGAGGGGCGATGTTAGATTCTGGATTACTGTTATGCTTAATGTCTTAGAGGATGCACACGAAGAGTATAGTGAGGGTATTGAGGTTGAGGGAGAAGTATCCAATATTATAGAATGGCAGGATTCAATAGGCTTCACGACCATGATAGTGGATGATCTATTCCCTGTAATGTTGAAGAATAGGCTTGATGCTGATCTGAGCAATGCTCTCGAGTCTAGCCTACATGAACTGATTAAAGATATGAAGAATAAGAGAAGTACAGAGAGGATAGGTTCTACTATAAACTCAATAGCTGAGAAAGTGGATGAATTAATACTAAAGGAGGAGCAGAATGCTCCAGACATCAGGAGGGTTAGAGAACTATTAGATCTGGCATTGAAGAGTTATCAGGCAGGTAAGTTCGAGGAGGAGGAGGAAGGAGAGTACGCAGAGGCTCAAACAAACTATGAGAAGGCAAGGGGGTTGGTTATGAAGGCATATAGAGAGCATTTTGAGCCATTAAAACCATCTATCGATATTGTAGATCCAAGCCTGATGAAAGATACCGAGGCAATGTTCCATGATCTTATAGGACTTATAGATGGTACCAAGCCCGTAGAAGAGGTAAAAGCAAAGATAGAACAGATAAAGGAGAATGTGAGCAAGATAGTAGCAGTTGGTGTTGTGCCAGAGTTCCCAGTAAGTGTAGTGGTTATATTGACAGCAATAACTGGTATAGGTGTGTTTCTTGGCAGATTAAGGCGGTCTATATTATAACAGTCTAATAAACTCTTACTAATAATCATAATATTTTATTAACTTTTATTGTAGTGCGTTGCTTTATTACATAACTACCTAAAGATCTCTTTAATATGCCTAAGTTATGATGATCCCCCATTAACTTATTTGATCTGTATATAATATCATTGGTTATGCTAAGCATTAGTTATGCTAAGATCCTCATCTCTCTTAACCTGTTATAACTGGCTTATAAGTTAATGGAGTATGAATAATGGAGGAGGATAGGCAGGTTCCTCTATCCTATCATTCATACTTATGATAACATCATAAGGTAAGGTATATCTAATTGCCATATAGGCAGTGTGAAGGCATGCTAAGAGTAACTATGCATTAAAGATACTCCCCATTCCGATACAACTACACCACCATTCAGAAGGGTACATAGACTAACTAAATATACAGATAGATGGTAGTATAAACAATTCATGGTGATGACTCTTGTGAATTAGTTATACAAAGCAACTACCCATAATACTCTTGCTTATTCTCACCAAGGGGAGGTTTTGAACCTAAATGAGAGTGGGCCCGAAGGGCTTCGATCCCTTGACCTACCGGTCTCCCAAGCCACTACAGATCTGGCATCCTAGCTCTATGAGCCGGTCGCTCTTCCAGGCTAAGCATCCCGCCACATAAAGTGGTTACGGGCCCACCTATTAGGCAACCGGCTTTACATAACACACTTAAATTATTGTATATAATTTCTTTGCTCTAATCAACAGTCTGCAGTTATATACCTCTCATACACTGCATCTAGTAGCATGTTTTGTGCAACCATAGACTCTACAGCATTCTTATGGAGTGCATCATGAGCATGATCTGGCATTGATACTATCATCCTCCTCCAAACATCTGCATGTCTAACATCGACTATGCTATGCACCCTCTGATACTCTGTAGCATCATCACTACTTATGCTGTAGTATCTTATCAACCCCTCAAGTTTTGTACTGCTTATCTTTGGTAGTTCTGCCTCATATGCATACATTGCCGCTACCCCTGCTGGTCCATCAGTCAACTCTAAGAGTTTATGTACTGCATCTCTAGTCTTGCTGCTGACCTCGTATGCATAAAGATCTGCCTCACTTATGCCAAGTGCTCTAGCAAATCTGATCCATAAGGCTACATGCTCCCTCTCCTCCCTAAGGTTAACACCTATCTCTCCAGCGTATTCTGTACTACTATAATATTTCATTATATTCTCGACCATCTTTGGCACATTCTGCACGAGGTAAAAGTACTCAAGCGCGTATCCCTTCAATGCTTCCATGCTCAGCCTTCCATCAGACCATAGTCTATAGAATGGGTGCTTCAGCAGGCTCATCCTCTCTATCTCAACATCTATCCTCTTCACTATCTCTCTACTCATGGTCTAGCATCATACATACCCATAAAAAATCTTTGCTCTATATCTGCATAGATATAGGTAAGGATTTTATTGTTATAATACATGCTAGAGTATGGTGCTCCGGTGGTGTAGCCCGGTCAAGCATGGCGGCCTTTCGAGCCGCAGATCGCGGGTTCAAATCATGCATGCTTGCATGTGATAATCCCGCCCGGAGCACTATAATTAATAATAAGAATAATTATTAATTAAGAACTTTCTATTAGATGATGTAATTAATTCTGGATATACTCGATATTATTATATAATTCATCGGAGAAGAAGGTCTAAAAACATTAAACTATATATAGATAATCAAAAATCATTATAAGTGTGATGGTATGACCGTAAACAACCCTCTTACCTTACCATATCCTTGGTGGTACGAGATATATGAGAGGGTAAAGCTTGCCCCTTGGTGGTTCAGTTACAAGCTTGGTCTAAGTAAGCAGGCATTGCTACAGGATAAGATAGTTGAACTTGCCGTAGATATGGGTCTTCAACACCTCTGGGTCAAGAGTGTTATAAAGTTCGCTATAACAGAGTTCTCAAAGAAGGGTTTAGGGCCAGATTACTATGGTTATCATAACATAGACCATGAACTAGAGGCTACCTACTTCACACTACTTATAGCAAATAAGTTGAATGATAGACTAAGCAAGGAGGATCTCTACTACCTCTTCTTTGCATCACTCTTCCATGACTTTGATCCCCTGAAGGACTTCGATAGGCCTAATGAGGACTCTGTTGAGTGGTTTCTGAGGAATAACAAGAGTATAGTTAAATTTGTTGATTATGTTGATCTAAGCCTAGATATAGTTATAGCAATGATATATAGAACAGCATTCCCATTCAAGGGAGAGGTTAAGGAACATGCGTTGAGGAGGATGGATGAGTTATTCACAAATGCTAATATCCCTAAGGATGATCCTAAGAGAGAGCATTATATATGGCTTGGATGGATAGTCTCAATTGCAGAGAGGGTAGCAGGATATGCTCTAAGGGATTACAGTGGTAGTATGGAACTTGCTATGAAGAATGCTCATGCACTTGGCTGGCACCCTACAGTGATAAATAAGGAGGCTGTAAAGTACTTCAACATAATGCTAGAGGAAGAGAGAGATATGCTTGATCTAATCCTCTCAGCAGTACCAGTGGAGTACAAGGAGAGGTTCTATAGGAATGTTAATGCATTCAAAGAGGCATATGCAAGAGAGTTAGAGACAAGGGAGATGATACTCCAAGGTCTAATAAGGTTCTATGTTAAGGTTGAGAATAATGGTAGCAATGGTAGTAGTAGTAGTATTAACTGCTCAGACTCATGTATAAACTCACTCCTCAAGATACATAAGCTGCTGCCGCTACAATTACGTATGAGCGATGAACAGTTCATAGCTACATTGAAGCGTAATGATACATTACTCATTACATTAAGGAAGGTTACCAATGGGAGTAACCATGCTGGTACCGGTGGGGGTGACTGCTATAGAGAGAGGGGTAGGGGAGAAGAAGATGAGATACTAGGCTACTCCAAGGGTGGCCCACTTGAACGTTATAGATTAAGAAGGGGTACTATGGATGAGAATAGGGGCAAGAGGAATACCATCTATCTTGAGCCAATAAGTATAGATTACGTGTACTGGGGGGCTAATGGTGGACATTTGCTACGTTACTCATTTATCCTAGAGGCAAAAAGGAGGGGTTATAGGTTCCTTACGGCATATGCCCATAGATCTGTTATAGAGGAGAGGATTGCAAAAGGTGAACCTATAGAAGTGGTATGTAAATACGATCCAGATAGATTCGATTACTATAGATACGATCTATCAAGGGTTGATGAGAACCAACTTACTAGAGAGATAGAGTATATATTAAGGGGTTCTGGGCTTAGATGAGGAAGAGGGAAGAATATGGTTATGATAGTGGTTGATGATGCACTTGCTACTATCGTTGACGTTGTCCTATAGTACTTAACCTGTCATCTATAGAATTAACCTTATCGGTATCCATCATACTATCAGTAACATCACTGCCATTCCCTCCCTCTACTTGAATAGAGGGTTCATACCCAACACCAACAGTAGTAGTAGCATCAGCATTACTCTCCTCCATATTCTCATCGCTACCGTTACTATGATCATTCATCAATACTTCTCCTTCTTGTTGTTTCTGCTGATCACCTATCATGTTAGATTGTATCTCCCTTAATAGAGAGAATATATCACTAGATGGTATAGATGCTTGAGAGAATGCTATCAATGGAGCAGGATAAACACCAAACCCAACCATGAATGCTAGAGCAAATAGAAGTACTGCAAGTATCAGTCTAGGCTCCTTTATCTTAATCATGCCTGCACTACCATAAACGTAACTCTGGTTAACAGTTGGTATAGTAGCAGGCTCATCGAAGTACATACGCCTTATAACCCATGCATAATAGCCTAAAGATAGTGCACTGTTGAGTATTCCTGCTATTGCAAGGTATGGAGCCCATGATACTACTGAACCAGCATTGACAGCAGCGGCAAAGAGTATGAACTTGCTCCAGAAACCATTCAATGGTGGTACTCCAGCAAGGGCAAGTAACGATACAGCCATAACTAGAGAGATCAATGGCATCCTACGCCCTATCCCCCTATACTGGTCTATGTTCATAGTTCCTATAACAAGCGCTATACCAGCAGCAGCAATGAATGCTGAGGATTTCATAACAGCATGGTTCATCACATGGAAGAGCGCTCCCTGCATCGCTAGATCTGAGTATGGAGCAAGACTCAAACCTATCAGCATGTACCCTGCCTGAGATATACTTGAGTATGCAAGTATCCTAGTCATACTCCTCTGCGTTAGAGCAGCAAGGTTACCTATAGTCATGGTTAATACTGCTATCACAGCAAGCATTAGACTCCACTCAACGTTGAATACAAGCATGCCGAATATTACTGCCTTGAATGCTGCTGCGAACCCAGCCTTCTTGGTTGCTGCTGATAGTAGTGCGCTTATTGGTGTTGGAGCACCCTCATATGTATCAGGGATCCACATGTGGAATGGTACAAGTGCCATCTTGAAGCCAAAGCCTGCTATGAACAGTGCTAGAGCTATGAAGGCTAATGGTCTCAATCCTTGGTCTATGCCAATGAGTGTCTGTATAACTACTGCTATGTTTGTTGATCCAGTTATGCCATAGATGAGTGATGCAGCGTATATGAGCATGCCAGATGCAAGTGCACCGAACAAGAAGTACTTGATCGCTGCCTCATTGGCCAATGGGTCCTTCTTCCTGAATGCAGCAAGGACATAGGTTGGGATACTCATAAGTTCCCAAGCAACTATAAGCATAAGCAGATCGGTAGAGTATGCAAGCATGACCATGCCTATTGATGAGAGTAGTATAAGTGAGTAATATGGTCCTGGATTTGGTACCCTACGCATATACTCTATAGAGGATACTACTGTTACTATGGCAACTATGAGCATCGCTACACTGAAGAATGAGCCAAACATATCATCTGCAATAACCTGATCTGTAAATACTACGCCTAGGGGTATAGAGCCAGATGCTATCCTTACAAGGATAACTGCTATGGAGAGGATGAGTGCACCAAACGCTATGCTACCATGTACCTTATGGCTCATATCCCTCCTCCTGAACGCATCAAGGAGAGGAAGGATGAGGCCTGCAACGCCAAGTATTATAGTTAGTATGAGTGGGGTTGAGTAGAGGTCTACCATGCTAATCACCATATATCATCCATTAGTTCTATTCATCACATCATCTCCTTCTCCTCTATCTACCCTGCCTTCAGAATTGTACTCATACCAATACTTACAGCATCTACATCTACATCTACATGCTATAATAGCCATGATTATTGTCATGTCATTCACCACCTTCCTCCTACTATGACTATGAGTAGGACGAATATTATCCCAACAGCAAATGCGTATATGTATGTCTGAACTACTCCAGTCTGCATATACCTTACTACCTTAGACCACCATGCCATTGCGAACTGGAATGCTGGGTTTATACCATCTATTACCACCATCTCAAAGTACCTCCATGCTACCCTTGAGGCGAATAGTGGTGCTATCACAAATGCCCAGTAGTATATGCTATTAATATACCATCTATTCTCTAGGAACCTGTATACCGCATATGCTACTCTACTCCCTGCTATGATCTCTGGACTCAATGCTCTCCTTATGTAGAATATGTAGCCTAGGCCAGAGCCTATACCAAATGCTATTACAGATGATGCTATAGCCTCAGGATGCAACTTAACCTCGCCGTGACTCTCTATACCATATGAGTTGAGAAGGAATACAGAGAAGAGGTTATGTAGCTGCTCTTCAACGAATGGTCCTGCTATACCCAATGCTATAGTAAGCCCAGCAAGTATACCAAATGGTACCCACATAACAGCACCAACATCATGGAGCTTATGCCCATGATGCTCCAACTCCTGTAGATGCTTACTCTTACTACCAAACATGACCATGCCTACCATCCTTATTGTATAGAATGCAGTCATCATAGCAGTAAGGAATGCGATCCAGAAGAGTACTGGTGCAAATATGTAATGGGATTCTAGTAGCGATGCGAATATTGCATCCTTGCTCCAGAAGCCTGATGTTATTATAGGTGCCCCAGCAAGAGAGAGTGCCCCCGCAAGCATGAATATGTATGTCTTCCTAGCATGACTCCTCAACCCTCCCATATCATCCATGAACCTGCTCTCTGCTATGTGTAGTATACCTCCAGCAGCCATGAAGAGCGATGCCTTGAACATTGCATGGCTTGCTAGGTGGAAGAGCCCTGCTGTATAGCCGTTTACAAACTCTGCTGACAAGCCTGCTACTCCTAATGCTAGGAGCATATAGCCTATCTGCGAACCTGTTGAGTATGCTAAGACCTTCTTTATCTCCTTATTGACTATTGCCTGAGATGCAAGCATGAATGCTGTTATTGCTCCAACCCATGTTACAACCTCGAAGAATAGGCTAGCATCCATGCTTGCTACTGCAAAGAAGAGTGGACCTAACCTTGCTACAAGGAATACCCCTGCCTTAACCATGGTTGCTGCATGTATCAATGCTGATACAGATGTTGGACCTGTCATAGCCTCAAGAAGCCATTCATGTAGTGGGAATTGAGCAGATTTGCCTATAGCCCCTACGAATATAAGTACTGCAGCAGGTACCAGAAGCCCATTGGATTGCATAACATGGGCCCATGCTGGGTCATCCAAGAGCGCTTTATACTCGAATGTCCCAGCATGTATGAAGATTAGGAATATACCAGCAAGCATTGCAGCATCCCCTGCTCTAGTCATAAGGAATGCCTTCATACCAGCGTGTGATGGTGATGTGTACTGTGCAATACCCCATGCATGATGACCTATCCTACCTACATAATCCTTAACCCTATCCCTGTACCAGAAGCCTATGAGGGCATAGGATGCAAGACCAACACCCTCCCATCCAAAGAATAGCATGAGCAGGTTATCAGATAACACTATCAACTGCATGCTACCTATGAAGAAGTTCATGAAGAACCAGTACCTAACTAGATTAGGATCGCCCTTCATGTAGCCTATGCTATAAACCATGATTAGGAAGGATATCCATGCGACAAGATTACTCATTATTATGCTTAGGGTATCTGCTACTACTCCAGCCTTTATACCTAGATCTGGTATCCATAGATATTGGCTATGAACCACATCCCCTGCCAATGCTACAGGGATCAGTGTTGATGCCATTACTGCACTTGCAAGTGCAAATGCTGCTGGTGCTGTATCCCTAACCCTGCTACCTATCCTCCCAAACAATGGGCTTAGCATTGCACCAATCATTGGCAGTATCCATACAAGCCAGATGTTGATTGCTAGAGCATCGAACTCTGGGTTATGGATGAACCTATCTGCGCTTTCCTCGACTACCCCTGCTGCAAGGACTACTATGCTTACTATAATACTTAGATCTATACTCATTCTATATACACATCCTTTGTTACTACATCCGTCTCTGCTAATGGTATTATCGTTATCATTACCCTTACTTTCATTCTATTCTCACACCCCTCCTCCAAATAGTGCCTTCATGTATGGTACTATGATGGAGGTTAGCATATCGGGATATATGCCTATCACTACAGTTAGTATGGCAAGGAACATCATTGGTGCAGCCATGTACATTGAGCCTTCTCTGACATGCTCCATCCCCTCTCTATTGCCATAGAAGATGCGCTTATACATCCAGAGTATATAACCTGCAGTAAGCACCGTTGCTGCCATTGCTAGAGCAAATGCTACTACTCTTACTATGGAGCCATGCTCTATACTTGTAGCACTCTCTAGTACGCCAAGGAATAGCATCCACTCTGCCATGAATCCATTGGTTGGTGGTATCCCCATTATCGCTAAACCTCCTATCATTGCTGTAACTGCAGTTATAGGCATCTTGCCCGCTAGCCCACCAAGTCTAGCAAGGCTCCTTGTACCTGCCTGCATTATCAGCATACCAGCCATCATGAAGAGCAGTGCCTTACCAGTTCCATGGCTAACATACATCAGTACAGCACCAGTAGAGCCTATCACACTTAGAGAGGAGATGCCGAAGAGGAAGTAGCCCATCTGGCTTATGCTTGAATATGCTAGAACCCTCTTCACATCATCCTGCATCAATGCCATTGCCCCTCCATATATCATTGTAACAAGCCCTCCAAGGTTTAGCCATAGAGAGATATCTGCATAAGTGCTAGGGAGCAACTGCATAACAAGCCTTGCAAGTGCATAGCCTCCTATCCCTATCATCGCTGGAGATAAGAGCGCACTTATTGGTGTTGGTGCCTCAGCATGTGCATACGGCAACCATATATGCACTGGGAATATTGCTAACTTTACCACAAGCCCTATGACTATTGCCCCTGCTATGAATGGTAGCAGACCCTTATCTATCATACCCTCGCTTATAGCAGACATATCGAAGCTCTTCACTGATAACCCCATTGCTATAAGTCCTATAAGGAGCACCACAGCCCCAACATGGGTCCAGAAGAGGTACATGAGTGCTATCCTCCTCCTTGCACCGTAGCCATACAAGGCTACTAGGAAGAAGGATGGCACAAGCATTATCTCGAAGAAGACATAGAACTGGACGAGGTTGGTAGCAAGTACAGTACCAAGCATACCCATGGCAAATGCAAGATACAGTGCATAGTATATGCCCATGTTGGTGTTTATGTACTCTGTTGGTACCTCCACAACAGTTCTAACAGGTGCTCCTCCAGCATTTGCATGCTCATGCTCATACTGCTCAACTATCTTGTGGACCATGTATGGTTTTGAGTAGAGCACTAGTACAGTTGATAGTATGTATATTATTAGGGCGAATGGTATGCTCAGACCATCTAGAAGTAACCCAAACTCGCCCAACTGACTCCATGGGTAGTGCTCCTCATACCTCCCATGCATTGAGGCTAGGAGCAACATTACTGTAGAGTACAACATTATGCCAAAGGTGAACCATGTTGATGCACTAACACCATACCTCCTTCCTATATAGTAGGCTAGTGGTGATAGTAGAAGTGGTATGAAGACAGCCTGCAATAGGTAGTACATTACCCACTTAGCCTCTTCAGGCCCTTGATATCTATATTCCTATATATTCTATATGCTACTATTATCAGTGCTAATCCAACTGCAACCTCTGCTGCTGCTATTGCTATGGAGAATAATGCGAATGTCTGTCCTGTTGCATTTGGTGAGGGCATGAGCCTAGAGAATGCTACAAGGTTAAGGTTTGCAGCGTTGACTATTATCTCTACTGCAAATAGCATCCTTATGAAGTTCCTCTTCACTGTAAGACCATAGATGCCTATGGCAAGGAGTATTATTGAGACTATAGTGTAATCTAGTATCTCTGCCATACGCTCTGCACTCTCCTCCTTACTGATCCTTCAAGGATCGATGTATTGCTATAAATGTAGGTTATCGTTACTGCTAGTACTACTAACATCATCAATACATTCACTCCTCCTCTGCCTATCCCTTTTCACCCTTCCTCTCTCCTTCTTCTAACCCTGCTTCTCTCCTCTCTCCTATGCTCATCTCTGAACTACTCTCTTCCCTCTCCTCCTCATCATCCTCTCCTTTTCCCTTCTCTTTACCCCTCTCAACTTTTGCAAGGATAAGTGCACCTACAACAGATGCTGCAAGTGTGAATGCTAATGCTATGAATGCTGGAGAGTAGTATGTGAGCATCTCCTCCCCTATCTGCATTAGGGTTGGAGTACTCTCAGATGCTTGCCATCTTGCTATGCTTGAACTAGCAAGGAGTGCACCTAGGAGTCCTATGACTGCTAATGCTATTACCGTTCCCATAACCCTCCTCCTTCCTCCCTCATCGAGTCTAAGCCATGCCTCACGTCTAACAAGCATTATCGTGAATATTATGAGCACTACAACTGCACCGACATAGACTGTTATCTGGAACATCGCTACGAATGTAGCATCTAGGAGTACAAAGAACATAGCTATGCCTAGTAGTGTAACAGCAAGTGCTATAGCACCGTATATCAACTCTTTAAACTCTAGTGCTATTATCGCTGATGCAATAGTTATAACAGATACTGTAATGAAGTATGGATCACTCATCGTGGTATGCACCCAACTCATCTATCTTTATCTCATGTGTGCCTTGATACTTTGGCTTAACAGCAAGTTGGTCTGGAGTGTAGATGAGATGCTCCTTAGTGTATGCTGCCAGTTCATAGTCATCGGTCATGAAGAGTGCATAGAATGGGCAGGCATCAACACAGAGGCCACAGAAGACACACTTGCCATAGTCTATCTGGGGCATTATGCCCTTCTTGTTCTGCTTGTACTGCTTCTCAACCTTAACCATGCTTATTGCTTCTGCTATACCTTCACATGCTATTGAGCAGAGTTGGCAGCCAGTGCATTTATCATGATAGAGTATATGCCTCCCTCTATAGCCTGCTATCCCTACACCCTCTTTTGGATCGAACTGGTAGCCATCGCCAACGAACCTTAGCTTCTGCTCTGGGTAGCGTAAGGTGAACCTCTTTACTGCTAGATGCTTGCTACCCGATGCCAGTGTTCTTAACATGCCTGAGACCGAACCCATCAATCCATCACCACCATCATTGCCCTACCTAACTTGCTTAGCCTTAGCCATAGCCATGGTAACATCCATGTTTGAATATGCATTGAGATCAACATCATAGCAACCATCAACCTTAAGGACCAACACCTACAACACCAAGGTAGAGTAATGCTACTGCTATAAATACATTGATGAACGATAATGCTATCAACTTGGACCACCCTGCCCTTAGCAGTACATCTATCTTCACCCTTGGGTTTGTACCTCTAATCAGTATCATGAAGAGTGCTACACCGAAGGTCTTTATTATGAACCAGAATATACCACTAACCTCACTACTGCTGAGTACTTGTACATTGAAGACCTCTACACTTGGAAGGAACTCTGGTCCTATCCAGCCGCCAAGGAAGAGTGTTGTGAACAGTGCTGATAATGCATACATCTTTATGTAGTTTGCTAACTGGATTAGCCCATAAGCCATACCAGAGTACTCAGTGAGCCATCCAGCAACTATCTCACTCTCAGCCTCTGGTAGATCGAAAGGTATCCTCTCAAGCTCTGCTAGGGCAGTTACAAAGAATACAAACGCTCCTATTGGCACTAGTAGTATGAACCAGTATGAGTACTGTGCCTCAACTATACCTGTAAGGCTTAGTGTAGATGCAAGTATAACTATGGGTAGAATAGCAAGTATCAACGGGATCTCATAGGATATCAACTGGTATAATGCCCTTAACCCTCCAATGAATGGGTACTTGCTGTTGCTTGCATAAGATGCTAGAAGAACAGTTAGGGGGAAGAAGCCTAGGAGAGCAAAGACTGCTAAGAGGCTCACATCTATATCTGCTATAACCCATCCAGGTGCAACTGGGATTAGTGCTATGAGCCCTGCTGCTGCTATAACGAGCACTGCAGGTGCAGCCCAGAATATCGGCTTATCTGCACCAGACGGTACTATTATCTCCTTGCCCAGTAACTTGAGGAGATCTGCTATGAGTTGGAGGAACCCCCCTAGAGAGTTTGCCCACCAAAAAGCTTCCCTACCAGCATGGTATGGACCAACTCTCAACTGCATCTTTGCAAGTGTCTTCCTCTCAGCAAATATGAGTATAGTAGCAAATAACGCAGCAAATGTGAACCCTGGGAATACTGCTATTCTAAAGAATAGACTCTCTAATGTTGGTCTTATCAATGGTGCGCCAACCTGGGGATTGATAAGCATTGTAAGCAGTAGGTATGGGTTTATCTCAACCCCGTTTATAACTGGAGGGGGAACATAGAAGAGTACTATGAATATTATAGGGAGTACTATGAGCGAGACTATGATGAGTATCCAGAAGAGCAGCCAGAGCACGCTCTTCACAAAGTTTGAGAACGTAAACTCGCTTACTGTAGCCATGAATAGTTCACCTGCTCACCCCCACCCATCCAATTCCATCATTATACCCATATACATTGCCTTTACAGATCATCGTCCACTACCCCCTAATCTATATATCTACCTATCAGCCTCCACTGGCCAGTAGTTCATGCTCCAGTATATGCTTGGCATATCAGCAAGTTTTGCACCCTTGAGTAGATGTGCCATAACAGGTATCTCCCTGAACGATGGTACGCTCAACTTCACCCTGTATGGCTTTGGGTTACCATCACTTACAAGGTAGTATGCTAACTCACCTCTTGCTGCCTCAACACGCTTGAATACCTCGCCAACAGCGCCCTTTGGGTTTGGACCAAGCTTTGTTCTTACTGGACCTGAGGGCATCTTCTCAAGTGCTTGTAATGCTATCTCAACACTCTCATACATCTCAAGCCATGGCACATATGCTCTAGCAAAACTATCCCCCTCCTTCATAGTTATAACCTTAAAGTCCAGTTCATCATACATATCATAAGGCTCAACCTTGCGTATATCATGCTCAACTCCAGATGCTCTAAGCACTGGACCAGTTGCTCCAAGGTTTATCGCATCCTCTCTACGCAATATACCAACGCCAACAGTCCTAGCCTGGAACAATGGATTATCGTAGAAGATATCATTGTACTCCTTGAGCCTACTCCTGAAGTAGAGTAGATGCCTCCTAGCCTTCTCAGGGAAGGCATCAGGTATATCATTCCTAACCCCTCCAGGCACGAAGTATGCATGTGTAACCCTTGCGCCAGATGCCATCTCAGCAAGGTCTATCAATAGTTCCCTATCGGCCATTGGCCACATGAACATTGTAGAGTGCCCAAGGAATATACCATATATTCCAAGCCAGTAGAGTTCAAATATACATCTATTCAACTCAGCCATTATAACCCTTATGTACTTTGCACGTTCAGGTACTGGTATATTGCATATCTCCTCAACTGCCAATACATATGGGTAGAGTATCCCGCAGGAGTCTGCTATCATAGGTCTCTCAAGATGTGGTATATTCTGTATGTAGTTCCTATACTCACACATCTTCTCCTCCCCTCTATGCACATATCCTGGGTCTGGTAATGCCTCAACTATTATATCGCCATCAACCTTCACTATGAGCCTGAAGTGCCCTGAGCCTGGATGCTGAGGACCTACACTTAAGGTAAGTATACCCTTATCCATACCATCAGCATCCTTGCCCTCTACCTCGAACCCAGGTATCCTCTCTCTATCTATCTCAACGCCCATCTAGATCACCTCTGTAGTAACACTCACTCCTCCCTCCCCTTTGTATGAAAGTCTTTACGTAATGGTGGGATATCAGCCCAGTCCTCTGGAAGAAGTAAACGCTCAAGCCTTGGATGCCCCTCAAATATAACGCCAAGCATCTCAAATGTTTCACGCTCATGGTACTCAACCCCTCTATATATTGGGATCAGCGTAGGCATGACAGGATCATCCCTATCCAGCTGTACAGCAAATACAAGTACAGATGATCTTAACTTATCGTTTGTACATGAACCTATATGGTATACAACATCTATCAACTTGTTCTTTGGGTAATCCACACCTGCAACAGATATGGGATGATCGAATCCTAGTTCATCCCTAGCATACCTAGCAAACTCTAGGATGGTATCCTTGCTTACATTGAACCTTATCCTTCTAGGCTTCACATATGCTAGTTTAACCTTATCACCAAACCTTGCAGTAACCTTATCTACAACCTCCTTCTCAGCTATCAACTGATCTGTACTCGCTTGACCTTGGCCTTGCTGGCTCATATATCATCATTTATTTTGCTATCTACTACCTGAACCTAGTCCTCTTTATCTTCTCCTGCAAGAGCATACAGCCCTGTATGAGCGTCTCTGGTCTAGGAGGGCATCCTGGAACATAAACATCAACGGGTATAACACCATCTATGCCAGGAAGCACGTTATAAGAGTCAAAGTAGAGCCCACCAGTTATTGCACATGCGCCCATGGCTATAACATACTTGGGCTCTGGCATCTGATCATAGATCATCCTGACCCTTGGGGCCATCTTCCTTGTAACTGTACCCTGTATAACCATGAGATCGCATTGCCTTAAGGAGCCGAATGCCTCTATTATACCAAAACGCTCAACATCGTATCTAGGGCCGGATGCTGCACCAAACTCAAGGCTACAGCAGGCAGTCTCCAGATGCACTGGCCAGAGCGACCATAATCTACCCCAGTTTATTGCATAACCCAATGGTTTATCAATAGCCCTCACCAAGACCTCTGATAACTTGCCTACTAGAACATTGAAGTTTGCTGGTCTCTCACCATCAACTCCTCCCTTGCTAATATCACGTTTGGGGCTTAGGAGTTCTCTTAGCATACAACTTCATATACCCTATCATAAGATATTATTTATACTTTATCAAGGGTGAATGGTAAGAAGTAGCGTTATCTTACCAATCTGATATGATCGATAATGATTCTCGTATATCAAATAGTATATCAACAATATAATATACGAAATGATAATAATTTTAGATCATGTATTGCCAGATCATCTATTACCAGATATCCCTTCTTGAAGAGAGGTACATTGCATAGCCAAGTGCAGCACCTAGGATGGCAAGGAAGATTATTATTGGTAGGGTCACTGCCCTTGGTAGACCAAACAACGATACGCCCCAGGCATAGAGGAAGATGGTCATAACATCAAATACAACGAACATGAGTACGTATGAGTAGTACTGCATCATGAACCTAGTCCTACCCTCTCCAGTTGGTACTTGCCCACACTCCATGGGCATGAACTTCACTGGATTGAAGAACCTTCTCCTTGGTGCTACCATCTTCGCTACTATGAGTGCTGGTACAGATGCTACTACACCAAATAGAAGCATCCAGAGCAACGGCTCGAATGCTGTACTCGCACCCAATTCACTCAGCCTCTAAGAGAGGAGATGTATCCAGTTATAAAAGGATAACTATAACTACTGTTGTTGTTACATTGCTAATTATTGTATAAATAGTGTTTATTCTTTACCCAAACCAATGCTTATCATCTCAACCTGGAGCAAACCATTCGTCAAGGCAACTATAATACTGCTATTCATAGGCAGTAGCATAGGCTCGGTATGGATGCTAACCCTCTCTGGCTATAGCATTGGTATACCAAGTATATTTGCTCTACACAAAGAGTTACAGACTGGAGCAATAACGCTACTCATCATGGGCGTTATGTACATGCTTATACCAAGGATAAGGAGTATTAGGTTCACCTATGTAAGAGAGACAAGGATATCATTCATCCTGATGATAGTAGCATTAATTATGCATTCTAGCACTATAATTGCAATAGATGGTAGGATTAGCACTACTGTTGCGTTAACAGCAAGCATAATAAGGCTAACAGCCATAGCACTATTCTCTACGCTAGTGCTGTTGATGTTAAGGATAGCCCCCAAGGTAGGCAGAGTGGCAGATTACTACTTCATACTTGCATTGCTTATGATGATGGTATACAACACGTTACATACACTTGCTATAGCAGGAGTAAGCATAGGCGTAGAGCCTCTTAACCTAATCTACATATGGATAGCATCTGTTATGCTCACAATATTTGGTGTGCAATATAAGGTTGTGCCAGTATTCTTCAGCCAATCAACCCCAATGAAAGGTATAGATAAGATAGCGTTAGCCTCTTCACTACTATCTTCCTCTCTGCTCCTATCGCAACTCTTCCTTGCTGCAATTACTGCTATGATTGTATCTACTCTAGCATTTGCCCATAGCATATATATCATGCGTAGACTGACTATACCTGAGTTCCTTTACACATCTGATGATCCTCAAGCAGAGGAGAAGATAGCAAGGTTAAGGTTCTTCACCACGCTTCTAAGGATATCCTATGCTGCACTGCTCTTAGGTCTGATATTCGCATTGCTTTATGCTATAACTCCTTCATTCAGCCTATACGATCTAGCAATACATATTGTAACCATGGGATTCATAGGCATAACGATAATGAACTTCATGCCCATCATGATTCCTCCAATAATTGGGAGGAATGTTAACTATACAAGGTTCAACATGATACCATTGTTGGTACTACTCTCTTCAATAGCATTAAGGATCTCATGGAACCTACTCCCATATATAGTAGCAGTAGAGAGGGTTGTATTTGGCATATCTGGTATTGTAGCGATTGCAGCGATGCTACTCTACATAAATATGCTTCATAGATCCATGGATAAGGCATGAGTGTATTATTGGTTGGTTCATTGGTTTAGAGATAGGAAGGAGGTGGACAGGTTAAGAGGGAATTGGTAATGATTATGATGAATATATGATGAATATTATATCTTCTTTGTTTTACTTGACGGTTACAGACTTTGCTATGTTCCTTGGGTAATCTGGGTTGCAGTCTCTCTTAAGTGCCATATGGTATGCCAGTAACTGTAACGGTATAACCTCATACAATGGGTAGAGCATTCTATTAACTCTAGGGATGATAAGTGTAAAATCGTATATACTGCTCTTTGAATCAGATACACCCACTATGTATGCCCCTCTAGCCTTGGCCTCATGAGCAGATGTTAGAACATCGTCATATGTTTCGTCCATAGGGTTCAATGCTATAACTATGCTCTTCTCATCTATTAATGCTAGTGGACCATGCTTCAGCTCCCCAGCATGTATACCTTCAGCATGAACATATGCAAGTTCCTTGAGTTTCAATGCGCACTCAAGTGCTATGACATGATGTATCCCTTTTGCTATTATGTAGATATTGTTTGTATGCTTTATCCTATCTGCAAGATCACTGATTACTGCCTCCATCTCCAGCATCTTCTCAACATATATGCTAGAACTCTCCATCTCTAGAGTAAGGTTAATACCTTTACTCCTTGCAATCTCTACACTAATCCTGTATAGCAGTGCAATCTGTGCTGTAAAGCTCTTCGTTGCAGCAACACCAATCTCTGGGCCAGCATTTATGCTTATGAAGATATCGCTCTCCCTTGCAAGTGTTGATAATGGAGAGTTAACAATTGATGCTACCTTGAAGTTGTTAAGCCTTGCAAGCCTAACGGCATTCAACACATCTGCAGTCTCTCCACTCTGTGATATTGCAAGTAGGATGGGTTTGCTATTACTAATGCAGATACTCATGTTATACATGAACTCGCTTGCAACTATCGCATCACAACTCAACATGCATATGCTAGAGAAGAGGTACTTGGCCATCAGTGCTGCATGATAACTGCTGCCAGAGCCAGTTATAGTTATTCTATCAGCATTAACAAGTGAATCTACTAGTAGGTGTAATCTCTTGGGATCATTATTGAATGCCTTGCTTATAGTATACTTCTGCTCATGTATCTCCTTTAGCGTATAGTGTGCAAACCTACCCTTATCTACATCTGCAAACTCCCATGCTATCTGGGTTATATCCTTCATCACTACCTTGCCATCTCTATTAGATACTCTTATGCTCAGCCTTGGATTATGCCCTTCAATGCCCCTTACAATAAAGACCTCTCCATCTGCAAGGAAGATGGCCTTATCAGTATACTCTATGAATGCTAGTACATCGCTTGCTATGAAGCACTCATCAGCAAAGGGCATACCATAACTATTATCATCACTACCCCTACTTGGATTACCAAGCCCTATTATGAGAGGCTCATGGTATCTTGCTCCCAGTAACATACCACTACTTGTGAGTGCCACGAATGAGTATGAGCCTTTTAGCATGCTTAGCCTATCTGTTATGGCCTTGCATATAGCATCATCACTACCATCATCAATAGGCAAAGACTCTAGGAGGTGTGCTATAACCTCACTATCTGTATCGCTCTTGAATACATGCCCTTCAACACTGAGTATCGACCTCAACTCACCATGATTCTCTACTATCCCATTATGTACAACTGCTATCCTACCATTACAGGATATGTGAGGATGGGCATTTATGTTACTCACCGCACCATGTGTAGCCCATCTAGTATGCCCTACCCCAACATTACCCTGCATACTATCTAGCCTTAGTCTAGCATTAACATGAGTTACATTACCAATGCTCTTCTTTACGATCAGGGTTGAGTTGTGTACAGTTGCTACACCAACGCTATCATAGCCTCTATACTCCATCCTAGATAATGCCTTGACTATTAAAGGAGCGGCATCCCTGTAACCCTTGTATGCTATTATGGAGCACATAGAGTAGTAGAGGCATGCTGGTATTTCAATATTTGGAGACCCATAGTGGTTAGAGATATGTATGCTATTACGGGTTATGTGTACACCCTGCCTATCTGCCTTCTCATCATCCTCATAAGCCTCAACTGTGAGCGCTTCACTACGAGAGAGAGTACACCTATGCTCATCCCTTGTATTGCCACAAGGAGTAGTGCTACACCAACAAGGAACCAGTTACTAGAGAGCTTCCCAGTGTAGACCATCTCCATGAATGAGTTAAAGAATATTATCCCAGCAGGTATCAGCAAGAGGCTGATAAGTAGCGAGTAGAATGCTCCAGGGTTATGTATCTTTGCAAGGTTGAATATACTGCTAATTATCCTGAATCCATGCCTCCATGTTGAGAGCTTCTGCCTCCCAACCCTTGTTCTGTAGTTTATTGGAACCTCTGTTATATTGCCTATGCTTGCTATCTGTGCAGCAATCTCAGCCTCAACATCGAAGCCAGATGTATTAAGATCTATCTCCCTCATAGTCTCAGTCTTGAGTAGGTACATACCAGAGCATACATCTGAGAGGTTAGTATTCATGAGTAGGTTGAATACCTTTGTTATAACAGCATTACCAAACTTGTGTAGACTACTCATACTACTCTCATCAACAGGTATCCTTGCACCTATTATCTCATCATAATTATCCATGTGCTGAAGGAAGCGCTCTATGCTCGATGCATCATATGTATAATCCCCATCCATAACAAGCATATATGGAGTGTTAACATGCTCGACAGCGGTCTTGAGTGCCCCAGTCTTGCCCTTTCCATGCTGATAGATGGCCCTTGCACCTAAACCCTTTGCTACATCAACAGTTCTATCATTAGAGTAACCATCGACAACCAGTATATTGGTTATGCCTAGAGAGTGCAACTCCTCTATAACCTTGACTATACCCTGCTCCTCATTCAGCGTTGGTATAACTACAGTTATCAACCTGTTCACATCTAAAGCCTTTAACCTCTCCTTAATCTCTACACCCATCATAGATTATCATCCTCGCCAGAATTCTTGCTTGATATATCATGATTGGTAGTATTTAAACTCTTATAGAACTTTAGGTACTCAAGCCCCTTCTCAGTTGTTACGTATATATACTTGCCTCTCTTACCAGTGCTATTATCTTCATATACTCTAATGAAGCCAGAGTTGAGAGCGTAGTTTATGTAGTTCTTAACCTGTACAAAGCTTAAAGCATTACTATACATTATCTTGGTCTTGGTTGCACCATTTATGGCCGATGCAAGTACACTCGCCAGTATCTCTTCCTTGCTCCTCCTAGAATTCTTTAACACGTTGGTATTGCTCTTACCGCCCTTATCCTTCATACCTATTACTCCTGGTTAGTAGAATATAAACACAGTTGGAATATGAGATATGTAATAGATGTTATATAACAGCAGTTATAGAATTAAGTACACCTTCAATGTATCCTTGCTAGCAGTGCACGCATACCCTGCAGTATGGATACGGATAAGAGTAGAGAGAATGATATATGCAGTATTATTGCTACAGCTATCATATCTTCCTTGCCTCTAATCATACCCTTTGCGTTGATATTGCTACCAATTATATGATCAAAGAATGGCAGACCATTGGTAGTGAATAGATAGAGTATTGAGCCTAGAAAGGGCAGTATTACAACTAAACCCAGTATGTTACCTCCACTCCTTGTAATGATAATCCTATCATACTTTATGATGAAGAGTAATGCTAAACCTAGACCTGTAGACTCTATAACGATATTTATTGGTGAGAGTAGATTATAACCCATACCTATCTCATATCTCCATGGCCATAATACATTTGTACTTGCAACTATCACATCCCCTAGCATTATATGCTGTATAACTGCTACGAGGTATGGTATGCTCCTCTTCCTGTAGATTATAAGGAATGGTATGAATATTATGCCCCAGAATACTATGCTATGGGTTACAGATCTATGCTTGATGTACTCCTGAAGTAGGATATCAGCATCAGGGACCATGCCCAATAACATCACTAGGTAAGGGTTGATCCTAACTCTCAGTAGCGATGCTAATGATCTTGATATAACATATGCCCATGCAGCATGGCCTACTAGGAACACTTGGTATCTTGTATAAGCAGACTAAAAACCTTTATCTGTATCTATATATGATCTGCTCTATATGGCGAAGAGGTTTAATCCTGAGAGGTTCGAGAGGTGTACAGCAAAGTCATATAGTAGGAAGGAGGCAAGGGCTAAGAGGGTTAAGATAAGGAAGAGGAAGAAGGGCCAATACTCCTAATTAAAGTCTGCTCACCAATATATCATTACTATTGCTGCTCTTCCAACTCTGCAAACTCCTGCATTATACTGCTAACATAGCATATGCCATCTAGTACATTCCTTATACTTGTAAACTCATTAGGTGCATGTATATTTGCATGTGCAGGTGAGCATCCAGTCCATACAGAGTTCATCTTGAGTAGTTTGGTGAATACATAATCTGGTCCAGAGGCCCATGAGTTTGGGAATACCATAGGTTCCATATTGTATACATTGCTAGCAGCACTTGCAACTGCCTTCACTATCCCTGCATTTGGATCCGTCTTTGAAGGTTCCAGAGAGCCTAACATGGTAACCTCAACATTATCGAAGCCCATATCACTTAGATGCCTCTTCAACATATTGAATAGTTCATCTGGCTTCTGATCATATACAAGTCTAAAGTCAACCTTGGCAAATGCCTCGCTTGGAAGGACAGTCTTCGATCCTGAGGCTACATAGCCAGAGTATATTCCTGCTATATTGCATGTTGGCTCAAATAGCAACCTTTTAAGTGCTGCCTTGCCCTTGACCTTGCCTATGAACTCCTTCACACCATAATCCTTCTTTATACTCTCAACATCGTACTCTAACCTATCAAGTAGGGCAAGATCATCCTTGCTTGGAACTTTAACATCATTATACCAACCTTCAACCATTATTCTGCCATCCTTCTTCAGACTGTTAAGAACCTTTGTGAGCGTCCATGCAGCATTTTGTACTATTGGGGCAAGGGATGAGTGCATATCTACTGATGCTGTTCTTGCCCTGAACTCAACGTAGAGCAACCCTTTCAACCCAGCATATATGTTAGGTGAACCAGATGGGTTCAGTGAACCATCGAAGCATACACATGCGTTGGCCTTTAGCATATTTGCATACTCCTTTACAAATGCGGGTAGATGTATAGAAGATATCTCCTCCTCACCCTCTATGAGTACCTTGACATTAAGAGGGAGGGTACCATTGATATCTAGTAGAGCCTTGATTGCATTTATCACTGCTATAACATTCCCCTTGGAATCTGCTGCGCCCCTACCATGTACCTTATCATCAGTAACTATACCAGAGAATGGGTTGTAGCGCCAAGCGTCCAATGGTTCTGCTGGCTGTACATCATAATGTCCATAGAAGAGCAGAGTCTTATCGCTCTCCCCCTTTGCCTCACCATAGACTATTGGATTACCATCTTCAAATCTTATCATCCTACTCTCCAATCCAGCATCACGCATTAGCCCATTGAGCACTCCAGCACACTCATCTATCCCTATCCCTTGTGCAGATACACTTGGATGCTTTATGAGGCTTCTTAGATCGCCCACTATATCATTCCTCTTCTCCTTGACATACTCCCTCAGCCTATCTATCACTAGCACGATATATGATGCAACGAAGTTAACTTAATACTTTACCCTTATAACTCAATGAAATATATTTTGTAAATGTTGATCTTGATATAATTAGTATGGTATTAAACGCTATTATATTTAATGAATTTAATATACAATAAGGGATAAATCAAAATTTATATAATTCGTAGTGCCATCCATACATGATCGGTATGGGTAAGGCAATGCTTCAGGTAGCACTGGATGTTACAAGGGTTGAAGATGCTCTAAGTATAGCGATAATGGCTAGGGAGAACGGTGCTGATATCATAGAGGCTGGCACACTACTCATAAAGAGTGCTGGCATCTCATCTGTGAAGAGCATAAAGGATGTATGCAGGGATCTACCTCTAGTTGCTGATATGAAGATACTAGATACTGGGGCAGAGGAGGTTGAGTTGGCAGCAAGGAATGGTGCAGATATAGTTACTGTATCTGCATTAGCACATGACAGGACTATACTTGATTCTATAATAGCAGGAAGGAACCATGGTGTGAAGGTAATGGTTGATTTTCTACACGTGAAGGACCCCTTGGATAGGGGTATGGATCTATGCGAGTTGGGTGTTGATTATCTATGCATACATAGGGGTGTGGATGCAACAAAGGCTGGGGCAACACGCACGGATGAGATGGTTAAGATTGTCAAGGCTTTGAGTAGTTCATGTAATGTACCTATAGCAGTTGCTGGAGGCATGGATGATTCAAATATATGCGAGTTTATAAGGGCTGGGGCAAAGATAATAGTTGTAGGCTCATATATAACAAGATCTGCAGATGTTGGAAGGACTGTCAAATGGGTCAAGAGATTCATAGATAGTGCAGTATAAAATAAAGATAATATAGAGATGGAGCATACTATAGCATAGTATATAGAGCCTAGTTAGAGCCTAGTTAGTGTGTGCCAACCCTGAACTCATCCAATAACCTCCTTATATCTGCATAAGGGTTATGGTTACCATCCTCTATCCTCTGGAGTGCTGGTGGGTTGCTAAGATAATCGGGTATCCTACTACTTATCCTCTCCTCATACACTGGTATATGCTCGTTCTGATAGAATATGCCCACAGGTATCCTATCGCCCCATTCCCTCGACTTGGTTATAGCCTGCATCATCTTGGCATTGAGTTCATCCTCATCATCAGGGTTATGTACAACAGGATCATACCCTTGCTCTTCCAACTTGTATACCCTTGGCATGGCTCTCCCAGTTGCTGGATCAACCCTGTCAAGGCCAGAGAACCACTCCTTAGTGTATATATCATTGTATGTAGGGCATGGTTGGAGTACATCTACCAATGCTAAACCTCTATGCCTTACTGCTCTTACTATTATATCCTTGAGATGTTTAACATCATATGCATATGCTCTAGCAATGAACGTGTACCCTGCTGCAAGTGCAATCATAACTGGGTTTATACCTTGGTTTATGTTTGGTTTGGGAAGGGATTTGGTCTTCAAACCAAGTTTGAGTGTTGGGGATGCCTGCCCTTTAGTGAGACCATAAACAGCATTGTTGAACACTATATATGTGAGATCAACATTCCTTCTTCCAGAGTTAACAAAGTGCCCTGCCCCTATACCATAACCATCACCATCCCCTCCAACTGCTATAACCTCTAACGAGGGATTTGCTAGTTTTGCGCCTATAGCGAATGGTAGTACTCTACCATGGAGTGTATGTACACCATACACGTTTATATAGTGGGGAGTCTTGCCAGAGCATCCTATGCCAGAGAATACAACTGCTCTATGCCTTTCAATCTGCATATCAGCAAGTGCCATCTGTATAGCATTGAGGATAGCAAAATCTCCACAACCAGGGCACCAGTCATTATGTACATCGGTCTTGTAATCTGATAACTTGAACTGCCTAGACGCCATGCCTTAGCACCACCCTCTTGCTCCTTACACTCCCTCTTACTATACCCTTCAGTGCTTCATAAACCTCGCTCGATGAGATAGGCCTACCGTTGTACTTCACAACATAGTAATCAGCATCCCTCTGTAGGTTGGCCCTCAAGAGCTTTGCTAGTTGTGCAGAGTAGTTCATCTCAACATCTATGAGCAGTCTGGTCTCTTCAAGTAACGATGCTATCCTTGATGTAGGGAATGGATGGAGTAAACGTACCTGCACAAAATTCATATCTATACCATCCCTAGCCTTGAGCATATCTATAGCATCCAATATGGCTCCTTTTGTTGAGCCCCAGCTTATAACTGTAGCATCTGACTTGTAGCCATATGCCATTGCTTGTTCCTCATAACTCAACTCCTTGAGTATGAGATCTAGTTTGCCCATGCGCTTATCCATCATCCTTATCCTTAGATCTGGATCCTCACTTATATGCCCTAGTTCGTCATGCTCATCCCCAGTATTCCAGAATACAGCGCCATCTGTACCAAGCCTTATCCTTGGCGATATACCATCTTCGGTGAATCTGAACCTTGAATACCTACTATCCTCTACTATTGCTCCTACTGTAGTCGCTGTATTGGTAATGTTGGTTATAGAATCCAAGAGTAATCCTCTCTCTATCCTTACTAGAGCAGGGTTGAACTCCTTGCATATAGTAACGCAATTTGCTATAGCCTTATCCACCATATGTATGACTGGCATCTGGTAGCGTTCAGCATAGTTGAATGCCCTCACCGTATCATAGAACGCCTCCTCAACATCCCCAGATGCTATGACTATTCTTGGGAACTCACCATGCCCAGCATGTATTGCAAATAGAAGATCCCCCTGCTCGTGCCTAGTAGGTAGCCCAGTGCTTGGACCAGCCCTCTGGTAGAGTGTTATTACCACTGGCACCTCATTGATGCCAGCCCAGCCTAGTGCCTCAACCATGAGTGAGAACCCTGGACCAGATGTGCTTGTGGATGATCTTGCACCTGCTAACCCTGCACCTATAGCCATCGCTATAGCCGCTATCTCATCCTCGGTCTGAACAACAACCACAGAACCCTTGCCATCTAGCAACTCGTTAGCTTCAAGGAACTCAGACTCATCTGATGCAGGGGTTATAGGATAATATGTCTGAAACCTGCAGCCAGCAACGATCTTTCCTAGAGCAATCGCTTGGTTGCCTTGAATGAGGAGCATATCATCCCTAAACTCTCTAGCAACCAGCCTATACCCTATACCATCTTCTTCCTTGCTTGTATTAGCATACTTTGCCTTGGTGTAGTTGTAGGTGTAGAGTGCAACACCAACGTTGAGATCTGCGATGCTCTTCCTTGCTCTGAATATATACCTTATAGCATCCACAAGGAGCTGCTGATCATACTCAAGTAGTGCTAGGGATGATGCTACCATCATTATATTTATAAGCCTAACCATCTTGCTCAATGATGGATCGTTCCTCTTACTCGCTATATCTTGTAGAAGATCATGGCAGGGTATGCTGTAGAGCCTCACACCATTCATCTCAACCAACTTGAGCATACCCTCTGCTGTACCCTCTAGTGAATGCCTAGCAAGGATAGATCTCAACTCATCCCTTCTCCTCCTCTCAAGGGTTGGCACATCATCTATACCGCCTTCTACTATGGAGGAGTCATAAACTATGATACCGCCATTTACAACATGTAGTGCATGCCTTAACAAGGTCTCTAAATCGAATACAACTAACATATCTATGGGATCTACATGTGCTCTAACTGGTTCATCGCTAACATATATGCTGAAGTAACTATGCTCACCCTTTATGTTAGAGTGGTACTCCCTCTTGCCGAAGAGATATAGACCTCCAAGTGCACATGTCTTTGCGAATACATTTGCTGCTGTATCAACACCACTCCCTTGTGGCCCCCCTGTAACCCAGTTCAGCCTATTCACTACCTCCATACCTTACCTTAGAATATTCTCTCTTTTATCCTATTCGTTAGAATTTTAGCCAGTATTATAGTAGATACCAACTAAAATGATGTACATGCATCTAGAGATAGCTAGCCTCCTCCAGTAGTAGCATCGAATAGACAGCATCTGCACCCTTCCCTTTCACCACAGTAAGGACATACACATGAGCATGCCTCTATTGTATTACCACATATCTCGCAGAAGACCATCTCTACCCCTTCATCAACATCAGTATCTGCATTAGTACCAACATCATTATTACTATGCATGCTATTACTACTAAACCCTTTCTTTTAAATATGTTTAACTATCGACATATTCAAAGAACTATAGCATATAGCAGATCTTTGAAAGAATTCTATAATGGGTGTATGAGATGCGTTAACGTATAAATAATTCATAAGGTGTAGTTACATGTTGTTGCTACACTCTTGAGTTCAGTGAACCTTATGGAACCCTTTGGAACCTCACCAAGCTCTTGCTTCAATACAACTATCCTCTCTATAAGAGTAGTATGCTCTTTACATACTAAGCCTATCATATACTCACCAGAGTCATCGAGTATAGATATTATATGCGATGGGGTATTTCTACAGGCTTTTAATCCTACCCTTATACAACACTTATCTGGCATCATTAATGGTCTTTGAACTCACTTACTTCTTTTTATCCTTATCTTAAGACTATTATTACTCAGATCTTCATTGGATTATGTGAAGAAGAGTAGAAGAATATTTGATGATAGAGGGAGAGAGGGTAGAGATATTCAAGGCATACTGCTAGAGCATATGAATGTTATTGTAGATACGCTTGATAACTTTAAGAGTATGATAGATTCCTTACTTGCGCTTGATACTAAGAAGAGCCAAGAGTATGTTGAGATGATCGATCGCCTAGAGACCAAGGCTGATGATGTACATAGGGAGAATGTTATCAAGGTATGTAAGGGCTCGTTCTTTGGCTATATGCGTGAGGATATCCTAGCATTCATGGAGCATGTTGATGATATAGCAGATAGCGTAAAGGAGGCATCTAGAGTGCTAATAATGAGGAGGATACCAGATAATGCATTACGAAGATTCTTCAACGCTAACACGAATGCATACATAAACGGGAGTATAGAGACGGTTATGCACCTTCTCGATCTTGTAAATGCGTTGGATGAGAAGAGGGATGTGATACTCGAGAAGGTTAAGAGAGTTGAGCAGAGTGAGGAGAGCGTTGATGCTATAAAGGGTGCTGTACTACATGAACTCTACAGTAACGATACCTATGATATACTAACCATAATACAACTCAAAGAGTTCGTACAACTTGTGGATAGGATTGCTGATAGTGCAGAGGATGCGAGCGATGTTATAATATTCATGCTGGCCAAGGGATATGCATAGCATAACAATATACCCATTGGATCTACTACTCCTACTCTACATAGCATTCCTCTTTGGTATCAACAATGCTGGTATAGCAGTAACGAGCATGCTTGCCTCTGGTTTCAGCTACAGGATAAGCCTAGGGATATCAGCATTAGGGTTCATCACTGGAGCACTACTTGAAGGCTGGAAGATGAGCAGTATTATAGTGCTTGAGGATTACACTATGACATTCATTATAACTACCATAATGCTATCTGTATTCTCATTCCTTAACCTGCCTGTGAGCATGGTCAACATAATATTTGCAAGTTACATAGGAAGTACTATGGGTATAGAGACTATCCCTCCAACTACTAATATACTATCTGTAATAGCAGCATGGATCATATCACCATTCATAGCACTGATAACTACTCTATCCATATACCATCTCATAGTAAGGTTCACAACAACGTTAAGCCTAGTCAGTCTATTCAGATTCTATTCTGTCATGATACCACTTGCAACATTCTATACTTCATACACCATAGGAGCAAACAATCTAGGCTTGCTTTACTCAATGGGTTATGGATACACCAATAATGGTATAGATGGTAGTTACATGATGCCTGCTATACTTGCAGCGTTTATCATTGGAATAGTGAAGGGTAAGAGCATATCAAGATTCCTGAGTGAGGAGATCGTTGGTTATACCCCTACTACAATATTGGGTGGTATAATATCATGCTCCATCATACTATGGTTATCTACACAGATGCAGATACCACTACCATTCTCACAGATGCTCATAGGTTCACTCATAGGTATAAACATGATAAAGAGGCCTCATGTGTACAATAAACGTTCGCTACTCTTGCTTGTATCATCTTGGATAGGATCCACATCTCTAAGTTTCATCATAACATTTGTAGTTACTAAGGTAATATAAAAAGAAGGAGTAAAGTAAATAAATTGTTTGATTATGCTTTACTCATCTGCTATCAGCAATTATCATCATTCTACTATAGCATAGAATAGTTAACGCTTTCTAGCCACTATAGTATGGGTCTTTGTAACATACCATCTTATCTTATCCTTGAAGGTTGGCCACCAATCAAGGAACTTATCTGCATCATCGCTCTCAAATATAAGAAACCCATTATACTCTGTTCCCCAAGCATGAATATATTCTCCAACCAGCCTTATACCAGATGGGATGTTCTTCTTCAACTCATTCCATTCTTTGCTTGCCTTGGAGGCATCATCATCACTCATACTCTTGAACTGGTAGAGTACCAGGAATGCTGTAGCCATGTATGGATATTGATCCACATGTTATTAAGTATTGTGTATTCATCATATCATATCATATCATATCATATCACAACAACACACATAACATAGCATAGCATCATATCGCATAATGCTGCTTTACTATTGGATAAGTGTTGATACATATTTACGTATACTCTCAACATCTATAACATCCCTCATATCTATTACAGTGTTTATCTGAGCCCTAAACTCATCAACCTCATCCTTGCTCACTGTTAGTGTTGGGTCCTTACCCTTTGAACCTATTATCCTTCCATTAGAATCTATACCATTGATCCATAAGGCAAGTAGTGACTGCCCGGCTAGGTGCCCCTTAGAATCCTTACCAGCAATGATAATGTACCTTATCCTCTTCCCTCCTATGACATATCTTACAAGTGCATCTATACCCTTATTCTCAGATAGCAGTCTACCAACTATTGCAATATATTGCATTAGATCAGATCTAGATATGCTAAGCAGTAGATCAATGCTTGATAGAGTACATACTGCTATACTAGAGTTTGGATTGCCTATGAAGATATCATGCCTTATTGGGAGTATGAACTCGCATACCTTACCAGCGATATCAGAGAACTTCTCTAGCACCATTAGGTATTATTAGACTGACTGAATATAAAGTCATAAACCCCAGGATACCTTCTTTACTGCAGTTACCTTTATGAATGGTGCTTCTCCTTCACCCCATGGCTCTCTCCTAACCCATTCGAACCTCTCATAGAATAACCTATAGATGTAGCCAAACTCTTGCCCATGCTCTACTATATCTGCTATACCCTCAACCATCACAGCCCTGTTTGGTTTATATGTATCTATAACTAGAGAGATATTCCTATTCTTTGCTATATTCCTGAACTTCTTTGTATTGTAATCTGTTGCTATGTAGAAGTGGTTGTTGTAAAATATATAACATACTGGCACCACATGCGGTTTGTTATCTGAGCATGTTGCTAACCTACATACCTCATGTTTATTGATGAACTCCAACTCTTTGGTTGAGAATCGTAGTATGTTCATAACACCATTTCTAGCAAGATGTATATATAATTGCTTTAACGCCGGGGGTGGGATTTGAACCCACGAGCCATTGCTGGCACAGGCTATTCGTTGTTTATTATACTCCAGGCATAGGCTTATTGGCCAAACTGCCCCCTACCAGACTAGGGTACCCCGGCATCCAATCCACTCCACACCACAAGTACAGTGTTGTTAGCAGCATCCATCTACTCAATCACTCTTACATATATGATTCTTCCCTATAATGGAAAGAGTTTAATAACCATCATACAGGCTAGTTGGTATTATGAGTACGAAGTGGAGTTGTGCTATATGCTCAAGACAGATACTATGGAGTGAGATCTTCACATTCTACTCAAAAGGCGCTGTACACTTCACCTGCTTCAAGGATGCTGTTATAAGCAAGGACAACAGCGATGAGGTAAGGGCTCTAGTGGATGCTCTAGAGAGCGAACTCAAGATGATAGTTACGTATAAGGGTTATATATCAATGGTTAAGAGTGAAGATGCCAAGAGACTTCTTGAAGAGAATGAGAAGGACGCTGAGAGGCATGCTGCTCTACTAACCAAACTGATAGATAGGAGTATAGTGCAGAGATAGATAGATAGATAGATAGGTAATGTATACTATCATAGATTACGACTAGTTATAGATTAATTTAATACTCTATGTGTATATGGTCATCATTCTGCTAATAACTCCTGCTACTTGCCACTCTTCCAAGCCTTAGGATACGTATTTGGCTTCATTATAACCCGCTTGAGAGTGAATGCTATACCTTTATCGGTCCTACTCAACTCATCTGTAGACATCATAGCCTCTGCTAACGCAACCAATTCACCCTTCAATGTGTATATACCAACCAGATCACCTTTACTGATATCCTTGGATAGCCTCACCACTCCTGGCACTGCTAACTGTGCCCCATGGCATATAGAGTCTACAGCGCTATCCCTTACCACTACAGCCTTGACATGCTTTAGGGCATGCTCTATAGGCTTGATCATACTCCTCAACTTAGCCTCTTCTCCCTTCTCCTTCCATAGCATATATGCGTCATAGAGATCATGCAATCTAACCATATCATCCTCATCTAACATGCTAACCCTTGTCCTCCTCAACTCTACCATGCTTGCACCAGAGCCCAGCACCTCCCCTATGTCGTATATCAACTTCCTAACATACGTTCCTGCCTGACATAGCACCCTTAGGAGGAGTAACCTACCATGCTCCTCAATAACTTCCAACTCATATATCCTCCTTATCCTAACTTCCCTCTTCACAGATGATCTCTGAGGAGGCCTCTGGTATATATCGCCCTTGAATTGGCTTATAACATCATGGACCATCTTGCTAGGCATACTTGCATGTAACCTTGCTATAGCATAGTACTCCTTTGGTCCAAGGAGTAGTACTGCCAGTGCCTTTGTAGCCTCCCCAAGCCCTATGGGAAGTAGCCCAGTAGTCGATGGATCTAGTGTACCACTATGCCCTGCACTCTCTACAGCAAGAATCCGCTTCACCCATGCTACCACTTCATGGCTTGTAGGTCCTGCTGGTTTATCCAGTGCTATAAGACCATAATTAAGCAGTACATCTATAGGCCTAGAGGATGGATTGTAACCATAACGTTCATCTGTAACATCATCATCTATGCTTAACAGGTTGTCAAGTTGAGGTAACTGCTTATCCTGCATCATATGCTCTTACCCATGTTTCCAATAAGATGCCTTACTATACTACATACTATATCTATAACGCTCTCTGCATGCAGATCATCAGTACTTATCACAAAGTCAAATACATCTATATCCTTGCAGAGGTCTATGTTGTATAGGCTCTTGTATAACCTCTTATTCCTCTCATCCCTTATAGATACTATCCTTAGAGCCTCTTCATAGGGTATCGAATCCCTTACAGACATCCTCTCTGCCCTCTTCTCTTTAGAGCCCTTAAGGAGTATCTTAACTGCTTCATTGCCTATAAGCCAAGGCAATGTATAGCTTGTAACTACTACCCCTCCTTTCTTGACCAAGGCTATAAGGTATTCATCAACATGCTTATCGAACTCTGGATTTGATGCTCTCTCCTCAAGGAACCTTATCCCATGCTCCTTATCCCACCAATCATTGCCAGACTGTATGTAACCCTTTGCTACTGCCAACTCCTTCAGTATATCCCCTCCAGAGTAGTAGCGTAGGTTGAACCTATCCGCTATAGCCTTTGCCACTGTGGTCTTACCAACTGCAGGTAGGCCTGATACCACTATGGATAGCTTATCCATACCTTGAACTGATACTTGAGCCATATCTAATTTACTCTATCTGTCCTCTCCTTTTGTTTTGTATTGTACTTCGCACCATCTTATTATATTATATTATATTATATTATATTATATTGCATCATATCACTACTAGTTTATACTCATCTCAGTCCTAGTTATCTTCATGACTATGCCAGAGAATGCTATGGATGCTATTGCATACCATGCCCAGAGCAGTACCTCATTCTCTGCTGTGCACGATGGTACCCTCTCCTGAACCTTGCTCTCAACGTTTGCATTAACTATGCTATACGCTGCAAGTATCCTATCTCTAGCATGGATATACTGCCCTAAATCCACCAACTCTCTAGCCTCCCTTGCAAGTGAGGTTACCTGATCCCTCGCTATAGAATTCTGTAAACCTTCAGCATATTTGATGAGCTCTTCTGTTATACTGTTAACATCCTTGACTATCATGCTCTTTGTGCATGTTATTGGGAGTAGATCACCAACTATGTTGAGTGAGATTGGGGATATAGCAACTGTATGCCCAAATACCTGAGGGAGGACAGCCCACCATATTATTAGCATGGGTATCATGAACACTATCATTGGTCTAAAGTTCATCTGCATAACCTCCATATTGAGTCTGTTCATGTAATCCTGCTTACCTCTTAACTTCTCTATCCTATCCTTATCCTGCTTCCTCATAGCATCCATGTACTCCCTCCTCCAATCATTGATCTCCTTCATCATCCTCCTCAACTTCTGCATATCGGTCATCTTGAGTCTGAGCAGTGCGTAGAAGAACTGCAATGCAATAGCTATTATACTTACTAGAATCGAAGCACTCATCATATTCGTTATGTATGGATGGGCTGAGGCTGGAGGTGCAAGCTGCAATGGTAGCATACTAGGTAGTGAGGATAGATATGATGCATAGAAGAGGTTTAAGAGCAATGTTATGAACCCTTCTATGATGATCATAACATCACCTCATCTAATCCCTCCTATAAGCAAGTAGACTCACCAACTCATGTGATGCCTCATCAACCTTGCCTTCTCTATTCATGACTATGGCGAATGGTGCTCCAGTGAGTATTGAGCATGCAGCAAGCATTATCCTTGCTATATCCAACTCATGTGCTATCTCACCCTCATCAACAAGATCCCTCTGCCTAGTCTTATCGTTCATCCTTCTACTAAGTATCTCTCTAGGCTCTGCTGCAACCAATATGAGGTTTGTTGGCTTGAGTAGGTTAAGCAGGTGCAATGGTAAGCCAGGGTAGTAGCCCTCCTTCGTGTTTATGAATAGATGAGTATCTATTATGATCACATCATCCTTCATATCTGCTATCTTCACTGCAGCATTCTCCTGCAACCTTCTCTGCTCCTCAACACTAAGCCTACGCATCTCATCCCTATGCTTTACACCCATTCTCATAGCCTCCTCAAACATCACGGTACCAAATACAACAAGCTTGGTATTCAAACCTTGCATGTTAAGCATCTCTACAGCCCTAGTTATCACTGTGGTCTTACCCACTCCTGGTATCCCTACCACTATTGCACGCTTCCTCTTATTTGATATGTTATTTCCTTCCAAGGAGCGCACTCAACCTTGGCATATAAACATCTATCTGCTCCCTCAGCAGTAGGTTGTAGTAGTTGATCAGTATATCGACCATCAAGAGCAGTCCTGTACCAGTACCAAATGCACCTAACACATCACTACCCCCAGCAAGGAAGCCCAAGAATAGAGAACTCATTAGCGTGACAGATGGTATATAACGCTTTAAGAGCATCTCTATAGATGACTCTACTCTTCTGAACCCTGGAACCTGTACATCTGCATCTATGAGGCTACTTGCTGCTGCCTTTGGCGATAACCCTCCCAGCTCTATCCATAACCTGCCGAAGAGCACAACGATACCTGTGAGTATAAGAACGTAAGCAACAGCATGCAGAGGCTCTGCCATAGCAGTCTCTATACCCCTTGTTGGGATGAGGAACTTGACTATGCCTCCTATTGGTGTTCTTGGATCCTGTGGATCGAACATGGCTATCCAGTTGAACTCCTCTCTGTTGTTCAATGGGTTGTAATTTGCCCAGAAGAGCTGGGCCATGAATACAAGGTTAGCGATAAGTGCAGATGCAAGTATGACAGGCACGTTAGATACATACATGAACTTTATTGGATAGGAGGCTGTGAACCCTCTAAACCTACTAGAGACTATTGGTACCTCTATCTTCATACCCTGCGTGAAAAGAAGCAGTGCTATTATCGCTATGGTTACTAGTAAACCTATAATGTTTGGCAACTGCCCAAACCTGAACAATGCATAGATGATATCAAAGTTACCACTAGAAGCCATCTGTATGAGCATTGGGAATACACCAAATGGTAGCCCATCCTGTGCAGCTACAGGACTGAATATATGCCAGAGCACACTCTGCGCCACCCCAGCCATGATGAATAGGCTTATCCCGCTCCCTAGACCCCAGCCCTTCTGTACCATCTCATCAAGGAACATAACGATCAGACTTGCGCCTATCAACTGCCCTATTATTATCATTGTAACATCTTGGGGCATCTTGTACACCATAGAGCCGTAGATAGCGCCTTCTATTACTATCACTATTATTGTAACCAATTTAGTTGCAGAGGTAAATAATGCTCTATCCTCTGGGTTCTTGAAGTCCAACTTGAATATCTCTGCGCCTTTGAGTAACTGCATCAACAAGCCAGCGGTCACTATAGGTCCTATCCCAAGTTCTATTAGGGTGCCTTGCTGTGATGCGAATATGACTCTGAATGCAGCGAATGGATCGAATGGACTTATCGGTGCGCCATAGAGAGGAACCTGCCCCATGGCAAGATAAACGAGTAGTGCAAACCCACTCCATACGAACTTCTGAGTAAGCGTTAGCTTCTTCTTTGGTTTTGGTATCTGGGGTAGATATACTGCAGCCTTATCAACTATGCCTCTGAAGCTTATACCGGTAGGCTTCAACATAGGATTATCTCACCACCAACACTTGTAACCTTTGACTTTGCAGAATCTGTACATGCTTTAACTATAACACTGTAAACACCCTTTACACTACCAGAACCCAATAACTTATCATAACCCAATGAGTTGAGATCTATAACCTTCTTACCATCCTCATTAACCTTACCATACTTGAGGAAGAGATCATCTAGGTTACCAACGTTAACCCAATGCTTTACAATCTCGCTGCTTGGGTTATGGAACCCATGCTTGCCGAAGTACTTACCTCCCATAAGCACCGCTTGAGTCCATTTATGCTTGTGTAGACCAACCCTCCTGTAACCCTTCTTACCTGTATCTCTATGCTGGCCTATCTGCCCCCATCCATGGGTCCTAGAGCCTCTTAACCTCCTAACCTTTCTGAACCTAGTTGCCACACATTACCAGATGAGGAGGCGTTAATTAAGCCTTGCTATATAACATTATGCATATATTGGCGTGTGGATACGCATATAACTACACGTTGATAATATTTAGATTAGATTAATCATCCAAGAATACAAACAGAAGGAGGAGAATAGTACAAGTATATGTAACAAGTAGAATATAAAAACACAAGTTACTTGCTTATCTAAGCATAGATCATCCTACTAGCGAGTTCCAGTAACTCCTTGTTCTCTCCTAGTATCCCACCATCACTATACATATGCTTGCTACTCCTCTTGAATCCTCCCCTTGGAGGGGCTAGTACAAACCAAGGTTTCATACCCTCAAGCCTTGATAGCATTATACTATCATTTGCAAGTGCCTCTGCAAGAGCATCTATGCTTGAGAACCCAAGCTTACTTATATCTTCATACTTATATTTACCTCTCTTCTCTAACAACTGCTTTATGAACCCTGCATCAACCTTGCACCATGCCACATAATCCTTGACAGTCCTAAGCATCCCTATATAAGGCTCTCGCTCAGGCACTATGGTTGCATTGAACCTTCTCCGTAGGTTGAGGAGTGCTAGCGTATGCCTTGCCCAATGTGGTACATTTATCGTGCCTCTTAATCTTATAACAAGGTAAGCCATATCTATACTACACCCCCTTCTCCCATACCATATCATCAACCTATGCTGTATGTATTCCTTAACGCATTATATACTGCTAGAGCAGTAGAGGACATTGTATTTGTGGAGCCAAATGTTCTAGTCCATGCATCCATTATCCCTGCAAGTCTTAGCATCGTTGTTATATTTGCCCCTGCTACAAGCCCAAGCCCTCTAGGCCCAGGGATGATCTCTATCTTGACACTCCCTCCCTTGCCTACTACCTTGAATGGTACTGAGTGCTGTACATTGCATCTACACTCCCAACTACCGCATCCAAGTTTTACCGGTATTATATTGAGCATAGCATCCCTTGTTGCCTTATCTATAGCAAGCCTCATCTGTGATGCCTTACCTCTCCCTATACCAAACCAACCATGCTCATTCCCACATGCAACTATTGCACTGAACCTCGTGAGCTCACCAGCATCTGTCTGCTTCTGTACAACACCAACATGTATAACCTCGCTCTTCAGATCTGGTAGAAGTATCTTCACGATCTCTGGCTCTCTCAGCCTATAGCCCTGCTCGAATACCTGCTCTAGAGCAGTTATCTGCTTGTTTGCTACATAAACACCAAGTTTTGTTCTAGGTATCCAACCTTCTAAACCCTCGCCCCTTCTCTCCCTCTCCCCCTCAACTCTAGACCTTGTATACCTACTACCTGAACTGCTCATATCAATCACCAGAGTGCTTCATTATATTATCCTTAACCTCGTTGAAGTGCTTAACATAATCCTCTGGCCTTAGACCTCTAGCAAGTATGGCTGAGAACCTCTTGGAGTAGAGTTCCTCATCCTCCTCCTTGAGCATCTTTGCATACTCTGCAATGTGCTCCCCAACTATCCTATCATCATCTGGTAGAGCATCGTCTCCTACTGGAACATCTAACCCTGCATCCCTGAGCCCTTTTACACAAGCCCCTATTCTAGAGGAGAAGCCTCTTACCCCTACATACACTATGCAAGCATCTACACCATTTGCTTTGGCCTTCTTCCCAGCAAGGAGACCTGTAAGGTAGCATGCTGGAAGGCACTTCCTTGAACCCTTCCACCCATACTTGAGCAACTCTCTGCTATTAGTGGATGCTAATACCACATCGCCCTTCATGGATGCTTTGCTTATCTGAACCATGATATTCTCATCGCTTACCCTTATGGTTGCAAATACATGTCTACCTAGCAGTATTGCCTTTCTCTTCCTGTAATCTGTTCTACCCTCCCTTATGCGTTTGAGTGTCTCTATGTAACTCAACCCTTGCTAACATCTATGTAAGCACTTATAAATCTTCACTGTAGTTCACCATTATATAAGAGAAAAGGCTAGAACGCAACCAACTTTACATTTTGGGCATTCTCTCTTACCTGCATCTACCTTCTGAAATGAGATAGTGATACCTTATCCTATACCGTCTTTGCTAACCCTAACATGCTACTCATGAATCAACGTTATATACTCTTCTGATACTTGTATCTATTGTATCTACAACGGCAAAGCCAATACTGCTCCTATTATGGGATCTAAAAGAAGCGAGGTATATGGCTTGAATATGCTAGCAGACATAAGCATAAATAGTACTATTCATTGCTACTGCTTCCATCCTCCTTATCAGCATTGTTGTTATCTTTAACCATGCGATACAAATGGATAGCAGCATTATATGCTAATAGCAATGATTAATTAATCAGATACATCTGCCATATAATAATTGATGGATAAGCGTATGAAGAGAGTAGAAAGGATGGTATGCAATAGAGCCGTCAAGTTGCATATATTCATGCCTAGCAGTAGAAGGATATGGACTGTTGTAGGCCGTAAGCATGAGTACTGGGTTCATCCTCCTCACTTCTGTACATGTAAGGATTACTACTTTAGGGCAAGGGCAGTTGCAGTAGAAGGCAATGAAGAGAAAGAGGAAGAGAAGAAGGAGGAAGAGAAGGTCACATGCTACCATCTGAAGGCAGTTGCTATGGCAGAGGGTTCTGGTATGGTTGATGAAGTACACTTTCATGATGATGAGTATGATGGTTTCATAAGGGTGCTGATAGAGATGATATATGGAGGGGTAACCAATAGTTAGGCTTTTATCTTTGCAGTATAGGTGATAGAGCATGGGTATGAGTGAGAAGGTGAGCCTAAACATAGGTGATGCAGCCCCAAACTTCACTGCAGAATCTACACTAGGGAGGATAACACTAAACGACTACAAAGGAAAGAAGAGTGTAGTACTCTACTTCTATGTTAAGGATATGACTCCAGGGTGCACAATACAATCTATAGGTATGAAGGATCATATAGAGAGGATTAGGGCCCTAGGAGGAGAGGTTATAGGAGTAAGTAGTGATGGCCTCGAGTCTCACAAGAGGTTTGCCTCAAAGTATGGGCTCAACTTCCCGCTAGTTAGCGATGTAGATAACAGTATAAGCAAGTTGTATGGTGTATTCAATGAGGAGAAGATGAGAGCTAGGAGAGTAACCTTCATAATAGATAAGGATGGGATAATAAGGCATATAATGAACAGGGTTGATGTTGATAAGCATGCTAATGATGTTATAGATATACTCAGCAAGATGCAACAGTAAATAGTAACAAGGGTTGGGTTGTGATGCCAATATTATATATTTGATCTGGGATGGTTAAGGCGTATGAACGTACTTATAATAGGTTCTGGTGCAAGGGAACATGCCCTAGGTTGGAAGGTTTCCAAGAGTAGTAGAGTTAAGAAGGTATTCTTTGCACCTGGGAATGGTGGTACACAACTTGCTGGTTATGAGAATCTTAGGGTAAGTATAAAGGAGTATGATAAACTACTCAAGTTTGCAACTGAGAATAGATGCTTAGCCATAGTCGGGCCTGAAGAACCATTGGCAAATGGTATAGTGGATCTATTCAAGAGTAATGGGCTAGGGATACTTGGCCCTAGCAAGGATGCAGCAAGGTTAGAGAGCAGCAAGGTATGGGCAAAGGAGTTCATGAAGAGGCATGGTATACCAACGCCAGAGTTTCATGTGTTTGATGATCCAGAGGCTGCAAAGGATCATATCGCAAGAAGCAATAGGGCTCTGGTTGTAAAAGCAGATGGGCTTGCTGCTGGTAAGGGTGTAGTAGTATGCAACAGCAAAGAGGAAGCATATACAGCAGTGGATAGGATAATGAAGGATAAGGTATTCGGCGATGCTGGTAATAAGATAGTCTTGGAGGAGAGGCTTTATGGGGATGAGGTATCGTTCATATGCATGAGTGATGGTAAGCATATAATGCCATTGGCAACTAGCCAAGATCACAAAAGGGCCTATGATAACGATGAGGGCCCAAACACAGGTGGTATGGGTGCATACTCACCTAACCCTATGATAGATGAGAAGATGCATGAATGGATAATGCGTAAGATAATGCAGAAGGCTATAGATGGATTGAGGCAAGAAGGGACTGAGTTCAAGGGTTTCCTGTATGCTGGGCTAATGCTTGTTGATGACAAAGCCTATGTTCTAGAGTTCAATGTCAGGCTTGGTGATCCAGAGGCACAGGTGATACTGCCAAGGTTAAAGTCTGATCTCATTGAGTATGTTGATCATTGCATAGATGGTTCGCTCGATGAGGCTGATGATATGGTATGGGATGAGAGGGTAGCGTTATGCGTAGTGCTAGCATCGAAAGGTTATCCAAATGCATACGAGAAGGGCAAGGTTATAACCGGGCTAGATAAACTTAATGGTATAGATGATGTACTGGTATTCCATGCTGGCACAAGGGTTACAGATGATGGTAATAGGTTAGTAACCGATGGGGGCAGGGTTCTTAACGTGGTAGCACTGGGTAGTGATATGAACGATGCAATAGAGAGGGTATATACTGCAATTAGCAATGTATACTGGGAAGGGATCTATTATAGAAGGGATATAGGGAGAAAGGCATTAAGGTATTTATTGAATAAGTGACCCACTCATCTTTAGATGCTTAACATAGGTGCTAGTGAATGGGTAATAATAGTACTGTTATTCCTCATACTCATAGTCGGGAGCAAGCATATCCCAAGTCTAGGTAGGAGTATAGGCAGAGCAGTTGGGGAGTATGAGAGGACAAGGGCAAGCATAATGAGAGAACTGGAGAGGGTCAATACAAGTTCTAATCAGCGGGGTATAACGATGCCCATCAAGGGGCCAGTGGAGAGCGAGAGGGCAAAGTTGGAGGCTATAGCAAAGACACTTGGTATAAACCCAAATGGGTTAAGTGATGATGAGTTGAAGAGGTTGATACATGATAGGTTAGACAGTATGAGGTAACGTGTATTATACTAACCATTATATTAGCCATTCATCCTTCCCTTTACTCTCCCTTAGGAAACTTTATTTATTAGCATCTTACACCTGCAAGTATGTCAGATATAAATCCATTCGAGAATGCACTGAAGCAGCTTGATGAGGCAGCAAGGATAATGCATCTTGATGAAGGGATGCATGATGTGCTCAAGACGCCAAAGAGAGTGCTTACAGTCTCAATACCAGTGAAGATGGATGATGGCAGAGTGAAGGTCTTCATAGGGCATAGAGTACAGCATAACGATGCTAGAGGCCCATACAAAGGTGGCATAAGGTACCATCCCCAAGTTACACTCGATGAGGTCAAGGCACTAGCGATGTGGATGACATGGAAGTGTGCAATAGTAGATGTACCGTTTGGAGGGGGTAAGGGAGGTATAGCCTGTGACCCAAAGAGTATGAGCGAGGGTGAATTGGAGAGGTTAACAAGGAGGTATGCCTACATGATCTCTGATATAATAGGACCTTACGTGGATATACCTGCTCCAGATGTCTATACAGGGCCAAGAGAGATGGCATGGATAATGGATACATATAGTGCATTGAAGGGTAGCATAAGCCCAGGTGTAATAACAGGAAAGCCATTGAATATAGGAGGCTCTAAGGGTAGGACTGAAGCAACAGGCTTGGGGCTTGCATTCTGTGTAAGGGAAGGTGCAAAGAAGCTCAACATCGATCTAAAGGGCTCACAGGTTGCCATACAAGGGTTTGGTAATGCAGGTACATATGCAGCAAGGTTCCTTAAACAGATGGGTGCAAGTATAATAGCAGTTAGTGATTCAAAGGGAGGCGTATACTATGATGGAGAAGATGGTTTAGATGTTGAAGCATTGATAGAGCATAAGGCTAGGACTGGTATGGTTAAGGGGTTCAAGAATGCAAGGGAGATAACCAATAAGGAGTTGCTAGAGCTAGAGTGTGATATACTTGTGCCAGCAGCGTATGAGAATCAGATAACAGGGGATAACGCTGCTAACATAAAGGCAAAGATGGTTGCAGAGGCTGCCAATGGTCCAACAACCCCTGAGGCTGATGTGATACTCTTCAAGAAGGGCAAGTTAGTAGTGCCAGATATACTTGCAAATGCAGGGGGTGTAACAGTGAGTTACTTTGAATGGGTGCAGAACCTAACAAGAGACTATTGGAGCTATGAGAAGGTACATAGCATGCTTGAAGGTAAGATGACTGCAGCATTCAACGATGTGTATAGAACAGCAGAGGAGTACAAAGTTGATATGCGTAAGGGTAGCATGGTACTTGCAGTTAGCAGGGTAGTAGACGCAATTAAGGCTAGGGGTATATGGCCATAGCCATAAACAATGGTCATACACAGATAGCATATTATTTATTCAATAGATAGATCTGGTCGATAGATCAGTTCCAATTATTTTTAGTAATTAGTAATTCTTGCTATAACTGAGATTCGCCTACTGCAGTTATAATGAACCTAACATATAGGGCACTACAATATGATAGAAAAATCGAGGATTGACTATGCTAGTCAAGATCTATAGTTATGTATTGAACTGTTATAAGCGTTGATGCAGTTTAGAACATCCTATTGGTAAAAAGCTAAGCGGAGCGGAGTAGATTGGCCCCATTCATAATCATATGTTCACATCACCAAAGTCTCCCCAGTCCCAGCCTCCTCCTTCTCCAGCATCTCCCATATCCCCTCCAGCACCAGGCACCTGTTCTGGCATGTAATCCTGTTGAGCAAGGTTCATCATGTTGAGCATTGTCATCCACATCATCATGTCCATTATACCCATGAACAACATTATAGGTATCCAACTCCTCATAGATAACGCTTCCCTCTCGAACTCCTGCCTCTTCCCTTGTTCAGCAAGCATCACCATCCTCTGCCACTTCTGCTCCAACTCAAACCTGCGCTCCTGCAACTCCCTAGTACCCTTCTCTGTAATGGTTAACTCAACCTTCCTTCTACCCAAGAATCCTTTCTTCTCCCTCTTTACTATAAGACCATGTAGGATCAACCTCTCAACTATAATAGCAACATCGAATGCTGATAGCCCTGTAGCCTTGGTTATCTTCTCCTCTGTATTGTAACCCTTGGCTATAGCACTTAATACCATAACATCCTTTGGCTCATCCTCTGTATCAACCATACATATAAGTTATAGGATCTCATTAATAGGCTTTATCCTCTATGAGAGGAGAGGATTAGTACACTATAAAAAGTGGGGATGATAAAGATAGAACTATCTGGAATAGATTTATCCTGCAGAGCTATTCCGTACTGAATGAATGCCCACAGGCACAGCTTCTTACAACATTTGGATTGTTTATCTTGAAACCAGCGCCCATGAGGCTCTCTATGTAGTCTATCTCGCTACCCTTCAGGTAGTTGGAGCTGTAAGAGTCTACAAGTATCTTAACACCGTGCTCCTCCAACATTATATCATCCTCGGAGGGCTTCTCCTCGAACCCCATCCCATAGGAGAGACCAGCACAGCCACCGCCAGCAACATACACCCTAAGGTATAGATCCTCCCTACCCTCCTGCTTCATGAACTCCTTCACCTTTTCAGCAGCCTTTGGCGTTAGTACTATCAACCTCTGAACACTCTTCTCCATACCCTCATTATCCTTATACAATATAATAAGCTTTACTTTATAGGCGGATAGAGAAAAATAATGATGGCATGGGTGATGGTGTTATCACAACTACCAACTGTACTGCTACTTCTTCTGCAGGAACCTTGTCATCCTCTCTACTCTATCTGGGTGTGTGAAGCATAGGCTCCAACCCCATAGCTCTAGTGCAAGTCCAGTGTTTATATCACTCTCTAACCCTCTGTTTATAAGCATCTTGGATACCCTTACTGCTAGTGCACCATTCTTTGCTATCTCCCTTGCCATTGCAACCGACTCATCCAAGAGTTGTGGTAACTCCACAACCTTGTTAACCAACCCTATACTCAATGCTTCCTCAGCATTAACCCTTCTACCAGTGAATATCAGTTCCTTTGCCTTTGATACACCAACTATCCTTGCCAGCCTCTGTGTACCGCCCCAACCTGGGCATATCCCCAGTCCAACCTCTGGCTGTGCTAATATTGCATTCTTGCTTGCTATCCTTATATCACATGCCAATGCTAGTTCGCATCCTCCTCCTAGAGCATAGCCATTGACTGCTGCTATAACTGGCTTGTTGAGGTTCTCAACCTTGCTCATAGCTGCATGGCCTCTCCTAGCATACTCTTCAGCCTCTAGAGGAGATATCTTGCTCATATACTCTATATCTGCTCCAGCAGAGAATGCCTTCTCACCAGCACCAGTTATTATAACTGCCCTTATCTGTTCGTCCCTAGCAATGTCATCCATTGCACTACTCAACTGCGCTATAACATCAAGGTTCATCGCATTCAACTTCTCTGCCCTGTTTATCCTTACAACTGCTATCCCATCGTCCCTCTTCTCCACAAGTATGTACTGCTGCTGTTGCTGCTGTGATGATGCCATGAATATGGAATATACAATGAGCAAATAAACTTTGCACCCTATATTATGCTGGTATAGGGGTTATGGGGAATGCGCCACATATCCTACAGAACCTTGTATCAACGCTCACATATGCATTACATTCACTACACCTTGCCTTACCTATACCATTGCTACTATCACTAGAATCCATCAAGTATGGTGCACCAAACATACTCCTGTATATCTCATAGTAGTAGAGGTGCTCCTTGCTCCTTATCCTAACCCTCTCTTTATCAAGGCACTCCTTACTCCTTCTAGCAAGGTACTCATCACCAACAAGAGAGGCAAGATAGTTACTCAATATACTTGTATTTGCTCCCTGCTCCATAGGCATCTTTACCCTCCATGCTATATCCTTGCCTATGAGGTGCTCGAAGCATGATCTCAGTACGAACTTCCCATACCTCTTACCCTCATATTCATTGACCTTCAACTCTAGTGGTATGCTCTTAGCATAATCCAATACATCCAGATAAGGTAATGATACACTCATTCCAAGAGCATCTGCTATTGCTATGGAGGAGAAGTGCATTATCCTCTCAAGCCTAGTAAGTTCATGCTCCAACTGCTCATTACTCATCCTAAGCAGATACGAATAGCCAGCGAATATCTCATCACACCCATCCCCTGTAATAACATGCCTCAAGCCATACTCCTTCAACTCCTTCATGGCAAGGTAGAGTACTATTGAGTTCCTAACCTCCATTGGGTCGAATGAGCGCATTATTCTAACGATCTCTCTTGCTGCATTGAGCATCTCGTCTATGCTGATGTACTTGATGAGTAGCCTCATCCTGAATCTATCTGCTACAATCCTAGCATACTTTGTATCTTGGGCATCCCCATGGCCTATGCATAATGCAAATATAGCATCACTCATGCTGCTGGATGCAAGTGCAGCAAGTATGCTACTATCCAAGCCTCCAGAGAGGAGCATTCCTACCCTAGAGTCTGAAGCATTGACTATATGCTTATACACAGTATCCCTAAGCATCTCCTTTAGCCTATTGCAGATAGCAGCATTATCGACACCTGAAGGCATGAGATAGCATAGAGGAATATTTATATAAATTGTAGAGAGATAGTTGATATGCTACTCCCTTCAGAGATAGAGTCAAGGTCACTGATACCTGCAATAAGAGCGATAATATCTAGGAGGTTGGTGAATGAGTACAACATGAAGGAGGAGGATGTTGCAAGACTCCTGGGTATAACGCAGGCTGCCGTGAGCAACTATATAAGGGGTACTAGGGGTGATGCAGAACTAGCAAAGAAGCTCATGGGTGAGCCTAGCGTGGTTAGGAGGATAGATGAGATAAGCAAGGAGCTAGCCATGAACAAGGCATTCATGCCATCTACCATGGCAAAGTACATAGGTCTGCTAAACTACATAAGGCATAGCCTACTCATATGTGATATACACCATGCAATAGAGAAGAGTATAGACAAGGATATATGCAAGGCATGTGAGGATACTCTAAGGGAAGGAATTAGAACCTAATCTAAATTTATTAGTGCTATTTGGGTTATGTATCGGTTTGCTAAGATAATAATTAATTAATTGGTTAGTTAATATTGTTAGTTAGGTATCCTGAATCCCCTTCTGAAGAGGAGGAAGAAGAGTATGAATGGTACCAGTATAACTAGCAGTATTATCAGAGTTAATATACCAGCATCCTGCACAAATATAAGGAATGGGAAGGGAAAGATCACAACAACACCACTGCCTCCCCCTCTACTATTATCTGTACCACTTAACCCATCCCTCTGTCCTATCTGGTTGAGCATATCTACCATACTCATAGATGCATAGGATATCAGGATCATGCCTACGATGATCACAACTATACCAATGAGTAGCATGTGTATATTCACCACATCCCTTAATGCTGTATACCCTATCCTGAAACTGCTCCTCTCCTCACCTCTACTATCATCCATACTACTCATATCATGCATGTACATTGAACATCTCTTGCATATACCATCTTCATTCATGCAGATAGAGCATACTGGCTTTTTGCACATGCTACAGTAATCAACTGCAATCCCATCGCATATACTGCATCTAACCCTATGACTCATCTCATATTCACCATCATGAAGAGGATGAGCATAATGAGTATAGAGATTGGCAGTATCACAAGTAAGGATCTCGAACCCTGCCAGACTATGGGTATAGGGCCTAGAAGTATGAACCCTATAGACCTACCTCTACTCGAGCCTGCTGCTCTAGTAGCTAGAGAGAATGTTATGATCAGCATACCTACCAACACAAGCGCAAAACCTATCATCATCAATAGCCTTGCATCCATATTATAGATTGAGTTAATCTACTATTTATTACTAATCCAAGTACCAAAAATAAATTGAGTGTCTAGATCAGACCCGTTAGGCTCAGATCATGATACTTTGCTTGATATTTCTTCAGAGGTTGCTCCTCCCTCTGCAATCAGAGCATCTAGATCCTCTTTGCTTACATCCTCAACCGATACCACCGATACCCTGAATGGTCTACCGCAGAGCCTCCCCAACTCTAGAGAGTTCTTATCTATACGGTAGATGTAAACAGAAGCATTACTACTTATCTTATCTATCACATCCTTGCGGATGGATCTGGAGCATATCACCAGTTTAGCATCCCCTATACCTTTCAGCACCTCTCTACTACCTATCCTACATGCATTATTTGCTATGGCATTCCTAACGATCTTTGCTACGAGTTTACTCATATTCCTTCCTCCTTACCCTCCACACTTGATACTATACCATCACCAACCTTCATGTATAGATCTACCATGCCAGTACCTACTGGTACCGTTGATCCTACTATTACATTCTCTGTAACACCCTTCAAGGGCTCTATCTCGCCCTTGAGTGCTGCCTCTGCTATGGTTGGAACAGTTATCTCGAATGCTGCCCTAGCAAGTACACTAACCTTCGTGCCAGCAACACCATGTCTACCTATCTGTTGGAGTATACCCTTGCTTGTCATCACATCTGCAACAAGCATTATATGCCTTATATCAACCTCAAGACCCTGCTCCTCTAGAGTGTTAATTATCTCCTTTACTAATGCTGTTCTTGCAGCCTCTATACCAAGTACATTTGCTATCTCATATATGTTGTTTGTAGTTGTTCTACTTGTATCAACACCTTCTACCTCAAGAACCCTCTGTAGGTTTGAGCCTGCTGTCTGTATAACCCACTCATCGCCCTGTTTAACAACGGTAACACGCTCTATCTCAGGTATACCCTTTATCTTTGTGTTGAGTATCTTACCCTTGAGTGTACTCATCGTTCTAGCATCTGTGCCTGGTGGAGGTCTTAGAGTTATCTTATTGATATCATCAACACTAACATTAAGCTTCTTCTTGGATGACTTTAGGGCATTGACTATAGTATCGATATCGCATCCCCTAGCCTCCATCTTACTTGGGTTAAGAATCAGATGGAACGAGCCATCAACATCGATCTCAACACTTTCCACAAGGTCATTGAGCTTTGTGAAGAGTATGCTCTTTGCTACCTGTAAGGCACTCTCCCTAGACTTTGCATAATCTGGGAGAAGGTATATGTCCATGGTTGGTGTCTCTGGCTTCTTCCTTGCATCCAAAAGTTCTATAAGCCTTGGCAACCCTAATGTTACATTCCTCTCCTTTATACCAGCAAAGTGGAACGTTCTTAGGGTCATCTGTGTACCAGGCTCGCCTATGGACTGGGCAGCAACTATGCCTATCGCTTCCCCTGGCTCTGCTCTAGCCTTATCTACAAGTTCGACTACATGCTTGCATACTCTCTCAACCCCATCCCTGCTTAACCTAACCTTCATCAACTCTGCCTTGAGCATCTCTACTATACTTTGATTAAGCATATTGGTATATCTATCGACTATGCTCTTTATCTCATCATCACTTGCCTTACCACCTTCAGCCTCATCTATAAGCGCTTGTGCATTAACAAGCCTCTCTATGTTAACAGCATTACCATGATCACTCTTAGCAGGATCTACGCTATCCTCTCCATACACAAACTGTATTATGTTACCGAATGAATCCCTAACCGTATTATCATACTCTATCCTTAGATGCTCCATTGCATTTATTAGCCTTCTCTGGAGATACCCGCTCTGCTGAGTTCTAACTGCTGTATCCACAAGCCCCTCTCTACCACCCATTGCATGGAAGAAGAACTCCAATGGGTTCAGCCCATCCCTAAAGTTTGATTTTACAAAGCCCTTTGCATCTGGGTTTATATCATCTGGGAGGAAGTGGGGTAATGCCCTCCTCTGGTAACCTCTCTCTATTCTCTTGCCTCGTATAGACTGCTGGCCTAGAAGAGCGGTCATCTGACCTATGTTAAGTGTTGAACCTCTAGCCCCAGTACTTGCCATTATAACCCCAGCATTGTTATCTGCCAACGATCTATCTGCTGCCCTCCCTGCCCTATCTCTTGCTCTAGAGAGTTCATTGACTATCTGCAGTTCTAACGTCTCCTCTGGGGATAACCCTCTTATGGGCTGGAGTACACCTTCCCTATACTGCCTTATAAGATCATACACCTTCTCATACGTACTCTTTATTATACCATCTATCTCCTTCCTTGCCTCTTCAGGGAGCAGGAGATCATCGTAGCCATAACTGAAGCCATAGTGGGTTATGAAATAGGTTAGTATCCTGAAGAGTGAGTTAAGGAATGATCTGGCAAATGATGTGCCATAGTCTTTAGCAAGCCTATGGAGTATACTGTCTGGCTCCTCTGCCCCTATAGATGCCTTGTCTATAACACCACTTATCAATCTACCATTCTTTATGATCACATCTGGCTGCTTGCTTATCTTTGCGCTCTTGAACCACTTCGATATCAAAGTGTAGTTGAAGTCCTTTGGAAGGAGTAGAGAGAACAACTGCTTACCAGTGTACTTGCCATTACCATTACCATTGCCATCACCATCATGGCCATTACCATTACCCTTACCACCATCACTCATGAGAAGATCTAGATCGGATTTTATTCCTCCTATGAATGCTAGGTTCACGAACTCCTCCCTGCTTAGTAGTGTATCATCCTTGGTGAGTAGATACGCTGCTGTTATAAAGTCCCTTATCCCTCCTATTATTGGACCTCCATACCTAGGGGATATAAGTTGGTCATGTACCTGCATGAGTATCTTTGCCTCTGCCCTAGCCTCTACACTCTGAGGAACATGGAGGTTCATCTCATCACCATCGAAGTCAGCGTTGTATGGTGGGCATACAGATGGGTGTAGCCTGAAGGTTCTGTATGGGAGCACCTTTACTAGATGGGCCATTATAGAGATCCTATGCAGTGATGGCTGTCTATTGAATATCACAATATCTCCATCCATAAGATGCCTCTCAACTACGAACCCTGGAGCTAGAGATTCTACCAATGTTGTTCTATCTGCTACGTAATCAAGCCTTATCTTAACACCATCTGGCCTAACTATGTAGTTTGCTCCAGGATGCTTGTTTGGTCCATTCATTACAAGTGCTCTAAGTCTATCTATATTCCAAGGGGATACAACCTCTGGTATGGTTAACTTCTTGGCTATCTCCTCTGGCACACCAACCTCAGATATGTCAAGGTTTGGATCTGGAGATATGACTGTTCTTCCAGCAAAGTCAACCCTCTTGCCTGATAGGCTGCCTCTGAACCTTCCTTCCTTACCTTTCAGCCTCTGCGATAATGTCTTCAATGGTCTGCCAGACCTATGGTGAGCCTGTGGTATCCCGGATACCTCGTTATCGAAGTACGTTGTTACATGATACTGGAGTAGATCAACTAGGTCCTGCACTATGAGGGGAGGTGTACCTGCCTCCTTACTCTCCTTTAACCTCTGATTAACCCTTATTATATCTACCAACTTGTGGGTGAGATCATCCTCAGACCTCATACCAGTCTCTAGTATGATGGATGGTCTAACAGTCACTGGTGCTACAGGTAGTACTTGGAGGATGAACCACTCTGGTCTAGCAGTATCTGGATTGTAGCCTAAGAGACTAAGATCATCATTAGGTATATTGACTAGCCTATCCCTTATAGCTATAGGTAGAAGTCTATTCTCCTCCCCACTCTCAGTCTTCTCGAAGAATGTTGTTGGCTTCACAAATACTATATCATACTGCTCTTTACCACAGTGGGGGCATATCTTCACCTTCTTCGCCTTCTCTATAAGCTCATCCTTTATCCTCTCAACTACTAGTTGCGTGTGTGTCTCCCCACTACTCAGCCTTGCCTTGTACTCATTAAGTTCATCAGTAGAGAGTTTGAGCCTTGAGCAACCCCTACATGTAACCTGCAGCAACTGATAGATATCATCAACGAATGATATGTGGAGTACTGGTTCAGCCAACTCTATATGACCAAAGTGCCCAGGGCATCTTGCTGATGTATTCCCACAAGTGGCGCACTTCTGCCCAGGCTCTAATATGCCTAGCCTGCTATCCATTAGCCCTCCTTGCACTGGTAAGCCATCCTCATCGTATGTCTCTGGAGCAGTTATCTCTGCAACAGAGTATCTCCTTATCTCACTTGGCGACCATACAGCGAACTTTATTCCCGCTATAACCTTTGTAACCTCTTCTGCTACACTCATAATACTACACCTTCTCCTTCAGTATTAACCTAGGTAGTATGTTGAGGCTCATGATCTCCTGCAGTAATAGTTTGAATGCATATGCTATAGTTACAGATGATACCCTAGCCTTCTCGCCACATATCCTACAGATGTACCTCCTCTGCTTAGCATCATAGTAACTTATTAGGCCACAACGCTCGCATACATACACCTCTGCCTTATCGGACTCCTCTAGAAGCCTATCCTTGAGGAGCATTGCTGCACCATACCCTATCAAGCAATCCCTCTCCATCTCTCCAAACCTCAAACCTCCTCCCCTTGCCCTTCCCTCAGTTGGCTGCTTGGTCAGCATCTGTACCTGCCCTCTAGCCCTAGAGTGCATCTTATCTGCAACCATATGGTGCAACTTCTGATAGTACACTACACCAATGAATATCTCAACAGGATACCTCTTCCCTGTCCTACCATCATACATGACCTCCTTCCCTGTGTACTTGAATCCATAGGCCTCGAGTATTGCTCTTACATCATCAGCCTTCTCACCATAGAACGCTGTTCCATCGATGAACCTTCCTGCTAGAGCTGCAGCCTTGCCAGTTATAGACTCCATGAACTGGCCTACTGTCATCCTAGATGGGAATGCGTGTGGGTTTATTATAATATCTGGTACTATACCCTGTTCAGTATATGGAAGATCTTCAGGATTGGCTAGAATTCCTATGACGCCCTTCTGTCCATGCCTAGATGCGAACTTGTCGCCTATCTCAGGTATACGCATATCCCTAACCCTGACCTTGTATAGTTTACCACCTTCAGTAGACTGCGTCATTATCACTGTATCAACGACACCAGTCTCCGATGGTCTCATGCTAACACTTGTATCTCTCCTATATGGACCCTTCACCTCGAACTCCTTGTACTCCTCCATGAACCTTGGTGGGCTGGTTCTACCTATCAGCACATCCCCTCCAGTAACGACTGCCTCTTGCATAACAACACCATCAGCCTCCAGCAGTCTATAGAACCTCTCGCCCTTGTAGCCTCTAACATTTGCATCTGACGATGGTATCTCAAAGTTATCCTTCATGCCTCCAGGGTACTGCTTTGCCTCAGCCTCATATACCCTATAGAAGAAGGACCTTGCTAACCCACGCTCCACAGATGCCTTGTTAACTACTATAGCATCCTCTATGTTGTAACCTTCGAAGGGTAGAACAGCGACTATGCAGTTTGTACCAGTGGGCCTCTCCTCTATGCCTAGTAATGGTATCGCTCTAGTCTTAACTAATGGTACCTGAGGATATACAATGAAGTGCTGTCTAACATATGTGTTGAAGTTCATCATTGGTGTTGAGAAGCCTAGAGACTGCTTTGCCATAGCAGATTCGTAAGTGTTCCTAGGAGACTGATTATGCTCTGGATATGGGATCATGGATGCTGCAACCCCAAACATTGCTGCAGGGAATATCTCGAGATGTGTATGCTTCTCAGTTATCTGGGATGGCTCTAATGCTATGTAACAGTTCTCCTCTTCATTGGCATCTATCAACTCTATTATACCTTTATAGAGTAAGTCCTCATAGGATATAAGCCTACGACTCAACTTTGCCAATATATCATCACTAACCTCATGCCTACCATTGTTCACAACTATGAGTGGTCTTAACACTCTTCCAGCATTGCAGCTTATGTATACCCTCTTCGTAGCCTTCTCAATCCTAGGCTTGTAGTAATATATGCCAACATGTGGGTGCAGTTGCCCACTCCTCCTCAATGCTCTCAACCTGCTAACAAGCATCTCCCCATCCTTCACAAAACCAACTAGCCTACCATCTACAAAGACCTTGCTACCATCTCTCTTCAGTTCATCTGAAGCATCCTGATGGTAGATCACTCCATGCTCATACAATATCTCTATAACCTCTGCTGCTGGTACAGTCACTGATAGAACTGCAGATAGAGCAAGGTTCTTAACCAAACCACAGTTTGAACCTTCAGGAGTCTCATTGGGGCATATCCTGCCAAAGTGCGTAGGGTGTAGATCTCTAGCCTCAAAGTTTGGCTGGCTCCTACTCAATGGAGATTGTATCCTCCTAAGATGGCTTATGGTTGAGAGGTAATTCGTTCTATCGAGGAGTTGTGTAACACCTACCCTACCCCTTCCCCAGTTCCCTGTTGCTATAGCATTATTCAGTTTATCTGTTATTATCCCTGGTCTAACAGCTGCCATGACAGCATTTATACCCCTCTTCTGGCCTGAGCGTTCGAGTTGGTACTTCATATCCCTAACCAGGTTCCTGAACGCTGTCCTAAATAGATCTGCAAGCATCTGACCTGCAAACTTTATCATCTTATTGCCATAGTGATCCTTATCATCTGGATCTATCCATCCTAGCCTGAGTTCTATGAGCTTGCATGCAGCTTCACCTATGAATAATGCCTTATCAAGCCTGTTATCTGGGGTCCTCCCAAGATGAGGTAATAAACCCCAGTCCAAGAGGTTCTCAGTCCTCTTCAACTGAAACTCCTCTAGCATGTTTGGTGCTATCCTCTTACTTATATAATCTATAGCCTCCTTGGTACTTGTAACCTCTACAGCCTTCTCAAACGAAGGCTCTAACTCATCCTGAATCTCTGGCTTCACCGATACAGCATCTGCTATCTCCTTATCTGTCTCTAGCCCTAATGCACGCATCAACACAACCAATGGGATATCAACTGGAGAGCCTGAGATCCTCGCTACTATAGATCCATCCTGCTTCATTACTAGTTCCAACTTGGTTCTATAACCAACTATCGATGAGTATATCTTTGCTGTATGTACCTTAACTCCACTAACCTCCTCTCTATCAACTATGATCTTGTTGTATGAGAGATCCTCTAATCCAACTATGACACGTTCTGATCCATTTATCACAAAGTACCCTCCAGGATCTCTAGGATCCTCGTTAACCTCTATCAGCTTGCTCTCAGACATGTTATGCAATACGCATAGATTGGACTTCACCATTACTGGTAGATCCCCTATATGTATGCCTCTAGTCTCAACTATCCTCCCATCCTCCACTATACTGCACTCAACGATTATAGGTGCAGCATATGTTAGGTTCCTAAGTCTTGCCTCCATAGGGGTTACATAGGTTATAGATCCATCTATCTCAGTAACCCTTGGATACTGTAACTTCACCCTACCAAGCTTAACCTTGTATGGATACTCTGGGTTCTCTATCTCTATCTCCCCAACCTCCTCTATTATGCTCTGTATCCCTCGTTCTATGAACTCATTGTAGGAGTTAAGATGCTGCCTAGCAACCCCTTCCCTAGTAAGTATATCGTATATTATAGGCCAGAAGCCCTGATGCTTTACCATCGTTGCTGATGTACTCATCACTTCACCCCTCTACTACATACCTGTAGTATATACTTACCCCCGCTGTTGGGCTCTTCCTTACTATCTTTACTATATCTCCAGGCCTTGCGTTAAGGTTCCTTATCGCTGGGTCATTAGCAAGTATGAATGGGAGTTGGTTAGGCTTCACATGGTACCTCTTGAGCACCTCTTCAGCCTCTTCTTTGCTGAGGAGTATATGTTCAGGCACATACTCATGTCTTATTATTGTTCTATCACTCATGTACTATCACCTACCTACAGAATCTACCCTCGCTAAGACTATTCTACTACCCAAATTTACACCTTTCCCCTGTATTATATCTCTGCCAGGATAAGGTTTAATAATAAATAAGTAAGGTTAGTGGAGAAGGCAATATAAAATAGAGGATAGAGAATGATTAATAAAATAAATAAATGAATTTAATCGAACCTTTTGTACATAAAAGATATATACTATCAGGTGTATAGGGTCTCAATGGGTAAGTACGGGTATACAGTAGTAGGAGCGTTTGTAGCATCAATGATGCTTCTAGCAGTGCCATTTGCAGTGTATGCGCAACAGCAGATAACCATAACGCTAGATAAGCAATCATACAGCACTGGGGATACCCTGAAGGTAACAGGTAAGGTGCCTAGGGTCATAACAGGGCTGGATGTTATCATCCAGGTTATGAATGAGAAGAATGTTCAGGCAGCACTTACACAGGTTACACCAGCAAGCGATGGTAGTTTCAGTGCAGAGTTCAGACTTGGGGGGCCATTGATGAGTAACTCTGGAACATACAAGGTTGTTGTGACATATGGTGATACTCAGAATAGTGCAGAGTTTGAATTCACTGCACAAGCACAACCAACTACAAGCGAGTTCAGTGTGAAGATAAGTGGGATACAGGAGGATATAACACTCAAAGGTACAATAACAGTTGGGAGTGTACAATCAGCAACTCTAGACCAGGATTTCAACAGTATAGTACTGCAGCTCTCAGGCATTAATACTGATAGCAAGATGACAATAACTATACCATCTACTGTGATAAAGAACGAGTTCAGGGATCAGTTCAAGAATATTGAGGAGTTCATAGCATTCAGTGAGGAGGCAGATGTTGAACTGGAAGCAAAGGTAACTAAGCATACAGATACTGAGGCTACTATAGAGATAGATATTCCTGCTGGCATTGAGACTCTAGAGATAGTTATTACTCCAGAGAATATTGCTGTTGTACCAGAGTTTGGTGTAATAGCAGCACTCATACTTGCTGTTAGCATAGGCGCCTTCATAGCAGTAAGTAGAAGACAGATGATAAGAGTTCCTCTATAAAGAATTCTCTCCTTTTATTTATTTATATATATATTTATTTATCTTATACTTATAACCCAACAAAGAGAAAGTTCTATGATGATCATTAGTTATGTAGTTACAGTTATTGCTCTCCTATACCTATCTACTATATCATCTGGTGTTCTACCAAAGAGTTCCTTGCAGAGTCCTCTAAGGTACCTCATTATAGCCCATGTGCCAGCCTTTATGAGCATGGTCATGAAGACCTTCATAGCTGGTCCATAGGTCTTGTTTCTAACTATTATTGGTATTATATCATTTATAACCTTAAGGTTATGCTCCCAGCAGCGCCAGAATACAGTGAACTGCATCTCATTAAGGTTCCTGAAGTGCATAGAGTTACGCTCGTTGAAGTCTTGGTAGAGTAGTGGTGCTATAAGACCCCTCATCCTCATCGCTATAAGACTCTCTATTAGGTCAAGGGTATCTCTTGTATCATCTGGACTCTCATCTGGCCAGCCTACTATGAGTGTTAATGCAGGGAACCAGTTGTTCTTGTTGAGTATACTGCAACCTTCCTTCACTACCCAAGGCCACTCCTCTGGTGAGAATGGCTTTGTCTTCATGCCTAGATGCCTCCTTGCCAACCTTGGGGAACCAGTCTCCAAGCCTAGATTTGTGGCAAGCCATCTCTCATTACTCATCCCATTTACCCTACTCAATTCTTCTATGAGGTCTGGTTTCGCAACTACGCCTGAGAGCGTCATATGTGTTGTACCTACGAACCTTGCACCTAAAGACTTCAAGCCCTTCCAGAGGTAGGTTATTGCATCCTTGTTAGGGATGAAGTCCTTGTTATCACAACCATAGAGGAGTATCTCATCAGATTGGAGCCAGATGCTATCAAAACCATAATCAAGGTTTATCTTTGCTTCTCTCTGCAACCTTTCTAGAGGAAAGTCCTTCTTCGATCTCTTATTAACATCACAAAAGTCACAGCCTCTCCCGCACCCTCTCATTGCTTCTATAAGCGAGTTGACTGTTGGCCCCTGTATCTCTGGTATATTATCTATGTTCCTGACCATCGCATGCACCAATGGCTGTACATTGCCTTGCTCTGCATCCTTGAAGAGATCTACTGCAATCTCATCTGCTTCTCCTATCACTACAGAGTCTATGCCATGTATCCTCATCCTATCGAGCTTTGCCAACTCCCATGAGCCATTACCCCCTACTAGAACCTTGAAGCTGTACCTCTTCTTCAACTGAATTATCTTTGCACACATTCGCTTGAACTTCATAGCTATATAGGAGAGCTTCTCTGGGCTCATGGTGGTGGTTACTGGAGCCATGCCAAGAGGATCCATGACATTTATACCAACCACCTTCGTATCTGGACCTATGGCCTTATCGAGCATATCTGGATGGGCTATGAATACCTCATCCCTCCTGTACTCTTTGAGGAGGGCAGCCTCTATCCTTCTCAACCCGCATTGTGCAACCTTCGCCTCTCCAGTGACTGGATCTGTCTCAACACTTGGGCAGAAGACCCTATCGAATACCCACTCTGGTACGAGTTCGTATGGTCCACAGGCTATGAAACCATACAAGAAGTTGCCCCTGTAATTGGTTGTTAGGCTTCTATCTGCAGTCAGCACTATACGCTTACCGCTCATCTATCCAGATCTTGGCATCATAGTATAAAACTCTTTTTATAGCATTCACATTATGCTTAGTGTTTAATTATTCAGTAATAGCGTAAGGGATTAATAGTTATTCATGCTACATCTCGTATGGTTGGTAACTCTGCTAATGAGGGTGATGGTAAGGCAACCCTATGGGTATTCCACGAAGAGGTTAAGCATAGCGATGAGAGTGTAGAGGAGTCATGGATAGTTATAGTTGAGAGGAGTAGATACAGCCTCTTTGGATTCAAGGTTGTACAGCAGAAGAGTTCGCTATACCCAGGGTATCCAGGTTATGTTACAAATACCATAACTGCATTGGATAGCATCTCTGCTGCAATGGAGATGGAGAGGCTTCAGAGTAAGAGTAAAGGTGTAGAGCATACAAGGGTTGGAATAGGTGATGAGGATGCAGATAGATGGTATGATATGTTGGTTAGCCTATCAGATATAACGAGTAGAGTACTGAACCCAGCAAAGGATACACTGAACAGTGTAGCAGCATTACACTAACTAACTATATTTTGTTGCATAGATTAGTAAATGATATATCATAGTTTGCTAGATTAAGGTCATGGGTAAGACCGAAAGGTTCACAGGGCTCAATATTGATCTAGAGAGATTAGCAAATAGGGTACAGATGTACTTGCAGGAGAACGGATTCGAGGTTGCATACTCCAAGGATCCTACTGCCCCACCATCCTGGTTCTTCATACAGGCTAGGAAGGTAAGCACTCTAAGGAGCATAGCAGGTGCAAGGAGGAGCACAGACATAACGATAAAGGGCAAGCCAGATGACTTTGAGGTCACTATAAGCACTGGAGAGTGGGGTAAGAACATGCTCTCATCAGCCCCATTATTCATAGTACCAATAGTTGGGATAACTGCTACAGTAGCAAAGTTGTATACTGCAAAGAGTTTCGAATCGAACCTATGGAAGTACATAAAGGATCAGGCTAGGTTCCTGAGCAACAGTGCAGTACCAATACAGATAGGCAGAGAGGGTGGTGAGAGGTTGGATAAGAGGGTTTACGATTGTGATTATGTTGAGGGCTATCCAGGCTGGAATGATAGTGTTGAAGGTGGCAAACTCATACTGGAGAGGAGCAGGGATGGGAGCAATAGGGTATTATTCACATCAAGCAAGGGAGATATAGTGATACCTGCTAGTAGCATACAACAGGCACAGATAATAGCAAGGAGGAAAGGTCTACATGAACATGACCTCATGATACAGATGGTTGTTAAGCAGGATGGGAAGAGCATAAAGCCTGTATTCAACCTGAAGGATGATATAATCACTGGTGTGCTTGCAGGTATAAACGAACTTGTAAGCGAGGATAGAGCATTGAAGAGCATAGAACGTACAAGTGTGATAACAGATGTAAGATACTGTATAAAGTGTGGTGCAGAGATACCAAAGAGTGCAAGGTTCTGCCCACAGTGCGGTGCTCCCCAGTCCTAATTAAAATCTTTAATTTCTACTACAAATCTATAACAATTTTTTATTGTTCTAAAGGTTAGAACAGCATATTCTAATCTTAGTTGTATGGTTCTAAGGCATAGGCTTAATCTTAGTGCATGTGTATATAATGGCGAGGGATAGCAAGATGGCAAACAGGATTAACAAGAAGATGGTGGGTATTACAGGTGCAGGCATGATAGCATTTACTCTACTACTTGCATTTGTGGCAGTGCAGTATACAGGAATGGATGCAAAGGCAGAGGAGCAGGGTAATGCAAAGAGTATAGAGAGGATAGAACTCTCAGTTACAGGGAATGCTACTCAGATGATCAAGCCCGATAGAGCTAGCGTAAGCGTTATGGTTGAGGTTCAGGAGAAGACAGTAGGGGAAGCAGCAAAGAGGAATGCCGAGATCATGAACCGTGTAATAGAAGCTATAAAGGCTACAGGTATAAGGGAGGAGCAGATAAGCACAAACTACTATACCATATATCCTGTCTATGAGTATAGGAGCAAGGCTGAAGCATGTATAACGATATATCCTCCACCACCAGAGTGCTTAGAGCAGGTTCTTGTTGGCTACAAGGCTGTAAACAACATAACCATAAACATAGAGTTGGATAAGGCACAGGATATAGGTAAGGTTATAGATGCTGCTGTGAGTGCTGGAGCAAACCAGGTGTATGGGGTTAGTTTCTTCATCTCCCAAGAGAGTCTTAATGCTGCAAGGGCTTCATTACTAGATAAGGCTGCAAAGGATGCAAGGAGCAAGGCTGAGAGTGTTGCTAAAGCACTCAACCTGAATGTAGTTGGGGTTAAGAGCGTTAACATAATCGATGGTTACTACCCTGGACCAATGTACTACAGCCCTGTAAGGATTGATGCAGCACAGGAAACAACCCCAATAATACCCCCAAGTGAGCAGAGTGTATCTGCATCTGTGCAGGTAGTATTCTGGTTGGAGTAGTAAACAGCTTGTATAAAACAAGCCTTACCTCTTTATTTATTCCATATTTATAAGGAGAAATGTACCTTTATCATTTTGCTATACTCCAATACTCATAAGTTGTTATGTTATGTTTGTAAGGAATATAGCAGACATTACTGCACCAACAGCAACATACACCATATAGAGCAGTGTTGTACTACTACCCTAGAATGGCTACACTACACAAATATCTAGTATCCATTCCATACTTAAAAATATTGAAATATAAGGTTATACAAGGTTAGGTATGCAGTTCAAGGTATTCCTCAATGGCTATGGTACAATAGGGAGGAGGGTTGCATATGCTCTAGCAAATGACGGAGAGATAGAGTTTATAGGTGTAGGAAAGTACAGTGTAGATGATAGAGCTAAAGAAGCAAGGGATCAAGGCTTTAAGATATTCGTACCAGAGGCAAAGATAGATGAGTTCAAGAGTAAGGGTTATACAATAGAAGGAAGCATAATTGATGCTATAAAGGGCAGTGATCTCATAATAGATGCATCGAAGGATGGACTAGGGTATGAGAATAAGTTGAACTACTATCTACCATTGAACAAACCATCTATATTCCAAGGTGGAGAGGATAGATATGGTGAGCATAGCGTTGCTGATATGATACATAACTCAAGGGTGAACTATGAACAGGCTTTTGGGAGAAGGTATGTTATACAGGGGAGCTGCAATGTAACTGGCTTAGGAAGGATAATGCAGCCATTGATAGAACGTTATGGTGATGAGATAGTAAGGTTCGATGCCACACTGATAAGAAGATGGGCAGATCTGGAGGATAAGAAGGAGGTGAAGGACTCTATAGAGTGGGATAGAGACCCTCACCATCAGAAGGACGTTGCAGACTTTATAAAGAGCCATCCACTCTACGTTGATGTATACAAGGTTCCTAGTAGGATGATGCATCTACACCAGTTGTATGTTAGGTTCAAGCATGGATGCCCAACCAAGGATTCACTACTGGATATGTTTGAGAAGGAATGGGGTGTAGCGCTGCTAAGCAATGCTAAAGGTACAGCAGATGTAAGGAAGAAGGCTCTAGAGCTAGGGTTCCCATTTGGAGATACCTGCATGGTCCATATACATGCTGATGTACTGAAGGTACAAGGGGATACGTTGAAGATAACCTATTCGGATGATCAGACTGGGATAGTTGCACCAGAGAACCATATGCTCATTCAGGCTATGCTCTTCAAGAGGAGCAAGAGGGAAGCGTTAGAGAGGACTGAGAGGATATTTAGGTTGAATGAGAGGAAGAAGGCTCTAGCAAGCGAATTCGGCTGATCTCTACACTATATAATAATTTTTATTCAATCTCAATAGGCGGAAAAGAATAAAAAAGTGGTTACTGATCTACGTTTATACTCTCTTTACCTCTATCCTCTCTATACTGTTCATATCCATCCTTCTCTTCATGCTTCCTAGCCTCACTCTCGTCCAACTTCTTCAGTTGAGCCATGAGGAACCCTCTATACCTCTCCCTCTCTTGCTGTGTCATCTTGTCTATGTTCGCAGCAAGCATAGATCCTAGAGAGGTTATCCTCTCCAGCAAATCTTTTGCAATGAACATGCTTAGCGTGCTGAAGTGCATCATGACATCTAACTGCTTCCTAACTATGCCTTGAATAACATTGATATCTGCTAGAACAGCCTTGCCCTTGCCAGTTATCCTATACCTTCCATAGTCATCCTCCTCTATCAGCCCCTCTTGAAGTAGTTTACCAAGCAATGGATAGACTAGGCCTGGAGATGGCTTCCATAGATTGTTACTTCTCTTTGCTGCCTCCTCCATTATCTCCTTACCTGTCATGGGTCTCTCATTCAGTAGGCTTAATACATAGTACCTTGAGAACCCCTTTGGTACAGCTCCACTTATCCTCTGCAGCCACTCTGATATCATATCGCTAGTGATATCGTATACGATACATATAAGTGTTTTGTAATGCTTAATCCCATAATGAAAGGTTATCTTGATCTTCTACTCATCAATCTATATGGAAGCAAGGAGTGTAAGGATACATGTTAGCAGTATAGAGGAAGGGAAGGGTAGGTTCATTGAAGGGGATCTAGTTCTCTCATCACGTAAAGAGTGTATGGTTGTATTTGCACATGGCTCTGGCAGCTCAAGGTTCAGTCCAAGGAACAGGTTTGTGGCAGGTGTACTACACAATGCTGGATTAAGTACACTACTGCTAGACCTACTAACTAGAGAGGAGGATGAGATAGACTCTATCTCTGCTAGGTATAGGTTTGATATTGAGTTGTTGGCCTCAAGGCTTATAGATGCTGTGAGATGGCTTGAAGGGGAGTATGGGAACGATCTAAGGATAGGTTACTTCGGTTCAAGTACTGGTGCTGCAGCTGCACTCATAGCATATGCTAGATACCCAGATAATGTAAGAGCTATAGTCTCAAGGGGAGGAAGAGTTGATCTTGCTGCTAACTACATTCAAAGCGTAAAGGTACCAACACTACTCATAGTTGGGGGCTATGATACTCCAGTATTAAGGTTGAACAGAGAGGCTATGCATATGTTCCCTAGAGATTGCATGGTTAGGCTTGAGGTTATACCACATGCTACACATCTCTTCGAGGAGCCAAATGCACTTGAGCAGGTAGCATATAAGGCTAGGGATTGGTTCCTCGAGCATCTCCAATGATAGAATTCATATGGTATGATGCTTTAAATAGCAGGCTATTGATGTTAGCATCATGAGAGTACTCGATCCAGTCTGTGGTATAGAACTGGATGATGAGCTTGCAGTTACAGCAGAGTATGAGGGCAAGGTGTACCACTTCTGCTGCGATGGGTGCAAGAAGATATTCCTTAAGAACCCAAAGAAGTACAGGAAGTAAGGAAGTAAGTAAGTAAATAAGTGAGATCATGAGGCTAAGTAAGAGGGCTAGACTAATAAGATAAGATGTAGACTTTTATAGTATCTCATAGTAATGAGTTGTATGATAGTGAACAATGTAGATCTTAGCAAAGTCTCAGCGTTCATAGAACAAGGCAAGAAGGATAGAAGTGTATTGAGGAAGACCATCATGCTTGAGGGTGAATGGATATTCGATGAGAAGAAGGGCTTCCAATTCAGGAGTGAGATGGCCTATGAGAAGGGTAAACAAGTACTAGAGATAGATAGCCCAACATGGCTTGGGGGTCAAGGCAATAGACTTGGACCAATGGCATACTGCATAGCAGGGTTAACATCATGCTTCATAGCAACATTCGCAAGTGTAGCAGCAAGCAAGGGTATAAGGCTTAAGAGGCTTAGTGTATCATCCAACTGCACAGTGAACTTTGCAAAGACCCTTGATGTTACAGATGAACCAATAACAGAGAGTATAAACTTTGATATCGATGCAGAGGCTGAGAATGCAGGCAAGGCTGAACTAGAGGAGGTTCTAAGGCTAGCAAGGGAGCGTTGTCCAGCAGTGTACAGCATGGAGCATCTGATAAAGGTTAATACAGTGCTAAAGTAACCCTCTAACTCCATGCCATACTATTCTTTTACTTCCCCTATACCATAGGCTCTAGTGAAGAGATAAGAAAGTCTTATATCTCTCTTGGAGGTTCCTCACGCTACCACATTTCATCCACCAAATAGCAGTCTGAGCATCCCATCTACTTTATATTATATTATATTATATTAGATTAGATTAGATTAGATAGGTTAAAATTCTATACGATCCTACGCATATTATGCAGATTGGGAAGGTAGACCTGCATGGTAGATCTCTAAGGTACTACGATCTTAGCATGTACTCCTGGATGCCATATACTATACGCATAATGATGGAGAGCGTAGCAAGAAACATGGATGGTAAGAGCATAACCGAGGATGATCTAAACAATATAAAGGGATGGGAACCAAGTAAAGCGGTAGAGGTCCCATTCAAGCCTGCAAGGGTTATAATGCAAGATTACACCGGAGTTCCTGCACTTGTTGATCTAGCATTGATGAGGGAGATTATTGCAAGGCATGGTCTAGATCCTAGACTCGTTAATCCATTGGTACCTGTTGATCTTGTTGTAGATCATAGTATACAGGTTGATCACTGGGGTAGCAAGGAAGCACTAGCACTAAATATGAGGCTAGAGTTGGATAGGAATAGGGAGAGGTATGAGTTCTTCAAATGGGCTGAACAGGCATTCAAGAACTTTAGACTCTTCCCTCCAGGCACTGGGATAATCCATCAGGTTAACCTTGAGTATATTGCAAAGGTTGCCATACTAGACTCTGATACTGTATGCTTTGATACATGCCTTGGTATGGACTCTCATACCACAATGATCAATGGCTTAGGGGTATTGGGGTGGGGTGTTGGAGGCATAGAGGCTGAGGCTGCTATACTAGGCCAGCCAGTTAGCATAGTGCCAGAGGTTATAGGGGTTAAATTATACAATGAGCCAAGAGAGGGTGTGACTGCTACAGATATAGTACTAACCATGACTGATACTCTTAGAAGGCATAACGTGGTTGATAGATTCATTGAGTTCTTTGGAGATGGTGTAGACTCACTATCAGTACCAGATAGGGCTACAATAGCAAATATGGCGCCAGAGTATGGTGCCACTACAGCGCTCTTCCCCGTCGATGATGAGACTATAAAGTATCTACTGCTAACAGGAAGGGATGAGCATCATGTTGATATGGTAAAGGCATACTACAAGGTACAGGGTATGTATGGCTCTCCTAGCAAAGATGATGTCCATTACAGTAAGGTTATAGAGTTCGATCTTAGTAGTGTTGAACCCAGCATTGCTGGGCCATCGCTCCCATGGGAGAGGAGAACATTCAGGGACGCATACGATGGTATAGTACAACTAACCAAGGGCAAGGGTAAGAGCACAACTGTAAGGATAGATGGTGAAGAGCATACTCTTACAGATGGTAGTATAGTTATAGCATCTATAACCAGTTGTACAAACACAAGTAACCCTTATCTTATGGTTGCTTCTGCACTATTAGCAAAGAGAGCATATGAACTTGGGCTTAGAGTTCCAAGGTATGTGAAGACAAGCCTTGCTCCAGGCTCAAGAGTTGTAGAGGCGTATCTTAACAAGACTGGGCTACTCAACTATCTGGAGATGCTAGGCTTCAATATAGTTGGTTATGGTTGCACAACATGTATAGGGAATAGTGGCCCCTTGCCTTCTGAGATAAGTGATGCTATAAAGAGGAATGGGCTAGTGGTAACTGCTGTACTCTCAGGTAACAGGAACTTCGAGGGTAGGGTTCATCCAGATGTTAGGGCAAACTACCTCATGTCTCCTCCACTGGTTGTTGCCTATGCTATAGCAGGGAAGATCAAGGATCTAAGCAGTGAACCATTGGGCTACTCTAGCAATGGTAGTGCAGTATACCTTAGGGATGTATGGCCATCTAGCAAAGAGGTTTATGATATATTGAGTAAGATAAGTAGGGATGATTTTGCAAGGTACTCAATGCTTGGTGATCTAGTGCCAGAATGGAAGACAATAAAGGCTAAGGCATCTGAGATGTATGAGTGGAATGAGAGTAATACCTTCATAAGGAGACCCCCATTCCTAGATGACCTTCTAGATGCTAAAAGAAGGGTTAACATTAGCAATATAACCAATGCTAGAGCACTACTAATCCTAGGGGATAACGTTACTACCGATCATATATCGCCAGCAGGCCCAATAACACCAGACTCTGATGCTGGTAGATACCTTCTTGCACTTGGAGTAAATATGGCTAGATTGAACACCTTTGGTGCAAGGAGAGGTAACTGGGAGGTTATGATTAGGGGAACGTTCACAGGTAGATTAGAGAATAAGATGCTTAAGTACAAGGGTATAGAGAGGAAGGGAGGGTATACAATACACTATCCTAGCGGTGAGGTTATGAGTGTCTATGATGCCGCTATGCGCTACAAGGGCGAGGGTGTACCACTAGTAATCATAGCGGGTAAGAACTATGGCGCTGGAAGTTCTAGAGACTGGGCAGCAAAGGGTCCTCGACTTCTAGGAGTTAGGGCAGTGATAGCAGAGAGTTTTGAGAGGATACACAGGAGTAACCTTGTAGAGATGGGTATACTGCCTCTCCAGTTCATCAATGATAATGCAGATACCCTCAGCATAATGGGTGATGAGACATTCGATATACTCTTGGATGATCTGAAGCCTAAGAAGGTTGTAGAACTCGTTATACGTAGAAGGGATGGTAGTATAGCAAGGGCAAGGCTCATTGCAAGGATAGATACTGAGATGGAGTTGAGATACTACATGGCAGGAGGCATACTGCACTACATGCTATCAGGGATCATAAAAGATCATTTACAGTAAATTTATTATATATTTACACTGTTATAGACTATAGATTACATGTTTGAACCACGTTAAGGTTAAATTACATCATAAATAACCCTTATTGTGCATAAAAAGGGTAGAAGTAGAAGGGAGAGGTTTGATATAATATATGAGATTCTTACCATACTGACCGATAGTAGCATGCACAAGACCATGCTTGCACATAAGACAAGACTTGATAGCAGAACTACAAACAAGTATGTTAATCTGCTCCAAAGAGCTAACCTTATAGCCGTTGAAGATGGTAAAAGCAGTGAAGGTAGATACATGCTAAGGATAACTGAAAAAGGTAGGGAGTTCCTCAACATGTACAGTGAGATTACAAGACTACTTGGATCTTGCTAATAGAGAGCCTCGGGCGGGATTCGAACCCGCGACCTCTTCCTTACCAAGGAAGCGCTCTAACCAGGCTGAGCTACCGAGGCTTCTGATAACTGCATTTATCCCATCTAGAGCGCTTATTAACCTTCCTTCCTAAGGTTTAATATGATACCAGGAGTAAACTCTAGCATGTATGCGGGGGTAGCCAAGCCTGGCCAAAGATGCTAGATGTTGGCAGTGGATGCGCGGGACTTAAGTCACGTAGGGGGACATCCCGTCCCTTAGGGGTTCGTGGGTTCAAATCCCACCCCCCGCACCTTGTATGCTCGTATAATATACTAATCTTAGCCTTGTTTGATGAATTGCTCTATAGCAGTCACCATCTCATCAGGAACCTCAAACATTGGGAAGTGACTGTATGCTTCTAACCTATATACACTGAACCAAGGATGTGAAGATGCAAACTCCTGTAGAACGGTATGATAATTAGGATCATGTGGTTGTGCATAAATATGCAATACAGGTACAGGTGGTCTCAACAAGGAAAGAACAGAGAGAGGACTTCCTAACTCTGCATATGCCTTGCCTATCTCCCTTGCTGCTCTAGCCCACATATCAAAACCATATGATCCCATTACTTGGTACACAAAATTGATCAACCTAGGATTATCAACATCCTGCAGCCAGAGCGAGAATATATCTTCTACAGTAATCCTCCACCTATATGGATCCTGCATTCCCTTCAGAGCTGCAAGGAATGGTTTAGGTGGTTCAGTAAGTATCCAATCGATCAAGACAAGTTTTGGAATCTGTCTTCCTAATCTACGCCGTAACTCAATAGCAATCCATCCACTATGTGCTAACGCAACTGGAATAACCTGTCTAGACCCGCTGGCCTCTATTACAGCCAAGGCATCTGATACTAGAGCCTCGTTACCGAAATCATCATTAGGTGATCCTGACTCTCCATGCCCACGCCAGTCCAATGCAAGTATACGATGATATGCACGCGAACGTAATAGTAGGTCATCAAAGACTGTTCTATCACAACACCAACCAGGCATAAAGAGCAATGAAGGTTCTCTATAGCCAAAATCATCGTAGACTATCTCTACTCCTCCTTCTGAAGTTACTTTCATAATAAGTGCACTATAGTGATTTATATTAATGTTATCATCTACTAAACTTTTGAAGAATCCTAACTCTCGAGTTACCTTATATGTATACAAGATATGCTTATTTTACATAGATGTTATAGGAGAGGTGTGAGACATAGGATAGTCGTTGAACCACCAGGGAAGAAAGCCCAAATGATAATAGATAGGATGAATAGAGACTGCTACAACTCCACCTTTGTATACCCATTGGTCATAGAGGATGGTGAGGGGTGCTACATAAGGGATGTTGATGGTAACATATACCTTGATTTCACATCTAATATAGGCTCATCCCCTCTAGGCTACAAGCATCCAGATGTGATTGATGTGCTAAAGGAGCACTCCAGTATGGGAGTACACAAGATCGCTGGACAAGACTTTTACTGCAGAGAACATGCTGAGCTAGCGGAGAGGTTACTCTCAATAGCACCAAAGGGATTCAAGGCATTCTTGATAAACAGCGGTGCAGAGGCTGTAGAGAATGCCATAAAAATAGCATATAGGAAGATGGGTGCTCTTCCAGGCGTATCATGCATAAACGCATTCCACGGGAGGACGTTGGGCGCATTAACATTCACGTTCAGCAAGCCAGTACAGAAGAGCAACTTCCCTGAACTCCCTGTGAAGAGGATAAAGTTCTGCACAAGTGATGATGATCCTGAGATAGATGCTATTGAGAACATACTGAAGGAGAACAGAGTAGCATTCATCATAACTGAGGTTATACAGGGCGAAGGAGGTTACAATATAGCAAGTAAGAGGTTCATTAAAACACTAAGGTCATACGCTGATGCATATGGCATACCACTCATAATAGATGAGGTTCAATCTGGTATGGGGAGAACAGGTAGATGGTGGGCATTTGAACACTATGATATAGAGCCAGATGTTATGGCTGTAGCAAAGGCATTGTATGTTGGGGCAACGCTATACAGAAGGGAGTTAGATCCAGGGAAGCAAGGGGTGCTATCAAGTACATGGGGAGGTGGTAACAGGATAGACCTTGCCATAGGTTCAAGGATAATAGATGTTATAAAAAGGGATAACCTTCTAAGCAATGCAGAGAGGATGGGGCATATGCTACTTAAAGCACTTAAGGATATCAGAGATGATAGCAATGGCAATATAGTAGATGTTAGGGGCATAGGACTAATGATAGGGGTTGAGTTCACGAGCAAGGATGTTAGGGATAAATTCATACTCAATGCCTTCAAGCAGGGGTTACTACTTCTTCCTGCTGGTTTCAAGGTGATAAGGGTTATACCTCCCCTTATAATAAGAGGGGAGGAAGTTAATGAGGGTGTAGAGTTGATGTACAATACGTTGAGAGAGATTTAATGTATGATATGACTAGTAGATTATATGTCTATATGCAAGGTGCGGGGGGTGGGATTTGAACCCACGAACCCCTAAGGGACGGGATCACCCACCGACTAATTCTGCCCTTAAAGAGAAGAGACGATCTTGAGTCCCGCGCATTTGACCAGGCTCTGCTACCCCCGCATGCTACCATATGTAAGGTAACCTTTATTATAATGTGTTACTCTTCCCCTCTATGCGAATATCAGATATAAAAGGTGGGATGAGCAGAGTATCTATAGATGCTGTAGAGGTTGTTAGTATATCAGAGGCTAGAGAGGTTAGGCTGAAGGATGGCAGTAAGGCAAGGGTTGCAGACTGTATAATACAAGATGATTCAGGTAGTATAAAGTTAACGCTCTGGAATGAACAGATAGATATGGTTAGAAAGGGTTCAAAGATCTCCATAACAAATGGATATACTAAAGAGTTCAAAGGAGAGAATACACTGAATATAGGTAGATATGGTAGATTGGATGTTGTAGAATACTAACAATGCACTAATCAGTCTAGTCTAGCCTTATTTCTAGTATATAGAAAGAAAGTGTTCTCTTACAAGAAGGATTGAGTATTAGTTATATAATATAGATTCTAACTTATGTAGCCTAGCTCCCTATCCTTATCCTGTTCCTCCCTAAACTGCTCCTGCATGATACCTCCCATGCTGCCTCTCTTTGCCTGCTGCTCCAGAGCCTTTATTATCATTTCTGTATCCTTTGCCCTCTTTTCTAAACTACTCATATCTATGCTTATATTGACCAACTCCAACAGTGACTTTAACACTGCCTGCGATGCCTTTGCATCTACAACATAGCCAGATGTCTCAGCAAGTAAGCATATGCCTTTGATCCCCTTTAGTCTAGCCATACCAAGCAGTAGACCATTCATGCCTGTTATACTACCACTATCCATAGTTGCTATCCCTCTACTCTTGAACCATTCGATCATATCACTAGTAGTTGCTGTAGCATATACCCTTGGTTTATCCATGAATACACCTGTTATGTACGCTGCTAACGTAAATACCATCTTTGTGTTTAACCCATCAACTATATCTATTATAGCCTCAGCAAGGAGATGTTCTCCCTCTGGGGTTAGAGGTTGTGCATCTGCAGTTAGCAGGAGTAGATCGTTACTACTACTATTGTTATTGTTATTATTATTGTTACCATCCTTCCCCTTACTATCGCTCTGCCAATAGTATATGGTGTTCCTCATGAGTTCAACTGTACCATTCTGCCTTATGACAACCTGTGGAGGGAATGAGTAAGAGTATATGTTAATGAGGGGCTTTGCTTTAAGTTCCTGCACTAGATGCTCTACAGCAAGCTTACCAACGTATCCGCTCCCTGGAAACCCGCATATCATGTAAGGCTCGTTGAGTCTTGGAGGGTTATCAACATACACAACCTTTATGTACTCATGCATATTTGTTACTCAACTGCTCTACAACAACTACCAATTTAAGTGTTAAATGACGCCAGATCTTAATAACCATGAAGAGTTGGAATACATGCTTAATGCTCATCTAATAGACCTATATATAGTATGCTGCCTCTATTGGAGGGTACCTTATCATAAGACATTACACCAGCAAATATATCTGAGTATAGAGAGATGACATAAGGGTCTACCTGTGTAGTAACATGACTGATAAGCCTCTAACCTCTCACGCAGAGCCATTATGATTGCTGTTATAATGCTTATATGAACTCACGTACTTGCTATACTCCATAACTGATTATGCTATTCTCCCAATAGCTTTATAGCTAATATTGCTACAGTTCTAGACCTCTATCTATCTACTCATCCGTTATACATTAGGATATCTTAATCCTCGACACATACCATCGTCTCTGTATTCTCTATCCCCTTTATCGCATGTATCTTCTGCGTAACTATATCTGCTACACCTTTTAGATCGCTAGCCTCTATACTGGCTATTATATCTGTATGCCCAGTAACAGCGAATGCTTCCCTAACCCCTTCAATACTCCTCAACAGCTGTATTATCCTCTCTATATTTACGCCAGCCTCTATCTTTATCTCCACGAATGCTTTCATGTGTGTACCATAACTGAATATGCTTATAAATATTTGAATCCAATAGAGTAAACATCCACAACCTATTAGATTACTTTATTTACCTCTCCATAGATCCAGTAAATAGGTCATGCGTCCATCAGAGGTACCGGTAATACACTCATTCATTGTTAATGATGTAAGAGAGGCTATCGATGCTGTGGATAACATGCTCCAACTCTATGAACAACACAATACAGTAAGGTTCAGGATATTACTACCAAAGGCTGATAATGCAAAGAGGATAGGTTATATTCTACTAAATGAACTTAATCTAAGGATAAGGCATACATTCAAGGGTAATATAAGATACATTGTATACCATCATGATAGCAACCATTATGCATTGCTCCTCCTAGATGATGGATCCTCTAATACCTTCATGGGCTAGATGCCTGTTTGTTTACTTGTATGTTTATCATCTGTTTATTTTGATGCTATTAGATTATCATAACTCATGCAATCTAAATACTCTGGCCATAAAGTTACTAACTATGAGCCCCAACAATGTGCCCCCAAACACATCCATGGGATAATGCTCCCCTACATACACCCTACTGAACGATATAAGCACGGGGTAGAGCCAGAGGAGCATCCCTATGCTAATATTACCTATACGCTTATCTCTAAGTATATAACTCATCACTAGCGCAAATGCAGCACTCCTAGCAGCGTGCCCAGATGGGTAAGAACTTGACTTGGGTGTTATAGCATCCAACTCAACATCATACTCTAAACCCTCTACATTGAACTCATAATATGGCCTATCTCTATATACTATGCTCTTCACCTGCAGAGAGGCTAGTGCAGTAACGAGTATAATAAGGATGAGTATTGCCCCTACCCTTCTACTCCTCTTCCTAAGTAGGAGTATGAATGCTATGATGAGCAATGGAGAGAAGTAGATTGGGAATATATCTGCTGTAGTGGTTATCCCAACCATGATAAGATCCATCGTATAGGATCTAGAACCAGTTACCGCATTGAATATGCTAGTATCAAGGTCATCAGTTACACCAGAGGCTACCAATACGCTTACTACTGCAAAGGTTATGAGTAGTGATAAGAATCTTGTAGAGCGTAGAGGTACCAATGCTGTTCTACTAAGCACGTATAACAGATCTAAGTAGAAACAATATTATCATTACTATACCATAGTGAAGATGAGTAATTATAGATAGATGGATAGATAGTACTACTAAATACAAAATAAAGTTTTTATCACTACAAGGTAGCAGTGTAGATGGAGGGAGAAGGAGGAGAGGAGGAGAGGAGAGGGGAGAATAATATATGAATATGTTAACAGTAGATGATATAGATCTGAAGGGCAAGACCGTATTCATCAGGGTCGATATGAACGTTCCAATCCATCCAGAGACCCTGAAGATAATAGAGAGTATAAGGATAAACGAGGCAAGTGTTACTATAAAGGAGTTGGAGCACTCGAAGGTTGTTGTTGGTTCTCATCAAGGCAGGGTTGGGCGCTATGACTACATAGATCTAAGCCAGCATGCTGAGATACTTGAAGAGAGGATAGGCAGAAGGGTTAGGTTCGTTGATGATGTTATAGGTCCAGAGGCTAGGAGGAGTATAGAGGAGATGAAGGAGGGAGATGTACTACTTCTGGATAACCTTAGGTTCTGCGCAGAGGAGAACTATGAGTTTACTCCAAAGGATGCAGCAAACACAGTCATGGTTAGGAGGCTTGCTAAACTCATGGATGCATGCATACTAGACTGCTTCCCATCTGCTCATAGAGCGCATCCATCGATAGTAGGCTTCCCCTATCTGCTTCCAGCATCTGCTGGGAGGCTTGTTGCTAAAGAGGTACAATCTCTAGATAGAGTACTTACCGTTGCAAAGGGCCCTTACATAGTCATACTTGGAGGTTCAAAGATCTCAGATAGGCTAGAGGCTATAGAGACGCTCATACAGAGTGGAATGGCCGATAAGGTGCTCCTCACTGGGCTCATCTCAATAATATTCCTAATGGCCCAAGGAAGGTTCAAGGCAAACAAACTAGGTATAAAGGAGGAGGCATTGGTGGAGAAGGCTAGGAGACTTATGCAGAAGTACCCAAATGTATTCATGCTCCCTGTAGATTATGCTACTGAAAAGAACGGCGAGAGGGTTGAGAAGGACCTTGATGAGTTCAAGGATGATGATATCATCCTAGACATAGGGAGCAAGACCATAGAGAGTTATGAGAAGGTTATAAGTGGTGCTGGAACCGTATTCATGAGTGGGCCTGCTGGTGCATTCGAGAGGGAGCAGTTCGCATACGGTACAAGAACACTACTAGAGATAGTTGCGAGGGCGCTGAGCACTACAATAGTTAGTGGGGGGCATATGACTGCAGCGCTTCAAAGGTTTGGGTTGAGTGATAAGGTTGATCATATAAGTACTGCTGGTGGTGCATTGGTGTTATACCTTGCAGGGAAGAAGCTGCCTATGATGGAGGTATTGGAGATAGCATATGAGAGGGTAGCAGCGAAGGCATGAAACAATCATAACTGTACCATCTATGCATAAAGATACTAGGTAAATGCTAAACGGGCGGTAAATGCTAAGCTCAAAAGAGTTTTGATGCCTCATCTTTTATGCTTGAGGCTTCGCTCTCGCCCATCTTCTCTGCAAGGTATGAGTATATGCCAAGTTTGAATACCTTCAGAGAGAGTAGAGCACACTTTATCCTTGCTGGTCCAAGATTAGGTAAGCCAAGAGCCTCCAATATATCCTGCCTCCCTAAGCCCTTAACCTCTTCTAGACTCTTGTGCATAACCATCTCTGTAAGCATTGATGCGCTTGCTTGACTTATAGCACAGCCCTTGCCATTGAACTTTATATCCTTTATCTTACCATCCTCGAACTTTATATGCATCTCAACCTCATCCCCACAGAGAGGATTTGTATCCCTAACTACCACATCTGGATCCTCAAGCCTTCCATAGTTCTTTGGGTTCCTGTAGTAGTCAAGTATTATCTCCCTATAGATATCTGCACTACTCATATCCATTAATCATCCCCTACCTTGAATATCAACCTTGCCCTCTCTAGCGAGTCTATGAACCTGTCTATCTCCTCCCTTGTATTATATATGTATAAACTTGCTCTAGATGTCGCTGCAACACCTAACCTCTCCATCAATGGTTGGGCACAGTGATGCCCAGATCTTATCGCTATGCCATCCTCATCCAGTATAGTTGCTAGATCATGAGGATGTATATCTGCTAGGTTGAATGAGAATACTGCTCCACGTCTATCTGCATCCCTACTCCCATAGAGCCTCAGACCCTTAACCTCCATCAACCTTGATAGCATATACTCCGTAAGTTCATGTTCATAGGCCCTAACATTCTCCATCCCTATTGTATTAAGGTAATCTACTGCTGCCCCAAAGCCTATAACATCTGCTATGTTTGGTGTACCAGCCTCGAACTTCCATGGGAGATCGTTCCATACTGCATCGTACTTGTGTACCTCCCTTATCATATCCCCTCCTCCTAGGAATGGGTCCATGGCATCAAGTATCTCCCTTTTGACATAGAGGATGCCAACACCAGTTGGACCAAGCATCTTGTGTGCAGAGAATGCAAAGAAATCGCAATCTATATCCTTAACATCTATTGGCATATGTGGTGCAGATTGGGCACCATCAACAAGGACCTTTATACCCTTATCTTTACATATCTTAACGATCTCCTTGACAGGGTTTATATTGCCTAGGACATTGGACATATGGCTTATAGCAACTAGTTTAACATTACCATGGGATATAGCATGATAGAGATCATCTAGTATGAGTGAGCCATCACCATCATCCCTTTCCTTCTCTCCCTCCTCCTTCTTTTCATAATCATTCTCATTGGTACCATAATCTATCCTTATGTAGTGTAGCCTAGCACCCTTCTCCCTAGCGAGTATCTGCCATGGCACTATGTTGCTGTGATGCTCCATCTCACTAACCACTATAGTATCCCCAGCCCTTATGTTTGACCTTCCCCATGAATATGCTACAAGGTTTATTGCTTCTGTTGCATTCCTCACAAAGATGATCTCATCACTCTTTGCATTTATGAACCTAGCAACCTTTGCTCTAGAACCCTCGTATGCTTCAGTAGCCTCCTCAGAGAGTTGATGCACTGCTCTATGTATATTTGCATTGTAGTTCATATAGTAGTTATATATTGCATCTATAACCTGTTTGGGCTTCTGTGTTGTAGCAGCGTTATCGAAGTAGATCAACCTCTTACCATTCCTAACCTTTCTACTCAGTATTGGGAAATCAGTCCTTATCCTCTCAATATCTAACATGCTCAGCATTCTAGTCCACCTGCACGTATATATCATCGCCATCTATTTTAACATTGTATCTCCTCAATGGCCTATCTGCTGGAGGGTTCAATGCTACACCATCCTGAAGCCTAAATCTTGATAGATGTAGCGGGCATGTTACCTCCCCCTCTGCAAGGAAACCCATGCTAAGATCAGCATACATGTGTGTGCATATCCTATCAAGGGCATATATGGTATTATTCTGGAGGATGAGCATCAACTCTCTATCATCCAGATCTATGCTGAGTATCCCATTCTCCTTAAGATCCTGCTTACTGCATACCTTGATCCAGTTCATACCCAATCAATCAATCAATCAATCAATCTACACTGCATCTACCATCTATCTGTACTTGTAGTGCTTCTCGAATATATCGCTCTCTATCCTCTTAGACTCCTCCTCAACCTCCCATATCTCTCTCATCACATCATCTGATCTCAGCAACAATGGTCTGCCCCTCCACTTGCAGTCTACAAGGTATATAGTGTATATCCTTGCATCGATACTCAACCTCTTAAGTAATGGTTCTATGAACCCAAACACTATTGCCCTCTTAGCCTCTTCCCTACTCATACCTCTACTCATCATGTAGAATACCTGCTCCTCATCCATCTGTGCTACTGATGCAGAATGTGTAGCCTTCACCTCATTGGTCTCTATCTCTAATGCTGGTATGGAATCTGCCCTTGCACCCTTGTTGAGTAGTATCGCATGCCCAGCGAGGTATGACTCTGAGCCCTTTCCATCCTTCTTTATATTTATCATGCCTTTGAATAGTGATCTTGCTGTATCCCTAACTATAGCCTTGGATAGAACCCTGCCTTTGGTATTAGCCTTCAGGTGGATCATGTTTGCTGTAACATCGAATGCTTGAGCATTGCTACCAAAGAGCACGTTGAAGTGTTCAGCGTTTGCACCAAAGCCATCCAGCATATTATCTACCTTACATCTACTCAATGAGGCCCCGAACAAGCCTAGATACGATTTGAACCTTGCATCCCTTGCTATGAATGCCTTCCTGTTTGTAAAGTATGCTATGCCATCGCTCATCCCTTGTGTTGTTATCATCTCCACATCTGCATTCTCTGCTATATAGCACTCATTAGATTCAAAATATGCCTGATCTATAACATTCCTATCCATATTCTTATTACCGTTCCCATCATTGCCATCTCTTGCATAAAGTTCCTGTACTATCCTTACATTGCTGGACTCTCCAGCACATATTATATTCCTCTCAACTATAGAGCAGTCATATGGTAATGAGCGTATTATGGTTATAGGCTCATCAAGTACCATATTCCTTGGTATGTATATGAAGAGGCCAGAGTTGAATAATGCATGCTCTAACGCAAGGAACCTATCCTCAGAAGTATCCATCCTGCTTGATACTGCCTTTATGATCTCTCCATACTCCTTATCTGCAAGTGCACTCGTAACATCCTTTATAACCAATCCTTCCCTCTCTAGGCTCTTGCTCAGACCCTTAACCTCTATGCTCTTACCTACTTGTGTAATAACTATTCCATGCCTTATCTCATCCCTCCTCCTCCTCAACTCATCATCCAACTCGTTATTAGTAAGATCAAGTGCTATTGTAAACCTGCTAGAATCGATGGTATTTGCTATGGTGTACTTGTTAAAGAGTGGAGATGTCTCATCCTGAAGTGTCTTATAGTAATAAAGTGATCTTATCCTAGACTCTATTAACCATTCTGGCTCATTATATCTTGAACAAATCTCCTTCTTTATGATCTGATCATCAAAAGATGAGATGGGTAATGTATTACTCATATCCATCTTCCCTTTCTTCTTCTTATTCTCTTTCTCCTCTCATTACTACTTGCTAGCCTACTGCCCCTTCCATCTCCATCTTTATCAGCCTATTGAACTCTACTGCATACTCCATAGGTAGTTCTTTGGTGAATACTTCTAGGAAGCCTGAGACTATGAGGCTCAACGCCTCCTGCTCAGTATAACCTCTACTCATTATGTAGAAGATCTGATCCTCTCCTATCTTGCCTACGCTTGCCTCATGGGTAATTGTAGCATCGTCCTCATTGACCTCTATGTATGGGTAGGTATCTGTCCTAGAGATCTCATCAACGAGGAGGGCATCACATCTTACAGTTGACTTTACATTGGTTGCCCCTTTTGCAACATGCAGTAAACCTCTATAGGATGTTCTCCCTCCATCCTTGCTTACTGACTTTGAGATTATCTTTGATGTTGTGTTTGGTGCAAGATGAACTGCCTTTGCCCCAGTATCCTGATGCTGACCCTTACCAGCAAAGGCAACGCTTAGAAGATCTGCCCTTGCATTCTTGCCAAGGAGGTATACAGATGGGTACTTCATAGTTAACCTGCTACCTATGTTTGCATCGACCCATTCAACTACAGCATCCTCATAAGCATATGCCCTTTTGGTTACCAGATTGTAGACATCGTTACTCCAGTTCTGGAGCGTTGTGTATCGTACAGTTGCGCCCTTCTTTGCTATAACCTCTACAACTGCACAGTGGAGTGACTCTGTTGAGTATATTGGTGCAGTACATCCCTCTATATAGTGTACCTTGCTGTATGGCTCCGCTATTATTAGTGTACGCTCAAACTGGCCCATGTTCTGTGCATTTATCCTAAAGTATGCATTAAGGGGCATATCTACCTCAACCCCCTCAGGTATGTACACGAATGAGCCCCCACTCCACACAGCGCTATTCAGTGCTGCAAACTTGTTATCGTTTGGGGGTACAACCTTTGCGAAGTGCTTCTTGAATATATCCTCATGCTCCTTTAGTGCAGTATCTGTATCACAGAAGATCACGCCCTTCTTCTCCAAATCTTCTCTCAACTTATGGTATACAGTCTCAGACTCATACTGTGCACCAACACCAGCAAGGAACTTTCGCTCAGCCTCTGGTATGCCTAAACGCTCAAATGTATTCCTTATCTTCTCTGGCACCTCATCCCAACTCCTACCCTTCTTATCTGTTGGTTTTGCATAGTAGTAGATGTTATCAAAGTCAACCTTGCTTAGATCGCCTCCCCACTTTGGCATCGGCATCTTCAAGAAGGTCTCATAAGCATTGAGCCTAAAGTTCAACATCCACTCAGGCTCATTCTTTATCCTGCTTATCTCCTCTATAGTCTCCCTTGATAAGCCTTTCCTACTTATGTAAACATACATATCTACTGGGTCCTTAAAGTCGTACTTGCTGTAATCCCTGATCACATCCTGACTAGTCATAGCATTATAACCCTGTTATACATATTTAAACATTGTATTCCCTTATATTGCTTAATACATCCTTGAATCATAGATTATCTTCAGCATCTTCTATTATCTTCAGTAATAATTTAAACGTACCTTGCAGTGTATGCTCATCAGCAACATAAGATCTAAGGCCATAAGCCTTCAGGGTATCAGAGGTAAGTGGTCCTATCGCTATTGTAACAATACCCTTACTCACAATAGTATCTATAGCCTTATCACTACCCAAGTACTCATCCAGTATGGTGAAGAACGCATTCACCGATGATGAACTTGTGAATATGATGTAATGTAAACTGCCTTTTACAAGATGTTCTACAACATCCTTCCATCCATCATGTCTGCTAGGCACTACCCTGTATATATGCTCCTCCTCAACCTTAAAGCCTAGAGATGTTAAGGCATCAGCAAGTAGGCTTGTAGCCTCACTACTTCTAGGTATGAATACCCTTGCTCCTCTATACCTCTCATCATGAAGGGAGCTGAAGAGTTCTATGAGCCCATATGAGGAGTACCTTGGAGGGATGAACCTTACATCTATCCCATTACTCATAAGTTCATCCCTAGTGCTTGGACCTACAGCAACAACATTGTACCTATTCAACATCCTAGGATCAAGGTTACTAGCATTCATAGCATCGATCATGAACCTTACAGCACTAACGCTCATGAATACTATAAAGTTGTAGTCTGATGATAGCAGTCTTGCTAATGCCTTGGATACCTTCTCATCATCTCTTACAACATCTATAGTCTTATGGAGTATCAGATTGTATCCCTTGCTCTTCAGTGCTGTGATTATAGTGTGTATCTCACTACTGCTATGTATGCTAGTATCTTCCCATCTGCTACTCCTTGTTATTAATATATTCTTCTCCTCCTCCTTCTCCTCCCCCTTCTCCTCCCCTTTATCCTCATCATTCCCCTTCTTGCTTGCTACGCTCATGCAATATCTACCTGAATAACCTATACATACTCTCCTTATACCATCTCAACTTCTCTGCCAACTTTACAGTTCTCCCTATGACTATCACAGCAGGAGGTTTAACATCGCCTGCATCATCCAGCACATGCTTGAGGTTTGATATGGTAACCCTCTGCTTACCTCTTACTGTTCCATACTCTACTATAGCAATACCTGTATCCTCTGGCATACCATTGCTCAATAGCGCATCTACTATACTCTTAAGGTTTGATACCCCCATCAAAACAACTAGCGTATCTACAGCCCTTGCTATGCCTGCTATATCTACCATCTGCTTATCCTTCATAGCATCCTCATGCCCAGTTACTATTGCTAGAGAGGATGAGTAGGATCTATGGGTTAAGGGTATACCAGCATATGCTGGTGCACCTATAGCAGAGGTTATCCCTGGCACTATCTCAAACTCTACACCATGCTCTCTCAAGAACTCGGCCTCCTCTCCTCCTCTTCCAAATATGAATGGGTCTCCACCCTTCAGTCTTACAACAATCTTACCCTCTCTAACATACTTGAGCATTAGCCTATTGGTGGTATCCTGGTGTGCATAGTCATCTCCAACATCTCTACCAACATAAACCTTCTCTACATGCTCAGGTACAAGTGCAAGTATGTCATCGCTTACAAGCCTATCGTAGAGTACAACATCTGCCTGCTCTATAACCTTGAGGGCTTTAAGAGTTAGTAGCCCTGGATCCCCTGGACCAGAACCTACTATGTATACCTTGCCCTTCTTATCAACTGTGTTGCTCATAACCAACTCACTTCACTTGCTCGATGGATGGCATAGCAATAGCATACAATAGTATATCACTCATTCTACTGTAACGGATCTCCATTCTTCAGATATGCTTGATGCCCCTTGCTCCATTAGGGATCTGGCAACTCTTGCTCCCAATCCCTCAGCATCATCCATGCTTGATGATGCTCCTGCTCTTATAACATTCTTACCATCTATAGAGAGTATGCATGCATCTAGAGTAAGCAGATCTGGAGGATAAACTCTGGCTAGTGCGCCTAGAGGCATCCTGCATCCAGCATTTATCATCCTCAACAACATCCTCTCAGCATCGACCTCTGCCCTTGATCCTCTATCCTCTATCCTCTTCAGGAGCCTTATAAGTTCAGTGTTATCCCTCCTTGTAACCACTGCCAGTGCACCCTGCCCAGGAGCTGGCATCATGATATCCTTGCTTAACCTCTCAACTTTAAACTCTAATCCTAATAACCCTAGCCTAGAGAGTCCGGCCTCTGCTAACACTACTGCATCGTACTCACCATTTAGCATCTTTGCTAGCCTTGTATCTATATTACCCCTTATTGGCTTTACAACTATATCACCTCTAACTCTCCTGAGTTGTACTAACCTCCTAAGGCTGCTGGTGCCTATGATGCTGTTACTTGGGAGGCTCATGAGACTACCATTGCCCTTGCATATCAGCATATCATAAGGGCTATCCCTTCTAGGCACTGCTGCTATTATAAGATCATCATGCAGATCCGATGGCACATCCTTCATGCTGTGTACTGCAAAGTGCACATTACCAGAGAGCACTGCTTGGTCAACCTCCTTCTCAAATACACCCTTGCCATCTATCTTGTAGAGTGGTCTAGCATCCATATCTCCCTTTGTTCTTATTGTAACTATCTCGAACTCTAGGCTATCATCGATGCCCTTGAGGAGTGATAACACATGCTCAGTCTGCATCAATGAGAGTTTGCTGCCTCTACTCCCTACCAGTAACCTCAACCCTTACTCAACTCTCCCAACTCTCTTATCGCTCTATCAATCCTCTCTACCGTATCTCTTATTACTGCATCGCTATGCGCAAGTGATAGGAAGCAGACCTCGAACTGTGATGGTGGGATGAATATGCCCTGCTTGAGTAGTGCTTTAAAGTACAACTTGAAGAGTTCTGTATTTGATGCCTTAGCAGTAGCATAGTCTCTAACATCCTTGTCTGTGAAGAATACCTGCAGCATGGATGCAATGTTATATACCTTTGCATCAAAGCCTCTATCGTGTAAGATATCCTTCATTGCATCTGCTAATCTACTGCACCTCTCTGCTATAATCTTGTAGAGTGATCTATGCTTGATTAGATACCTTATGGTTGCTATCGCTGCAGTAACAGAGAGAGGGTTGCCAGCAAAGGTACTGCCTTGATACAATCTACCCTCTGGTGCAAGTATGCTCATGACATCCTTTCTGCCTGCAATGCATGCTATTACAAAACCATTCGCCATCGCCTTTGCAAATGTTGCAAGATCTGGCTTTATACCATAGTACTCCTGTGCACCCCCCAATGCAAGTCTGAACCCTGTAACAACCTCATCGAATATGAGTAATGAGCCATACTCTCTACATATACTACTCAATGTAGAAAGGTAGCCATGATCTGGAAGTATTAGCCCAGCATTGGCCATCACAGGTTCTACTATAACTGCAGCAACATCGTTACCCTCCATCTGCATTATATTATTCAAGGCAACTGGATCATTATATGGAAGAACCAAGGTGTTATCTGCAACACCATCCAGTATAGCATTATCTACCCTAGCCTCTCTATCCATGTTATTCCTTGCTAGAGTATAATCATGGGAGCCATGGTAACAGCCATCAAACCTAACTATCTTCCTCCTCCTCGTGTATGCCCTTGCTATCCTTATCGCATGGTAGGTAGCCTCCATGCCAGTGTTAACAAGCCTTACAGTCTCTGCACATGGTATGCAGGTATTGAGTAGTTCAGCGAGTTCAACCTCATGCTCACTTGGCATACAGTATAGAGAGCCTCTTGCCAACTGTGCCCTAACAGCATCTATGACGCTCTTGAATGCATGCCCAAGCAGTAGTGCGCCATAGCCCATGCAGTAGTCTATGTATGGATTCTCATCAACATCGTAAACCTTGCACCCTCTAGCATGCTTAACGAAGAATGGGTATGGCTCAAAGTACCTTATCGGACTATTTACACCTTTAACCATGAGCCTTGAAGCCCTATCAAAGAGTCTGATACTCATACTGATACTCATATTCTCGCTACTAACCTCACCTATCCTAGAGGATCTTCGCATATCACGATCATAATGCAACATACTCAGTTTATAATCTTATTCATCTATATGGTGCCTAACGTGTACTGATCACTTGTTTACCATCTCTGCTACTCGCCTTGCAAAGTACGTTATTATTATATCTGCACCAGCACGCCTTATACACGTTAACAACTCCATTATCACAGCATCCTCATCTATTAAGCCTTGCAATGAGGCTGCCTTTACCAATGCATATTCGCCAGAGACACTGTACGCTGCCAATGGGTGCTTGAATCTATCCCTTGCAAGCCTTATGATATCCAGATATGCTATGGCTGGCTTCACCATCACTATATCAGCACCTTCAAGTATATCCTGCTCTATCTCCCTCAGTGCTTCTCTAGCATTTGCATAGTAAAGTTGGTAACTCATGCGATCCCCGAACCTTGGCGCTGAGTCTGCTGCACTCCTGAATGGAGTATATAGTGATGAGGAGTACTTTGCTGAATACGACATTATAAGAGTATCTTTGAATCCATGATCATCAAGAGCCTCTCTTATTGCCTTTACCTGGCCATCCATCATTGCTGATGGAGCAACCACATCTGCGCCAGCATTAGCATGGCTAACTGCTATCTTTGCCAAGATATCAAGGGTACTATCATTATCTATCCTGTTACCTTTGAGCATGCCACAGTGGCCATGGTTTGTGTATTGACATGTACATACATCAGTTACTATTGTAAGATCATCACTATTGAACTCCTTCCTTAGTGCTGATACTGCCCTTTGCACTATACCAGAGTCATCATACGCTGATGATGCATACTCATCCTTACTGCTTGGTATACCGAATAGTAGGATTGCTCTTATGCCTAGATCAATCAGATCTCTAACCTCATCAACTAACACTGAGAGGGAGAGTCTACTAAGCCCTGGCATTGACTTGATGGGTTCCTTACCTGTTATACCCTCCTGCACGAATACAGGGTACACAAGACTCTCTAGATCTATCCTGCTCTCTTGAAGCATACGCCTTATTGCACTACTTCTCCTAAGCCTCCTAAGCCTTGATGGGAAGAATGCTGAACCATCTATACTCATACCCTTCCTAGAGAGATCTGATGGTTGAGGTGAGTGTGAACGTTGGGGTTGAGGTTGTGAGTCCTTGTGCATATAGATTCCCCTTTACCTTTCTACAGCTTATTCATCTGAATACCTTCATGCTCTTCCAACTCTTCATACTTGAATAGCCTACTAGCCACCTTTATCAACTCCGCATCTCCACGCTCTGATGCCTTCCTCAACTCATCCATAGGTATGGATAGTATGCTCTCAACTATGGCATAACTCATCTGCTCAACAACCTGCCTACTACTCTCATCTATCCTGAGCATACTCAATGCCTTATCCAACTCCCTCTTTCTTACCCTATCAACACTCCTAAAGAGCGAGTCTATTATAGGTTCAACCTCGAACCTCCTCAATCTAGACTCCATAGCCTCTACCTCCTCCCTAACTATACGTTCTGCTTCACTGACCTCCTGCATCCTAGTGGCGATATTCCTCTCAGCCATACTTGATATCTCATCGAACCTTATTACCTTCACCCCATCTATGCCATCTACTCTAGGTTCTACAGTGCTTGGATTTGATAGATCCACTATGAGTAGTGTTCTTCTCTTCTCATCTTCTCTCCCATCAATGTTATCTACACTACTTCCTTCCTTGCTACTCCTCCTCTTCTCCATAACCTCTACCATCTTCTCATAGGTTATGAGCCAGTATGGTGCTGTAGTAGCTATGAACAACACATCCATATCACTCAACTCCTCCTGCATAGCATATTCAAACTCTATTGGTCTACCACCAATACTCTCAGAGAATGCCCTTGCCCTCTCCATGGTTCTACTCGTCACTAAGAACTCTATGCCCTTATTCAGGAGGGGCTTAGCTACCATGGCAGCTGCTTCTCCTGAGCCTATCAACATTACCCTCTTACTTCTATCAAGCCCATGGAGGTACTCCTCTGCAAGTCTGATTGCTATAGAACCATATGAGATGCTACCCTTGCTTATGTTTGTGTTTGTCCTAACCTTGCTGCCAACCCTCACAGCCTTCTCGAATAACATGCTTAGATACATGCCAACTGCATTGCTCTTCCTTGCATTATCTAATGCACGTTTAACCTGTCCAAGTATCTGATCCTCCCCTACTACAAGTGAGTCAAGCCCAGATGCAAGCCTGAAGAGATGGTGTATTACATCCTTCTCCTTGCTTAACTCTACGCTCTTCTCAAGCATAGTTCTATCGAGGTTGAGATGCTCTACCCATATATCTAGTAAGGATGAGGGATCATCAACATCACTGCTTGCTGCGTAGAGTTCTACCCTGTTGCATGTCTGAACTATAAGTAACTCATCTAACTTGTATTTATCCTTCATCTTGTACACAGTTGCTGTATCCTTGAATGTGAAACGCTCGAGCATGTGTATAGGTATACTCCTGTACGTTACCCTAGCATTAAGGATATGCTTCATCATTTAGCATTGCCCCCATAACTATAACTACTCAATAGGCTTAGAGCCCTTGCTTTAGCCTCTTCAACCCTCTTAACCTTGAGCATCTCTGCTATCTCCCTATCCTTTATAACTGAGTATATGTAATCCTTTCTAGCATGGATATCGTTTATATGCTTCATAGCAATACCTCTAGCATAATCTGCTAGCCTTATCATCTCTATATCCTCTTCCCTTATAAGCCTCTTGAGTACTCTCTCAGCCTTTATCCTTAGAACTCTTGCCATGGCAGGGCTACTCCCTCTAGTTGATATAGCAATAAAGAGCGTATCATGGATGTTTATAACAGCAGGGTGTATGAAGTCACTTATCGCTGGGTCATCTGAGGCATATGCAAGTATGCCCATGGTCTTAGCCTTCTCAACTATAACTCTATTCAATGATCTATCATTGGTTGCTGCCATGACTATGAATGGCCTCTCTCCTTTGAACTCATCGAGTATTGATGCATCCTTTACGCTCTTTTTAATCAAGGTTATCTTACCCTCCTTTGCAAGATCTAGCAGAGATCTGTTGAACCTACTGCTTATCACTGTTATACTCCTGCAACCCTGGCCAAGTAATGCTCTAACCTTCCTAGTACCCTCAACACCAGCACCTATAACAAGAACACTCTTGCCCTGGATGTTGAGGTCAACTATCAAGATGACTCAACTAGCATACGCTAGCATCTTATTTATAGATTGAGCCATAGTACTAACTAACTTTACTAGCATTAGATGGTAGATCATATACAGTTACCCATATTAATCACTACCAAGAATGATAGTAGAAGTGTATATGCAGTTACAACAACTCGATGCAATGGATAGAGAGATACTCAACATAATACAGTGGGAGTTCCCTCTAGTTAGAAGACCGTTCCTTGCAATAGGGGAGAGGTTAGGTGTAAGCGAGGATGAGGTTATAGCAAGGATAAGGAGGCTCAAGGATGGACAGATAATAAGGGAGATCGATGCTATATTCGATACTAGGAGATTGAAGTACAAGAGTGCTCTAGTTGCAATGAGCGTAGAACAAGATAGGATAGAGGATATAGCAGAGGCAATAAATAAGCATCCTGGTGTTAGCCATAACTACGAGAGGGATGATGCAAAATACAATCTATGGTTCACAATAGCAGTGCCCCCATATGGCAATGTCAAGCATGAGGTTGAGAGGTTCACTAACCTAGATGGGGTTAAGGGGTATATGATACTGCCTACAGTAAAGTTGTATAAGATAGGCGTTAGACTAGATATGAGCAGTGAGGATGACCCAACAGATATCAAGCCAAGAGAGGCCAATACAAGATCTCTTACACATATCAACTTTGAGCCAGATGAGACTGATAAGAGGTTCATAAGGGAGTTGCAGAAGGATATAGAGGTGGTAAGTGAACCATTCGATGAACCTGCAAAGAGGCTTGGGGTAAGTGTTGAGGAGTACCTTGCTAGAGCAAGGTACTATGAGAGTATAGGCGTTATGCGTAGGTTTGCAGCAATACTAAGGCATAGGAATGCGGGGTTCATAGCCAATGGGATGATAGTATGGATAGTTCCAGAGGCAAGGGTAGATGAGGTTGGCATGCTACTTGCTTCATTCCCTCAAGTTACACACTGCTATAGGAGACCAACATACCCAGACTGGCCATACAACCTCTACAGTATGGTCCATGCAAGGAGCAGAGAGGTATGTGAGGGTATAGCAAGGGAGTTTGCTTCACGCATTAACATAAATGAGTATAGGATACTCTTCTCAACCAGAGAATTCAAGAAGGAGAGGGTTAGGTACTTCATAGAGGAATGATTATCTTGGTTTAGTAAGTAGAGTAAAAGGTAGTAAATGTAGACATCTTGGTTGCTGAATAATTATTATTACTACTATCATTGTATGCTCTGTAGCAATACAAAGTCCCTATCATACATATCGCTTATTGCCTTCAACTCATCACTGCTAAGATACTTGCCATCTGAGATCTCTGCATAAGACTCCAACTCCTCTATGCTGGTTACCGTTGGTAGTACAGATGATACACACTGCTCCGAGAGGATGAACTTTATAGCAAGTTCGCTTATGCTCCATCCCTTGGCATCTGCTATTGGCTTGAGGATCTCCAGCCTCTTTATAGCCTCCTCTATCCATGCTCTCTTCCTAAACGCTCTATGATCGTTCTTATCCAACTGTGTACTTGCTGTTAGTTTACCTGTAAGGACACCAGATGCATCTGGTACCCTAACCAGTATACCAACATCGTTTGCTCTAGCATAGGGGAAGAACTGCCTTGCTGGCTCCTGCTCTAGTATGTTGTATACAGTCTGTAGAGCAGTTATGCCTCTCCTCTCCATTGCATATATACCCTCGTCCTTCCATCCTATCGCTGGGCCTAGGGCAACACCATAATGTCTTATCCTTCCCTCTGCCCTCAACTGCTCTAGTGTAAGGAACAATGGGTCATGTGTCATTGCATACATCTTTGGGTTGTGAAGGTTAAAGACATCAACATAACTACTCTCTAAACGCTCTAAACTCTTCTCTAGAGCGTATCTAGCATATTTGGAATCGAACCTCTGAGGTAACTCACTATGCCCTATCTGCTCTACATTAGAGTAGATATCGTAGCCGAACTTTGTTGATATGACAACCTCATCCCTCATATCCTTGAATGCTTTTGCTATTAGCATCTCACTCTTACCCTTACCATATATATCTGCTGTATCAAAGAAGTTTATGCCAAGATCGTAAGCCCTCTTGAGCATCTTAACTGCATAATCATCATCTATCTTCTTACCCCACCACTCTAGTGCTATAGTCCATGCACCAAAGCCTATCTCAGAGACTAGTATGTTGCTCTTGCCCAACCTTCTATACCTCATCGCTAACTCACCCCTCCCTCCATACTCATTATCTTATCTACACGACTCTTTATATGCTCGAATGTATAATCATCAACGACTGGTTTACCTATCTTAATATTCAACCCAGTATCTTTAAGCCTTATCCAAGATCTACACCCATAGTACTCTGCACCCATACCAAGTACTATTGGTTCTTCAAGCCTATAAGCTCTAACAAGCATAACACTGACAGGCTTATCTCTATTCCACTGCATCCTGTAGTCTATGAATGCATCATTGTATATATGGTATCTATCGAGTCTGAGTAGTCTGGTCTTCTCACTGCTCTCATAGTAAGATGCTACCCTAGCTGCAGATCTTATCACAACCTTCTCAACTGGGGCATGAACATCTAGGGCATCATAATCTAACCTGTACTCATCCTTTATGTACTGCTTACTCTGATGCTCGAATGTTGGGAATAACAGGAACTGATTGCTTGCAACAGAGAACCCATCGTCAAGTATCCCTCCCTTCCTGAATAGGATGAAGTGCTTGCCTTGCTCAACTGCTCTAACCACTATAGCCCACTCCTTGAGTGCATGCCACTCCATCATCTTGCTACTAGTGTTAATGGCATCAGCCAATGTCCATTATCACCTCTTCTATTGGTTTATATATACTTACCAACATAGGGGTATCCTTAACAACATACCTACTGACCTGTGTCTCCCTCAACTGCATAACTAGTTCATGGAATGCATATATATCATCTGTCTCAAATGCAAGCATAAAGTCCTGATCATCAAGCCCGAAGGAGTAGGATGTGTTGAGCCTTACCATCGGGAATCTTCTGCCAATCATCGCATGCTCCTCCATCATCATCCTCCTCTCCTCAAATGGTAAGAGATACCATTCTCTGCTCTTTATGAATGGATAGACTATAACATACTTGCATGGCTTCTCGCCCTTTAGGAACGATGACTCTGCCTTACCCGTATATGTAGAGGGTTTGAGCACAGAGATGTACACATATGCTGGATTTATGTACTTGCCTAGAATAGTCCTGTATAACCTTGCTATTACACTTTGAACCTTATCTATGGTATCTGATGCAAACCAGAGCATAAAGTCTGCATCTTCTCTTAAACCAACTAGAGAGTATGATCTATACCTTACATTATCTGAAGATGCAGATTCAAGTATGGAGATGAACTCCTTTGCTGACTCTTGCTTTGTAAGATCATTTAGCCATCTCCACTTCTGATCAACCTTGAAGAATGAGAAGTTGAAGAATGTATGTTGGGTCTCTAAATATTGAGTATTGGCTTGGGCACTGCTCTCTACATTACTCATACATACTGCTAGAGTATGCATAGACATATTTACCTTACTACTCACATATCATGATAAAGGTATAGTTTATCTGCTCTACTCTGCTCTAACTACTAAGATCGTAACTCTGCCATTTGTATGTATTGTAGATCATTATATAATATAACATGTAACTGGCATGAATAGTACAACGTTTGTTCTGCACTGGTATTGGTATAGGTTATTACTACAACCGACTATAGATATGCTATTGTGCTATCCTAATTAATATACTAAGGAGATATAGTTAACTCTTAGATCGGTTCAACTGCTACTACCTGCTCTCTCCTTTGCCTCCCTCTCTATCCAGCTATAGCCCTTCTCCTCAAGCATCTCTGCAAGTTCCTTTCCTCCAGATCTAACTATCTTGCCGTCTGCCATAACATGTACGTAATCCAACTTCTTGAGATACCTGAGTATCCTAGCGTAATGCGTTATAACCAGAACAGAGGTATCATTGCTTATAAAGTTGTTTATTGCATTAGCAACTGCCTTCACAGCATCTATATCTAGCCCAGAGTCTGGCTCATCCAGTATAGCAAGTCTGGGTCTGAGTACGAGCATCTGGAGCACCTCGGACCTCTTCTTCTCCCCTCCAGAGAAGCCCTCGTTAAGGTACCTTGTAAGAAATGAACCATCCAATCCAACCAGATCTATCTGCCTCCTCATGTAATCATGGAACTCTCTTACTGTTAAGAAGACCTCCCTGCTCTTATCCTTATAAGACTTGTTCATGATGTTGTATGCATTCCTAAGGAAGTTGCTGAAACTAACACCAGAGATCTCGACTGGGTACTGGAAGCCTAAGAAGAGACCCTTCCTAGCCCTCTCATCTGTTGAGAGTTCAAGGATACTCTCCCCATCAAGCCTTATATCGCCCTTGCTTACTGTATACCTTGGATGCCCAAGCAGTGTATATGCTAGAGTACTCTTACCAGAGCCATTTGGGCCCATTATCGCATGTACCTCATTACTAGCAACGGTCAAGTTAAGACCATTGATTATCTCTCTCGAGTCTATGCTAACGTGTAGATCAACTATCTCCAACCTCATAACACCGTTATGAGAGGGATCTTATATAAATATTAAGATACCAACTCCGATAACAATAGGTTAGAACTCCTTAGTTAATCACGATTTATCCATAGATATCTAATAAAAATTATAGAGATGATATCAGGACTATGCTGGTTTTAAGAGTAACTTTATCCTATAATTATTCAATATTTCCCTACACCTATTCCTTACAGTAACCTCTGTGACCTTTGATACACTAGAGATATCGTGCTGGAGAACCCTTATTCCAAGGAGTATCGCTGCTATGTATACGTATGCTGCTGCAAGCCCACTTGGTGCCTTGCCATATACCATAGCATTACCATCCTCATACTCTATCTTCCTTGCTATCTCTATTGCCAACTTCTCAACCCTCGTATCTATCCTTGATAGATTTGAGAGCTTGGATATGTATCTATCAAGTGTTAACTGATACCCCCCAAGCTTCTGCTTATCTACAGACGCCTGAGCATCTACACTACTATTATTAGCATCCTGCCCCTCTATAGCTATCATCCTATAATATCTATAGACCAACTTCTTGCTACGCATACAGTTGGCTGCCTCTACTATCTCATCCATGGACCTTACAATGGAGCATCTCTTACATGCTAAGTATACGCTTGCAGCAGCCATACAGGCTATGGATCTGCCTTTAGCCTCACTCCTGCCCTCAAAGTTCCTGTAGAGCAGTGATGCTGTCTCACATACTATCCGTGGCAATGAGAGTATGGAGCATATCTCGTTTATCTTGCTTAGTACGTTGTATAACCGTCTATCCCTACTAGATGATACCCTTAGTCTAGTATGCCATCTTCTTATACTTGCTACCTGTTCTACCATGTTAGAGCCTATCCTCTTCCCTGTAAAGTCCTTATTAGCATATGGTATCTCTGTTGATATTCCTAGATCATGGTATGCATAACTGGTATATCCACTACTCCTTGAGATCTTCAGCCTCTCCTCAGGCTCCCTTGCTATACTCTCTGGTAGAAGGCTTGGTATATGCTCTATAGCAACATAGCCACAGGATGAGCAGAAGTACTCCCCGCTACTCTGATCCTCTACTAGTATAGAACTGCACTCTGGACATGACCGATGAGTTATAGCAACCATAGCAATCACCATCCTCCCATTCTATTCTATACTATTCTATTCTATACTCTACAATCATCATATAGAACATCATCCTATCCTTCTTTTACTCCCTCCTCCCTCCTTCATCTCTTTAACTCCATCTCTTCTTCTAACACTTCCTTTCTCTTCCTTCTTGCTATATTCTCTTCTAGCCCTCTTACTACTGCTGCTATTGATGCCACTGTCTACTACAGCGTACAACCTTGCACCAATATACTTCTTTACTCTATCAGTTAGTGGTAGAGCAGATATATATGGAGACTCTACAGGTCCTATCAATTCAATAACCTTAGCAACGCTCCTAGCCTTGTAGTCTACCAGTATGGTACCTCTACTCAAGCCTTCAACGCCTCTACTGTTACTGCACTTTATTATCATCCTCCCACTCTTTGATATATGCAAGACCTCCCCCACCTCTCTATTCTCCCTCATCCAATAACCACCATGATTATCACCATTACTGTCAATCTTTCTTTATAATATTATCATCACTACTTCTTCTTGCTCCTTATCTGTAGTAATGCATCTGCTATCTTGTTAAGGACTCTTGACTTGCTACTCCCCTCCTCCTTCTTAATCATGATATAGCCTGACCTTGTGTATGCTCTCCTAGGATGATGTGCCTTGTCATTAACATCCTTTGGCTCATAACCAGCCAACCTTGCTGCCTCTATGAGTTCATCCATGCTTGGATCAAACACAGATCTACCTTTGCTAACCCTTCTGCCCTTGCTCTTACTCAGGTTCTTGTTGAAGTACTCTAACCAGATTATATGATATTCATAGTCCTTCATACTGTTTACCTGTAGAGAGTATTACAGTTCATAATATATATCATCGTAGTCAGATACCTAAATAAATAATTGCTATGATATCTTTACTGCATTGATAACCCCATCCTGTCCTGGTCTAGAGACTACTCTTGCTGTACCAGCCTCAGTCTCTATAACTGCCCCCTTGGTTATAACGCCTCTCCTATCATAATCCTTATCTGCTAGGTTCCTAACAACACGGAGTATCTTTGCTTTCACAACCTTCTTCTCTTTACTATCAGCCACATTTGCATACTCTACACTCTTACATGCTACCTTAGTGTTACCTCCTCTAACCCCCTTCACAATCCTCTCCTCCTTGCCTAAAACCGTCTCTGCTGGATACCTGTCAGTCTCATACTTCCTCCTTCCCCTGTAAGCCTTCCTTTTGCCTCCAGTAGGCTTCCTCTTCAATAGGTTCTCAACACTCTTCTTCATACCATCATTCCCATCTGTAGTATAATTAAGTCTTTTCTAAATGGTTTGAGCAACCGTGGCAGTTACGTTAGCATCAGCTAGAGATGTATTAGAGATGGTATCCCCTTCATTTACAGATACTCTCTTGACCAGTAGTGATCTTATGCTCTCGCTACAACTACCATTACTGCCTAGACCAAAGTACTCGGCGAACTTTGCTGTAGTGTAATACACCTTACTTCTACCCTCAACCCTGTATGATATGAAACCTTGGTCCTTCAACTCCCTAATGTGCTCATATACCTGAGAGCCTCTAACCTCTACCAGCCTCTTCGTATTTATAGGCTGCATATATGCTATACATGCTAGGGTTCTAAGTGCAGCCTTGGATAGTAGAGGTCTACTAGAGAACCTTCTAACTATGTTGTAATACAAGGGCTTTGTCTGAAGGACGAATGAGCCTGATGGGGATTCTACAATCTCCAAAGCGTGAAATGTTGAGTTAACCCTCTCTGCTAGCATCCTTGCTATCCTGAGTGCCTTACTCCTACTATCTGTACCTATAGCACTCTGTATCTCCTCTATACTTAAAGGTCTTCCAGATGCGTATAGTGCAACCTCCAGCCTAGCAAGCATCTCATCCTCTCGCTGCATGTAGGCTCATCTCTTAGATGAGGAATTTAAATAGACCATTCATACACTCCTAACAATATAGTCAACTATAATTGATCTGTAGCCGCTCTTATGTTTATGATTATATCATCATTATTATTATTACCATTATTATTATCACCATTATTATTATTATCACCATCCCTAACCTCTACAACATCAACCTTACCTTCAATACATAGGTGAAGTAATGCTATGAGATATCTTGCTACTTCTATGGGTTCTAGACCAAGGGTTAGATGATTGAATGATACACTGCTCTGCTCCATTACAAGTGCATATAACCTAGACTTGTACTCATCTATAATATTCTCTAGTGTTATAATGTAAGAGTCTACAGTGGAAGTTATAGGCTCGATACTAACATCCATCTCTCTTCCATGCTTACTAGAGTATATCCTCTCTACTATGCTTGAGAGCATCTCTAGAAGATCCTCAAGGGTTAGATCGTATGTTGCTACATGTCTATACGGCATATCTGAGAGAGTTATACTAACATCTGGTACACTGCTAACACCTTCTCTGCTTGCTTGCTTGCGTTGATTCGCTATCCTCTCTAGCAGGAATATGCTCTCAACCTTCAGCCTGAATATCACTGCCGATGATAGCGCTGCTACACCACACAGCCTAAGGTCCTTACTCTCCATATTCTCAAGTATGGCAAGGAAGCGTTCAAGCAGGTAGGATATGCTTATACTCCATATACCCTTTTTGCTTACTAGGGTAGGGTTGAAGAGTAGGTTCACTGGTGGTTTTGATAGCGATGGATACAACTCATCATCATTATTATTGCTATTCATTGCCTTACACCTCTCCCATAGGCTATCTATCTAGCATTTAAATCTGCAACTCTCATAATCCTTCTATACTCATAGAGACTGCTTATAATTAAGAGTACTTGCAATACATAACCACCTACTATTAATATCAGCGCATTGTAAAGTGGAGTTAGGCTAATCATTATACTCACATGTGTAGTCGATAGCGTATTTGCTACAATGACCATTGATGCTACAACTATGGATGGTATTGTAACTATCCTCGTCATCCTCATCCTCACCCTAGTAATCCTCATACCCTTCTCACTCTTCTCACCATTGTTCATAACTATCTTGAGCGAGAGTACTGCAAGTCCTATGTATGCACACTCTAGTGCTATGGCAGTATAAAGAAACCTAGGATCGCCCAATGGTATGCCTATTAACCCTACCGCTACTATAGCAACCAGTACCATGAGTGTATACCTCATACTTTCTCTACCCAATACCTATTAGAACCATCAAAGTATAATAACTTGCCTATTCATACAATATGCATGAAGGCTGCTCGTATAGTTAAGCCAAAGGAACCACTACAGATAGATGACCTTCCACTACCAAAGCCAAGGGGGAAGCAGGTTCTTGTAAGGGTGATTGCAAGCGGGGTATGCCATAGCGATCTGCACCTCTGGGAGGGAGGTTATGCTGGGCCTAGGGATATGTTCATGAGGGTTGAGGATAGAGGTGTTAGGTTCCCTCTAACCCCTGGGCATGAAGTAGCAGGAAGGGTTGAGGAGATTGGGGATGAGGTGAGCAATATAGCGAGGGGTGAGAACGTGCTAGTATATCCATGGATAGGGGATGGTGCATGTCCAGCATGTGCAGTAGGTGAGGAGAACCTATGTGATAGACCAAGGTCTCTAGGCATATTCCAAGATGGGGGTTATGCTGAGTACATACTAGTACCAAGTGAGAGATACCTTGTCAAGATAGATGGGCAGGGGCCTGAAGATGTTGCCTCTCTAGCATGCTCTGGCCTTACAGCATACACTGCAATCAAGAACTCATCGGTAAAGGCTCAGGAGTTCCTTGTTATAGTTGGTGCTGGAGGGCTTGGTCTCATTGGGGTGCAGATAGCAAGGGCAATAGTAGGCTCCACAATAGCAGTCATAGATCTAGATGATAAGAGGCTTGAGGAGGCGAAGAGGCTTGGCGCAGATCACATAATAAACTCAGGTAAGAGCGATCCTATCAAAGAGGTCAAGGACCTTACAGATGGGCTTGGCGCAGATGCAGTCATAGACTTTGTCAACTCATCCAAGACTGTACCAAAGGATCTTGATATGCTAAGGAAGAGAGGTAGGCTAGTGCTGGTAGGGTTATTTGGTGGCTCTGCAGAACTAAACCTTGCACTCATGCCTCTTAGAGCATTCAGGATAATAGGCTCATACACTGGCAAGTATGCTGATCTAGTCGAGCTTGTTGCACTTGCTAGAAGAGGTATGGTAAAGAGCGTTATAGGGAAGAGGTTCAGACTGGATGAGGTCAACGATGCTCTAAATCAACTCAGAGAGGGTAAGATAATGGGTAGGGCTGTGCTCAACCCGTAGTAGATGATCAATAAAATAACATCCCATCCCATCCCATCCAATTTAATTTAATTTTGTAACGTCTCTTCCTTCATTTATTTGGCTCATCCCTAGCCCTCCTATTGGTCTAGAGTATCTTCAATAGTAAGCTCTCCTATACCTCTGCTCTTATCTTGTTTGTTCCCTCTTACCTATTATCTTAACTGCCTGCTTACTATTATTACTATCCTTTTATTCGCCCTGTCCTTCTATCACTATAAGCGTTACCGTTGAGCGTACCTTTGGTAGCCTCCTTATCTTCCACGTTATTGTATCTTTAAGTTCTTCCATGTTACTCCCATCAACCTTTACAACTATATCATAGACTCCGTAAGTGCCCTTCACCTCTTTAACTCCCCTTATCGACTTTATCTCCCTTATTATCTCGTCCTCTGATCCTAGGTCGCAGTTTATTAGCACATATGCTGATGGCATAGACTTTATTCATAACCTGCTATATATAGTGGTTTACCTATGATTATGAGATTATCTGTTATCGACATTCTCCATACTATAGGAGATTCTCTGGTGCTTTGCATGGGTTTCATGCTATGCTCAACACCCAGAGTTATGGGCTGTGTCGAATTCAGTTCTCTAAAGACTTATAGTCTCCAGACATCTCTTTCTTTGCTATGTTTATTGCCCCGTCAAGTCAGCATTGTACTCTAGTTTGCAGTTAGGGCACTTGAAGAGTCCCTGGAATCTTCTATGCCCTTTACCTCCACATCTATGGCATCTCTTTGAAGTGTACGCTTCACTTACTGTGATTACTTGTATGCCTTCCCAAAGCGCCTTGATCATCTAAGTTAAGCTATGATAGGGCATATTGCTGACTATACGGTTCATGCGTTTACCTTTGCCTTTTGCTCTATCCTTGATACCCTTTAGATCTCCGATAATAATTATTGCTCTAAGTTCCTTGGCTTCATCAACTATAGCCCTTGAGATCTTGTGCAGAATAGCATCTACCCTTCCCTTTTCCTTGCTTCCAATCTTCCTTATAACATTTAGTAGTCTCCTCTCTCCAAGCCTAAGCCAGTTATAATGTCTCCTTATTCCTCTAACCTCTCTGCCATAGAACCTTGGTCTCTTCATTGCGCCATTAGCAAACTCTACAGATGTTGCTATATAGCGTTCTAAGGTCTACAGCAAGAAGGGTTGATGGTGGTGGTGGAGATGATGGTGATGGTGGTGATGGAGATGATGGAGATGGTGGCCCAGAGCTTCCATCTATCTGAGCCTCTCTCATCACTGTTATATGCAGACTCCAATGATCTCCCTTCCATAAGAGCTTTCCTTCTCTGTTTAAGGTTAAGAGCTCTTCTTGATTATGAAGAAGCTGTATGGGGGACTTTAACCCCACCCCTAACATTATGAACTGGAATCTTGACCCAGCCCAGAACTTAGCCAATCTATTATTAGTAGTTCTTATGTTGAAGGTATCTCTCCTCAAGATCATGGGATACTCTCTCCTTGTCTCTGTCTCTGCTTATGCTTCTCATTCAATCTCTTCAATACTCTCTGAACCTGTTGCTTAGTGGCAGAGTAGAGAGGAACATCTTCCCATCTAAGATAACGTGACCAGTTATCATACTCTTGCTTAAGCAAGGATTCCTTGACCTTCGTTAGCCCAAATAT
>JBKBIE010000002.1:0-136022 GCA_046299465.1 Candidatus Nitrosocaldus sp.
AATCAAGCCAATGCACTAAACCAAAGTTGTCTGTATAGTAGCCAGCACTACAATCAGATATCAACTGTCTAAAGTATGCAAGGTAGATGTGATAATTCCCCTGCCCTTTGCTCCTATGGTGCATTATGAGATCGCTTAACCCAAACCTAAGCCTCCTAAATGGGCTCTTTTCTACAGCAAGCACATCAACCCCAACATCATAATGTAACCCAAAGTTCTTGTTCAACCACCAGGCAAAGAACCTACCCATCTCCTCAATGTATGGCAGATCATCCTTTACTCTAGAGTCCAACTCCTCATACTTTACAACGTATATGAAGCGTAGGATCATAAGCCATCTACAAGGATCATCTCTTCAATCAATAATAAATCTACCGAGTAGCAAAAGGGATAAACCAATATAAACATAATATAAACATAATATAAACATAAAAAAGATAGAAGCAGGCAGCTGTCTTACTTCCTGCTTATATCTATCTCTATAGTGGATACGTTCCTTACCTTGCCGTTCTGACTCTGCATCTGCTCTGATCCAAGCCTTACATCACTTATCTTGTAGCCTAGAGAGTTCATCCTCTTCACTATTATCTGTGCGACATCTATTGCTCTGGCTATGCTGAGCCCCCTAGCCTTTATGGTTACTGTTGGCTCATTTGCCAACTGAACTAGGGTAGCTGTCACATACGTCATCAGTGGCTTCTTGCCTATGAAGACCTCGTTTGCTGCCTTGCGTTGGGTCTGTGTACTCTGCGTCTCAGCCATACCCTCTTAAGGGGATGTACCTGTATAAATAGTTTGATATACATGCAATCTATACCACTTTATTGCTAATAATCTGTTGAAGTATCCTTACTATGGAATCATGGGTTGGATTATCCATTATCTTGCTCTTAAGATCCTCATCCTCAACCTCATAACAGTTGAGTATACCATCATCATCCTTTATGAAGAGGAGTACTCTACCGTTGAAGATGCAAGGATATATATGCTCAACCTCCATCATCTCTACCCTTATGGTTATCATACCATCATCATTGACTGCTACGATATCGTTCCCATAACTATCCATGCCTATAGTGTATAGTGCCCTAATAATATGTATATTTGGTACAGGTTATACTTAATGTATGGCTGGTAGGATAATAATGCATGTTGATCTGGACTACTTTTATGCCCAATGCGAGGAGTTGAGGAGGAAGGATCTGAAGGATAAGCCTGTAGTTGTATGCGTATACTCTGCTAGAGGGGGTGATAGCGGTGCTGTAAGCACCTGTAACTACAAGGCTAGGGCGTATGGTGTAAAGGCAGGCATGCCTATAGTGCAGGCTAAGAGACTGCTCAAGGATGTTCAGGATGCTGTATTCCTTCCAGTCGATGAACAGTACTATGCAAATGTATCAGATGCTGTTATGGCAATACTTAGAGCAAGTTCAGATGCGTTTGAGCAGGTGAGCATAGATGAGGCTTACATGGATGTTAGCATCAGATGCAAGAACTTTGATGATGCAGTAGAACTTGCCTCAAGGCTGAAGGATGAGATAAAGGCTACTGTAGGATTGACATGCTCAATAGGAGTAGGGATGAACAAGTTGATAGCGAAGATGGCATCAGACTATAAGAAGCCAGATGGGCTTACTGTTGTTAGAGCAGAGGATACGCAGGAGTTCATAAACCCGATGAGCGTTGGTAAACTGCTATGGGTTGGGAAGAAGACTGAGGCTATGCTAAACTCCATGGGCATATACACGATAGCTGATCTTGCTAAAGTAAGCATAGATAGGCTCATCAGAGAGTTTGGGAGGAAGATGGGTGTATATCTTTACAATGCATCTAGAGGTATAGATGAGGAGCCAGTCAAGGAGAGTGCTATGGCAAAGCAGATAAGTAGGATGACCACGCTCAAGAGTAATACTAGTGCAGTTGAGGATATGCTTGATGATCTTAATACTTTGAGCATGGAGGTACACAAGAGCCTAGTTGGGCAAGGACTACTATTCAGATCCGTAGGTATAATGCTTGTTTATGAGGATCTTAGCATGAGGAGCAAGGCAAAGATGCTCAGACACTACACCAATAGGGCTGATGATATCATGAGGTATGCAAGGGCACTGCTTGAGGAGATGCTTGGAGAGAGTAGCAAGCCTGTGAGGCGTCTAGGCGTAAAGGTCTCAGATCTAGAGAGTGCAGAGGGTCAGGAGACCCTGCAGAGGTTCATGTAGCATATTAGATTAGGTTAGATTAGATGTATAAATTTAGCAGTAGGCTAGTAACTAACAGAATTTATCTGCTCCTTTCTTTCTTTCTTTTTGCTTGCTTACTCATTACCTTGTATATTCTTACTAGCAGTATCCTTGCCCATTCTCTTTGCCCTCATACTCTCAACATACATTATGAGCACAAGGTAACCAGCAAGCCATGGTAGGAACATTATCTCCCCTGCTATTGAATGGAATGACTCGAATGCATTGACATCGGCACTAACAGTAAGAACATATATTGATAGAGCGAGTATCCTCATAGTATTAACAAACACAGTACCAGTAACACCTATTGCAAAGTACATAACCTTCCTCCTAGGCTGTATATTCATCTTGAGTAGGAATGCTAACATAACTAGAGAGTATATGATGATGCTATGAACTCCTGCGGATGGCCAGAATACCTGAAGGGCCATGGAGCCCTTGCTCCCATTCAGGAAGAGCATATTGCTCCTTGCTGTAGCGCTCCCTATATCTAGTGTATTTATTATCCAGGCATCAAACTGGAGAAGGTATGGTACTATGAACTGCAACGGCCCAAGAGTATTGTATGGGAAGAAGGCATCCAAGGATAATATGATTGCACTCCCAAGCAAGTATATTGGGCTTGCAGGGGCTATCCTTAACCATCTCCTCCCATATAGTATGCTGAGCGTTCCAACCATGAATGCTCCAAATGCTATATAATCCCACATCCATGTCCAACTATCCTTGAGTCTAACACCATAATTCGATGCTGAATCCATTATAACCTGTCTATAACCATTCTCTACTAGAGTGAAGTAGACCATTAATGCAACTGCAAGGATCGATGCTAGGTATAACCTTCTCCTTGCTATAGCGTACTTTATGCCTGTGATCTCTGCAACTATGAATGCTAGAGCGAATAGGAAGCCTCCCCTACCCTCATTCCAGCCCATCTGGAATGTATCTGGTGCTATTGTAATGGTGTAGAGTACTGGGGATGCAAGCAGTATGAGTATGGGTATGTAACTACTCTCTAGACTAATTACCTTCATACCTTTTGATTATTATAGCATCACTCTATTAAATCTGTTATGAATTATATATGGTGCTAGGTCTGCTCTGCTGTATAATCCAATAGCCTAGTCTGATACCCCTTCATATCTCTAAGCATATGGCTCCCTCTAACCCATTCCTTTAGTGGTATCTTTAAGATGCTCATAGCATATTTAATGGCATCATCTATGCTTGTGAACCTTGCTCCATTGCTCTTGAGCATAGCTCTAACATGCTCTCTTACAAACCATACACCAACTGGTATGTTGAACCCCTGGTATATCTCTCTAAGCATGAGAACCCTTGCCTGCCTCTTCATGGATGCTAGATGCTCAGAGACAGCAAGTCTGGCAGAGTAGTAGCATCCTCCAACCCTAGCATACTCCTTCCTTCCTCTATAGCCCTCATGATCACCCATCATCTCATAACTACTACCATAAGCGTTCCATACTGTGTTTGGGAACCATGCCTCAATCCACTCGAACTCCCATGTACCTGGCATAAGTATACATACGAACCTGTTCATGCTAACCTCTCTAGAGTATACAATATACTCATCTATGCTGGGCTCATACCTTATCCTTTCTATCAACGCTCTAGATATGGTATCATCAACAGCAGTTATACTCCACCTTGTTGGTACAAACCTCCTCCTACTCTTATAGCCTAGGCATCCAGCGCTCAATGCCCTTACTATGCTTGATATACTGATACCTTTGCTGTAGAGTTGTACCATTGCTTCCCCTGCGCTTAGATCATCGTAGTATGCCTTCTCTATCCTATCATCAACCCTTACATTCCCTACATTTAACCTCTCCACCTCTGCTGATGGACCAGATGGAGGGAGATACTCACTCAGGCTTATCCCTGAAGGTCTGTGTTTGAGAAGCATCTCGGCATAAACTTGTAGTTTAGCCATCGCAAGTTCCTGTATGATAGATGTTAGCCTATTAGATTTAGTAGGTGCAGCATCATCTACATGCACTCTAACCTTGCCTCTAACCATTGCTAATCTAAACTTGAGTATATCATCAAGTGTAATATCATGCCACTGCTCTGGGCAATCATACATGCTTATGCTTGCACTACATTCATTCTCTACAAGGGATATCATGGGTCCTATACTGACCTTTGGATACCCCAATCTACCAACGAATACAGATGGTGGTGTGTAACCATCTATACTCTTATCCACACTACGCTCGAGCATGGTCTTAACACTTGATACAATGATGGGGCAGTATGCTAGACCACATAGATATTTGCTACCTCTACACTGTATACAAAGGGATGGATTAAGAGTAGAATGTATAGGCTGTAGTAGAGGAAGAGGGAAGAGAGTAAGGGATGATGGATGTTGTGATGGTTGCGATTGTGACTGTGATTGTGACTGTGATGATATATATCTATTATACATCAGAGCATTAAGGGCATGGATTCAATTTAACCTTATCTGCCTTTATTTATCTATACCATCCATACTCTTGTACTCCTCCCTCATTGCTGCTATAACCTCTCCCTTGAGAACCTCTATAACCTCGCTGGCATACCTGCTCAGGTTAGCATCCTCTATCAGCCTTGGCCTCCTGTAATCTATCCTTATTTCCTTCTTCACTCTAGCAGGTCTATGTGTGAATACTATCACTCTATCAGCAAGGCATACAGACTCTGCTATGTTATGGGTAACGAATAGGATGGTCTTCTTTGTCTTCTGCCATAGGAGCTGCAACTCAACAAGTAGAAGATCCCTAGTCTGGGCATCCAGCGCAGCAAAAGGCTCATCCATGAGCAGAACCTCAGGGTCCATTACAAGTGATCTTGCTATTGCTACCCTCTGCTTCATGCCCCCAGAGAGTTGGTGTACATAATAGTCTGCAAACTTCTCCAACTGCATCAACTGGAGATAGTGCATAGCAAGTTCCCTCCTCCTTGCCTTATCTATCCCAGCCATCTTGAGCCCAAACTCAACATTCTCTATTATTGTTAGCCAAGGGAATAGCGCTCCCTCTTGGAATATCATTATCCTATCCGGTCCAGTGTCGTTTATACACCTACCATCTAGGAGTATCTCTCCTTCAGATGGGCTCTCAAGCCCTGCAATTATGTTGAGTAGTGTAGTCTTGCCACAGCCTGAAGGACCGACTAGGCATACAAACTCACCATCCTCAACGCTTATGCTAACACCATCTATAGTCTTGACTGTACCATTTGAGTGGTTGTATACCTTGCTGACATTCTTTACCTCTAACTTGGCCAAGGTCTATACCGCTCCTTTCTCTTCACCTCTACTTCTAAGGAAAGTATAATTTGAATATTGTTATTTAACTAGGCTGAATGAGTCTAATGTAATGTACTTTTACCCTCCTCCAGTATACTCTTCAAGCTATCGTAATAGAACAGTCTATCTAGTGTAGGATCTAAATGGAACAATCCAAGCATTCTCCCCTTCCCTATGTAACCTTCTATAGATCCCTGCATTGGATCGTATGTGAAATCTAGGGATGAGAATGCGCTCTTTACAACATCCTCTGGTAATGATTGTCCTGTTATGCTCCTTATCTCCTTGCTAGCGATGCTCATTGCCTCATCCCTATGCTCGTTTATCCACCTTATGATGTTGATATGAACCCTGAGCACTCTATCAACCATCTCTGGCCTCCTATCTATCAGATCTGATCTAGCAACAAGCACTGTAGTTGCAAACCTACCATCTAGCCATATACTCCTCTCATCAAGGAAGACCTTTCCTCCTTCCTTTACTGCTCTACTAGCCCAAGGCTCTGGTACCCATAGTCCATCTATCTCGCCCCTCTTGAATAGGAGCAAGAGTTCCGTGCCTTTTGCATATATTATGCTTATATCACCCATCTCCTCCTTCAACCTAAGCCCATGCTCTAGTAGATATGACCTCAAGGCTATATCTTGTGTATTACCATACTGAGGGGCTCCAAACCTCTTACCTCTAAGATCTTCAAGCGTATCTATACCCTCATGGACTATGAACATTGCGCCCCCAGATGTTGCCCCTGCTATTATCCTTACTGAGCCATTGCTTGCTAGATGAGCCTGTACTGCAGGTATTGGACCAGTGTAAGCTATATCAACCTGCCCTGTAAGCAGTGCAAACATGGTATCTGGGCCTGCCTTGAATATCCTATACTCAACATCCATCCCTAACTCCTTACCAAATGCATCATCACTCTTTGCTATAAGTGCTGGAGTATGTGTAAGATTTGCTTGCAATCCTACCCTTATAACTCTTGTTGCAGAAACATTGGTATCATAATATTGCTTTGTTGTAGAGAGGACTATGATGGTTGCTATGGAAGATAATACTATGATAATGATTAAGATTCTCATCATGATCGTAAGCTTTACCATCTCCTTTCTCAAGACTAGAGAGACTAACTATATTTAAACAAATACCAACTTATGATTATAAACAGGTTCAGTTATGAATCAAGGTTAATTTGACCATTATCTAACTTTTAAATTAGTATTATAACATGCTGATTCTAGGTACCTATACTATACCTATACTACATCGACTTCAAGCATCTGTACAGGTGCAAGTGCTACTGGTTTACCTATACTATCCCATACAAATACCTCTATCCTGTACGTATCCTGCCTATCAGGAGTCCATGGCAACGTGACTATTGCACGTGTATTGCTCTCCAACTCAGATGCTATCATGCTTATAGTTGCTATTGTGCCATCTGAGTACTTCACCTGCGCTATACATACGAACTCTTGTGCTAGTGGTTGCCTATTGAGAAGCTCAACCTTCACTGCCAACTTGCTCCCAAATGCGAGTACCCTTATCTGCTCACCGAACTGTGTCACGATCTCTGGCTTAGATACTGTGAACCTCTCCCTTGCAGGTATTCCAGTACCAAACACAGCCTCAGCAGTTACATACCTCATCTCAACCGTTGTTATGTTATCTGCTCCAAGCCTAACTGGATAAGGTAGTGTATCATCAAGATATCTTGCAAATACCCTATCATTATCTGTAACTCTTAGAGACTGTAGCATATTATGCTCGTTGGAACCAGGGTTAAGGTTAACCACTGCCTTGAATATACCAGTGTTCACATCGCTCTCAACCAATACTATCCTCATCCCTGTAGTATCTGTATCAGACCATAGGAATACTGTAACCTTATCCCTAGCATATGGATCCCTGTTTGCCTCTGGCTCCTCAAGCGTTATCTCTGCATTATCTATTGAGTAGTAGAACTGCCTATCAAATGAGAGTTTAGCCTCATGGTAGACTATTCTTGCAGATGTTGCTATAACAGTATTGTAGACTACTATCAACCAATCATCACGCCTAACCTCTACTTCACCATTGTACGCCAAAGGATTAGGGGTTAACCTTACACTGCCCTTGAAGATACCACTACTACTAGATGTCTCAACCAAGTTCACTACTATGGAGTTTCTGCCCTTTACAGTTACACTAACAACATCCACTACATTAGGATTGGTATCCCTTGACATATCATAAAGGGTTATACCAGCTATCTCGAATGGACTATACTCACTCTTATCTAATGTTAGTAATGGTATAGGGTTACTATTACTACTATCGTTACTATTATTCCCAATCTTGGCTCTACCACTGCTGTTAGCACTACCATCATCATCATCATTAATACCGTTACTAATGTAAGTAAATTGTACTCTATTTGTATCTGCATCTGCTGATTTTAGGATATCTACATAAAGCGTTGATGTGGTTGATGGGGTTAGGAGTAGCACTATGATCAAGTATGTATATGCCTGCATACTCCGCATATACTATATCATACAGTTAGTACGTAAAAACTTTAGGTCTAGATACTCACATCATATATAGCTAATTTTATGTTGCTTACTATTAGAAGTTATCTCATCCACAACCTGCCTTAAACCATCTCTATAGGTTGGGTATACAAGATTGAAGTTCATGCACTGCTTAAGCCTTGAATTGCTGTATCTGGCTGAGTACCTTATTGCCCTCATCAGATCTGGGCTTAGATCACTTGCCTTGTTGAGTACTACTGCAATACCATTGATAATGTAGGAGAGAGTATTAGCAAGGGTGTAAGGAAGCAGAACTGGCTTACCTATGCTTAGTAATGAGCATGCATAGTTAAGGTAATCCAACCATCTCACAGGCTCGTCATCAACAACGTTGAATATCCTAACATTGCCATTGTATGATAGAGATTCAACGAATGCCCTTGCACAATCATGCACATGTACTACCCCAGTGTAGTTTGTAGCAGAGCCTATCCAGAATACCCTGCCAGTGATGAGCATCCTTGCTATAGGATCACTACCATGATCACTGTAGCCATATACATAGCCAGGCCTTAGTATTATAGCATCAAACCCCTCCTTGATCATATCCATTATGATGGTCTCAGCCTCAAGCTTCGCTCTTCCGTATCCTGTATCTGGCTTACATATGCTATCCTCATCTAAACTGCTCCCATTACCGTTGCCATATACTGCTATACTACTTGCATAGATCAACCTTGTAGCATGCTCTTTGCATACCCTTGCTATCTTCTCTGTGCTATCAACCATAACAGCCTTGAGCATAGAGTACGGATGGAACCTTACCCTTGCTGCTAGATGTATTACAGCATCACAGTTGCCTATAACCTTCTTGAATGTATTATCATCGACATCTTCAAGATCAAGTGTGAAGAGATCTGCATAAGCCTTTAGCATAGATGCCCTCTGCTCATCCCTTACCATTGCTATTGTATCATAACCTTTCATGTGTAGTTGCTTAACAACCTCCCTACCTATGAAACCTGATGCACCTGTAACACATACCCTCATCTGAATTTGGTTATGGGGCACTCTTTAAATTTCTATTTTCTAGGCATAGCTCTCTATAGAAAATATGCGAATTATAGTAAAACACTATCTATATTGACCATAACTTGTTATTGAGATTGTTATTGTTATTGATATTGATATTGATATTGATAACTATTACGTGCTATAATAACAATCTACAGATATCTTACTCTCCAACCTCACTGTAGTTATCACAACAGTACCATATCGTTCCTCTAGCAAACATTGAATAATTAATCGCATCGATAGACATACGTAAGCTCTATACAAAGATACAGTCTCTATCATCATTAATCCAGTAATGAATGATGGCTTGAATGTGGATCATATGCATATATCTTTATCTATAGTTATCTATATTTCGTAGTAGGAATACCTACAAATGATCGAGTTAATTCTAATATATAGGATACAGTGTTAGTATCAGCAAAGGTTTAGTGCATGTATGTCTAATAATGCTCATGGAGATAAGCGAGTTCGATAAACGTCTACTTGCTGAACTGCTCAGGGATGCAAGGAGATCTTACAGACAGTTGGCAGATACCCTAAAGGTATCAACAGGTACTGTACTCAAACATGTGAAGGATATGGAGGCTATAGGGATGATCAGGGGATACTCAGCGATGCTTGAGCATAAGCTACTTGGCTATACAATAACCATAGTCATGGAGGTTACGATGTCAAAGGGCAAACTACTTGAGATGGAGAGGGAGATAGCAAAGGTCCCAAATGTATGTGCTGTATACGATACTACAGGTACAACAGATGCAGTTATAATTGCAAAGTTCAAGAGCATAGATGAGTTGAGCAACTTCACAAAGCATGTTCTAAGCCTTCCATACATTGAGAGAACAAATACACATGTTGTGCTTAACACCATAAAGGAGGATTTCAGGCTACTCTAATCTATAACCTAGTTATCTCTGCTAGGATACCTGAGAACTCATCACTGCTCAATGGTTGCATCTTTGCTATCCTTAGGTTCTCCTCAACATGCTCCTTTCTCTTCTGCCCTACTAAAGGTATCGCTCGAGATGATCTTGCAAACTGTAAGCATGCAAGTGCTGGTGTATCAGCCTTTGCTCATAACATTGCTATGGAGCAACCTACCCTGAAGTAATGGCACGCTTGTGAATATATTTATGCCTAGCAGCGATGCTGCCTCCATCACCGTATAGCATTTGCCATCTATCACCTGATTCTTGAGCGTTGCTGCTTCATGCATAGCCATGTTGAATGGTAGTTGGATGAACCTGAACCCATGCTCCTTTCCAGCTATACCCCTTGCAACATCAACAAGATCCTTCAGGTTCATATGCACAGGATCACTTGACTCAACCCTGAAGCAGTCCCATGTTGCCATCCCATAGTACCTGATGAGCCCTTCCCTCCTCTTCTCTTCATAGAACTCAAACACCTCTTTTAGCATCTGCATGAACCTCTCCCTGCCAACATCTTGTAACTGCTCCTCAGCAGCATTGTGTAGGTAGATCAGATCTATACACTCTAACTTAAGGTTCTTGAGACTCCTTCTCAACTGATCCTCCAGATACGATACCTTGATGCAGTTGTAGCCAGAGGATATATCATCTGCAGTTATTATCCCAGCCTTTATTAGATTAGTATGTATGTACTCCCAGAAATCCATGTTAAGATCAGCATCATGAGTTAGGTAACCATTCTTTGTGCTTATGAATACCTCATCCCTTCTGCATATACCCTCTTCTATAAGCTCCTTCAAGGCTCTCCCTACGCTTCTCTCAGACTTCTGAAACCTATAGTTTATTGCAGTATCTATAACATTTACTGCCCCACTTACAATAGATCTCTTCACAGCATCCACTACAAGTGCATCTGTTGCCTGATCTGCCTTGCCAAGATAAGTACCAATGCCTATACTGCTCAATACATACTCATTGAACCTCTTGAAGTGCCCTATAACTGTAGTACTACCTTCATTCCTTGCCCTGAACCTCTCGGTACCTTCTCTTGTTGCATAGCCCTGGATAGTTGTTCCTTCTCCTTCACTCATCCTCTACCTTACTCTAGAAAGGGATATTTATTATATGTAAGATAAAAATAATGGCTCAAAGTATAATAATATTGATATGGAATGAATCTTGCACTCATTGTTACTACTATAATACTTGCATCAGTGTTAGTTCTTATCATTATAACTTACAGGAGTGGTGAGATTACCCTTACAGACCTATACAAGGTTGATGCCTCTGTTAGCATAGCAGTGCTTGACAGATTAGATGGTAGAGAGCAGTGCCTTCTTAGTGTAGGGCATAAGTTCATGAACATATCAAAGGTGTTGAGGGATGAGATCATGTATGTTAGAGAATGGGCAGATGCCATGGGTATGTACAATGAGTATAGTAGTGTTACTATATCTGGGGCTGAAGCATATGAACTTGTAACGCTCATGATGAAGGGGAAGGCAATTATAGCAAACAAGCCACATATAGAGATGCTCTACAATATGATGGATAAGGATGGCTACATATCATGCATAATAGAGTATGATGGGAGGTATTATGGTCTTAAGGTAAACCCATTTGGATCTATGATGGTAGATGATTATGATTATGGTTATGACTATAACCATCTCATCCCAGAAGATCAGGGCTATGTAACCGTAAGGGTATCCTACAAAGAGATGGATCCAAGGTTCAAGATAATTGCCCTTGACAGTAATAAGCATGAACTCTTTGCACCATTTAACAGTCTCATCCTACTCATCAACGAACTTGATAGCAAGGTGACAGTCTCCGTTAGTGCGATTGATAAGCTTATAGAGGATTACAATTATGCGCGTGTAGCGGTGATACCTCCAAAGGGCTCCACACTTGTATTCCTTGCAGGTATGGCAAGTAAGTACTCATACACCGTTGAGCCTTACAATATGCATGGGGAGGTTGTTGTTAAATACCTTCCTTACTGTATGAGTGAGGAGGAGGTAAGGTATGGTTATGCACTAGCAAACTTCAATCTTAAACTACCCTCATATATGCCTGAGGGTTATGAGTATAGATGTGCCATCCATCTAATGAATAACTATGTGAAGATATACTATAGCAATAGCAAGGATATGCCTACTAAAATGCAGGAGGCACTAGCAAGAGGAGTACTTGTAGTGACCGCTTATAGACTACTATCATACGAGGATATCGATTGGGATACAGTTGGTGTGGATAATAGAGAGGATACCATAACCATGAATTTAGATGGTAAGAAGGCAATGGCATACAAGGAGGTAGATGTTGATTACGATCAATGGGAGAAGTACTACTATAACGTCTTGAACCTATACGATGAGGAGGAGAGGATTATATACTCATTCAAGAGCAGGCTCCTGAGCATAGATGAACTTGCAGATATTGCAAGATCGCTAAGGTAAGCACTAACAGCTGCTAGAATAAGTGCTCAACTAGAACTCCTACCACAATTGCTATACCAACTATCCTTGAGAATGCTACAGTGCTCCTCATGCATGGTATAAGCCCTTCAACATCATCATACCTTGCCTTCAAAACACTATACACCTTCAATGCAAGGGGTAGCGCTCCAAGGCTTAAGAGCACATATGCTGGGAGAAGGCTTAACAATACACCCATAACTATGATCATATATACTGCAATAGGGAATGCTATGAATAGCCTTGCTGCTCTAGCAGGACCAAGTAGTATAACAAGGGTCCTCCTACCCCCTCTCCTATCAGCCTCATAGTCTGGGAATGAGTTTATGAAGAGAACTATGGATGATAGCATACCAGAGATTACTCCAGCATGTATAACTTCAATGCCTAATGCTCCTACCTGAACGTAGTAGGTGCCTATAACTATCATCGCGCCCTTCAAAGCAACAAAGAGCTCCCCTAGACCTATCCTTACTATACTGGTTGAGTATAGGTACACTGCTACGATAGCAAACCCAAGTATTACAGCTATAGCAAAACCTCTAACAGCAACGAAGTAAGAGCCTATCAACGCTCCTATGATAAGGAATGCTATACCTGCTCTATAGACACTTGATGGTGAGAGCATATGCTCTGGCAGTACCCCAGTACCCCCAGAGAATGGAGTTCTTCTAGCAACTTTATCTATCCCTGATCTGTAGTCCCAGTAATCATTCAAGAGATCAACGCTAGCATGGAGGCTCAGCACTCCAATGTATGTAAGGACTGCATAGAGAGGGTCTAGAGCACTGCTCTTCCATAGTGCTATAGCAAGACCAATACTTACAGAGATCACAGAGGCTAGAAGGAACCTTATCCTTACTGCCCTAAACCATGCATATCCCATCGTGTATGATTATCCATGCTATTATATTATAATAACCATAATATGGTGTCTACACTACACCGCACTGCACTACACTAGAGACTCATCGCTTACTGGCAATGGCTTTCTGCCCATGAAGCCTTCATCCTTAGCATGCCAGAACCTGACATCATCCTCTCCAGACTTCCAGCACAACCATACATCCTCTCCAAACCTCTTGGCTGGAAAGTCTATAAGCCCTTCATCTATACTCTTCAGTACAACACCTATGGCCTCCAACTCCTCTATAGCACTATAGAGTCTTGTTAATGCAGAGTTGAGCTCTTGCTTCTTCTCTACGTATACTTGTAGGGATGCATCATGATCAACTATACTCTGCAACTCCTCCTGCAGCTCAAGTACCCTATCCCTTAACGCAACTATGTTATTGAACCTCTTCCTAACCTCGCCTAGAACCCTGTTAGCCTGTTGAGGTGTGAAGTACTGGAACATGTCAGAGAGGTATGTTAAATCTAATTTAATCCTTATTCCTGCTACTGCTATCACACGCTATACACTACCTATCTACCTCTTCTCCCCAACCACTATATGAGTCCATAGATCTCCATGCATAACGGGCATATCCTTGGTTATAACGAAGCCTGTAGATGATAATATATCCTTCATCATCCCATGCTTGAGTGTTATAATAACTATCCTACCTCCATCGACCATAGTCCTATATGATGCTCTAGCAAAGTCTCTGTAGAGCCTCTTTATCCCTATACTAGGTTCCATCCTTATCCCGTATGGTGGGTTTGTTACTATTCTATCGGGTGTTAGTATCATATCAAGCATCCTACAGTCATACTGCATGAACCTTATACGCTCACCAACCCCAGCATGCTCTGCATTTGCTCTAGCATACATTATGTAAATGGCATTTACATCAAATCCATAGATCTCTAGCCTTGGCATGTATAGTGCTGCCTCTATTGGTATAGTGCCAGAGCCGCACATTGGATCTACAAGGATGTTCCCTTCACTAGGCTCTGCAAGTCTAATCATTGCATATGCTATACTTGCCTTCAGTGCTGCTGGATGATCAAACATCCTATAACCTCTCTTATGCAGTGACTCCCTTGTCAATGCTATATCTACTATACACTGCTCCCCTACAACATCAACCCTAATCTCTACATCGTAATGCTTGAGATCTACCTTGCTTGAGAACCTATCGACTATAGCCTTGCCAGATGCCCTCTGCACATCTATAGATGTGAACTCATGCCTCCCAAGCCTCTTGCTTGTAACCCTGAATCTAGTACTATTATTCAGCATACTGCCTAGGTCTAGAGCATAAACGCTCCTGTAGATTGTATCTAGTGCATCCTTGCTCCTCTCTATCTTGAAGGATGTTATATACCTCGTGACATGGTGTATAGAGCGCATAGAGAGTACCTTGCTGATGTAGTAAGAGTCATCATACTCCTTATCCTCAATCTGCAGTAGTACATAGCCTCTAACTCCCATATACCTCTTGCTTATACTTGTGTATGGTATCTTCTCCTTTGCCTCTAACTCAACTATATCCTCAAGTCCAGGAGGGCATGTTAGTAAGAGATCTATCATGGCTCGAAAAGTTGTTATCCTGTCATATTTATAATACTGCTAGTATAATACCTTGTCCATGGCACTCGATCCACTCTATAAACTTGAAGAGGCAAGGTCTAAAGCATTGATACCAGAGAAGGTTTACTCTAGGATTATTGAGCGCTACAGGTATGTCACTGAAGGTATAGAGAGGGTTAAGAGAGCATCTGGTATAGAGTATCCAGAGTACTATGTAGAGCCGAGGATGGTTGTGGCAGATTCAGAGTATGGTCTAGGCTTGATGTTCGCTCGAACTATACCTATAGTTAAAGGAGTGAATGAAAGTAGTTACTATGGCTATAGCGATAGTAGCCTATCTATAGTTATACAGGTCACTGCCCCCCTAGTTGCATACGGGTTGAAAGGGACCATACATGCAATACTTGCGCATGAGTTCCTTCACTATATAGAACTCCTTGCTAGGTTCATCAACATGAACATAATATCTGATGAGGTTACAGATAGCGTGTTCGAGAGTATGTATGCTGATATGGGTAGGCTTGTGAAGCCTAACAGGGTATTCAAGAATGATAGAGCCTTGGTAAGGCTACTTGTAAAGAAGTTCAAGGATGATGGGTTGGACGATCACAGGCTTGAGGGTAAGTGTATGAGGGAGTGGATAGAGAAGGGTCTACCAACAGCAAGAATAAGGGTTGAGGATAATGTAGCAAGGGTTCCTATAGAGGCTATAGCCTTATTCAGTATAGATGATAGGTTGAGGGGCAAGATATATGAGTTTATTAATGCTAGTAGCAGAAGAAGTGGTAAGAGGAGAAGGGGTGTAGAGGATGGTATCTATAAAAATGAAGGGAGGGGGCAAGGAGGAGAGGGAGAGGAGTGATGTTATCGATGCCTATTCTAGTAAAGATGATAATTATGATAATGGTACGTTAATAAGTGTAGAGGAGAGGGATGAGTTATCAAAGATAGTCAAGGCTCTGGCAGAGGAGTATGGGTGCGAGATACTCTCATGCTGCATCTACGGCTCGAAGGTTTCAGGTTATGCAAGACCAGATAGCGATTACGATATACTCCTTGTTCTGAAGGACTATAAGGATATAATCAAATATGTTTATGTACGCAATGGGCTTAATGCATCAGTACTAATAGTTGATGGCAAGGCACTACTTAGGGATGCTGAGAGTGCAATGCTTGGGGAGTTCGTTGCAGGTAGGCTCCTCCACCCCTATCTCCCATTACTCAATGGCGAGTACTTGAAGTACGTTGAGACCATATACAAGAAGAGGGTTGTAATGGAGGAGTACAATGCCCTTGTAGCATTGAATCCCCTTATAGGTACTGAGGAGGTTGCGATACCAGCAGAGTACTTTCTATTCTCAAAGATAAAGGAGAGGGCAAGGATATATCCTCATGCACTCTACAGTTATGTGAAGACATACACCGGCACTTACGCATCAAGGAATATGGAGATAAGCAGAGAGGGTTTTGTTGGGGCATTGAGAACTCTGGAGGAAGATGGTCTGGTTAAGTTGATACCTCTACATGGGGATGAAGGTAAGTACTATTACTACCATATAATACTCAAGGATAGACGAAGAGATGGTGATAGGATGATTACTATGAAAGAGATGTTCAGAGGTGCATTTGCATGGATAGTACACTCATACGCTGCTAGAAGGTCTCTTAACTTCTTCAAGGAGGAGGCTAGATCGAAACTGAGTAGAAGGAAGGAGGTCAAGGCTTACACTGTACCCCCAGCATTCACAAACCCTTCCATACTACTCAGGACCAGCGAGGGGATAGTTGTTGATGGTGACTATTGGCTCGATATGATAGCAAAGAATCTAGGTTTCAAAGATGGCTACTCAGCAAGGTTCACTAGAATAGGGGATAAGCATGCAGCAGCAAGCCTATGCACCATAGAGCAGGATGGTAGGAAGGAGAGTATAGTGATCAAGTACTACACAAATCTAAAGATGGCAAAGTGGATAGCACTGAATGTATGGCTTGCAGGGATAAAGCGTTACGATGTATCTCCAGAGAAGAGGATGATGAACGAGTATATAGGAGTAAGGAGTGTTAGGGCTCTGGGCATAAATACTCCAGAGATATTAGCAGTATCATTCGGTAAGAGGCTCATAGCATTCAAGTATGTGGATGGCATCCCATTGAGCGATATGATAAGGGATATGCTAATAGATGATGGTAACAACGGATCTATAGAGGGAGGAGGTGTAGCAAGTAACCTACTTGGATATGTTAGGAGATATGGATCATTGCTTGCTAGGATACATGCCAATGGTTTCATACTGAGAGATACCAAGCCAAGCAATGTACTTATCCTTGATGGTAAAGGCTATACAGGTAACAATCGTCATGCTAAGGATAATGATGATTACATGCTCTACTTTACAGACTTCGAGCAATTCTCTACTTCAAATAACAGTTACGATGATATGGGATGGGATATAGCATGCTTCCTTTACTACTCTATACTATTCACCAGTGCAAAAAAGGAGAAGATGGTAAAGATGTTTGTAAGGGCATTTCTAGAGGGTTATGCTCAACATGGTAGTAATGATGCCATGATAATGGCAGCGAAGGGTTCCTACTTCCTACCATTCTATCCAGCAATGGTCATAGGTATGATCAAGAGTGTAAGGGAAGAGATAATCTCTTTCACTAGACGGTAGAGATAGAGATGGTATTGATGTAGATTGTAGATGAAGGGTATGCTCACTGCTTATTGCTTCTTCTTAATCATCATCATCTTCCTTCAACCTCTCCCACTTACTCCTTACTCTTACTCTTCCTCTTCTCACTAGCCTTATGTTTGAACTCAGTATAATTACATCTTCCACATGTAACTCTATCACTATGCTCTGCCATAAAGACTCCTCTCCCACACCTTGGACACTCCTTCCTAACCCTCTTTACCCTATCACCCTCGACTGTGTAATACTTCCATACCTGTGTATTGTTACCTTTGCCCATTAATATCACTCACTCTCTATCTGTCTACCTACCTGTCTATCACTCACTCTTATCACCCTTTCCTTTACTTTTACCTTCATCTATCTTTTCACCAGTGAGCCTAGCTATTATATACCTTGGGAGTTGTGATCTTGCAACCTTCTCATCTTCGTATATGTAGAAGAGGCATCGAAGACTACTCTTGCCCTTCTCGCCCCTCAAGCTTACAGGGACTACGAATCTTCCAGTATAGCCCCTGCTCTCTGCTATAAGCTTTACAGCATCTTGCCTCTTCAGCATGCCATTAGCACCATTGATTATGCACTCCAACTCTATCCTGTTAAGCAATGGATTATGCTCCTCCCTTTCCACTATTATTTGACCATCCATTATAATCCCATGCATACCTTAACTCTTAATAAACCTAATGATAACTCATTAGTATATGCTAACAAGGTATATGATAAGGCTTGTAAACAATGGCTATAAGCCAGAGGATTCAGCATCTATCTTGAGTAAGGCTAGGGGAATAAGTGCTGATGTTGGCTCATATACAGTAGAGATTAGGGATGCTAGGGTAGCAAGAAGGCATGTAGAGTTGGATGTTAGCGTTGCTCCATCAATGCTAGATATACTCCTGAAAGAGCTTGAGGGGATTGCACCAGTACTAAGTTACACAGAGGTAACTGAGAGGCGTATGGATATGGATGAGAGGATAGCATATGCAAGGGAACTATTCAATGCTGAGCGCTACTGGGAAGCACATGAAGTACTAGAAGGGGCATGGAAGAGTAGCAAAGGTGATGAGAAGGGACTCATACAAGGAATCATACTTGTATGTGCTGCTTTAGTCCATGCACAGAAGGCAGAGTACGATATATGCCTATCTATACTTGGAAGAGCACTACAGAAGTTGCAGGATAAGGAGCAATACTATAGCTACCATGGAATAGATATAGCAATGTTGGTTAGGCAGATAACCATTGCGCTGGATAGCAGTGATGTTAAGACTATGCTTGAATATAGGCTGTAGGTAGATAGATGGAGGAAGGTGTACGACAGGTTATGTAATCAGGCTACCATCATGGCTGGTCTATTAATGATTGTTATGATTGGACGAGGCTATGATGTTGAATACCTTGCTAAGAACCTCATAACCCATTATGTAGCCTATACTACCCTTATTGGCCTCACGCTCTGTGAACCTACTCAGCCCATCATCCTTGATAACTGGACTAGATACAAGGAGAGGTACTGGATCTGCGCTATGTGCCTTCTTTATACATGGTGTTGAATGGTCTCCAGATACTACTATGAACAACCTAGTATTGCTATCGCTTAACCTAAGTAGTTCTCCAAAGAACTTCTCGTCTATCTCCTCTATACTCTCCTCCTTACCTCGAGCATTACCGTCATGACCAAACTCATCTGGGCCCTTCAAGTGTACATAAACAACATCATGATTGCTCAATGCATCTATTGCTCTCCTTGCCTTGATCCCGTAATCTCTAATACCTCCACCATCCAAGATGTTCATACCTGTAACCCTTGCTATGCCATACTCTACAGGCATATCTACTATACATGCGAACGTTGCATTGTACTTACTTACTATAGGTTCAACCCTAGGTAGCATATTACCGGCATCCCTCAAGAGTATGCAGTTTGCTTCAAGCATACCCATACTCCTCCTCCTTAGATTCACAGGATGATCTTTAAGTATACGTATAACCTGTTCAGTAAACTCATTTACTAATCTGGCTGAGAGCGATGCACTCTTACTCCTTACGAGAGCCTTGCATCTATTGATGCTCATCATCGTGGTATCTCCTTCCTTTGCTACACCCATGCCTTTGATCCTCTCATACGCTGGGTCTGTATTGCTAACCTCTGCAGATAGACTACTCTTTGCCCTTATCCTAAGAACTACCCTATGCCCTCTAGTATGTGCCAGTTCATACTCTGCATCTGTCAATCTTACACAATCCTTTATAGCCTTGACCAACTCCCTTGCCTCATCATCTACCAAGTTCCTTCCAACCCTTCTATCCACTATCCTTCCACCATCATCTATAGTTGCAAAGTTACCCCTCATTGCAAGATCTCCATCCTTAACATCTATCCCTGCACCAATAGCCTCTACCATACCCCTGCCAGGGTAATCCTCTCCCCTAAATGTATAGCCTAGCATGCTGAAGACTGCTATATCAGACTCTGGGGCGATATCCTTGCCTACTGTATACACGATGCCCATCCTACCCTTCCTTGCTAGAGCATCTAGATTTGGTGTGTATGCTGACTCTAGTGGAGTTAGGTGGTTTAGACTTGGATGGGGTAGATCCCCAACACCATCGAGTAGTACATAGATTATCTTGCCATAATAACCACTTCTAGCTCTGTTACCATCATCATTATTATTATTATTACTATTATTGCTATTCATTCTTCTTCAACCCTCCATACATCCTCTCTCCTCTTCCTCTTCCTCCTCCTTCTTCTTCATCATCATCCTTCTCTCTTCCTTCATCCTCATCCTCTCTATCCTTGAACCCTTACATCCTATATATAGCATAACATCTATTATATTTATAAACAATTGTATCATCCCATGTTAACTATTCTTGAAGGTAAGATTTAGATAAAAGCGTATAGTAGCAAGTTGGATAGTATGGAAGGGGAGGGGGTGTTTATAGATAGATGGCCCAGTTCAGGAAGGATAACATGCTAGATAGGCTAGTTATAGTGAATGATAGCGATTATAATGATAATGATAGTGATGCAAGAGAGAATAGAGATGAGTATGAGTATAGATGTATATACTGCCCTGGCAATGAGCACCTAACCAAACCAGCGGTTCTTGCACTGGTACAGAAGGATGGGATGATGAGGAGGCTAGCAGATACAGAGGATAACTATATAGATGACTGGTGTGTAAGGATAGTGCAAAGTAGCAAGCCATTGGTTAGCATATCTGCAAATGGTACTTACAGCAGCAGACCATTCTATAGTGAGCCTGCATATGGCTACCATTACATACTAGTTGCTAGTAGAGAGCACTGCAAACCATCATCCATACCAGCAGAACAGTGGTCGAATATACTTGTGGCATTACAAGATAGGGTGAAGTGGCTCTATATGCAAAAGGGTGTCAGTTATGTTGCCATCTACATGGATTACGATGCTAGTAAGGAGTGGCATCCCCATATCAACATAGTTACCTTCCCTTATATGCCTCCTCTTATAGAGCAGGAGGTTGAGTACGTAAACAGGTATATAAACGAGTCTGGCTCATGCCCACTATGTAATATAGTAAGCATAGAGGATAAGAGCCCTAGACATCTAGTAAGCATAGAGAACTTTACAGCATTCTGTCCTTGGGCCCCAACACATCCATACGAGTTCTGGATAGTACCAAAGAAGCATGCTATACAACTGCTTAGGATGACCCAGAAGGAGATAGATGAGCTCGCTACAATGCTTAGGGTAATGCTTGGAGGCCTAAATAATACTCTAGGCGATGTTAAGTTCAGCATGATAGTACATGCATCGTCTGAGAAGAGTAGGAAGCAGTTACACTGGCATATAGAAGTCCATCCTAGACTTGTTGATAGCCATGGACTAGAGGATGGGTTTGGTGTGCACTTCCTAAACGTATCCCCAGAGAATGCTGCATCTAAACTGAGTTTTGCTTCAAGGAGGGAACTGGCTAGGATAGTCGGTATAACTTAAGCTGTTGCAGTTGTAAAAATATACAATAGATTGACTATTACCACTCTCTATCTAGTTCGGAAAGCTGATGGTAACAAATATCTTACATCTATCAGCAAGCAATTTATTTCACACATGAGGAGTATACTTATGCCTATACCTATGCGTTATGATACGTGGATGGCTATAGCATCTCTAGCATTACATGTTATGTTCATTATCTACATCAACTCACTATACATGGCACTAACCAGACCCCTTGCTATAGGTGCTACTATAGCACAGCCATGGAATATGATGATCATAGGGATGTTCCTATTCGGTATACCAGGATTTGGGCTGGCAGGTGTAGCATACCTACTTGCTAAAGGCTTGGCAAGGAAGTCTGGTGTCAGGAGGGTTCCTAGCATTATAATAATAGCACAAGGTGTTATACTCCTCCTAGGGATGATCAATGCTAGTAGTATAGAGAAGGCAATGAATGATTACTATATAGAGAGCCTAACTAATAGAGGCGAGATATACCTATTCAACCTCATCCCTCAACTCTTCATGATGGGATCTATACCCTTGATGGGTGTTGGGGCATATCTCTATACAGTAAGACCCAAGCCGCAGAGGTTCGAGAGTAGTCTCTAGCAATAGGTTAATCTATTCACTTCATTTATATATTTAGTTTGTGTGTATAGTGTATAGGAGGATATGTAGAAATGATAACTGTGAAGAGGAGGGCTCCAGAGTTCATACTCTCCTTCCTAGCGGGGCTTATCATACTTGCTCAAGGACTAACCTTCATTGCAGGGATCTTCATAGGTCTTCCTCAGGATGATATGCTCAACAATATAAGGGATATGCTTGGAGAAGATGAGTTCAGGTTTATGCTTATGCGTGCTGGAATAGCAGGGGTATCAACAGGGGCTATGATAATACTTCTAGCAGTGCTTATAGAGAGGAGGAGTGAGGAGAGTAAGAGATGGGGTGTTATGATAATAATACTCTGCATAATAAGCGTATTAGGTGTAGGGTTCATAAACATAGGCATGCTCCCTGGTCTGATCCTTGGGCTCATAGGCGGTGCGCTAGCAGTGAAGAAAGGTAAGGGTAGTGTATTTGCAGATATAACAGGAGAGAGGAGCCTACAGGTTAGTAAAGAGAGTGAGGAGAGGAAGAATGGTATTGGTGTAAGGACAGAGGGTGCAGGCGTAGGTTCAGGCATGATGATATACACTTGTGCAGAATGTAACCTAGAGTTTGCTAGTGATGAAGAACTGAGGAGGCATGCACTAACCATACACCTCAAGTGAATAATGAATAGTGAGTAGTAATGGCTCACGAGGCTAGGATTATGGCTGATGTGACTATAAGGGCTATGGTTGAAGAGGATATACCATCAGTAGCAAGAATATACATTGAAAACTTCAATGGTATGAGAGAGTATAACGATGCTGTAAGATGGATAATGCTCAAGCATAACAGTAAACCCATATGTATGTACTATGTAGCCCTAGTTGCACCTGATGAACCTGTAGGATACATACTCTGGACCGAGCATGGAGGATTCAGGAGCAGGAGTGTTATAGAACTTGAGCAGATAGCCATTGCCAAGAGGTATCAGGGTAAGGGTATAGGAAGTACCCTAGTAAAAGAGTCTCTAATAGATGTGTGTAGATACCTCCATGATAGAGGGTCAGAACTAAAACTCGTGCTCATTACAACATCCACCAGTAACATCAATGCAAAGAGGTTCTATGAGAATACCCTCAATGCTAGAGAGGCAGCATTACTACATGATATCTATGGTAGAGATGAACTCATAATGATGGCAAGGAGAGAAGATATAGCATTCCTGTAGTAGGGATGTAGGATGGGTGAGTATCATTTGTAGAGGAAGCAACTTACATAATGCCCTTTCTTCACCTCTAGCATTATAGGCTCGTCCTTACACTTATCCATTGCGTATGGGCATCTAGCATAGAATCTACAACCATTCTCATCATATACATCCATGCTAGATCTTATCCTTATAGCCTTATCCCTCAACCTGTTTGAAGGGTCTGGCTCTGGTATAGCATCTATCAACGCTTGAGTGTATGGATGTAATGGTTCATTGATAACATCATCTATATCACCACTCTCAACTATCCTACCCTTATATAGTATTGCTATTCTATCACCAAAGTACCTAGCAGTAGAGAGGTCATGCGTAATGTACATATAGGTTATGTTATGCTTAACCTTCAGGTTCTGCATCAGTTCAAGTATCTCAGCCCTAACAGAGAGGTCTAGCATGGATACTGGTTCATCAGCAACTATGAGCATAGGCTTCAATACAAGTGCCCTTGCTATAGCAACCCTCTGCCTCTGCCCACCAGAGAGCATATGAGGATACCTGTATGCTATCTCATCTACTGGCTCTAGTCTAACCTCCTCCAGAGCCTTGAAGACCATCTCATCCCTCTCCTTCCTATCCTTGATGCCATGAACCTCCAGAGGTTCCCCAACTATAGAGATGATCCTCATCCTAGGGTTAAGTGATGAGTAAGGGTCTTGATGGATCATCTGTGCATTCCTTCTGAACCACATCAACCCCTTCTTATCTAGCGAGAGGACATCTCTACCAGCAAACCTTATTCTCCCTTCATCTGGCTCTATCGCTCTAAGGATTAGCCTTGCTATAGTACTCTTACCAGATCCAGACTCCCCAGCAAGTACAAGTGTAGAGCCTTGCTTTATACTGAAACTTACACCATCTACAGCCTTTACTACACCTGCTTGCCTTCCTTGTAGTATCTCCATTATAGATCTCTTTACTATGAACCATTTCCTTAACCTATCAACCTCTAGCAGATTACCATTATTGTTAAGGCTTTGAGTAGAGCCAGCATCTAACATAGCCATCTTTGTAACCACCATCCAATGCTGGAGGATCCTCCTCTCTACACTTATCCATTGCGTATGGGCATCTAGCATAGAATCTGCAACCTCTAGGTATGTTAAGCAGATCTATAGGACTGCCTTTTATATAGGCGAGCCTCTTCTCCCCCCTTAACCTTGGTATTGATTGGAGTAGTGCCTGTGTATATGGATGTTTAGGCTCTCTATAGACATGATCGATGCTACCAAACTCAACCATCTGACCAGCATACATTATCCCTATCCTATCTGCTACCTCTGCTATTATTGAGAGGTCATGTGTTATGAGCATTATCATGAGCCCTTCTTCCCTCTTCAGCCTCTTGAGAAGGTTTATTATCTGTGCTTGCACTAGAACATCTAATGCTGTAGTAGGCTCATCTGCTATAAGTAGAGATGGCTTCATGAGCAGTGCCATTGCTATAACTACTCTCTGCTTCATCCCTCCTGATAACTCGTGAGGATAACGCTTCAAAACATCCTCATCAAGTCCAACCTGCCTTACAGCACTACTCATCAATTCATATGCATTGCTCCCAACATACCCATGGTATCTGAGTAGTTCCTCCATCTGCTCCTCTATCCTGTATACAGGGTCTAGCACATTCATTGCTGCTTGGAATACCATTGCTATCTTCTTCCACCTTATCTTTGTATTGAACTCATGCTCATCCATAGCCAATATATCGATACCATCAAGCATTATCTTACCATCAACAACCTTACCAGGAGGCTGTAGCATCCTCAAGATGGATAGGGCAAGGGTACTCTTGCCAGAGCCAGACTCCCCTGCTATACCGATAGACTCGTTGGTATCGAATGTAACATCATCAACAGCCTTGACTACACCTTTGCCAGTGAAGTAGTATGCCCTTAGGTTACTAACCTCCAGTCTTATCATATACCATATCAATCTGATTATATGTATCCTTTAAAGGTTAGTAGTAGCAACTTTAGTATACATAGGTATTAGATGCTCTACTCTACTTGCATGTATGAAACGATATAACGATATAAGATGATCTATTATCAAGTGTAGATTAGTGTAAACTACTCCTTCCATCTTGTTAAGTATGAACCTACAAATATGAATGCGCCAGTAAGCAATGCTAACGTAGAGGTTGATTGTAACACAGTGAGCATGCTGGATGAGTACATGCTAGCATGTAAAGCATCAACAAAGTACGTTAGAGGTAGTGCATATGCTATACTCTGCATATACTCAGGCATGCTATCTAAAGGCCAGAATACACCTGAGAGGAACATCATGGGGAATGCTATTGCATTACTTGCGCCAGTTATTGCATGAGGCTCCTTCAATGCCCCAGCAATAAGCATACCCAGACCTGTGAAGCATAATGCACCTATAGCAAGGACAACCATGCTGATAGCATTTGGCAGAGAAGTGTTGAATGCTATCACTGCTATGGATATCATCATTGATGCAAGTATAAGAGCAAGTACTGTCTGTGTCAGCATATTTGCAACTATCCATTGTAATCTACTCAATGGAGTGCTCATCAGCCTCTTGAGCATACCCTTCCTCTTGAACTCTGCTGCTATCCCACTCGTGCCTAGAACACCATTGGTCATTATGAATGCAGCAAGTACAGCAGGGAGGTAGTAGTTTGCTTCACCTGATGCTGGTTTAATATCGCTAACATCATCTACATCAATACCAAGTATCTCTGGAGTATCCATTACCTTCTGCTGGAACCTAAGCAGTATGCTCATCAATATGCCCTGTATCTGCTCATACTCTCTATCCCTGCTAGAATTTGCTATGAGCAGTAACCTTGGGACTGAGCCACCACTATAGTTACCATTTCTTATAGCATCAAGCCTGCTCTCTAGCCCTTCTCTGGAGACTAGCATTCCTGATCTTGCATCATCTTTATCTGCTAGAGACTGCTCTTGTTCTTGCTCTTGCAAGAGATCTAGAGTTGATAGCATGATCATCATCCTAGCCTCTACACTCTTCTCCCTTAGCAAAGCATCGAACCCCTTTGGTATTACAAGTACTCTCTTACTGGAGTGTTTTACATACTCAACTGCATCGATATCTGTAGAGATATGCTTGATCTGAATCATATTGGATTCTAGTGTAGTGATAAGCGCATTGGAGAGTTCTGTAGGAGCCCCATCGCTACTAACATCATGGTTCTGAATATACAGATCTAATCTATTATCATCATCGAATACAAGTGTTAGTATACTCATGAGCATTATCGGGAAGAGTATTGTAAAGAATACTCCACTCTTGCTCCTTAACCAGTCCAATAGGAGTGCTCTAGCAAGTGCCATTACTGCTGCTGTTACTACTGCTACTGCAACTCTATCACTCAACCTAACTCTCTTCATCTTCATCATCATCATCACATCTACTCCCGATCCTAATCAAGCAACCTACCCTCATAATCCATCCTCCCAACGAGCCTAAGGAATGCGTCCTCTAGCGAAGGGTTCCTGAACTGTACCTCCAACCCATCCCTAATTGCTATATCTACTATCTCTGTTATTGTTATGCTGCTTTTACTGCTATACTCATCAATGTTTAGTATGAGGGCATCTCCAACCGTATTACTATAATTTGCAAGTGCTGCTAGCATCTTTGATCTAGAATAACCCTTAATGACCAACCTTCTACCAGTGCCATATCTACTTGCTATATAGTAAGGACTCCCCATTGCAACTATCCTACCTTTGCTCATCACTGCAACCTCATCAGCAAGGTGCTCAACCTCCTCCATGTAGTGTGATGTGAGTACTATGGTCTTGCCGGAGTCCTTCAACCTCTTCACCATATCCCATATCTGCTTCCTTGATGCTGGATCCAAACCTGTTGTAGGCTCATCTAGGAAGAGTATCTCTGGATCATTTATTGTAGAGATTGCCAAGCCTAGCCTCTGCCTCAGCCCTCCAGAGAGTCTCTCGAACCTAACATTGCTATACTCATCGATATCAAACTCCTTGAGCACTTCATCTATACCTCTATGCCTATCATAGAATTTTGAGAATAATTCTATATTCTCTCTAACAGTAAGTTTATCAAATGCCCTAAAATCTTGGGGCATCACACCTATCCTCCTCTTTACCTCCTTCTCATCCCTTCTATCCCCTACCCTATATCCAAGGACATTCACACTACCAGATGTGAATGTTCTAAGGCACTCGATTATCTCTATTGTAGTTGTCTTCCCTGCACCGTTTGGACCTAGTAATGCAAACACCGTTCCTTTGCTGACATTGAACGATATACCATCGACAACTTTCCTGTTAGAGTACCTCTTTACCAGATTCATTACCTCTATAGCATTCTCCATATGTAAGGAGATGATGATCTTGATATAAAGATCTTTAAGATAAGATGCTTGTTATCATAACATAAGTACTATCGCTACCTGCTGAGTCACTAACACCTTATCTATCAATCAGCAAGATCATACACATGACTATAGCATAGTAATGACTTAATAACATCTAGCAGTAGAATCTCTGCATGGAGAGGGTATATGCAAACCAACTGGATGAGTCTATGCTAGGAAGAGATGTAGAGGTTGCAGGATGGGTAGAGGATGTAAGGGAGTTAGGTGCAATAAACTTCATAATAGTTAGGGATGTGACTGGAGGAGTACAGGTTGTTGCTGAGCCATCTATGCTAGTTAGCAATGGTATCAAGGTTACAAGACAGAGTTCGATCAGGGTTAAAGGGAGAGTACAAAGGAGTAGATCTGTTAACTACCCTTTTGAGGTAAAGGCTGAATCACTCTACACATACTCTATAGCAAAGCATCCATTGCCCATAGACCCTACAGGTAGGGTAAGTGCATCTCTAGATGCTAGGCTTGATGCTAGAGCACTTGACCTTAGGAACCCTCGTGTAGCAGCCATATTCAAGTTGAGGCATCATACACTACAGATAATAAGGAGGTTCCTCGTAGAGAAGGGCTTCATAGAGGTTAATACGCCAAAGATAATAGGGAGTGCAAGTGAGGGAGGGGCGAACCTATTCAAGTTCAGTTACTTCAACAACAGACAGGCTTATCTTGCACAGAGCCCCCAGCTCTACAAGGAGCAGTTGACCCTTGCCCTAGATAGGGTATTCGAGATAGCCTCATACTATAGAGCAGAGAAGTCCCATACAACTAGGCATCTGAACGAGTTTGTGAGCGTAGATATAGAAGCAGCGTACATGGATGCTGATGATGTTATGGGTATTGCTGAAGAGCTTATACATAACCTGCTAAGTGAACTCAAGAGCAAGTATGGTAAAGAGTTGAGTCTAGTAGGCTCAAACATAGATGTACCATCGCTACCATTCCCAAGGGTAACCTACATACAAGCGGTAGAGATCTTAAAGAAGGAGCATGGTATGAGCATAGAGGTTGGGGATGATCTGAGCGACCATGCACTCAAGTTGCTTGGAGAGGAGATGAAGGGCTTCTACTTCATAGTTGATTGGCCCACTGCTCTAAAGCCATTCTACATACATGAGAGGGATGATGATCCAAGGTTCTCATACTCATTCGATCTTCAATATGGAGCATTGGAACTTGCATCTGGAGGGAAGAGGCAGCATGATACATCAAGGTTGAGGAAGAGACTTGTAGAGCAGGGTTTGAACCCAGAGGAATTTAGAGATCATCTCAAGGTATTTGAGTGGGGTATGCCCCCACATGCTGGATGGGGTCTGGGGCTTGATAGACTAATGATGGTCATATGCAATGTAACTAACGTTAGAGAGGTTGTGCTCTACCCTAGGGATACTGAGCGCTTGAGCCCATAGTTTAGTCTAGTAAAAGAGATAAGCAAGTACGTCGAATCTATTATTATTATATAACTCGTTATTTTTAATCTCTTCAATAGCATAAATGTTATTATCAACTTATACATTATTAATTCATGCCTTGTGCTATATGTGGTGCAAGGTTCGCTGAGCATACATGCGTGTACTGCAAGAAGAGCGTATGTTCTGGATGTGTGGATGATGAGGGTAGGAAGTGTATAAGGTGCAAGCACCTAAGATCTATACCACTAGCAGTATTCGTTAGAAGGAACCTATACCTCTTTGCCCTCATAGCGCTTGCATGGCTATTCATGGTATTCCCATACCCATTCCTCTTTGGCTATGAGCACTCACTGCATTATGCTGTGCTTATGCCTATAATAGTAGCAAGTGTAGCGATGATAATACCCCTTGTATTCCTCTTTAGATCATGGAAGAGAAGCGGAGAATGATCAAAATAAATATCAATTTATTAGTATATTGGAATGGTGGATCGTACTGAAGTGTTGTACAGAGTTTGTGAAAAGCATTTACTATTATATTAGAGGATATCAATAAATCTTGTCTTAGATATGTTAACAACATTATATTCGCTTACTAGTAGATATGGTCAAAAAGAACAACGAATTCGAGTACAATTGAGATTAACTGTAAAGATGTAGCAGTATCAACCTATGCTATCTAGAGTATAAGGCTGCTCATTCTGTTAGGTAAAGAGATGAGATGGTTGGGTAGAGTATTTCTATCCCTGCAAAGTAACAATGGACCAAGATCAAAATATCTCATAGGGGGAAGGTTACAGGTCTGTCTCTGGTAGATATCTCGTTGAGACTCTTGATATCCTTCCTTATGTACTTGGGGAGGATGAAGTAAGATATATGGGTATCGGGGTCATATGCGTAAAGTGACTCTTTAGCTATTCCTCTAGTATTTAACCTGTTCTCTATCTCCTCCTTACTTACAGATAATGGATCGTACTCCTTCGATCCTATTATGAAACCTATCAGGTTAGCATAAGATGGGATGTATGTTACATACCCCCTAACTATCTTGAATGTCAGCATCAACGTGTTATGTATAATTACAAATGCCCTTGAAGATGGATGAAGCAGAGTTGCCTGAGTTACAAATATCCCATCATCGTTAAGTATCTCATGTACGGCTTTGAAGTATTCACGTGTATAGAGCATGACAGATGGACTATCCTTGTAGGGATCTGTTAGATCCTGTATTATCACATCGAAGCGTCTACCTTCATTAACGCATCTGCGTACATACTCAATGGCATCATCTATTACAAGGGTTACACGTTGGTCATTATATGAGTGGTCATGCATGCTAAGAAGATGCTCTTTGCTCAAAGAGACCACCTCTTCATCTATTTCTACCATAACAACACTCTTTACTGTGTTATGTCTTAATACCTCTCTAAGGGATGCGCCCTCTCCTCCTCCCAGTATAAGCACATCCCTCGGTTTTGGATGTGTTATCATAGCAGGATGAACTATAGCCTCGTGATAGTAGCGCTCATCCTTCTCTGATGACTGGATCAACCCATCTATGATAAGCATCTTGCCAAAGTTCACAGTATCTACAAGTTTTATCTCTTGCCATCTCGTACGTTTTACAAATACGCTACGACCTTCCAACACTTTATGGCTTATCCTGAATCCTGGATACGTCTCCTCAGTTACCCAGAGCCCATCATCTGTACTCATGCCTTAACAGCCTACCTCTCTCTATGCTATCTGTGTGAACCTTTATTGGTTTTAACTTTTCTATAATGTAATTAAGCGATTCATATGGTCTACTATTACAACCACATATGAATATGTCTACTGACGCAAATGAATACTCTGGCCAAGTATGTATTGCTAGGTGCGATTCCTTAACCACTACTAATACCCTGTGGCGTATATCTATTAAAGACTGTTCTGACTATTCGCATCTTACCTTTCTTGGCAGCCCCTTCCATTACAACACGTAGATACTCGACATCATTCAGTATACTAGAATCACATCCATACATATCAGCAAATATGTTGTAACCAACTACCCCCAACCCCTTAATTCTTATAGAGAAGAGACCTTTTAGTATTACTATCATAATATTTTTAAATATAATCACGTCATTAATATCTAATTAATGATAAAATAGGGTGATATCTGGATACTTTATATATAAAATCCTGTCAGGATAATATTTTTATTACCAATTATGAGATGCAGGATATGGTCATCTCCTTATAATGCTAACATATAGCCTAACCATCAAATATTCATAGTAAGGGACTATGTAAATAAATAAATAAATAAACTACAAAGATCTTGTGTAATTATATGAGTATTAATTAGATGGATATCCTTTATACATCATTTAAGGAGTGCATTGAACCTACAGGTAGTTATGCTACAGCGCAACAGCATACGATGGAGTAACATAACAGAATGTCTTTAGCTTAATGTATCACACAAGGGCTATTCTTCTAAGGATGAGGATTATAAGGAATTGTTAAGATAAAAAAGGTGGTAATGAACAATGAATGGATAAGAATCTAATTCCATAACCGATATTCGTTTCTACTTTTTTATCTCTTCAACTATTGCATATGCTACATCCTCTGTACTGCTCCTGCCTCCTAGATCTCTTGTCATTATCCCTTTGCTCAATACATTGCTTACACTAGCCTCTATGAACCTTGATGCTTCAATGCACTTCCCATCACTATACCTTCTTGCAAGCCACTCATACATCATCCCTGCTGAGAGTATAAGTGATAGTGGGTTAGCTATACCTTTACCTGCTATGTCTGGAGCAGAACCATGTGCTGGCTCGAATATAGCATACTCATCGCTTACATTTGCTGATGGTGCTATGCCAAGGCTCCCAACGACTTGGGCAGCCTCATCAGATAGTATATCACCATACATGTTCATGGTAACTATAACATCGAACTCCTCTGGGTTCCTTATAAGGTTCATGGCACATGCATCAACGTAGAGTTGTGCAAACCTTATACTAGGATACCTTGATGCAACCTCTCTGCAGCATGAGGCGAATAGTCCGTCTGTCTTCCTTAACAGGTTTGCTTTGTGAACAGCAACAACGCTCCTCTTCCCATTTCTTGCATCAGCAAGCCTGAATGCATACTCTGCTATCCTCATACATGCTCTCCTGGTTGTAACCTTTATGGCTATCTTTGCATCACTCCCTATATCATACTCTAAACCAGAGTATACATCCTCGGTATTCTCCCTAACTATTACTAAATCTATACCATCCTTCAGCCCTCTTACCCCTGGATACGTCTTTGCTGGTCTTATGTTTGCGTATAGGTCGAGTAACCTCCTAAGATATACTATAACATCTGCTGCACTCTCACCTATTGGTGCCTTTATACACGCATGTGAGTCCCTTATAATCTCAAGGCTCCTCTCTGGTAATGCCCTACCATACTTTGATAGGGCAGAGTCACCAGCCTCAACGTCCATGAACACCATCCTTATCCCTAGCCTTGTATTAACTGTATTAAGCACTAATCTTGTTGCCCTACTTATCTCAGGCCCTATACCATCTCCCTCTATCAATGCTATCCTGTACAAAGGACTGCACCACTAATACTATAATAAACAAATAGATTATACTGTATAACCTTGAACCTCTCCTCTGTTGCTATCCTTATCAACTGCCCTCTTCATCATTATCTTGTTTATCCCATTTATCATAGCCTGGACACTAGCTACAACTATATCCTCTCCAGTAGCTCTAGCAGATGAGATCTTGCCATTACTATCCTCAACCTTAACACTAACCTCTGCAAGAGCATCTGAGCCTCCACTTATTGCTTCAAGTCTGAACTCACTGAGCCTTATGCTTGCTATCCTATCTGTTATCTTCTGTATTGCTTTTAGTGCAGCATCAACAGGCCCAACACCAGTCTCAGCAACTATATACTCCTTCCCATCTATTATGAGCCTCACAGATGCTGTAGGTACCACATTTATACCTGTAGTAACAACAAAGTCCATGAGCTTAACATGCTCAACCAGGTTCTGTTGGTTCATGACCTGTGATGCTATCGCTATAAGATCAGCCTCTGTAACATGCTTGCCCTTATCCCCCAACTCCTTTACCCTTGTAACTATATGCCTCAACTGCTCACTATCTGGCCTTACACCATACTCAGCAAGCATGGCTGCTATACCATGTGCACCAGCATGCTTACCTGCCTCTAACCATCTCTTCCTCCCTACGAGCTCAGGGCTTATTGGTTCATAGCATAACGGGTTAGAGAGCACTCCATGTGTATGTATCCCAGACTCATGGCCAAATGCATTCTCACCAACTATAGCCTTGTTTGGCTGTACTATTATCCCTGTAAGACTTGCTACGAGTTTAGAGGTCTCATACAGCAGTCTGGTGTTTATCCTTGTCCTCTTGTTGTAGAGGCAGTGAAGGGCCATTACAAACTCCTCTAACGAGGCATTACCTGCCCTCTCCCCTAACCCATTTATGGTTACATGGGCACATTCAGCCCCTGCATCTATAGCTGCTATCGAGTTGGCTACTGCTAGACCAAAGTCATCATGGCAGTGTATGCTTATTGGAACGTTAACTGTGCCTTTCAACTCGCTTATCAGTGAGTATATGTACTTTGGTGTTGCATATCCTACAGTATCTGGCACATCTATTCTATCTGCACCAGCATCGACTACAGCCTTGTATACCTGCTTAAGGTACTCTCTATCACTCCTAGTAGCATCCTCTGCAGAGAACTCAACATATAGGCCATGGGCCTTACAGTACTCTATAGCCTCTACAGCCTTTCTTAGGGCCTCTTCCCTTGAGATCTTTAACTTGTACTGTAGATGGATATCAGATGTTGCTATGAACGTATGTACATACTTCACATCACAGTCTATGGCAGCATCTATATCACGCTTATCTGTTCTTGCTAGAACAGAGATCTCGCTCTTCAGACCATGCTTAACTATCATCTTTACAGCATCCCTCTCACCTTGAGATACTATAGGGAACCCAGCCTCTATAACATCTACGCCCAACTTATCCAGTTGTATAGCTATTAGTAATTTGTCCTCTGGCGTTAATGTTACACCTGGGGTCTGCTCCCCATCTCTGAGTGTTGTATCGTATATCCTTATGTAATCTATATCAGCGCTGCCACTACTGTTACTGTTATTGTTACTGTTACTGTTGTAACCCTTACTGCCATCACTACTCATAAACAACGCCCCTTGGTAGTGCACATACCCCAGTTCTAGCCAACTGTATTATGCCATAGTGCTCAACCAATGCTTTGAATGCATCTATCTTATCTGGGGTTCCAGTTATCTCCACCATTATAGATCTCTTGCTAATATCAACAACCTTCCCCCTAAAAACATTTACTAGATTCATTATCTCTAACCTTGTTGTTGGCTCCTCTGCCTTCAACTTTATCAGTGCTAACTCCCTATATACGCTGTTATCCAGAGGTAGCCTTGTAACATCAACAACATCTATTATCTTCTTCAACTGCTTCACCAACTGCTCTGTTGTATGCTCATCACTGTTTATCGTTATCGTTATCCTTGAGAGGTCTTGCGCTTCAGTTGGTCCAACTGAGAGCGATTCTATGTTGAATCCCCTTGCTCTGAACATATTCGATACCCTAAAGAGCACACCAGGCTTATTCTCAACCAGTGCAGATATTATACGCCACGTCATATCTATACACCTTCCTCCCTTCCTTTGCTTGTACTATGCTGCTATTATAGTATCTTTCAACCCCTTGCCTGGAGGCATGAACGGGAATACATTCTCCTCAGGGTCTATAGGTATATCTATCACAGTTGTTACATCGCTCCTTAACGCTACCCTTATAGCCTTCTCAACCTCATCCATGCTCTCAGCCCTTATCCCCTGTGCACCGTATGCTTCAGCAACCTTGACAAAGTCAGGCATACCTTTTAGATCAACACCAATCATCCTCCTGTTATAGAATAGTCTCTGCCACTGAGCAACCATCCCTAGAGAGTAGTTGTTGAGCAGGAATACTATGACTGGAATCTTCTCAAGTACTGATACTGCTAGTGAGTTCTCTGTCATGTTGAAGCTTCCATCACCAGCGATATCAACTACTGGCACTTCAGGCCTTGCAACCTTTGCGCCTATGGATGCTGGGAACCCAAAGCCCATAGTCCCTAGACCGGTTGAACTGAAGAATGTCCCAGGGCTTATAACATCGAAGTATAGGGATGTCCACATCTGACATTGGCCAACCTCAGTTGTTACTATAGCATCTGCTGGCAGTAGCTCCCTCAACTTCTTTATTGCTTTCATTGCGGTAACCTCCTTTGGATGATCCTTTACAATACCCCTATAGTACTCCTTAACCTCCCTCACATGCTTGAGCCATTGGTTGTTCTCCCACTCCCCTTCTCCCTTCCTTATAACCCTGTTGGCAAGCATCTTGAGCATTATCTTTAGAGATACCTTAACATCACCAACTATCCCAATATCAACCTGCTTATTCTTCCCTATCTCTGCAGGATCTATATCTATATGAACTATCTTCATATCCTTACCAAACTCATCGAACCTACCAACTGAGCGGTCTGAGAACCTTGAGCCTATCGCAAGGAGCACATCTGCCTCTGTAACCAACTTGTTAGCCTCAGCATGACCATGCATCCCTATAGGCCCTAAAGATAGTGGATGGTTCTCTGGGAATACGCCCTTCCCCTTGAATGTTGTAACAACAGGTATCATGAGCATCTCTGCCAATGCTTGCAACTCAGCAAATGCTCCAGAGATATGGACTCCTCCACCAGCCATTATCATCGGCCTCTCTGCATTGAGTAGCAGATCTATTGCCTTAGCAACCTGGATCACATCAGGCTCTATGTGTGGTGAGTAGCCTCTTATCTTCACTATCTCAGGGAATACCATATCAGCACTCTCCTGCTGCACGTCCTTTGGCACATCTATGAGTACTGGTCCTGGCCTACCACTCTCTGCTATATAGAATGCTTTCTTCACAGTCTCAGGGATCTCTCCACTGTTAAAAGGCTGGAAGCAGTACTTTGTTATCGATGCGCATATGCCAACTATATCGCACTCCTGGAATGCATCCTTGCCTATCATTGCCCTAGGCACCTGTCCTGTAACAGCCACTATCGGGCTTGAGTCCATGTAAGCAGTTGCTATCCCTGTAACAAGGTTTGTTGCCCCAGGTCCAGAGGTAGCAAAGCATACACCTGCCTTGCGCTTTATCCTTGCATAGCCATCTGCCATATGTGCAGCTGACTGCTCGTGTCTAACAAGTATATGCCTTATATTACTTGAGTACAACTCATCATAAATTGGGAGGTTTGCCCCTCCAGGCATCCCAAATACAACTGTTACATCTTCTCTCTCAAGGGCTTGTATGAGGGCCTTTGCGCCAGACATCTCAACCATAGAGATCTACCCTGCTTTTGTTTAATTTATGCAACATCTAGGCTAACTATGAGCCTGCATCTAAGCATAAGCAAGCCTATACAAACTATCATTCTAGCATTATTGTACTCTACCTGATGATACAGCATGTATAGATGAGAGTGTGTGATAATTATAAATATTTTACTTATGGAGTTATAGAAAGATGAGCAGTAAGAAGGGTAGCGATGATATAAGCGCTATAGAAGATCTCATCCATAGAGCATTCCATATAGGGAAGAGCAAGGAACTCTCAACGATAAGGGATGTGCACCACAGGATGCTTACAAAGTTCAGTGATACACCGCCATATCATATCATGGATTATGAGGAGGCATGCTTACATGAGGAGATGTTCTTTGCCAACGTCTCCGACTATGAATACACTATAGAGGATCTGAGAGTAATGATGCTTGACTCTGAATCTTCGGTAGCATTAGCAACATTCATACTCGAGCATAAAGGCATTGTAGTTGATGATTACAGCTTCACTGGTCAGGTTATAAAAGGTAAGGTAAGATGTAGCATGGTATGCAAGAAGTTTGGTGAGAGATGGTATATAGTCCATGAACATCTCTCAAATACAAGTATATAAATTGCTAGTAAACTAGATTAGGATCAAAATTAATTATATATAAAGTGTTCTCTAATGCTATCTGGGCATGAAGGCATTAGAACATATCAATTCTGTGGATAACAATGGGCTTACGTGGATAGATATCAGCGAGCCTAATAGGAGCACACTAACTACTTTGGCAGAGACCTATAACCTCCATCCATTGAATATAGAAGACTGCTTATCGAAGATACAGGTACCAAAGATGGACAAGTATAGCAGCAGTGTGTTCATAGTCATACACTACCCATTGTACAGCAATGGTGTACCAAAGAATGTACAACTCTCCATATTCATGGGTTTCAACTTCCTCATAACTGTACACAAGGGTGAGATAAAGCCTATAGCAGATCTATTCAACACATGCAAGGCTGATGAAGAACATAGGAGAGTCATAATGGGTAACTCCCCAGCCTTCCTCTTACACAAGATAATGGATGCTATAATAGATGAGTTACTACACATATTGATAAAGATCGAGGGTAACATAGAGGATATAGAGGATCTTGTATTTGCTGAGAACGTATCTGCAATAAAGGCTATAACCGATATAAGAAGGGAGATACTAGCACTAAGGAGGATAATACTACCATTGAGGAGGATAGTTACAGATGTTACTAGGGAATCGCACCAATTCTCAAGTACAGATCTTACGCCTTACTGGAACGATGTCAAGGATCACCTTGAGAAGGCTATAGAGGTGCTGGATACCGCTAATGAGACCATAAACATATACAAGGATACTGACTTTATACTAAGTACAGAGAAGACTAACAAGATACTAGCAGTACTAACCATAGTATTCACGCTCTCAATACCAGCAACGCTCATAGGTACATTCTATGGCATGAACATAATACTCCCTGGAGGCATAGAGGATGAGCCATGGCTCTTCCTAGGTAAGTACACAACGTTAATAGTAGTCATAGCCATCTCTATAGCAAGTGCATTATTCATGCTCTACTACTTCTATAAACGCGGATGGTTATACGAGAAGTAGTATATAATCATCTCTACCTCCCCCTCATTGGTAGTATTAATGCTCATCCATATATAAAGATGGGATAGGTTATAGAACAGATCTGATCTCTCTAGCCTGTAATTAACCATTCTTACATAATAACCGATTTTAGGAATGGCAAGTCAGTTACATGATGATGGAGTCGAAGGTAAGGGATGCATTCGAGCGTATATTCAGGCCATTCATGGATATAGAGCCTGTAGCTATACTGATAAGAGGTTTACCTGGCGCAGGGAAGACTACTCTAGCGCTAGAGTTGATGAGGAGTGTTAAAGATAGGTACAACTGCTTCTACATCTCAACTAGGGTATCATATAATAAGTTGAGAAAGCAACTGCCTTGGGTTGAGGATATACTTGATGATAGCAGTGCATTACAGTTTGTACCAGATTATGCTGAGAGGAGTAATAAGAATGGTGATGCAAACAAGGCAGATAGCATAGATCTAAGGTTAAGCAGTGCCGATACCCTGCTCAAGCTAGTTGTTAGTAAACTGATAAGTAGCAAGAGAGCCTTTATAGTTCTTGATAGTTGGGATGCTCTAGCGAAAGAGATACCTCTAGATGAGAGGCTCAAGATGGAGAAGAGCATGCTTGCTATGGCTGATGCAAATGATGGTATGCTTGTATTTGTAAGTGAGGAGCCAGAGATGAACACATTAGCGTACCTTGTAGACTGTGTAATAACCCTTGGGAGAGATGAGAAGAACGGTGTATGGATGAGAACCATGTGTATAGATAAGATGAGAGGAGTAGCTATAAAAAAGAACAAATATGTATACACACTATATGGAGGACACTTCACAATAGCAGAGAACGAGAAGAAGGTAGAGTATGTATCATCACTATTCCCTCCATTGGCAAGTAAGAATGGTTATATATCAACAGGGAGTAGGGATATGGATGATGCGCTAGAGTATGGAATAAGAACAGGAAGTGTTGTAGTGCTTGAGATTGATAGTAATGTAAACATACAATATGCAAGAATAATTGCGTTGAGTGCTGTGCTTAATAATATAAGGAGCAATAGACAGGCAATGGTTATATGTGGTCAGGATGAGCCATTGGTTAAGGTCCTGAGGAAGATAGTGCCTCATTGCACATTGTACGATCTGAGTAGGCTCATGGTATTCTCAAGCCCATCACGTATTCAGGAGCAAGAGTATGCTACAGCTTACAGGGAGTTAAGTACCTATGATAAAGAGAGTATAAATGAAGGGATGATTATGAACCTTACAGATGACCCTGAGGAGAACCTTGCATTGCTAGTAGATAGTTACATAAAGTTGAAGGAGGAGGGGAAGAGCATGCTCATATATGCAAATATTATATGGAAAGATCTAAAGGATGTTAAGAACAGGCTTGTGTATGGTGCGAAGGTTGTTAGGAACAACAAGGATGTGTTAATTATAACAGTTAAGAGCGGGACAGAACTTGCAGTATCTGCAAGCATGCTTGCTGATGTGCATATAAAGCTTGTAAAGGATAACGATGTGCATATCCTATCCATAGTAAAGCCTTATGAGAAGGTTTATGCTATGATACTTGATGATAATAGTTATCCTACATACTCTCTACTGCCATTACTTTAATCAATTAAGTTCCTTTTATTTTTAGTCATTAGGCACATTAATTCAATCAACTAACCAATAATAAATAATAATAATATAGATATATAAGCATAAGGAATGTAAACTATCAATCTTAATAATAATAATAATAATATTAGTTAGTTCATTGGAATTACTTCTCATACAAGCCTTACATCATTAATATAAACTCCTTTGCCCTCCTCTACCCTACCTATAACATAAGCATCCATATCATGGTTCTTGCATATTGAGATTATAGCATCTTCATCACCCTTTGCTGCTATAACACACATACCTACTCCCATGTTAAACGTTGAGTACATCTCCACATCATCCACGCCTGCATGCTCCTTTATCAGTCTAAATATTGTCTGAGGCTCTGGCATGGAATCAAGTAGGAACTTAACGTTGCTGTTAAGCCTTGTTAACTTCTTGAATGCCCCTCCAGTTATATGTGCTATTCCATGCACGTCCATCCTCTTTATTATATCTAGAATGGGTTTAACGTATATCCTTGTGGGTTTAAGCAACTCATCCTCTAGATTTGAACCTAACTCATCTATCCTCTCATCAAGCCTGTACCTGCTCAAGAGTACATGCCTGGCAAGTGTATAGCCATTAGCATGTAAGCCATTACTTGCTATACCAACTATAACATCCCCAGCACTTATACTTTCACCAAGGATGAGTTCATCCTTCCTTGCTATGCCTATAACTGTTCCAGCAAGGTCGAATACATTATCTACTGCTAACTTGGATAACTTACTGCCATCCTTCCTTCTACCCTTGGTCTTACCTCTACTAACTTTATCAAACTCATCAGCAAGTAGATCTGGGAGCACTGCCAACTCTCCTCCAACTATAGATATATTTGCCTCTCTTGCGCCTTTGGTAAGACCATTCATTATCTCTTCTATCATATCTGCATCTGGGCACTTGACCGCTAAGTAATCTACAAATGCTAGGGGCTCTGCACCAACACATACCACATCGTTTGCATTCATTGCTATGCAGTCTATACCTATGGTATCGTACCTCTTTGCCAAAGAAGCTACTATGACCTTGCTACCAACCCCATCTGTATGCATTGCTAATACTCTCTCATCATCTATACTTATGAGTCCAGCATAGTGCCCATGGCCAGAGATCACATATTCACCATGTGTGCCTGCTATCATACTTCCTATGATATGGTGTATCTTGCCTATCTTTGCTGTATCAACACCAACATCCTTGTAGGTTATACTTTGCTTCTTGTTGCTGATGCTACTCTTCTTACTGGTAGTCTTGTCACTCTTACCCTTAGACCTAGCCATGTCTTCTTATATATCTACTATACTGTGTACTATAAAAACCATGATGAATTATGGTCTATATAAATAAAGAGATATGGCTGCTACAGTAATAACCTTCATTCTACATTACTTTGCATATATTGCATATCATATAGGTTACAGTACAGTACCCCTCGCATGTACTAGAAGCCTTGATAAGCATTACCAGCCCATAGATTACAGTAATTCTACCTTCTTCATACTTGCCCATCCTAAACATATCATTACCTTTGGTTAGAAGCTTACCTGCACTAGTACTGCCCTCGCCCTATGATGTTCTGTAAAGTTATCGATGAGTATTGATGTACTCCTCTAAAGATCTTTTTATGTCTCAACCTGCATCTCACATGCTTATACGCTCACAACTTCCTTCTTATCACTACTACCTCTCCTCTTCCTCACCACAAATAGAGTAAGAGCAATAATAGCACTAACTAATACTCCTACTACTGCTCCTCCATACCCACCACCAATTAGTGTATCTCTAGCATACTCCGATCCTATCTCATTGCTATATGAACCCTCAACACTCTTGAATACAAAGTTTCTCTCTATACTGCTAGAATCAGCGGTTACTACAAGTCTATACATACCTTCGGGATCATTTGTAGTGAACCGCTTAGCCTTAACATAGAAGCCATTATCACTACTCCACTCTCTACCCTTTACACCCTCTTCAGTAACATAATAAGAGTACCCCTTCGCATAACCTAGCATTGTATCACTATTAAACCATATAGAGTCATCTGGTGCTATAACCTTTATACTTACACTCTTGGCAGAGCCAGATATAGAGCCTCTAACTATCAGGGTATCACCAACCCTATAGTACTGCTCCTTACCATCTGTGTAGTAACCATCCATACCAACTATCATGAAGTTAATATCATCACTCATCCCTACTCTCTCCTTTTGTGCATGGACAGGTAATATAGAGAATAGTGCCATTAAGATGCAAATATAGCCTAATTTATTCATACGAAGGTTAAGATACAGGTTATAGATAACCTTTTCTGTAACCGATAGTAGAATCATAGGATCTATCAAAAAGTTTAAGGTCTGTTCATCTGCTTTATCCTCTCCTCAATCACATCATCAAGGTACATCTCTAGAACATCCCCTAGCCTTAGATCCTTCAAGCCCTTTGCTAGCCTCTCAGCCTTTGTTGCATCAACATCAAGCCCTAGTATGCTGAGCAGGAATGCTGCACCATTCTTACCTGCAAGTTCCCCAAAGACTATCCTCCTCCTATTCCCTACCGCTCTAGGCTCTATTATCTCATAAGCTTTAGGATCCCTAAGCACTGCTGCAAGATGGGTCCCTGCTTTATGCTTGAATGCGCTATCCCCAACTATTGGCTTGCTCTCTGGAGTTGCTATACCAGTATACTGCTCTATAAGCCTCGAGAGATCCTTGAGCATATCAAGCCTAAGATCATCCCTACATCTGTAGAGCATTGTAAGGATGACAGCAACCTCAGCAAGAGCAGGGATACCATTCCTCTCCCCTATACCATCTATTGTAGTATGTATCTGATCTGCACCAGCATCTACCCCTGCCAGTGCATTTGCTAATGCTAATCCAAGATCGTTATGGCAGTGCAGATCTAACCTTGTCTTGCTAGCATCTATACTTGCCTTGACCATGCTAACTAGCCTATACATTCCTCTAGGGAGCATTATACCTACTGTATCAGGGATGCTTATCCTATCTATCCCTGCATTGCTTATATCTCTGGCAATCTTTGAGAGGAACTCAGGCTCTGCCCTACTTGCATCCTCTAGTGTGAACCTTGCCTTTAGACCATGGGCCTTTATGTAATCAACAACATCCATCGCTCTAGAATATGCTTCTTCCCTCCCTATCTTCAGTTTTGACCTCAACTGCACGTCCGATACACTCATGTACGTTGCTATCCATTCAGCATCACATGCAATTGCTACATCTATATCCTGCCTTATCGCTCTACAGTGAGCAACTATATCAGCACTTAGACCAGCATCTATTATCATCTTTGTTGCCTGCCTATGATCTTCAGAGATCACAGGGCTTATCTCGATCTGATCTACACCAAAGTAGTCAAGCATCCATGCTATCTGTACTCTCTGCTTTACAGTGAACGCTACTCCTGGATGCTGCTCCCCTTCTCTTAGGGTACTATCCAATATATTCACCCTTCCAGCATTGCTGTTACTACCATTACTTGATGGTAGATTATTGTACCTTTCATCCATCACTATGCCGTTGTATAGCATAGCATAATAGTTTGGGTCCTTCTCATCTATAGTGTAGCGCATAGCAGCACATACAAGGATACTCTATATACAGATTTCGTTATGATATTAGTATTTTACGCTGCGAGATGGTACTAAAGTTGTAGATAATTATAATTGTATGTCTGGATTCAGTATCATTCTATATGTATTCTGCTGTAATCAGTAAGTGTTATGAACCATGATCATGCTCAAGAAAGATTGGATGTGATGGAACAACCATCTATTTATCATTAGTGCTATGTCACTATCCTCAATATTATTACTGTATTTGTATCATCAACGCCATCTATTCTTCTAACATCATCTATACACTTGTTTATCTCCCCAATGTTTGGTGCACTTATTATTGCTGCTATATCATACTGACCAGTTATCTCATAAACCATCTCAACCCCCTTCAATGCCTTGAGCCTCTCAGATACCTTTGCTGTATCCACAGATGGCTTGACAGATATTAGGGTTATAGCACTAGTCCTATTACTCAGACCCAACTCTACTGTGAACCTCTTTATTATGCCAGAGTCTAATAGATGCTTTATCCTCCTCCTTACTGCAGACTCTGATAGTCCTACTGCCTTTGCTATATCAACGTATGGTCTCCTACTATCCTCCTTGAGTATGCTTATTATCTTCTCATCTATACTGTCCAGATACACAGGTTTATTGCTATTGTTGTTATTGTTGTTATTTACTCTTCCACCAATCCTCTCTTTCATATTCTTGCCCTCACCATACTAGACTCCTCTCCTCATCTCCTCTCTAGCAAGCAGGGTATCAAGTATGGATAATGCCTTGGATGCTATATCCTCATCTATAAGGAGAGGAGGTAATAGTCTTATCACATTCCTTCCAGAGTAGAGCATAAGTAATCCATGGCTAATACCATCCATCAATACATCCTTGACATCGAACCTTAACTCTACACCAAGCATGAGCCCTAGACCTCTAACATCCCTTACCACTCTATGCCTATCCTTCAAGGTTAGTAGCCCATCCTTCATGTATCTACCAATTCTAGCAGCATTCCCTACAAGATCATCCTCTATTATGCATTCTAACGTTGCCTTTGCAGCAGCGCAGGCGAGTGGGTTCCCCCCAAATGTGTTAGAGTGCTCTCCAACCTTCAGAGCGTCCATAACATCCCTTCTTGCTAGTACAGCGCCCATGGGTACACCCCCAGCAATGCCCTTTGCAATACACATGATATCTGGTACAACATTCCAGTGCTCAGATGCCCATAACCTTCCTGTCCTTCCAAGCCCTGACTGTATCTCATCGAGGATGAGTAATACACCATATCTATCGCATAGCTCCCTAACCCTTGCAAGATAACCATCTGGTGGTACGTTTATCCCACCTTCACCTTGTATGGGTTCAAGGATAACTGCTCCTATGCTAGATCCGTTACCACTTAGCAACTGTTCGAGCCTATCTGCATCTCCATATGGTATAAAGTTAACGCCTTCTAGTAATGGTTTGAATGGGTCTCTATACTTACTAGCATAGGTTACAGATAGTGCTCCCATGGTCTTGCCATGGAATGAGTTCATAGCAGCAACTATACCATGCCTTCTAGTGTACTTCCTTGCAATCTTTATAGCTGCCTCACATGCCTCTGCGCCACTATTGCATAGGAATACCTTGCTGAGACCTTTAGGTGCGATACTTACCAGTAGTCTTAGAAACTCAAGTCTAACATCATTATAGCATGAGCAATGACAGGTTATCAGCCTCTCCGCCTGAGCCTTTATGGCATTCACAACCTTATCATTGGAATGTCCAACAAGTGCAACACCATAACCAGCCATGAAGTCTATATACCCTCTGCTATTGCTATCCCATACATATGCCCCTTTCCCTTTAACAAGTTCTATGGGGTAACGATGAAATACATTGGCAAGGTAAGAATCCTCCTCCCTCATCCTCTCACTTATGTTTATATTCTCTCCCTGCATGGTTCACACCATACCATACACATCTACTACTAACCATGGCTTATAACTGTACAGTTGAGATACTTGAGTGCACTACTTATAGGATTCTCAACCTTGCCAGATGCTATTATAGCCTCCCTTACACCCATGCTCAGTGCTTCAGTACATGCAAGAACCTTCTTCTCCATACCATGCCCTATCCTTGGGAGCATCCTCTTAGCCTCATCAAGGGTTATATGCTCAACCAACTTGCCATCCATCATAAGCCCGTTAACATCTGTAATGAAGAGTACTCTATCTGCCTTCAATGCGCCAGCAACGTACGCTGCTGCCCTATCCCCATCGACATTGAGCATCTCATACTCATCCCCTATAGCAACTGGTGCTATGACTGGAGTATATCCTGATCCTATGAGCATATTCAATAATGATGTATTAACACTACTTATCTTCCCTGTATAACCTCCATCGATAGCAACCTTCCTACCCCTCTCATCTATTATTATCAACCTCTTCTTCCTCTCAGCGGTTATCATGCTGGCATCTATACCAGATAGACCTACAGCCTTTATCCCATGCTTGAGGAGCATACTAACTATCTCTTTGTTTATCTTCCCGGCCATTACCATGGTGAATATCTCTATAGTCTCCTTATCTGTATACCTACTCCTTATCCCTCCAGGGGATACCACGAAGCGCTGCTCCTTACCCAACTTACTTGCTATCCTTGTAACCTCCTTGCCTCCACCATGGACTATAACCAGTTTGTCATTGTGTAACACATTCTGTATATCCTCTATGGTACTAGCATGTAATCCATCAACTATGCTCCCTCCTATCTTTATGACTATCATATCATCATACCTCAAATAATAATGTGGTAAGTAAGATGATACTCATATATATACACCATAAAAGATCAGACTGGGGTTAGGGGTGTTATCAGCAATCCTTCAACCTCATTGAATCCATACATGACGTTCATGCACTGTACAGCAGAGCCAGCAGCACCCTTCATGAGGTTATCACTAGCAGATAATGCAACTATCCTGTTGTTCCTCTCATCTATATCAAAGCCAACATCGCAGAAGTTCGAACCTACTACGAACTTTGGATCTGGGTACTTGTATAGACCTTTGGTATCCCTTATCAGTCTAACGAATGGTTCATTCCTGTACATGCCTCTATACGCTCTCCATAACTCCTGTATGCTTGTACTTCTCTTCAGGAATGCATGGTTTGTGCATAGTATGCCTCTAACTATGTTTACTGCATGAGGGGTCATGCTAACGCTAACATTCCTCCCTGCTATGATACTCATCTCCTGCTCGATCTCTGCTGTATGCCTATGCTTAACTGGCTTGTATGGCCTAACAACACCGTAACGCATGGCATGGTGTGTACCAGATGATGGCTTACCACCAGCACCAGATGAGCCTATCTTGCTATCAACAACTATATGATCAAGATCTATCAGATCATGTTTTGCCAATGGGGCAAGTGCTAGAAGCGATGTTACAGCCATGCATCCAGGGCATGATACAAGCCTTGCATTCCTTATCTCATCCCTGTGGAGTTCAGGTATTCCATATACAGACTTGCTCAAGAGGTCTGGGTATGGGTGTGACCAGCCATAGTAGTACTTGTATGCTTCAGGATCCTTAAGCCTGTAATCTGCACTTAGATCAACTACCCTTACACCTGTATCGTACAACTTCTTAACTATCTCAACAGCCTTGCCATGTGGTACAGCTGTAAATACAAGATCACAGTTGCTGCTTAACTTATCTATATCTAGAGGGGAGAAGGTTATCTCTGTGAACCCTCTGAGGCTTGGATGCACTCTATGTACATACTCCCCAGCATACTGCCTAGATGTTACCATCGCTAACTCAACCCTAGGATGTGTCACGAGTAGCCTTAGTAGTTCCCCCCCAACGTAGCCTGATGCTCCAACAACCCCAACCCTTATCTTCTCTCTCCCCCCATCATCCATACTCATACTCATGCTCTAACCACCTTCATCGCATAACTAACTATCTCCTGTGCTATATCAATGCTACTCACACTTGCTGCGCCTCTGAACTCTACTGTATTATTGACCTCATGTATAAGCAAACCTCTAGCCTCATCCTCCATCAGATCTATGCCCAACACTCCCCCTCCTACTGCTTCAGCAGCCCTCAGACATATATCCTCCAACTCCTTGCTTATTGGACATGGTTCAGCCTTGCCTCCTCTTGCTATATTGGTCTTCCACTCCCCCTCTGCTGCATATCTGTACACCGCTGTTATCACCCTATCTCCAACAACTATAGCCCTTATATCTCGTGGAGGTCTCTTGATATATTCCTGTAGATAGTATATCTTGCTCAAAGGGTTTGGCATCTCCTCCCTCATCTCAACTATACTCTCCATCATCTCCCTATCCTTTACAGGTATCACTAGTCTTCCCCAGCTCCCTACTATTGGTTTGAATACTATAGGATAGCCTGAATTATTTGCTATCTCTATTGCCTTCTCAGCACTGAATGCAAAATATGTGTTAGGTGTTGGCACATTATACCTTGCCAATGCTAGAGAGCAGAGCAGTTTATTCCCACATGTCTCAGCAACAGCATATCTATTTATTGTAGGTATGGCAAGGGACTCTAGGCATGCAGTTATGTACAATCCCCTATAATGGCTTATACACCTCTGGATAACAACCCCGCCAAAATCTATACCGTTAAACCGCTCATTGGTATCTACATGGATACCTTTCTTCACAACAGCATCGGTATTAAATACAAGGTCTTTGGCATCAATAAGCTTTGCATTGTAGCCAAGCTTTAATGCCTTATCGAGTAACTCCTTCTCCTCCCATCTGAGCCTATCAAATACTATTGAGATTGATACGCCATTACTACTGTCATTATTACCTTTCATATTATTGCTCATGCCCTACTACTCACCCCAATCCTCTCCAACGCTCTCCGCAGGTTTCAACGCTATCTTCCCATCCATATGAGTAACCTCATAGTTCGCTCCACAATCTGGGCATGTGACTATCTCTCCATTTACAGCATCATCTGGTACATTCAGATCCTTATCACACTCTAGACATCTAACCTTAACCATGCCTTTGCCTCCTCCCCCCATCCTCATGGATAATACTCCTAACCCTGTTTGCAACTATACTCTGAAGCCCCCAGAGCTCAACGAACCCCCTTGCTAGGCTCTGATCGAATGTTGAACCCTTGCTGTAAGTTGCCAACCCTTCATCGTATAGAGAGTAAGTTGAGGATCTCGCAACTACCCTGAATGCACCCTTGTACATCTTTACAGTTACCTTACCATTGACATACTCCTGAGTAGATTCTATGAACCTATCAAGATCGGATCTCAATGGCTCTAGCCAGAGACCAGAGTATGTGAGCATACTCCACTGCTGTTCTACCATCTGCTTGAACCTGAGTTGATGACTCGTCAGAACAAGCTTCTCCAACTCTCTGTGTGCATCTATAATAGTTAGAGCAGCTGGTGCCTCATACACCTCTCTAGACTTTATGCCCACTACCCTATCCTCTATATGGTCTATTATACCAACACCATACTTGCCAGCCTTCTCATTGGCATACTCTATCATCTCCACAACACCATCCCCATTACTGCCATCTATCTTGACATCGTCAACAGCAACAGGTACACCATGCTCAAACTCTATATGCATATAAGCAGAATCATCTGGTAAGAGACTTGGATTTACGTTGACCCATCTGAATGCATCAGCATCAGGCTCCCTATCTGCATACTCTAGGCTCCCTCCCTCTATTGCTCTCCCCCAGAGGTTCTGATCTATACTATATCTCTTCGCTTCAGATACTATCTCTATCCCTTCCTTCTTTGCAAACTCCAACTCCTCATCCCTAGTCATATTCATATCCCTTATAGGTGCGATTATGGTACACGAAGGCATTAGCGCCCTCATAGTTATATCGAACCTAACCTGATCATTACCCTTGCCTGTACATCCATGTGCGAGTATCTCAGTGCCTTCCTTCCTTGCTATCTCAACCACTTTGCCTGCTATCAATGGTCTTGCAAGTGCAGTGGCAAGAGGATACTTCCCTTCATAGAGACCATTAGCCCTTATACATGGCATGACATAGTTTCTAGCGAACTCCTCTCTTGCATCTATAGTGTAATGCTTTACAACACCTATAGCCTTCGCTCTATCCTCTATAGCCTTGAGATCATCCCCTTGACCAACATCTACAGTAACAGTAACAACCTCATAACCATACTTAACCTGTAACCATCTTATCGCTACAGATGTATCGAGTCCACCAGAGTATGCTAGCACAGCCTTCATAGGTTGTAATCTGCAGATAACGCTACATTTATATTTTTTGGTCCTAGATTACCAATATAGGTGGGAATGTTCAATGTTGGTCAGACAGAACATAACCAAAACAGTTAAAGCCATAATCGATAATGATCTTGCATTCCAAGATGCACTACAAAGGGGTTACGGTAACTTTAGCGCAATAGCAAGGATGATCAAACCTAGTGTAGATGCAGTACTTAACAGGGATGTGAGCATAGACAGCATAGTTACAGCGCTGAAGAGGATAAGGTATAACTATACAATGCCTAGCAAGAGCATAGAGGCTATAATAGCAGATAGTAAGATAAATGTGAGAACCGATGTTGCAAAGATATCCATAGCAAAGAGTAAGAGTACCATAGAGAAGATATCGTTGCCTTTGAAGGAGCATTACGACTCATTCATAAGCGTATCCGAGGGCATAAACTCTGTAACCATGATATTCGATGATATAATACTGGAGAGGATGAAGGATATATTCAATGAGTACTTGTTGGAGGTTGAGGATGACCTTGCTGCTATAATAGTGCAGAGCCCAGAGGAGATAATAAAGACCCCAGGTTGTGCACTTGTATTCTATAATCAACTTGCAAGGAGGAGGATAAACATAGAGGATACTGTCAGTTGCTACACAGATACCATAATAATAGTGAAGATGGAGGATATTGCTAGAGCATTCAACGCCTTAACAGAGCTCATAGCAGGGAGCAGGAAGTATATAACAAGAACCACACAGGAAATATAGGCGTAAATTTCCCTTATAAGGGAAAAATCTAAATACTTCCCCGCTATTACTACTCCTAATGAATTATAGCAGAGAGGATGTGAAGAGACTATGCGATAAAGTTAGCATGTTAATAGAATCTTGTAAGTTCGAAGATGCTCTAACCTATCTTGATAAGGCTATAGAGATAGATGATGGTAATAGCATGCTATGGAACCTCAAGGGCTTCGCCCTGTACGGTCTAGGCAGATTTAAAGACTCGCTAATATGCTTCGATAAGGCTATAGAGATAGATGATGGTAATGCAAAGGCATGGTACAACAAGGGTGTAGTGTTACTTGAGATGAAGATGTTCTATGACGCTATAAAGTGTTTTGATAAGGCTATAGAGATAGATGATAAAGATGCTGGGGTATGGAACAACAAAGGGGTAGCACTCTACAAGTTGAAGATGTTCTATGACGCTATAAAGTGTTTTGATAGAGCATTGAGGATAAACCCTAGGGATGTGAAAGTGTGGAGGAATAAGTGTAATACACTTGTAGAGTTGGGTATGCTGAATGAGGCAGTGAAGTGCTTCAACAAGGTTATAGAGATAGAGGCTAATAATAATAGTAGTAGTAAGATAACAGGAGCATAGATTGAGGCTAGTCAATAACTAATAATAAAAGCGTAAGACCATGCTTGGTTAGGTTAACATTATTAATCCCTCCGATGTAGCATATATGTGCAGATGCTGCATATCTCTGATACCCATCTAGGCTGTATACCTCTCAACCTAAAGGAGAGGGAGGAGGATGTATATGAAGCATTCAATGAAGCAGTAGATACTGCAATAAAGGATAGAGTTGATGCTGTCATACACGCTGGAGATATATTACATACGCCAAAACCATCTGGTACTGCAATCAACAGACTAGGTGAAGCTGTGAAGAGGCTGAACGAACATGGCATAAAGTTCTTCTTCACACTAGGGGAGCATGATATAAGCAGGGTAAGGGATACCCCTTCTCCATATCTCTTCCATAGACTTGGGATGGCAACGTACATAGGCGATGGTAAGCCCTACATCTATAAGGATACACTACTCATAGGCTTCCATAAGCATAGGAGGAGCGAGTGCAGTGAGCTTGTGGAGAAGTTGAAGGCTATAAATCCTCCCCATGATGTGAAGAGGAAGGTACTTGTACTCCATCAAGGGCTGGGAGGGTTCCACCCTTACGCATATGAGTTGAATATAGACGATCTCCCATCTAACTTCAACTATTATGCCATGGGTCATCTACATGACCATGCTATGAAGAGTTATGGTAAAGGCATAATATGCTACCCTGGATCTATAGACCCAACGCCCAATGAAGGTATAAAGGAGTTCAGGAAGGGCTTCTGTATGGTGGATCTATCTGGAGATGAGGCTAGGGTTGATTTCGTACAGATAAGATCGTCAAGGAGGCATATGCGTTATACTATAGATTATGAGAGGTTAGATGAACTCATAAGAATTGTTAGGGAGAGCATAACAGGACTTACGAAGAAGCCAGTAGTAGATATAAGGATAAATGGGAGAGATGGGGTTGATAGGGCAAGGATAGCAAGCATACTCTCCAACCTAAGCGATCTCTGCCTCTACTATAGTTGGGATGTTGATCTTGTAAAGAGTGATGGAAGCCTTAGGCTCTATGAGAGTAAGCCAGATATAGAGAAGGTACTACTTGAATCAGCAACAGACGTGCTTGGAGATCACGACACTGCTCGTTTTGCAATAGATGAACTACTACCCTTACTTAATAATAACGATATGGATAGCGTGATAGATCTTATATGGAAAAAGTTTGAAGACTCTCTTAAGTGAAGAAGGTGTATCTCAATGCTTGAGAGCATAAGACTAATAGACTTTATATCACACAAGGACACAAACATAAGGTTCGGTGACGGTATCACAGTCTTTGTAGGCAGAAATGGTTCTGGCAAGTCATCTGTTATAGATGCTATCACATATGCCTTTTACGGTAAGCATATCAGGAGTAGCAACAAGAACTTGGTAAGATATGGTGCGCAGAGATCCTCTGTTGTGCTGGAGTTCTCTATCAACAACAAAAGGTACAGGGTTGAGAAGAGAATGAACATTAAAGGGCAGTTAGAGTCCGCAGTGCTCTATGAGTTGAAGGATGGTTCATGGAAGAGGCTAGTTGCTGGTGAGAGGAGGCAGTTTGGTGAGTCTATAAGCGATGAGATAACAAGTATACTAGGCTTAGATTATGAGAGGATGAGGGTTGCTGCAATAATACAACAAGGCGAGATAGGTAGGATAGTTGAGTCTAGCCCAAAGGAGATCAAGGACCTGATAAACAGTGTAATTGGTATAGGGATGCTAGAGAATGCATATACATTTATGAGAGATGTCATAGATAGCTTCAGAGCAAGACTCAGAAAGGTCTATGGATATGATGATACAAGCAAGGATACGCTCCTGAATGATGTGAATAGGTATTCTCATGAGATTGAAGTGTTGAGGCAGATGCTTGATAGGGCAGAGGATGAGAAGAGGAGGATTACGGAAAGGAAGATTATGCTAGATGAGGAGTATAAAGAGATGGGATTGAAGAAGGATAAGTTCGAGAGCATGAAGGTTCACATTACAAACTTACTTAACTACATAGGTGAGAGAAAGAGAGCTATAGAGAGTAACATTGCAGATCTCAGATCGACGATATCAAATGCAGAAGAGTGCCTCACGTTAGTAGAGCAGGAGGAGGATGTCAAAGCAGCACTTGCTGATGCAGAGAGGATGCTCACTGCGCTTAATGAAGAGATAGATAGTTTGAAGCAGAGTAATACAAGACTTGAGATGTTGAAGAGGCTACTGACAGATAAAGAGATTATAGCAAGTAAGGCAAGGGAGCAGATGGATATAGTTGATAGACTTAAGAATGTTCCAGATGAGCTTTCAACACTTAGGGCAAGGCTACTGCAGATCAATAATACAATCTCCACCATGAATAGGGAGATGGGTAAGCTTAATGGTATGATCGATTGTGTATCGAGGCTTGAGTTCAAGGACAATATATGTCCAGTCTGTGGTAGCAAGGTGGAGAGCATAAACCCATTGTTCGATAAACATACACTAAGGAGGGAGGTTGAGGACATCTCCAACAGACTCAAAGAACTCAACTATGAGAAGTCATTGATAGAGAATAGGATATCCAAGTTAGAGAAGGATAACGAGTATCTTCAGAGGGCAAAAGGGTTCCTTGAAAGGCATAACATACTCAGCATGGACGACCTTCTTGCACTTGAGAATGAGATAGATGGGTTGAGGAGGGAGGTTGAGGGTACAGATGCGATAAGGAGGAGGCTATATACTATAACACTAGAGAGGGACTCTACTTCAAAGAGAGTTGAAGAGTTCAGGAGAAAGATGGAGAGTATAATCAAGGCAAGGGCATTCCTCGATGCAAAAGGTATAACTGATACAGGTGTACTGAAACGGTTCAATGATTATCTAAGGGAGTATGAGGCACTACTTGCAAGACTGAACAGGCTCTTAAATGTTCAGAATGCTGATACAATAGCCTTATCACTACTTAACACAGCATACAACATCATGGATTATGCTATCGATGGGTACTCAACAGCCCTTGTAGAGGGCATAAGAGCACTTGTTGATGAATGCAGAGGATTCTCCTACGATAAGTACTATATGCTCAAGAGTGAACTTAATAGGGTTGAGAAGGAAGAGAGTGATATTGGAGGAGAACTCTCAAGGCTTAGGGGAAGGTTGGATGATATCAACAATGATTTAACTAGAATTAGAGGTATACTGAACGTACTTGACCATGCATCAAACTATATAACTACGCTGAGTGATATAAGGGATAAGGTATTCCATAGAGACGGTAGGGTTGCAAGGAACCTTAGATATTGGGCACTACAGCATATATCTGAGAAGGCATCAGAGTACGCTAGAACCTTTGCCATGGGCATATCTAGGATAGAATTGACTGAAGAGAAGGATAGAGAGAAGGGTGGTGTAAACATGCTATGCTATGGTACTAGAGGGACCATTGATATAACATCTATGAGTGGAGGGGAGAAGGTTGCTGTAGCATTAGCATTAAGATTTGCGATAGCCTATGTCATGGGTGGATACAAGTTGGATTTCATAATAATGGATGAGCCTACAGTGCATCTGGATGAGGAGAGGAGGGCATCTATGGTTGAACTCATAAAGCTATTTGCTGAGGGCTCAGCACTCAAGCAGATAATCATTATAACACATGATAGTGAGATATTCGAGGATGCGAATGTGGATCATCTATACAGGTTCGAGATGACCGATAATGGTACACAGGTAAGTAAGGTTGGATGAGCAGAAAATAAACAGATTGGACGGAAACAGGGTTAGAGGAAGACTATCATGCCTCCCTTCTTTGCTGCTGGTAGTGCTTCGTTCAAGAAGCCTATAACATCCTCGAACTCAACCCCCTCCTCAAGGGTATCCTTCTTTATACCCATCTGGATGAGCATCTCCTTGCTTGGACCACATGCCGTAACCTTAACCCCTGCTGCTATAGCATCCTTGAGATACTTCTCTAAGGGCGGTGCACCAGGGAGTGTTATCTTCGCTGCTCCTCCCTTCTTGACTATCTCTAATGCATCCATGGTGCAGTAGACCTTGCACTTAGCACCCATGGCAACACTGCCTAGAGCAAGTACTAATGCAGGATATGCCCTGCTAGGCTCCTTGGATACAAGCACTATATGCACTTCTTGCTGCTCCTCCACATCCTTCCCATCACTCCTATCTACCTTTTCACTGCTCATTAACATCCTTCCCTTCTCATACTCATGCCCTGTGACTTATACACAGTATCCTTTTAAATATTCACTCCCAATCTCTCCTAGAGCAACTATTAGGGATAAATCTTATCAGGATGGGAATAATAGGGTTTTCACCTACTACCAGTAGGTTTAGGCAATATTTTTCTTCTGTATGTAGATATACTATGATATGCACTACAAGCGTGAAGGGCTAGATATAGTGATGATGCTATTGAGCAGCCTCAAGGAGATGAGGACTATAACACAGATAATGCATGCTGCAAGGCTGGATACAAGGACATCAAGCAAGTATGTCCAGATGCTACTTAAGAAGGGGCTAATAGAAAGGGTGGATAACGGGGGCAATGTATGCTATACAATAACCGAGAAAGGCTCTAGATTGTTACTCCTCTGCGAGGAGCTGAAGAGTATGCTTAAGGACAATATTGGTGAAGAGAAGGAGATAAGCCTAATCTACCTCTAACCGGCTATAGTGCTATATATCATTATCTCTAGATTATAGAATCGATAATTTTAATGTAATGAATAATGTCCATATAGTGAAAGATTAACTGTATTATACCATCAAACACCGCAATAATATCCTAATAAGGTAAACAAAGTAAAGTTTTCCCAAAGAATAGTTTTTACGTAAGTGTAAGTCAGTAATATTATGAACAGGTATATTAAGGCGTTCGTTCGCCTTATCAAGGCAGAGGACCAGATAGGCAACGCGATAGCATTCTTCACAGGCTACATATACGCTTCAGGACTCACCATACATGAAGGTGTGCTCCCTGCATTTGCGGCTACATGCCTAAGTCTAATGGCTGCCAATGCACTTAACCAGTGCACAGATGCAGATACAGATGCAATAAACAAGCCAGATAGACCGATACCATCTGGCATGATATCCATAGGTGAAGGGTATGCCATAGTTGCTATGCTCTATGCTGCAACACTAGCACTTGGCGCACTAGTAAGCATGGAGTTCTTTGCCTTAATAGGTGTAGCAGTACTCCTGGGCATAGCATACTCTATAAGGCCCTTCAGGTTCAAGGACAGGTTCATAGCATCGAACCTCTCTATCGCCATAGGGTATGGTGCTGTTAACTTCCTGGTAGGATGGAATGTCGCAATGCCCTTGGATACTGCACCATTGCACATACTACTCTTCCTTACGGCATTCGACTTCTTTGCTAACATAAGCAAGGATTACAGGGATATGGAGGGGGATAGAGTGTATGGAGCAAGGACTATGCCCATAGTACTTGGAAGGAGTAGATCTATCGCTATTCAGTTCTCAGCGTTATATATAACATTCGCCATGCCAGTACTCTTCATACTATTATCCTGTGTAGATACAACGTTCATACTTGTAAGTGTAATGGGCATACCCTTAGTGATGAAGGCACATAAGGATCTCTTGAGTAATAAGGATATCGGATGCTACAAGAAGATGATGCTGCTATACATAGTAGTTAGGCTGATGATAATAGCATCTATACTTCTGTATTGGTAGCGACTCATAGCACGGTACAGTATCGGAGAGTAATCTTTACATCATAACTAGCACTGTCTATCTATCACTCTAGGTTATACACATCGCTATCAGCGAACCTCTTCAGATCTATATCTAATGCTTTTGACCATAGATCCTCAAATATCTCATAGAACTCATCCACTATAACCTTCTTATCTGTAACCAATGTTACGATGTACTTGCTGTTCTTTGGTGACTGGACTGAGAACCCTACCTTCTCTCTATCGAAGATGCCAAATGGTACAACGTTGATTAGATCACTAACCCTAACAGACACAAGATCATTATACATATTGCATACTTGGAAGAGTTTTAATAGTAACGCCTTCTTCTCTATAGCCTCTTCTCCATTGAATGTTAAGAGTGAGTCAAGGCTGTCAAGGGTTATTATGGTCTTGAATGCTATACCCCTCTCTATACTCTTTATGGCTTCAGCAACGAACCTCTTATTAACAGTATTTATTATGTTCCTCCCAACTATTACAAATTCATCATTAGCATCACTGATGAGTGCTGGTATTAGGCTCTCATACACATCTTGCTCAGAGTCATACAGTGCCCACTCTGAGTAGACGTTCGCCGCATTGGCAGCATCCTTTATAGTTATCCTCTTCATCTCCTCAACCCACTGCTCAAGCATGGTAATCTCCTCATTAATCTGCATCTTCTTCCTGTTGAGTAAGAGCATCAACGAATGTGCGGGATCGTTGAGGTAGTACTTGACAGGCTTGCTTAACTTGTTCTTGGTTACTAGACACTTCTCCTCCAATGCATTCATCACATCATAAACCCTAGTCAATGGTATACCTGTGCTCTTACTTATATCCTTGGCAGATAATCCATTGCCCATGGTAAAGAAGCATATGTATGCCTTGGACTCAAACGCAGATAATCCAAGCTTCTTAGTTAATAAGTACAGGTTATCCCTAGCAACGGGGTTCGAGATCATCTCCTTAGTATACTAAGGAGATAGTAATAAAGTTTTCTCCGATTAATATAAAAAATAGGAAACTAGTATGTTTAAAGGTTAGTTAATACTCTGATGGGTATTATACACGACAAGCTTTTAAGCACTGAAGAGGAGTAATCTTATGGTTAAGAGTTGCTTGCATGCTGAGATAAGCATAGTTCCAATAGGCCTTCATTCTACCAGTCTAAGCAAGTATATTGCAAGTGCCATAGGAGCAATAAGGGATAGCAAAGGGATAAAGTACCATGAGGTTACAAGCATGGGTACACTAGTTGAGGCTGAGGATATCGATGCTCTCTTTAGAGCAGTCAAGGCTGCAAGGGATGCTATACTTGAGTATGGTGTTAAACGTATAGAGATCCTTGTGAGGATAGATGAGAGGTTAGATAAAGAGAAGAGTCTAAGGGAGAAGGTAGAGAGTGTACAGAAGTATATATGAACAAGATAACCTACTACAAACGACCGCTCAAATTATGTAACATAAGTTATATAATTTCTAGTATATAATCACTAATATGGTGTTTAAGTTACATACATCTTTTAATACTCAGACGTGAAATCTTGTTTATGGCAGATGGTACAGGGCTCAGGACAACAGGAATAGTCACTGGTTTAGCACTACTGCTCTTGCTATTCCAACCATATAATGGAAGCAACCAGCCTATAATCGAGAGTGATGATGAAGAAATAGAGGATGATACTGGTGAATCTGGTACTGGTTCAGGTACTGAATCAGGTTCTGGTGCAGATGATGGCTCTAACAGATCAGGCTCTGGCGAAGAAGGATCAGAGGAATCAGGATCAGATGGAACAAGTTCAGATAATGAAGCAGGTGATGGAAGTGGCTCAGGATCTGGTAGCGGATCAGGATCTGGATCTGGTAGCGGATCAGGATCTGGATCTGGATCTGGTAGCGGATCAGGATCTGGATCTGGATCTGGTAGCGGATCAGGATCAGGATCTGGATCTGGATCTGGTAGCGGATCAGGATCAGGATCTGGCAATGATAGTTTCATGGTAGTTCCAGAATCGATGGCTGGTGTACTCATGATACTTGCATCCATAGCAGTCTCTGCTGGATATATGCTTAGACTCAGGCCTAAGATGCAGTAAAGCACGCATATTCTCTGCTTATTTATTTCTAACTATTATTCTCTTTTTACTCATCAATATTCAATTTCATAACTCTTATAATCTAGTTATGTATTGCATATAGCATGGGTTTAACTAGAAGGATATCTATGCTTGTGAAGCAGAAGGTCAACTCTCTACTTAACAGGTTCGAGGACCCAAAGGAAGCACTAGACTACTCATACCAGAAGCAGACAGAACTCATGATAAAGTTGAAGAGAGATATAGCAGATGTTGTAGCAGCAAAGAAGAGGCTCGAGATGCAAAAGGCAAAGCTAAAGGAGAATATATACAAGTTAGAGCAGCAGGCAAGGAGCGCATTAGAGATGAATAGGGAAGATCTTGCTAGGCTTGCGTTGGAGAGGAAGAACATGAATATACAGCAACTGCTAGATGTTGAGAAGCAGATAGCAGATATGGAGAAGGAGCAGATTAGGCTAGAAGAACTTGAGAGGAGATTATCAGCGAAGGTTGAGCAGTTCAAACTACAGAAGGAGATAATAAAGGCAAAGTATACTGCTGCAGAGGCTGAGGTTAGGATAAAGGAGAGCGTTACAGGCATCTCTGAAGAGATGGCTGATGTTGGTATGGCTATACAACGGGCAGAGGAGAAGACTGAGCATATGAAGGCTAGAGCTATGGCTCTAGATGAGTTAATTGAGAGTGGTGTACTAACAGATTACACAACAAACAAGGATATGATAGAGAGGGAATTGCAGGAGGTTATGATGAAGGATGCTGTAGAGAAGGAACTGGAGAGATTGAAGAATGAGATGGGTAAGGGAGAGGTCAAAGAGGTACAGAAGGCTAAGAGAGGGAAGAAGAGTTCAGAGACCTTCACTGAGGCTTCTACTGATAGCAAGGTTAGGAGTGATAAAGATGGCTAGAAGGGGGAGAGGATCTTCCAAGGATAGCAAGGATAAGAGGAGGGAAAGTAGGATCACTAAAGGTAAAAGGAAGGAAGATAAGAAAATTGTGAGGCTTATGGGTGAAGGTCAGTACTATGTGGATGAGGGTACCTTGAAGGAGATAAATGCTATAGATAATAGGATGGTTAGACTACTTGAGAGTAATGCTAGCATCGATGAGCAGATTATAAGAGAGAGTATAGCAGGGATGCGTATGCTTGTAAAGAGCAAGGGGAAGAGGGTAAGCGATGATACCATAATCCCATCACATATAATAATCCCTAGCATAGATATAACTCTGGAAGAGGCTAGAGAGATATTCAAGGGTGAGGGCCTTGTGCCAGAAGAGATACTAGATTAGACTAGATTAGCCAATATAGTATAGTGTAGGATCGCTTCTATTAGAATGGTATATCCCATATAGGGTACCATTTGGTCTTATCATTCTCCAATGCTAGTTCATGCTTGAGGAGTGAGTATATTAGAAATTCAGATTCTACATCCCTTACTCCAACAGATGATGGTACGAATGGATAGAATCTACTGCTCCTGTGATTGTATATTAGATAGAATCTGCCTCTCTTCTCAGCAAACGCAAATACACTTGCAAGTATCTGCTCCTTGAACCCGTACTCTATGAAGGTATCTGCTATAGCATCGAGTGCAGCAACAACACCTTCGATCATATCAGTGCTAATGATGAACCATATGTAGCCATATCTATCCCTCTCTACCCTATGCGAGATATCACCACTAACATCAAGGAATCCTTTAGCATAGTCTACTGCTGAACTGAATATACCCGCAGCCTCCTTGACACATAGAGCAGCGTTACCAGTGAACCTAGCCCCTAACTTCACATCAAGAGTTATGTATGCCTGAGTTAGTGCAAATAGCGAAGTATCATCACTCCTACCTCTACTTCTTCTGAATATCAATACATAGATGCCTCCATATCCATGAGCCTTCTAATCCTCTCCTCTACAGGGGGATGGGTTGAGAATAACCTGCTTAATGTATCTCCAGAGAGTGCTGGTATTATGAAGAAGGCGTTCATGGACTCTACCTCTCTAAGATCCCTGCTGGGTATCCTATTCATCATCCCGCTTATCTTCATAAGGGCACTCGCTAACCTACTTGGCTTCCCTGTAAGCAATGCACCGTCTCTATCTGCGATATACTCCCTATACCTTGATATCGCTCTTATCATGAGGAAACTCACGAACCAAGTTATTGCTGCTATTATTATGGCAAGTATGAGTCCTCCAGCCTGATCCCTACTCCTATAGCCATATGCACCATACCAGCCATGGTGCATCATGTACCATGCTATGGTTGAGAATATGCTTGCTAGGGTTATCGCAAGGACATCTCTATTCTTTATATGTGCAAGTTCATGTGCTATCACACCCTCCAACTCCTCATCGTTCAGCAGATTCATCAAGCCTGTTGTTACAGCAACAACAGAACTCCTCTTACTCTTACCGGTTGCAAATGCGTTTGGTACATCAGTATACATTACAGCAACCCTCGGCTTTGGTAGCCCTGTCCTAACAACCAACCTATCAACTATTGCATGGAGCCTAGGATACTCACGCTCACTAACTATCTTTGCACCAGTACTCCAGAGCACTATCCTATCTGAGAAGAGGTACTGCACTATAATGAAGAATGCTCCAAGGAAGATCAGCGGTATCATTCCTACGCCAACATACGCAAGCGCTGAGAGGAATACGAAGTAGAGTACTGCTAGAACTGTAAAGCATAGCATCAATCTCATAGTTATACCTATATCCCTCTTCTTCCATTCATATCTCTGCATAGTATTATTATAGAGAAGAAGGGATTAATACTTTATTATGTTAGAAGCTTATTATTGTCTGTAGATCATCTACAGCCTTGCCTACTGCTACTTCTAACCTCTCACTGTAAAGAGGAGTATTCTAACCATTTGGCTATTCAGATAAGCAGGACTCATTGTTTACTCATTCACTTATTCATTAATTCATTTATTCTCCTTCTGCCATTCTCTAATCATTCTTTCCTTATTGAATACGAAGAACCTATTATACCAAAAGAGCGCCCCAATTATACATATGTACTGTGCGCTAAAGAATATATCTGCAAACCATGCCTCGTCCTCATGTATTATAGCATAACCATAGATCATATCTGCAACCATCCCTATTAGCAATGATGATGTGAGAAAGAAGAATGTTACAGATGCTAACTCACCGTTCCACAAAGTCCATAGTATAGCAAGTATGAATGTAAGAAGGAAGAGATCTAGAAGTATGTAGGTTACTGCTACCGTTGTAGCATCATCAATATCATCTATGCTCAATCCGTTCAGGAGTGAGTTGAGCATGAATATGCCTAGCATGCCTATGAGCATACCTATGATAGCCATAGTCCTCTTCTCCATCTGCTTGCAGTAGAACCTGTAAAGCCTAAGAACATAGTACATGAATGGACCGTAGCCAGCAAGCCATAGCATATCTGCAATACCCATTGAGGGTATATCCTCGCCTATCACTATCTCGTAGTAGCCCCATGAGAACTCAGCAGCAAACCATAGTAGTAGGCCAGAGGCAAATACAGCATATGATATACCATTCACGCCATCAAACCTCTGCCTGAGCACTATCATTATTGCGTAGAAGCATGCTACTCCAGATGCTACTATAAGAACTATATCGCTAACATGGTTATTCTTCAAGCCTAATGAGTCAGCATAGAGGATTATAGATGTTGTTAATACTAATAAAGGTACAAGCGTTGTAACTATCTTCATGCGCATTCTATAGACTTCACTACCCTTACTCATACCCCTGCATATCATCACCATCTCTTCCTAAACTATAAAGAAAAGACTTTGTGTGTAATTCATGCTACAGATGGGTGTAAGTATAGGGAATGAATTAACATTAACATTTAGATTAGAGTACATCAAGAGTAACAATGCAGATCATTACTACACTCTCTACCATCGCATCTACTATTACAATCAACTATGCTATGATATGCTCTACCGCATCTAGGGCAATGTATAGTTAGTATCATACTTTTACTCTTGCTACTACATGTACCTCCCTTTACATCTATGCTTACCAGCCTTGGGAGTTCATAACCACATGTACAGAAGATTGTTGCATGTGCTACCCTAGCAAGGGCTGATAGCATGTAAAGTCTCTCCTCTATATCTATGGTTATGGCGTGTAATATACTCTTAATATGGTACTTGAGTTGCTCATCGATACCATTAAGAGTAGGGTATACGCCATCATTACCATTATAGTTACCGCTATAGTTATAGTTATAGTTATTCCCCTCATAGTACTCAATATAATCATGAATAATGCTATGGCTCAGACTCTTCTCTATACACAGGATAGTACTCAGCAGGTTGGGTATATCCTCTCCTCCATATACACGGTTTATATTCATAAGCATACTACTACTGCTATCGATATCAGATACAGCCTCATACATACTCTTATCCTTTAACTTGGATAGCATCTCCCCTAGCACTACAACATTCTTGTATGTATCAAAGATGAGGTAGTTAATAACCATCATAAACACATCTAATATAGGGTCATGACTATCGTCTTTGCTAACCTGCTGCGCTATACTACAATATATCCTGTTCATACTGCACTCCCTAGAATAGTAGTCTTTCAACAAGCGGTGAAGCCTATCCATGGATTAGGCTAGCCTAATCATATATTTAAACACTGTGCAAGGTTATTATTAGAGTTAATGGTCTAACCTCTAAATGCTTAGCATGCTTGATATAGAGAGGGCAAGGGAGATGCTCAAAGGGGTTATACATAGGACGCCATTAGACTACTCAAGTACATTCAGTAGACTCTCAGGGTGTAATGTGTACCTTAAGATGGAGTGCTTCCAGAAGACAGGTTCGTTCAAGGTCAGGGGTGCATACACAAAGTTACGTATGTTGAGTGAAGAGGAGAGGAGAAGGGGTGTTGTAACAGCATCTGCTGGGAACCATGCTCAAGGGGTAGCATATGCAAGCAGGATACTTGATGTGCCATGTACCGTTGTTATGCCCCTTAACGCTTCCCCAGCGAAGGTCTCTGCTACTAGGGCATATGGCGCCGAGATAGTATTCTATGGAGGCGTGTACGATCAAGCCTGGGAAAGGGCCATGGAGATAGCTAGAGAGCAGGGTAGGGTATTCGTTCATGCATTCGATGATTCTAGTGTTATAGCAGGACAAGGAACCATAGGTCTAGAGATTGTGGAGGATATGCCAGACATAGATGCTATAATAGTGCCAGTAGGTGGTGGAGGTCTAGCTGCAGGGATAGCACTAGCAGTTAAGAGTATCAAGCAGGATGTGAAGATCATAGGTGTACAATCAAGAGCATTCTCTGCCATGAAGGAGTCGTTAGAGCAGGGTAGGATAGTAGAGGTGAGTAATGGTTCAACTATAGCAGATGGTATATCTGTTAGAAAGCCTGGAGAGTTGACCCTTGCTATCCTGAAGAGGTACATGGATCATATAGCAACGGTAGATGATGATGCTATACTTAAAGCAATGTTCTTGCTTATGGAGAGGGCAAAGGTAGTAGTTGAACCTGCTGGGGCTGTAGGTTTAGCATATCTACTCAATACTCCAGATATGGATCTGAAGGGCAAGAATGTTGGAGTTGTGCTTAGTGGAGGGAATGTGGATATGTTCCTGCTAGGCCAGATAGTACACAAAGGCTTGGTAGGTATAGGGAGGTTGGTAAGGATAAGTGTGCAGTTGGTTGATAGGCCTGGTGAGTTCAAGAGGGTTGTAGATACAATAGCAGCAAGCAGAGTAAATATAGTCGATGTTATACATGATAGACTTGGGCAGGATGTTAAGGTTGGTAATGCAAAGGTGATCCTAAGCCTTGAGGCTGAGGATATGGAGCATGCTGAGAGGTTGATGACGATGCTTAAAGAGCAGGGTATAAAATACGAACTGCTCTCCTAATATAATGTTCATTAGCAAGTGTTAATAAACTAATCTGAGTTATCGTACAAGTGGATAAGGCTCATTATAGAAGGCTTGTATGGAATAGGCTTGAGAGCGAGAATGCTGCTCTACCACCATACCCTGTACATGGGAGGATACCAAACTTCATCAATGCTGATAAGGCTGCATCATTGCTAGCAAGGTTAGATGAGTGGAAGTATGCGAAGGTTATCAAGATCAACCCAGATAGCCCACAGAGATGGGTAAGGATTAATGCGTTAAGGGAAGGCAAGGTCCTTATCATGCCAACCTCAAGGATAGGTGATGGATTCCTTGTCCTTGAGAGTGTAGATGCAGTAAAAGCATCTACCATCAAGGGTGCGTTAATACATGGAAGAAGGCTAAGGAGTATAGATGAACTGCTCACAGACATCAAGCATATAGATCTTATAGTTGAGGGTAGCACTGTTGTAAACCCATGGGGAGAGAGGTTAGGCAAGGGAGAAGGTTATGGTGAGTTGGAGTTTGCCATCCTGAGGGAGTTGGGAGTTGTTTATGCTGATGTACCTATTGCAACTACAGTACATGATCTACAGGTTCTTAACGATAGATTGCCTCAAGATCCATACGATGTGCAGATAGATATCATAGCAACCCCTACAAGGGTGATAAGAGTAGATAGGATAGGAGATAGACCATCTGGCATAATATGGAATATGCTAAGTGAGGAGAAGTTGATGAGCATACCTCTACTTAAGGAGTTACTCTACAGGAGTAGAGGGGCATATGGCTTTAAATAAGAATATAGATGGAGGAACTCACCTATAAAGGAGTATAATTATTACCTAACCTACATTATATAACACAACCTACACAAACTAAAATTATTAGTACAAGTATTGAGTACTATGGGGGATATAGTGAAGGACATAATAGAAGTTCTCTTGCGTAAGGGTGAGGTTAGATTGGTTGAACTCATAGCCATGCTTAATGCATCTGAGGAGAGGGTGAGGAGTGCAGTGAACACGCTAGAGAGCGTAGGACTTGTAGATGTTGAGAAGGGTAATCTCAGTATAAGGCTGAGTGATGAGGCTAGAAGGTTGCTTGAACGATAGACCTGAATTAATAATATAATGTTAAGTATTATTATAATTCTATATCATATCATGTTAATTGATATTGTTTGGTTATTATATTCGGAGCTATTCTAGAAAGATTTAAAATTATGATTAATAAATTATAGGTAGGATGGGCAAGAGGATAGTACTGACAAATGATAGAACGTTGACAAGTGAGTATAGGAGCATACCGCTCTTCGACTTCTTAAGTTGCGCACCATCAGAGAGAGTACCAGATAGACTCTTTGAGTTCCTTGCACCAAACGTGAAGATGCACGATGGTGTATTGAGCAAGGCGCCTTATGGGCTTAGGAAGATAGAGGCTGGAGTACTCAAGGGCTACAGTAGAGATGAGGTTGCTGTAGTACATCCTGAGCATCTACATAAGTACATAGATGAGGATACAAGGGTTGTGGGCATATATGCGATGGACCCGTTGGGGCTTGCCCCTGTAAGCATGATGTTCACTGGAGGGCAAGTGTACTTCACACCAATAAACCAAAAGTACTTCATCGATCTTGCAAGGATGTTAAAGGAGATGCGCTTAAAGAATGGCTATAGGTTCAAGGTTGCAGTTGGAGGTCCTGGAGCATGGCAGTTCGAGTTCAGGGTTGAGCAGCAAGAGGATCTCATGATCGATCATGCTATAATAGGGGAAGCAGATCATGTTGCTGCAGATCTCTTCCATGATATAGAGCATGGAGGCGTTCAACCAAGGGTAAGGGTTGGGAGACAGCCAAGGATAGAGGAGATACCAGATATAGTTGGTGCAAGTATACATGGTGTTGTAGAAGCAATGAGAGGCTGTGGTAGGAACTGTGAGTTCTGTGAACCTAACCTTAGGATAGCAAGGTTCATGCCCTATGATAAGGTTAAGAGGGAGATAAGCGTTAATGTTTCATCTGGAACCCATAAAGTATGGTTACAGAGCGATGATATATTCCTGTATGGGCTTGAGGATAAGAAAGGGTTCATGCCAAATAGGGATGCGATAGTTGACCTCTTCACCGCTGTGATGTCTGTCAAGGGTGTAAGAAGGGCACAACCAACTCATGGTACTGTATCAGCAGTTGTAGCAGACCCAGATATGGTTAGAGCGGTCTCTCAAGTGATAAGGGCAAGTGCAGATAACATAATAGGGATACAGCCTGGGTTAGAGACTGGTTCTTCAAGGCTGATCAAGCGCTATATGCCGTTCAAGACAAAGCCATTCTCACCAGAGGAGTGGCCAGATGTTATATTCCATGGTACAAGGATACTCAATGAGAACTACTGGATACCTGCATACACGCTTATACTTGGCCTTCCTGGGGAGACCGATGAGGACTGCTGGGATACTGTAAGGCTTATAGATAGGATGGAGAAGGAGCTGCCAGAGCGCATAGGGAGCAAGGCACACTTTACAGCAACGCCTCTAACCTTTGTACCAATAGGAGTACTCAAGGGTGATGAGTTCTTCAATGCAGATAACATAAGTGAAGGGCATTATGCAGTCATATACAAGAGTTGGAGGCATACAATATACGAACTCTACAGTTTACCTCCATCTGTTATAAGACTCAACCCATTCCTGAAGTTTATGCTGATGAGGTTCTTCAAGTGGGGTGTTAACATGATCCTCAGAGTTATAGAGGACTGGGGCAGGAAGCTAGGCTATGACCCAGAGAAGGTACTGCTTGTAAGGTATGCAAATTAGGGGTGAGAGATATGCTAGGAGATGGCAAGGGTAATGGCCATGGTTACAAAATAGTGCTAACTGGTGACAAGTGTGCAATAAGCAACTATAGAGGATTCAACTGGATAGGGTTCATAGGCTGTATACCATCTAACTATCCAAAGATGCCATGGAATAGAAGGATGATGGAGGATCTATTCTTTGCAACGAAGAGTTACGATGGTAATGGTAATGGCAAGGATGATGGAAGGCTGATCATCGCTCCATATGGTATAAGGAAGGTTGAGGCTGCACTACTAGAGTATGGTTTCGATGAGAAGGATGTTATAGTTGCTGATCCACGCAAATTACACAAGGTCATAGGCCCAGAGACCAAGGTTATAGGCTTGACTGTGCATGACCCAATGGGCTACGCTGCGGTATCCCAACTTGTAGCATGTATGTTCAGATTGATAAACTGGTGGCCAGCAAGATCATACACAGCAATAGCATTCAATGATCTCATAACAAACCCATTACTGAAGAGGTATGGCTCAAAGCTCATAGTAGGAGGGCCAGGGATATGGCAGTTAGAGGAGCATCCAGAGAAGATCAGAGCATGGGGTATAGACTGCCTTGTTGATGGAGAGGCTGAGGGTATAGTAGGTAAACTATTCGATATGGCTGTTAGAGGAGAAGAGTTGCCAGCAAAGGTAAGGGGTATGCCCATGAGTAGCGATAACATTCCTCTAATAAGGAACCCATCATCAAGCGGGATAATAGAGATAACTAGAGGATGCGGGAGGGGATGCCAGTTCTGCTCCCCTGATCTGCTCATGTTCAGATCTATACCAAAGGAGAGGATACTGGAGGAGGTTGAGTTGGAGGTTAGACACGGGTTAAGGAATATAACCCTACACTCAGAGGATGCACTATTCTATGGAAGGAGGCTAGGCAGTTTTGAGGTGAACCATGATGCTATAGTTGATCTATGGAAGAGTGTTAAGAGCTTCCCCGGGGTAAGGAGTGTAGGCACTGACTTCTTCTCATGTGCAAGTGTAAAGTCAAGCCCTAGAACACTAAAGGCAATAGCAGAGATCATGGAGTTGGATGAGAAGAACCCTGGGTTCGTTGAGACTGGGCTGGAGACGGTAAGCCCTGAACTTGTTAGGATGATAATGCCTGGGAAGGTCAAACCATATACTATAGAGCAGTGGCCAGATGTTATAGATGATGCTCTAAGCATACTGGATGATAACCACTGGTTCACCATAGCATCTATGATGACAGGTCTGCCTAGAGAGAGTGAGAGAGATGTTGTCAGATGCCTTGAGTTCATAGACAGGATAAAGCACCATAACGTATTCATCTGGATGTTCCCACTCATGCCACTACGCTCTATGCGTAAGCAAGCAGCAAAGTGGATGCCAGAGTATACACCTTTGAGGCAGCAACTCATACTTGAGGCTACAAAGCATTCAGTAGGGATGATAAACAGATATGCATGGATGCTGCTGAAGCCATTACCTGGGCATCTACGATTCATAGCATACAACTTCCTCAAGTATGTATCTGGTAAGATGCTTGAATACTTGAAGGAGGCTGAGGATGCAATAGAGCATAATAATGAGGATAGGCTGATGCTCTACAAGGATCTGGAGGTTGAAGTTAGTGATGAGGGCGAGGCTGTGATGCATATAGCAGAGATGGTAAATGAGCTTACAAGCCTGCAGAGGTTTAACAGCAAGAAGGAGGAAGGGTAATGGTATAAGTATAGAATGAGTTTAGCAGAAGATCTCATCACCATTCTTTATATCTGTATATCTGTATATCTGTAAATCTGTAAAGCAATAGCCTACTCTCTATACTCCTCAACATCATACAGGCTTAATCCCTTGCTGCTCTCTGCTATACTCCATCTAGAGTCTATAGGCTTTGTATAGAAGGGATAGAGTATGTATGCCAATGCAAGCATTAGCAAACCTACAGGATCAGCCATTGCAGCCTTGAGACCCTCAACAAGCATACTCCTCATTGATAACCTTATATTTAGCCTATCTATAAGATGGTCCAACTCTCTATGCCCAACAACTGCTCTCTTCACTTGGGATATGAACTCCTCTATACTCTCAACAGGCTTGAACCAGACTACAGCATCATCAATATATCTAACCTTATAGCCCATCTCAAGGGTTATACACTGCATGTATAGATCTATCGCTATAGCGTTGCTTGGTATCTTGCTTGCCTTTGCTATCTTACTCCTAACTGCCATGGCTCTACCCATTGCTATGTACTGGTTTATGCCTAGAAGCCTTACCCTTCTAAGCCATGAGAAGGTGAATATACCTGCCCTCACTGCTATATTTCTGTAACTATTATAACCTTGCCTACCATTGCTATTATATAAAGGCATGGGGTTTCCTGCACATAACCCTACACGCTCATCCTCCATGATAGATTTGGTTAATAGCATAGTAGTGCATCTTGCAGGTATAACATCTGCATCGTAAAGCACTATTACATCACTCTTGCTACTTGCATTGGCAAATATCTCATTCCATGCATTTGCAGCGCCTTTCCTCTCATCATGATGTATTACTACTATATTTAGTGTACTCTTGCATGAAAAGTCTTTGATCATCTCTGGTGTTGCATCGCTCGAGTCATCTGAGACTATAACCTCTACTATCTCATCATTAGAGTTAAGATGCTGCATCTCTAACGCTTTGAGTAATGCTAGTATACTATCCTGCTCGTTGTAACTTGGTATACCAATGCTTATCCTCAACTCACTTTAAGTATTTAACTAAGATTACTTCTATTAATAGATGCAGGTCCCGCGGTAGCTCAGCCTGGTAGAGCTTCCGGCTGTAGTGGTTGGCCTCATTTGGCTGACCTGTTCAGCCCTACTAGGCAACAGAACACCATAGAGACCGGAGTGGCGGGTGTTCAAATCACCCCCGCGGGACTACTTTAATATATGATAAAATTCGATGTTTATCTTTAGTTAGTGAATAATAAGGTAGAATGAAAGGGCTAGATGGCACACGCATAGCAAAGAATTAAATAATCTATGGGAAGTGCATTACACATGCCTAGATTCAAGACTGTTCAAGAGGCATTGAAGATAATAGGGCAGAAGGACCAGATTCGAAAGGTATGGAGTTAACTGCGCTGTTTATACTCCATGCCCGAATGATTTTGGTGTCATAGCCCATGTAGACCATGGCAAGACTACGATGAGTGATAGCCTACTTGCTGCTACTGGGATGATAAGCCCTAGCGTTGCCGGAGAAGCACTTGCACTGGATTACTGGGACCTTGAGCAGCAGAGGCAGATGACCATCAAGGCTGCTAATGTAACGCTCTACTACGAGCATGAGAACAAACCATACGTTATAAATATGATAGATACACCAGGGCACATAGACTTCACAGGTAGAGTTACTAGAAGTCTCAGAGCTATAGATGGTGTATGTGTTGTATGTGATTCAGTGGAAGGGATAATGACACAGACAGAGACTGTAACGAGACAGGCATTGGAGGAGAGGGTTAGGCCAGTGCTCTACATAAACAAGATAGACAGGTTAGTGAAGGAGTTAAGATTAACACCAGATAAGATGCAGGAGTGGCTTGCTAGAATAATAGCAGACTTCAATAGGCTCATCGATATATATGCTGAGCCAGAGTTCAAGGATAAGTGGAAGGTGAGCATCCAGAATGATAGTGTTGCATTCGGTTCAGCGAAGGACAGATGGGGTATAACGGCAAGCATAGCAGCAAAGAAGGGCTTCAAGTTCAAGGATGTATACGATGCATATACTAGCCAAGATGGTGCAAAAGGACTTGCAGAGAGGGTTCCATTACATGAGGCCATATTAGGCATGGTAGTGAAGCATCATCCTCCTCCTCACGTTGCTCAGAGGTACAGGATACCAAAGATATGGAAGGGTGATCTTGAATCTGATGTTGGAAGGGCACTTTTAGAGTGTGATGAGAATGGTCCAGCGGTGATGATGGTTACCAATGTTGTTGTTGATCCTCAAGCGGGTCCTGTTGCTGTAGGAAGGCTATACTCTGGAACAATAAGCGATGGTGATCAGGTCTACCTTGTAGGGAGCAAGAGGATGGAGAGGGTTCAGTCAGTTACCATGTTCATGGGTCCATACAGGGAGATAGTTGGTAGTTTAACAGCAGGTAATATACCTGCACTTCTGGGTTTGGAGCATGCTAGGGCTGGGGAGACAATATCGAGCATAAAGGATATGGTGCCATTTGAATCGATAAGGTATGTATCTGAGCCAGTGGTTACAGTAGCGATAGAGCCAAAGCACCCAAAGGACCTACCAAAGCTCGTTGAAGCGCTAAGGAGGATAAGCATAGAGGATCCAAACCTAGTTGTGAAGATAAATGAAGAGACTGGAGAGATGCTCATGGCTGGGATGGGTGTGCTCCATCTAGAGATAGCTACTACGCTTCTACAGCAGCAAGGATTAGAGATTGTAACATCTAAACCATTGATAAACTACAGGGAATCGATAAGGAGTAAGGCTGGTCCTATAATGGCCAAGTCTCCAAACAGGCACAACAAGGTGTATGTTAGGGTTGAACCATTGAACAATGATGTTATAGATATGCTTGTAACAGGTAGGATAAACGAGAATATGGATAGAAAGCAGATAGCAGCACTATTGAGGGAGAAGGGCTGGGATGCTGATGAGGCTAAGGGTATAGTAGCCATAGAGGGTAGCAATCTCTTAGTTGATGCAACCAAAGGTGTTCAATACCTGCAGGAGTCAATGGACTCTTTACGCTCAGGGTTCACTGATGTTATGCTTGCTGGCCCACTTGTACAGGAGCAGTGTAGGGGTATCAAGGTTGTACTCCATCACTTTGTACCTCACGAAGATCCAGCTCATAGAACCCTTGCTCAATTGCTCCCAGCAGCAAGGAGAGCAATAATGGGTGCTATGCTGAGTGCTGATCCTGTAATATTAGAACCTATACTTGGTATAGAGATAAGGTGCCCTGCAGAGATGATAGGTACAGTTGCTGGAGTACTCTCAAGCAAGAGAGGTAAACTGCTCAACATAGACCAGAAGGGCGTTATAGCAATAATTCAAGGTGAGATACCTGCAGCAGAGACCTCCGACCTCTCAGAGGTTATGAGAGGAGCAACGGCAGGCAAGGCTATGTGGAATACACACTTCAAGATGTGGCAGGCAGTACCAGCATCACTCACACAGCAGTTGATAGCAGAGATTAGGAAGAGGAAAGGGTTGAGCCCAGAACCACCAGGGGCAGATGAGTTTATAGACAAGGAATAACTGACTATTGAATGAAAGAATTCTGAATGTATGGAGGATAGTATGGGATAGTAGCAAGTGTAGTGACAGTAGCAGTAATGGCAGCGACAAGGGTGTCCACTCCATCCTTTATTATATATTATATATTACATGCCCATAACTCTCCTCGTGTAAATTGGATGGGTTATGGTAGTACAACATACATAGTCATGCATTAATCTGCTATGCTTAACATAACCCCTGTAGCTAACATAAGACTTAATTCTACCATCCACATTATATAATACAATGAGCAAGGAGTACGATGAGAATAATAGTGGTAGCGGTGGCAATGGTGATGGGAATGATTATGTACTTGCAAGTATAAGCGATGTTGGGTTTGTTGATCCATATGGGATAGAGGGTGCATTGGTGCTAAGATCAGACGATGGGAAGGTATTTCACATGCGTGCATTCTCTGGTGAAGTTGCAAGGCATATAGATAGATTCAGGCAGGGTGACAAGAACAGCATACCAACTATATACAATCTTGTGAATGAGATAGCAGAGTTGGAGGATCTACTACTAACTGAGGTCAGGGTGTATCCAAGTGGCTCAGCACTAAGAGCGAACCTCTACTTCAAGGGCAAGAATAAGAGTATCATACTCAGGAACTATAGGGCGTCAGACTCGATAGCCCTAGCTGCATACTACGATATACCAATAAAGGTGAAGAAGGACCTCTTCTACGATGAACTCGATGTAGAGAGGTTAAGATGATATACTGACTCATACATGATGCAAATTATAATGAAGATGACATCAAATATTTATGTGAATGTTCAGTGAGAATTAAATAATTATATGTGCATAGCGTAGATTAGATTAGGTTAGGTTAGGTTAGTATGGAGTGCAATTTACCCATCTCTACTGCTCTCTTTATCTCCATGGCTATCCTTCTACCAACCCCAAAGACCTCACCATGCATGTACTTCGTATAGGGACTTGTAGTAGCAAGTATTGGGTTCCCTGGCACCCTTGGAGACACATCGTACACTACTATATCTAGATCACTCGTCACTATACTCTGAAGTGAGAACACTCCTATCATCCCTGGAGGATACTCCTGCTTCGCTATCTCAGCAAACCTATCCCCTAACTCAAGCACCTTCTCCAACATAGACTCCCTTATACTTGCTGGCATATGCCCAATCTCTATATTCTGTACTACTATATCCAACTCATCCATTATCTCTAGTTGCTGCCTTGCTGGTATCCCTATAAAGTCGTGTAGGTTTGTCTGAAGCCTACGCTCTATGCCTAGAAACTCAACCTCCTCATCAAGTGGAGAGTAGAAGTAGTTGAAGTTGAAGTATGTACCTATAACAAACTCCTCTATCGTAGCATTTGCAATATCTTCCTTGCTTATTACACCCTTCTCTATCCTTGCCTCTACCTTTCTAACATAATCCTCGTATGATGATGCTATGAAGAATGCCCTCTCCAGTCTACGCTTTGCCTCCTGCACCTTGACTATAACTGGCCTATCTATATCCTTGGCATCCTTTATCACCTTTGGATGCCTTATACCTGCTCTAGTAAGCAAGTAGTACTGGTTCCTCTCATACTGTCTATCCTCTATCCTAAGTATGCTCCTGTTACCGAATATGGGGAGCATGAGTTCATGCTCAACCGCATCATAGCCTAGGTATGCTGTCAGTGCTCTGTGAGGAATTACTATAGCATTAATCTCAAGCAGTCTTCTCTGCACATCCTTGTTAAGCATATCTCTAAAGTTATCAAGCACTATAACCTCATCTGCAAGCCTCTTAAACCTCTTATATGGCAACTCTCTACCCTTCTGGCATACAACCACTGTACTAAGCCCTTCATCCTTTGCCCCATCCATTATCTCTAATGCTGAGTGGCTACCCAATACACATACTGTTAGATCATCTAGATGCAACTTACCATACCTATCCACTATGCTCCTCACATCTCCTCTATCTTGCATATAACTATACGAGAGGATGTCTATAATCAGCATTTCTGTTTATGATTATGCTTCTCAGGGATGAGAATAGTATACGCTATTTATATCATTAAATTACAATATTGATACATGCTTAGACTCTCAATCTCAACAAAACATATAGTGCTATTAACAGTTTGTCTCTTTGCAGTATTCGTATCTATAGTTGGTATTATAGCAAGTGAGATGTTAGAACCACGATCGAACTACAAGGAGACTACATACATAACGCTTGTATTCAACTCCTCTGGCGATATAGAGAGTATAAAGGGTATAACTGGCACTAACCCCTTGCTAGTTGCAAGGAGCTCAACTATGCATCAGTTGGCTATAACAGTTAAGAACCTAGATGATGATAGACACCAATTCGTTATAGATAGGGTAGCTATGAGTAAGATTCTCGGCAAAGGGGATGAGGATACCATATACGTGAGTGGGGTACCTGAAGGTAGTTACAAGTATAGAGATGGCATAAACAATAGAGTGTTAGGGGAGTTCAAGGTTGTAAAGGTAACTACACGTGGTTAACTTGCTCAATCTTACTAGCGCGATTACTCATCTGGAAGAGAATGAAAGAGGAAGTATTAACTCATGTACAGTTGGTTAGTGCTCAGTTAGTATTCAGCCTTTCTATCTATCGTGCCCTTGACCCTTGCTATACTCTCTACCTTCTTCATTAATATCAACGCTACTGCTATCATGAGTATAGTGCTGAGCAGTAGATATCCCATACTCTCATATGAGTTATGCCCTAGAAGGGATGCTCTTACAACATTGAGGAAGTGTGTGGTTGGTAACACTTCTCCTATCAATGATACAGGGTATGGGAGCATGTTTGGGGGGAAGACTACACCAGAGAATAGGAAGAGTATGCCAGTTGTGTACTCGCTCAGAGAGTACTGGAACTTGAACGTTACAAGGTTTATTGCATATAGTATCATGCCTAAGGATATGAATGCTGCTACCCCTACAGGTATAGATGAGAGTAGAGCAAGGTAATCTACGCTTGAAGCATATATAGGCAGATTTAATGCAAAGTAGTTTGAGAATATTATGCTACCTACTAGCAGGGATACTACAACAGATACACTAGCGTTTATTGCTGATGCTACACCTCTCCCAATTATATAGGGTTTGAGTGATGATGGTGTTATGTATATATGCTTCAATACTTCGTACTTTGCCCTATCCTCATGTACAAGGTACGCTAGAGATATCGCTATAGTTGCAGGGTATATGAAGAAGACTGCTCCAGTGAATGTGTAGAAGAAGAGATCCTCTCTACTAATATGTATGCCAGATGCAGTACTACCTATAACGAATACCAGCCCTACCAGTATTACGCTTGCTATAGGCTTGGCTATGAGATAGGTTAGGAATACGAATGGGTTCGTCCAGTTGGACTCTACCTTCCAGCCCAACCATATGCCCTGTATTACTGCCCTTATAACCCGCTCTTTATCCATAGTATGTAACCTTAGCATCATACCACTTACTCACCACTCTACTGCCACCTCAACGTTAACCTACCATGCCTCTTGCTAACATCCTCCATCTTCCTTAATGCTATATATGATAGGGGTAGGAGTATGGCAACTAGGAGCGATAATCCTGTTATGTGTAGTAGAACATCCTCCATACCTTTGCCCATTATTAGCAGTAGCCTTATGGCATCTATACCAAAGGTTAGCGGTATTATGCTTGCTACCAACTTGGCTGCCTGTGAGAATATCTTGCTGCTTAGCACTGGATAGTATATGCCAGATAACAGGTATATCGGTTCCTGTAGTAGATCGGCTATATGCGTTGCCTCCCTTCCGTAGAGTAGGAAGAGCGATGCAAAGAGCATGCCCATACCGTATAATGCTGTTATGGTTAGCAGGAATACTATTAACAATGCATTGATATCCATCAGATTATACTCTACAGGGAAGAGTAGTGTACCTACAAGCAGTATCGATATGGAGCGTAATGTGGTATTCAATGCTCCTCCTGCAGCCATACCCAAGAGCACTGCTAACCTCGATGCTGGAGATAGCATGTAGTGTTGTAGCATCCCAGTCTCCTTCTCCCAGTAGAGCTGTGCAGATATGCCCCAGAGTACATTGCTCCAGAATGCAAGCATTGCTCCTCCAACTATAACGAAGGCCATATACTCTGCTGGTGCATCAAGCATTGTGTACATGTAGATATAAGCACTAAGGGAGAGTAGCGGTATTGTAACCTCTGCTATGCTCCAATGAGGCTCCCTTAAGAGACCTTTGAGCCTAACATATGCTCTAGCATATACGACCTTCAGGTTAAGGATCAGATCATCCTTGATATCACTTCTACTCATAAGCCATCACATCACAAAATCATCATCTTAACTTTGTATAATAATGCTAGATAATACTGCTAGCTAGATCATTCAATCTCACTAGCCCTCATCCCAATATATCTCATATACACATCCTCAAGAGTAGGCTGATCCTTCCTTACAGATAGCACCTTGTATCCATTCAGCACTAGAGCACTTACAAGATCTGGTATCTTCAATTCATCATCCAGAATGATCCTTAGTCTAGTAAGCCCATTGCTACTAATGCTACCATCGTATCTGCTATTACTGTAACCATCCCCATGCTTAACCATATCACCATAGTATCCATTCTCACCATGCCCCAATGGTTCTAGCATACATGCAAGTACGCCATTACTCCTACTTATCTTCTCTACAATACTATTCTTACCAATAGCAGTAGCGGTAGGATCATTACTCAAGATCTCAACATTGATGGATACACCATTGCTGAGGGATGACTTCAATGCCGAAGGGGTCTCATAGGCAACGATCCTCCCCTTGTATATTATAGCTATCTTATCGCATACCTCTTCAGCCTCCGCTAGATAATGTGTTGTTAGCAGTATGGTCCTTGTCTTATCTATATTCACCCATTCCCTTATGTACTTACGCATATGCTTTGCATTTACAACATCAAGCCCTAGGGTAGGCTCATCAAGGAAGAGCACCTTGGGATCATTTATGAACCCCCTAGCAAGGTTTAGCCTCTGCTTGTATCCTGTGGATAGCCTATGCATCCTAACATCCCTATACTGCTCCAACTCCATATCCCTGATGAGCATCTCTATCCTCTCCCTTGCTGTACTACCTGATAGACCATAGAGTTGTGAGAAGAACCAGAGGTTCTCCCTAACAGTTAGCATTCCATAGCCTGGTGTCTCCCCACCAGAGACAAGATTTATGATCCTCCTAACATGCTTTGCATCCTTAACAACATCATAACCATGTATGTATGATGAGCCCTTGCTTGGTAAGAGTAGTGTTGAGAGTATCTTAACCAAGGTTGTCTTGCCAGCACCGTTTGCACCAAGGAGGCCTAATATCTCGCCCTTGTTTATCCTTATGTTAACATCATCTAGAGCAAGTATGCTCTTACCCTTAAGTTCGAATACTCTACTAAGATCTATAGTCTCTACAGCATACATCTTTATACACTATTGGTATGCATTAGTAACTCTTATTCATATTCATTCCTTCTTGTTGCTGTTGCTACTGCCTATAACCTTCTCTATCTCTGCTCTAAGTTCATCATCATCCTTGCCAGATGGATCTATTCCTAGTGTCTTTGCTATCTCCTCCAACTTCTCTCTGTTTGCCTTACCACCATCGGCCCTGTAGCCTCTTATCTCCCTCTCAGCCTCAAGTCTAGCCTTCTCATACTCACCAGTTGCCCTGCCTAGGGACCTTGCAAGTTCTGGGATCTTCTTTGCCCCAAATAGCAGCACTCCTACTATAACTATTATCCAGATCCACTCTGCACCACTTATGAAGAGCAACACCTTATTAATTGGGGTTTAGGGATTTAAATCTACCTGCATATGCAATTAACTATAGACAGCAACTGATGTAATGTAATCTCCATGAGTTATACCGTTAACATCGTTATAGCATACTATCCTTGCTTGATCCTCAACTCTACAGCAACCATACCTAATGCATAGAGTGCTATCAGTGGGAGGGCAACAAACCACATGGTTACCCCACTCCCATCAGGAGTGATCAACGCTCCAAATATTGCTATTACAACTATAGCATAACGTATGTTCCTCCTCCAGAAGTTCTTATCAACAAGATCTGCACTGCTCATTACCCACATCACTATAGGGAGTAGGAATGAGAGCCCAAATGCTACTATGAACTGCATAACGAAGTTTATAAACTCGCCTATGCTAAGGAACGTCTGTATGCCCAGAGTCTCACCGTATCTGTAGAGGAAGTCTAGCATGAATGGTACTATAACAAGATAGGAGAAGATGCATCCTGTAGCGAATAATGCTACTGCTGGGAGGGTTATCCTCCTCAGTATCATAACCTCATCCTTGTACAGTGCTGGACCAATGAACCCTGCTACTTCTCTAACTATAATAGGCATTGCAAGTATCGCTGCAAGTATTATAGCAACTTGTAGCTGTGCAAAGAACGCCTGCCCTGGTGCAAGTTGTACCAACTTAACATGCTCTGGCACCAACTGCTCGCTCATTGCATGTATAACCTGAATGGATATGCTGTTTAGAGGATCAATATAGGGATAAGGTATTGAGATGGGCATAGAGTCTGCCCATCTTATACCTATGGTAAGGTTCACTACTGAGAGTATTATGATAGCAATAACTATCCTTAATACCCTTATCCTTAACTCATCAAGGTGCTCCTTAACAGTTCTCTCTTCCACTAATTATTATTTAGCATACACGAATTTTATCTTTCTTTCTTCCTTCCTTCCTTTCTTCATTCTTTCCTTCTTCCTCTATCATCTGATGCTCATGCTACAGGTATAGCCTTCGCTGTATAGAGTGATTTAACCTCATCATCGCTAAGCCCATCAAACTCTAACCATATCTCAGATCTAGCATTGAACTCCTCATCCATGCTCAATGCCAACCTTGCTATATACTCATTATCTATCCTTATCCTAGCATCTGAGAAGAATACCCTGTAACTTCTACGCATAAGAGTTCCTCCAACCTTATCCTGCAGGAACTTTATTATCCCATCCTCCAATTCCTTGCTTATACCATTTGCATAGAATGCTATGCCCAGTATGGGTTCCTTATCGTATGGTACACCAGCCTTGAACCAGTATATGCTACAGTATGACTCAGTCGAGAATATGCATCTTATCTCCCAGTGTAGTAACTTATCTACAGGGTATGGCTTTGCTAGAACCTCTTGGGGAGTTAGATGCCAGTACAGTACTCTAGCCATAAAGATGGATCAACTTACCTTATAATAAGCATACTGGTAGTTTAAGATATTATAATATGGTTGAATCTCTGGGGTTGGTAAATATAATATAATAAAAAGAAATAGAGGCGTTATGTTAGGCTAAGCCAATATCTCATACAGACTCAATCGTTTGCTTGCATCCTCCTCATCCACATCCTTTGCATGGAGTAGCATTATGAGGCTCTCAAGGGCATCACGCAACTTCATACCATCCTCAGTAATGCTTATAGTACCATTCTTCAGCTGCAGGAACCCCTTCCTAGAGAGTTCGCTAACCCTCTTCATAACCTGATAGTAGTCTAGACCAAGTAGCCTAGCAAGTTGATACAGTTTGAGGTTTGAGTTCATAGATACACACTTGAGTATACAGTAGCATTGCACATACGCAGGTCTACGCTTGAGACTTAGGGCTATCTCCAGAGCGTCCATCTCCTTAATATTCTTCCTTTCTATATTATTCAGGCTTTGCATATTATTTCACTGCCGTATATTATAATAGTACCTATTTATTAATGTTACGTTCATAATAAACAGTAGGTAATAATAAGTATAGAGATTATATTGCACACATTTAATATATTAACTGAAGCTAGTTATTATATAATATAGGCATAATAGGATGTTGGTTACTTCTAAACCTTGATATAAAGTACTAGGATAGATAGTCTATGCCTAAACGGGGTTCAAGTCAAGGTATTGGTGTAGGGAAGAAGATCATAATATTTGGAGTTATAGCAGCGCTTGTAGCATCAACATTTGCACTAGTATACTCATCCAGGCTTGCTGAGGAGCAGCAGAATAGGCAGTTAGAAGAGGCAAAGAAGAAGCAGGAGGAGATGCTCAAGTTGAGTAGGTGCGGTGACGGTATAGTAAGATCTAACAGTTTCGTAAAGGAGTATATGCTCCCTGTAGAATGTGCCATGCCAGTAGGTATAACTGTAGATGATAAGACTGGGATTGTATGGCTAGCATCATCTGTCACCAACTCTATATTCAGGTTAGATCCAAGCATTGGAAGGTTCGATGAGTTCAAGATCCCCTCGCAGGGAGGCCCAAATAAAGAGATAGTAAATATACCATTACCTATGTGGGCTTTAGCATTGGATGGATATGGAAGGTTATGGATCACAGATACTGAGAATAACAGTTTATGGATGTTCAATACATCTATGATCCCTGAGATGGGTACAGATCAAACCCCATCTACAGAGATCTTCAAGGAGTTCAAACTACAGAAGGCAGAACCGTTTGGCACATCCATGCCTATAGATATGAGGATCAGCAATGATAGGTTATGGTTTGTAGGTGTATACAGTAAGCATATAGGCATGGTAGACCTTAACACGCTAGAACTGGTTGAGATACCTATAGATGTTGATCTGAATGCCCTAGGCACTATGGATGTTGATATGGAAGGGAATGTATGGTTCACAGCATTAACCCTAGGTACTAAAGGTATGTTATACAGGTTAGATCCTGAGAGCAAAGAGATCAAGAGTTATGATCTCCCAATAGGTAGCCCTGTAGGAATAAGCATAGATGAGGCTAGAGGATTGATGTGGATAAACGACCATGGTAGTAATCTCTTCATATCCTTCAACCCATCAACCGATGAGGTTGTAAGGTACTCAACGTCCCTACCAGCAAGGTACACTAACATAGGATTGTATGAAGATTGCATAAAGAATGGCAGTTCAAGGCTTGAGTGCTCTGGCTACCCTGTATCATTGCCTTACTGGAATGCAATGGATAGAAAGGGTAGGGTATGGTTCAATGAGCATCAAGGCAATACGATTGCTGTATTCAATCCTGATAGCGCAACACTGATAGAGTATAACATCCCATCATACAACAAGGCATGGGGAAACTGTGAAGGTTACAATGAGCCATGCGGTATAGCCAATGCCCTAAGGTTTGCATTACAGGATGATGGTGGCAAGGTTAAGGTATGGTTTACAGAGTTCACTGAGAACAAGGTAGGTATTCTAGACCCAGATGCTAAGGAACTACCATTTACAGTAAGCGTTGATAGAGATACCATAAAGGTTAGGAATGGTGAGACTGCAAGAATAAAAGTGAGTATAGAGGCTAGAGAACCTGTAATGGTTGATATGCTTGCATCTGGTAGCATAGAGGCTAGCGGTAGATTGAGTAAGAGCAAGTTATCTGCAGAGTATGATGAGTACACTGTAAGATTTGATACACAATCTAGTAAGATCGTTACTTTAACACTTACCCCTAATGGATTAGAGAGTGGAGAGTATACACTCACAATAGGAGCAAGGAGTGATGAGGTAGCATACTCCAAGGTTATAAGGCTTATAGTAGAATGATGATATGGAGAGGGCTAACGTACCTAATCTAGATAAGATCATTGGATTAGAGGTGTACTCAACCAGATGGGAAAGGATGCAAGGAAGGATAAAGAGTGGTAAGGGCTACGAGCATTTTATTGTTGAAGAGGTTATAGATCTTGATTGTATCAGTATATCTAAGATTAGGGATGATCAGCACAGATACCCTGTATATATGTTAAGGAAGGAGGGTATAGATACAATACATGCGCTTAACGAGTTTGAATCAACCTATGGGCTTAGACTTAACCCTCTAGGCTTGAAGGATGCAGACGCATCTACAATACAGTATGTTACTACTGCAGATAGAGTGATAGGAGAGGAGTTGCATACAAGGCATTGCAGGCTCACACTCATAGGCTACTCTGATAGGATGCTAAGGAAGAGGGATCTGATAGGCAATAGATTCACCATAACTATAGAGCTTGACTCTAGTACAGATTATGGCAGATGCTTAGAGAATATACAGGGTGTTGTGATGGATGTAAAGGCTAGAAGGGTTGGGAACTTCTATGGCTATCAGAGGTTCGGTAGCATTAGACCAATAACACATCTAGTTGGTAAAGCGATCGTAAAGCGTAGATTCAAGGATGCTGTGGATATATTCCTTACATATACAAGTGAGTATGAGGATGAGCAGAGCAGAAGGGTAAGGGCATCATTGAGAGAGGAGATTAATGATGATATGATGGAACATATGCCATCTCACATGGATCTTGAGAAGAGGTTAGCGAAGGGCATGCTTGAGAGCAACGATCCTATAAGAGCGCTAAGAAGCCTACCGGTAAGGGTAAGGAGGTTATTCGTTGAGGCTTATCAAGCATATATATTCAATAGAGCATTGAGTGCTTCCATAAGAGAAGGAGGATACGATATACTGAAGCCATGTGAAGGAGATCTATGCTTCATAGTAGATAGAGGTAATAGGGTTGGGAGTATGGTAAGGCATGATGGATCTTTTGATGCTTCTAGTGTAGTGCCAGTGATGCAGTTGGTAGGCTACACATTCAAACCCATGGGTAGGTTTGGTAGATTGGTTGAGAGTGTAATGAAGGAGGAGCAGATAACAAGCAAGGATTTTTATATAAAAGAGATGCAGGAGGTCAGCGTAGAGGGAGGGTTCAGGCCACTACCACTGCTACTACTCTATGATAGGTTCGATGTAGTAGAGGCTAATGGAGAGGTTATAAAGGTTAGCTTTGCACTGCCAAAGGGCAGTTATGCAACCATACTATTAAGGGAGCTCATAAAACCTGTGAATCCTATATCTGCAGGCTTCTAATCTTCTTCTTCCTTACTTACTTCCTACTTCCTTTCCTTTAGTTTCACTCTTTTCTTCTTTTACAAAAGAATCAATATTGAGCAGAACTGTTAATGTTTTAGTTGGTGTACCAACTCCCTATCATTCATGACCGCTGGATGTGCCCTATCTACAAGTATGCATTCAAACCAATAGTATCTGCCATCCTCGAATAGGTAGTATGAGCCCCTAACATCCATGTTAGGGTAACGCTCAGCAACCCTGCGTTCAGCAACCCTCTTCATACTCTCAGCCTGCTTTATCTTAACAACACCTATATGCTTTGGCCTCCTCCCTGCCCTTGCCCTCTTCCTCCTCATCCCTCCCTTGCTGACTCTAACCCTTACAACTATGAACCCCTGCTTTGCCTTGTAGCCTAGAGCTCTAGCTCTATCGAGTCTGGATGGTCTCTCAACCCTGACCATTGTATTCTCATCCCTTGCAGTGACAATCTTCTCCTTCAGTATATCACTCCTCTCCCTGTATAATCTCCTCCAAGTCTCTGCTATATGATGGTACATACCTCTTACCATGCCTCTTCCATGCAGTGATGGTAAAATTATTCTTTACTATTAACATTCGCCTCTATCTCAACAACAACCCTGCTCATACCTGCCCTGTTAGCATCGTCCCTATACTTGAGTGTTGAGATTACTCTACAGAGATGCTCATCATCAACTATACGTGCAGTACCCTCAAACCTTCTGCCATTAATCTCGATAGCAACATTGTTATCATGGAGTATATTCTTCACCCAATCACTGCTCATGTTACGCCTTGATGCGTAGAACTTGCCATTGTACTTAACTAGTCTCAATTGTACCTTATGCTCTTTCCCACTCCTCCTACCTTTGGTTATCAGATAGGCTAAGAATGACTCTCCTTCCTCTCCCTTGCCTATAATATTACCCATTATAAAGTATATGTGTACCAAATAAGATATATCTTACCATAACTACAGTATATATGATAGTATGATGGATGAGCAGGGTGTTATATTCAACCCAGAGATAGATGATAGATGTACATCTCCACGCTACTACTGCTACTGCGATGGTCTAATAATATACAGCCAGTGGTGTGCGTACCATAAGAACACATACTATTACTGCTACAAGTGTAAAGGTCTGTATAAGCGTGATAAGAGTCAGTGTGCAATAGATCTAAGCAAGGAGTTAAGGTGAGCTCTGCTCCATATGCATTATGAACCTGCTAACACTCTCCTGAAGGGATGCTAGAGCATCATCAAGTCTCTCCTCCCTTGCCCTTATCCTTGCCCTGTACCCTCTACTACTCTCCTCCCTAGCATCTATCATCCTCTTCTGCTCACTTGGATTGGTAGAGCCCCTAGAGACCCTTCTACTCAACGAACCTGCTGGATCTATCTCCAATATCGATGATATAGTTTCAGCAAGAGAGCGCTCCTCATTAAGCCTATCCAATACAACCCTTACCTCATCACTGCTAAGATCTCTTAGAACCTTGTTATGCTCATGGGCATATGCTACTAATGCACCAACCAACCTGTGTGCTCTCCTGAATGCTATGCCTATCTGCACCAACTGCTCTGCTATATCCAGTGCTAATGCATAACTCTTCTCTGCAGCATTGAGCATGTTATCCCTCTTAACCCTAAGATCTGATACAATAGCCTTCATTATAAGCAAAGAGTCATATGTTATCTTGAATGCATCAATTGCTATCCTCTTACCCTCTTGTAGATCTCTATTATAGCCAGAGGGTAGTGATCTAACTATACCCATCATAGCAGTGAATAAGCCAAGCGTTGTGGATGCTCTAGCACGCATCAACTCCAAGGGACATGGATTCTTCTTCTGTGGCATAACGCTTGAGGTAGATGTAAGTTCATCTGGCAACTCTATGTAGTTGAACTCAGAGGATGACCATAGCACCATATCCTCAGCCATCCTGCTCAGATCAAGCATGATCATGCATAGACATGAGCAGAACTCAATAAGGAAGTCCCTGCTGCTTGTAGCATCGATGCTATTCTCAACTATACCATCGAAGCCTAATAGTGATGCAACCCTCTCCCTGTTAACTGGAAGGGATGTGCCTCCTATTGCAGATGAGCCTAGAGGGGATAGGTTCACTCTAGAGTAGCATGATTCAAGCCTATCGATATCCCTGAAGAGCATATCAGCATATGCAAGAAGGTAGTGGGAGAGAGAGCCTATCTGCGCATGCTGTAGGTGTGTGTACATTGGCATAACAGCATCTATGCACTCCCTTGCTCTACTCAATAGAGTATTTATAAGGTCAAGGATAGCATACTCTATCGCTGTTATATCATCCCTAACCTTCATCCTCAGATCTAGAGTAACCTGATCGTTCCTTGATCTTGCAGTATGCATCTTTCCTCCAGCATCCATACCTGCTTTGCTTATAACGTAAGCCTCGAGTGCCTCATGCACATCCTCGTAACGCTCCTTCATTCTCATCAACTCATCTGGAGAGATCTCCTTTGCACTCTCTAGTGCTTCTAATATCCTTGCTAGTTCATCCTTGCTTATCAAGCCCTGCTCATACAGCATTATCGAGTGTGCCTCGCTCCCAATTATATCGTAAAGGAGTAGGGATGCATCCTCATCCATGGATGAGAGATATTCTAGTACATGCTTATCTAGACTGCCTCTAAGCCTTGATCTGTACATACATGTTGAGATCTTTTACATCCCAATTTTAACCATGCTAAAGGAATAGCAACCTTAGTAGTCTAACAGCAACAACGATAGATAGATAGATAGATAGATAGTCTAATTGCATGGGATTAGAAAAGATACATGGCTAGGTTGCTATAGCCTCCATCTGTGCATTTATATTGCTCCCAAAGTACCGCAACGTTGAGCATCTAACCTTGATCAGTCTAGCAAACTCGTTGACATCAACATCCTTTATAGAGGGCATGATGATAGGATGCTGGACATCATCCTTACTCCTTATAGCTCCAACACGCCTCAGATCCTTGAGTATCTGCTTCTTTAGAGAAGGGGTACATAGCCTACTGAAGTATATGCTTGCTAGAGAGTCCCTAAGCATCTCCTTTATATGCGTAGAACCCTTCTCCTCATGTAGATGAGGGTTCCTACTCTCTATCTGGAGCACGTTTATGCCCTCATACATAGCCTCTGCATGCCTGCTCTCAAGTACACCACCAAACTCCTCCATCAGGTAAACAAGTTCATATGGCTCTATAGCAAAGCCTGATGAGTAATCTAGTAGTTCAGCAAGCCTAATGCTCATAGCATGCTCCCCAGCATTACCAGTCTTTACCACATCTGTCTCAAACCCTGTATGGCTTGCTATTAGCATGTTGAGATACCTGTTTGTATACTCAGATATCCTACCCCACTTTGCAAAGTAGAGCTCGCCTTGGGCAACCTTTGGTTTGTACCTCCATGCTATCCTTACCATAGTATAGGGAGATTCAGATATGAGCATGCCAGCAGCGTATATCTTAACATACTCATTCACTGCTCCAGGCATATAGTTGTCAGAGTCTATGAAGCCTATGTACTCCTTGCCTACCATCTTTGCTATAAGTAGACCTATGAGCATACCCTCGCCCTTCCCATCCCTAACTATATTCCCATCTAGTATGTATGGGTAGTTCAATGCCTCAAATACATTGGCAAGTTCTGGATCTCTCTGATGTATAAGGATGACATCCCTATCGGTTAAGAGTACATGGTGCTTTAGTGTATCCCTCTCCAACTTGTACCTATCTACTGGGTTCCTAGAACTATTGGATACAACTATTACAAGGCAGTCATGTGGTATCCCGCTTATCACACCCTCAAGTAGTTTGAGCCTCTCATTCTTAACTGGTACTACTATTGCAAGCCTACTGTACATATCATACAACTCCCTCTCAGATACCTGGGCTACGGTTCTACTCTTATGGTACTCAGCACTCCCAGAGTCTAGTTCGTGTACATGCTGTACAGAGTTTATGGTTAGGGCACCAAACCTCTCACTATACCTAGCATAATCGAGCTTCATTACGTTAGAATAACAGTGATACGATATAAAGTTACTGTAAGAGAAAGTAATACTAATCTATGGATTATTGCTAACTATTCTATAATGGTTAAGAAGAGGAGGGTAACTATAAAGAAGCAGGTTATAGACAGTATAATATCTTACTGCAAGATGAGGCATCCAAATGAGGCTATACTGCTCCTCTGTGGTAAGAGTAGCAGGGATGCTCTTAGTGTAGAGAGGCTCATGATACCACCATTCTCCTACTTTGGTCCATACTACTCTGGCTTCCCTACACTACTGCTCCCATTCGATCGCTCTATACTTGGTGTTATGCACTCTCATCCAAATGGTTCGAGCGAACCATCATTGACAGATCTTAACGCTGATTTAATAGGCTATATAAGCATGATAGTGAGTTATCCATATGAGGATGATGATATCCATCTCTATGACTCCAGAGGGGAGAAGCTAGAGTTCAGTGTAACTTAGGGGAGAAGATAATATATTTATTTGAATGATGAAAATGAATATGACGGAGTGGATTTAGAGAGGTTCACAGAGGATATAGAGCATGTTGCAGCAAGGTTATCAAGTAATGAGGAGCAACCAGTACTCAAGAGGCTCAACTATGTCAAGCAGAGGCTCATAGAACTATACAAGCGTAATCTGGTAAAGATAAACCATTCTGTCCTAGAACTGATATGTGCAAAGCATCTCATAAAGTATGGGTATGATGTTGATGTTGAGAGACAGTTGAACGATGTGCTTATATGCGATGTTTATGCAAGCAAGGGCGATAATGTATTCATAGTTGAGATAGAGACCGGGTTTGTACCTCCAGAGCATGCTCTAGATCCTCTAGCATATAGTGCAGCAAGGGTAGCAAGTAAGATAGCTAGGTATAGTGCATTCGCTGGCAAGTTCGCATTGGCAACCCCTATACTAAGCATTCTACCAGTTCAAGAACTCTTCCTGAAGCCACCAAGGTATAGGAGCAAGGATGATATAGTGAGAGTAAAGGCACTATGCGATAGATACTACTCAAATCCTCCAATAAGCATGGAGGAGATAAAGAATGCTAGACTACACTCAATCATGATTATAAATGCTGATGATACAAGGGTTGTAGAGGTGGACCCAGATACTTATGTTGAGGGTATTAAAACAACCATGGCTAGCACGGGTATCAGATTTTACTAACTGTAATGTTAAGAACCTGAATCAGTAATGTTTATATCATTCCTATCCTATAATAATAGTAGGTCATCCACCAGGAGAAGGAGTGATCCACCAAGCAGGCCTGGCATCAAGGGAAGCCTTGGTGTCCGTATGGCTGGTGGTCGCCTCTATCAAGCAGAGGGGGATACGGGGAAACCTGTAGAGACCGGCAAGGTAGAGGCGAGGGCCAACTACGCCTATGCTGGGTCTAACCCCCAAGCAGTATGGGTGTAGAAAGCCACATACTCCTGAATGTGGATGACCACACTACACTATTCTCAACTCCTACTAGGCTGATCGATTATCTTCTTTAGAGATAGGTTCTATCCCTGTATATCCTATCCTGATATACTTTGCCCAATAAGAACCCAAATAGGAAGCCTCCAATATGTGCAGAGTATGCTATGGATGATAATCCTGCAATTGCGAATATGAACTGGACAGCAAGCCAGATGTAAGAGAATCTATCCCCTAGTGCTGCGGCTAACCCTATTATGCCGGAGATGGCACCAGATGCTCCAACCATTGGTGTATTGAATCCATTGTTTGTTGCTAGAGAATAGATAGTATGTAATGCAACTCCACTCAATCCAGATAGGATGTACATTATAGCATATCTTAGCGAGCCTATAGCCTCCTCTATAACTCTACCTATAACTACCAATGCTAACATGTTGAATGCTATATGCACTATATTTGCATGAAGGAACATTGATGTGAATGATGTTATAAGGAACATTGATGGATCATTAACAAGATAGGATGGGATTGAACCAAACCTATACCAGTTTATATCCTGGATAATTATGAATATAACTACATTAACTGCAAGAAGTAAGAGTGTTACCGGGGGTAGCATTATATGGATACTTGATTAAAGGTATTTAATTATTTATACCCAGATATAGAGATGCTTGCTACCTTATGAAATCATCCAGGTTGGTTAGGTTAGCGCTGCTATAGAACTTGTTGCCTCTACTAGCACTGTTACTGCCCTTACCATCTGCTATCATCCTATTCACTGTATCTGCTATGCTCCTAACCTGTCTAACCTTCCTCCTACTTATCCAGTGATACGCCTCATCTATCGTATCCCTGGTTACCAACACTATAACCTTGCCGGGTATCCTCCTACCTGTTCTACCCTTCCTTTGTACAAACCTTATCGCACTGGGCACGTTATCGTAGAATATCACAAGGTTACACTCTGCTATATCGAGTCCTTCCTCTCCAACGCTAGTTGCTACAAGTATATCGTACTCTCCAGCCTTGAACCTACTCACAGCATCTATCTGCTCTTCCTGCCTTAGTCCATACATCCCTGCCTTACCTATTAGGTAGCCAACCTTGAACCCTGAATCCCTCAGCCTAGATGTTATTACCTCAACAGAATCTCTGTAAGTAGTGAATACTATAGCCTTGCCTCTCCTATCATTAGTGATGTTACTACCTATGCTAGTATCGTTATAACCATCATGCCTAGAGAACCCTTCCTCCCTCAATACATCTACCAGCCTTGAGAGTTTCGGATGCTCTAGCCCAGAGACCTCTGCGCCCCTTGCAAGTTCAAAAGCATGCCTTAACTCACCATCCTCTAGGAGGTCCCTTACTCCTACACCGCTCTTCTCCCTTAAGCGCTCATAGAACCTTGTGAATGCCCTTATCCCTTGAGTATCTAGAACCTTAAGTGCATGACTAAGCCTTATAGCACTATAGAGCGCTCTTGCAGAACCTTTACCTACTATAACCTCCCTAGCATCTATAAGATTGCTTAGATTAACCCTTGTACTGTTTATTATGCCTAGGCTCTTCAACTCCTCAAGCCTCTTCTGTAATGCATTATTTACATGCGCTCTTATCCTCCTCATAACTGGTGTGAGATCAACTGTTACAAACTCAACCTTTGTATCCTTTATATATGGTCTAACATCTGGACTACTCTCATCCCTAACCTCTATCCTCTCTATCATTAGGTTCCTTACTATCTCTAGCACTCTCTCCCTATCGTCTGGGAGCGTTGCAGTGAAACCAACTACCCTTGTTACATTACTGGAACCTGTTATGAGCAATGATGCTATCCTTGCATATGGGTAGTCTCCAACTGCTCTATGTGCCTCATCGAATACAAGTAGGGCAAAGTCACCAGCATTTACTAACCCCCTCTCTATATCGTTAAGTGTAATCTGAGGTGTAGAGCATACAACATCCGTACTGTTCCAGATATCTATTCTCTCATGCCTATGCACTTCACCAGTTAGTACCGATACCTTACTGTCTACTAGATGCTCATTCAAGAAGTTGTAGTGCTGATGGACTAGCACTCTAGTTGGTGCAAGGAAGAGTGCTCTTTTACCTTGATTAAGCATATCTGCTATGAGGAGTAGTGCTATAGTAGTCTTGCCCAATCCTGTGGGTAGCACAACTAATGTATTACTCGTCTTTGCAGTATCTGCTATGCTTATCTGGTACTCCCTCCTCTCTATGCTCTTTGGTCTTATCAATGGATGCTCAACCCATACCTTACCTTCTTCCTTATCCCAATCCTTATCTATCCTCATATCCATACCCACACCATCACACATAACCTTATCTATCTATCTATCTATCTATCTATCTATAATTATCCAGATAACATGGTATAAAAAATATTTGTGACACATTGATTAATAAGGGTGTTAGGGCATGTTATATTATGCAGAGTACACTAATTAACATGAACATTGCAGAGAGGATAAGGAGGCTCTGCTCAGATACCTATAACCTTACACCATCCCTGCTTGTATCAGCAACGTATGATGGGGAGAAGAGGGTTGCAGTACTCAAGTTCTACAACCCTGATGATGGTCTCATCCATCTATGGTATGATAAGACTGAGCATAAACCATACTGCTTTGCTTCTACTGAACAGGCAGTAAATGAGATAAAGGATAGGAAGGATATAATTGGGCTAGAGCGTGTGAAGAAGGTGGATCTGCTCAACGATAGAGAGGTTGATATGCTGAAGATAGTTGCTACAGACCCTCTAGCAATAGGAGGTACGGAGAAGAGTATAAGGAATCTGCTCAAGACATGGGAGTCAGATATAAAGTACTATGAGAACTACCTCTACGATAATGAACTGGTAGTTGGTCTATACTACTCTATAGAGGATGGGGTGTTGAAGAGGCATGAGTATAGAGTTGCTGAGAATGTTGAGCTGGCATTGAAGAAGTTGATATGGGATAGCATAGCAAATGAGAGGAGCAGCAGTGAGGAGTTGAGGACATACCTTCAGGAGTGGGCCAAACTCTTGAATCAGCCAATACCTGAGATAAAGAGAGTAGCGCTAGATATAGAGGTTGTGTCAGAAGATGATAGGATACCAGATGCAGGTAGGGCAAGGAACGAGGTTATAGCAGTTGCGATGGTTGGGAGTGATGATAGACATGAGATCTTCCTACTCAACAGGAAGGGGAATAGCATAGGCAACAAGGATGCCCTTGATCCTAGGGTTGATGTCAAGTTCTTCGATGATGAGAGAGAACTACTGAGGAGTGTATTCAACAGGATTCTAGATTACCCATTCATAGTAACCTTTAATGGGGATGATTTTGATCTCCCATACCTTTACAATAGAGCGTTGAACCTTGGGATAGCGAGGGATGAGATACCTATAGCACTGCAGCGGGACTCGGCAGTAGTGAAGCATGGCGTGCATATCGATCTTTACAGAACGTTTACAAACAGATCCATACAGATATATGCGTTCAGCCACAAGTATTCAGAATACACGCTGAATGCTATAAGTGAAGCACTGATCAATGAGTCGAAGATAAAGTTTGAAGGCAGCATAGGCGATCTCCCACTATATGAGCTTGCAAACTACTGCTACAACGATGCGAAGATAACTTATAGGTTAACAACATTCAGTAACAACCTGCTCATGAAGCTGCTCATAGCAGTTGCAAGGATAGCAAAGATGCCAATAGAGGACCTATCTAGGCTAGGGGTATCACAATGGATAAGGAGCATGCTATACTTTGAGCATAGGAGGAGAAACGCACTCATCCCAAGAAAGGAGGAGTTGGAGCAGAAGGGTCATGCATCAACAACCGCTGTTATAAAGGATAAGAAGTATAGAGGAGGATTCGTTGTTGAGCCTAAACCTGGGGTGCACTTCAATGTAGTTGTTCTAGACTTTGCTAGTCTGTACCCAAGTATAATCAAGGTGTACAACCTCTCATATGAGACTGTTAGATGTGTGCATGAGGAGTGTAGAACAAACATAATACCTGAGACAGAGCACTGGGTATGCAGAAAGAGGAAGGGTATAACATCACTGCTCATAGGCTCTCTACGTGATCTAAGGGTCAACTACTACAAGCAGTTATCAAAGGATAAGACGCTAAAGCCTGAGGATAAGGAACTGTACAGTGTTATAAGTCAAGCATTGAAGGTCATCCTGAACGCAAGTTATGGTGTTATGGGCGCAGATATATTCCCCCTCTACTGCTTACCAGTTGCAGAGGCAACAGCAGCCATAGGCAGATACATAATAACGAGTACGATAAGGAAGTGCCATGAACTTGGGATAGAGGTGATCTATGGCGATACTGATTCGCTCTTCCTCAAAGGTCCATCAAGGGAGCAGATAGAGAGTATAGCAACGTGGGCAAGGAAGGAGTTGGGTGTAGATCTTGATCTTGATAAGCAGTACAGGTATATAGCGTTGAGTGAGAGGAAGAAGAACTATCTTGGTGTGCTGATGGATGGGAATGTTGATGTTAAGGGTTTGACAGGGAAGAAGAGCCATACCCCTCAGTTCGTTAGGGATGCGTTCTATGCTGTAGTAGATATACTAAGCAAAGTAAACACTGAGCAGGACTTTGAGTATGCTAGAGAGGAGATCAGGAGGATAATAAAGGACTATGCAAATAGGTTGAAGAGCAGGAAGATACCTCTTGAGGATCTAGCATTCAACGTTATGGTTGGTAAGGCCCCAGAGGATTACAAGAAGACGGTTCCTCAGCACATAAGGGCTGCACAACTACTACAGGATCATGGAAAGAGGGAGGTAAAGGCTGGAGATATAATCTCTTTTGTGAAGACAACAACACCTCCAGGTGTGAAGCCTGTAGAACTTGCAAAGGTGGATGAGATTGATGTTGATAAGTACATAGAGTATATGAGAACAACATTCGATCAGATACTTGATGCATTGGGCTATGAGTTCGATGTGATCCTTGGTGCATCGAAGTTAGAGGATTTCTTCTTTACAGACTGACCCATCTTTATATATGCGATAATAAGATCATAGATCTGAGCAGTCCAACCTTGCGCCACAGTTAGGGCAGATGAGCAAGCACCCACCTCCCTTCAACTCTATCATTTCCTCAGAGCATATTGGGCAGATCTCCTTACTCTTCCTTGTAGTATGCATGAGTATACCATATCCCTTGATGATATAATCCTTACACTGTATCCCATTATATTCCAAGTAGGTATGCTATTGCAACGAATGTTATTAATATACACTCTACAATCATGAACTTCTTCCAGAAGCTTCTAGACTCTCTCTTCATCTCTCTATAAATGCATCTATGTGCTCTCTCCATCCATGGCTTATCTAGCAGTACCCCACATTTGCATCTGTATTGCATGGTATCCTTGCAATCTACAGCATGAAATACTTTAGTAAGTAGTTATAGATACATTCTACAACCAATAAAGGGCATATGGGATGAAAGATGTTATCGTAGTAATGGTTTATGATATGGGCTATGATATGGCATAGTCTAATAATCAACCTGTATATTAAATAAATTTTACCGATTTTTATATAGCTTCTTCATAATAATAACTTAATGCAGCAAAGAATAATTAGAGATATGTCATATATAATAGCAGTGATGATGTTGATGCTTCCTCTAGCATATGGTGTAACAGATCCAGATACATATGTTGCAGTTAATTCTAACAAATATGAGTATGGCTCTAGCGGAACCATTACATCATACAAGCCTGCTATAGCAAACAATGTGTCTAGTGATCGTAGGGATTACATGGTGTATACTGCTAGTAAGAAACATACAATAGGAGCAGGGATGGATTGGTATAAGACAAATACAGGTAGCGTAATAGGATGGCTGATGGTATATGTGCATGATTCATCAAACTCATCTTACCAAGACGTGCATTATATATACTCAGGCTATACCTATACACAGAATTCTGTTACTGTTAGTGCATCAACATGCAAGGCTACTAGCAGTACATCTCAAACATGTAACCCAGCATCAAGTGGTTACTGCTGGATAGGTTCTGTTGTAGATACAAATACAGGTTATTCTCTCAGAAAGGGTCGTTGTTATGGTACTATTAATAATACCAACTTTACACTGATATTCCTGGAGCAACTAGCAGAGCATTCTCAACATACAGTGCAAACCAGAATACACTAAAAAACTATTCGATAATTTACACTTACTATGGTATGATGGCTCTAATCAGGGATGGGCTTCCTTCAACGGCAACAATAGCGTAGGAATATCAGAGAGTAAGTGTTTGAGTAATAATAGCAATTCCAATACTACAGGATGGGTAATAGACTTTCTAGATAGTGCAAGGAAGTTTGGTACTGGTCCACCAACATATACTACTGATGATTGTGTGATAGATGATGCTACTTAACCTGGTGGTGAGCCATGAACTCTACAATGTACATACTTGCAACTGTTGTAGCGCTTAGTATTGTAGTAGCGATGCTTAGCAGTTACTCTACTGCAGATGATAAATCTAGAATTAAGAATATCTGGGAGGAGTATAGTGAATGCGATGTTGATGTTCTTCCTACTGTAGTAAAGAAGATGATAAAAGAAAGGTACCCATTTGAGGTCAAGCTTGCATTCCCAACGTATATACCAGAAGGATATAGACATTTACTACAATAGGTGTGACTCAGTAGCTCTGCATATTCCCAACGTATATACCAGAAGGATATAGACCAATTGCAATGGACTTTTGTAGATGGACCTGATACACCAAATGGATGGGTTAAGATCATCTACTGGGATAAGGGTGGTTGTATGGATTATACTGGTGAGGATGCTCTATATGCTTTACATGGTGGGTTTGGATACATCATACACTTGCCTGATAAAAAAGGACCAGTACCAAAGGGCATGAATGACATATCTGTGGATGAAGTACTCGCTGAGTACCAGAAGAGGAAGAACTCCATCCGTGCACCACTGCAAGAAGTGAAACTCGCAATGGGTATAGGGCAGTGGGATGGGAGCCATTCATGGGAGTGAGTGGGATGGGAATCGCAAGATGCCCAGAGTTTGAAGACAAAATGGTTAATGATGTAGTTATTGATGATGTAGATAATGTTACATGTACATATGATGATGGTACCGTTGCTGAAGGGTACATGATATACACTGGAGAGGATAAACAGGCTGGGATGGTAACATATTGGCATGAGGAGTACAATCTAGGCATCACTGCTAGAGGAGGATTACCTTTAGAGGAACTTGCAAAGATAGCTGGTTCAGTAAAGATTCAGGAATAAACATATCATTATTTATTTAATTATTTAATTACAACTCTATCTTATCTATAAGCAACAAGTTTAATTAGTGTATTGCTAAATGAAGATGGAGGTATGCATAAGGTTAATTGGAGGAGCAGTGCAAGTAACAATACTAGCAATAACGATAGCGATAGACACTCCTTCACTGGCAAAGATATTCCATATGCAAAGATAAGCAAAGATATGAGTATTGAGCAGTTGATAGAACTCTATGCATCTGCAGGCTATAATGCAAGAAGGCTAGGGGAGGCAGCAGAGCTCTTCTACAAGATGATAGATGATGATGCTACAATATGCCTTACAGTTGCAGGTGCAATGACACCAATAGGCTATGGTGGTATAATAAAGGGGTTGATAGAGTATGGCTTTGTGGACTGGATAATATCAACAGGAGCAAACATATACCATGATGCACACTTTGCATGGAATCTGCCAGTGAAGCAGGGCCATTATGATGTTGATGATGATATACTCTACAAGAAGAATATAGTGAGGATATACGATGTGTACATCAAGGAGGATGAGACACTGCAAGCACAAGATAGGATAATGCAAGAGATATTCGCTTCTAGCAGTGATAGTGATACTCTAGTGTCTACTACTGCTGAGATCTCGCATATGCTTGGTAGATACATCAAGGAGTATTCTAAACATCCAGATAGATCATTCATTGCAAGTGCATATGAGTATGATGTGCCATTATACATATCAACATTCAAGGACTCATCTCTTGCTTTAGATCTCATCCCATTCAGATTTGAAGGGAAGAGAGTACTTATAGATGTTATAAGGGAGATAATAGAGCAGGTAGCCATAGTGTATAACTCTAAGAGGAACGGTGCGCTAGAGATAGGGGGAGGGGTGCCAAAGAACACAGCACAACAGACTGGTCCAGCACTAACCCAGATACTACACCTTGACCATGGAGGGCTAGACTACATAATACAGTTAACTGATGCTAGACCCGATAGTGGAGGTTTATCTGGTGCAACACTCCAAGAGGGTAAGAGCTGGGGCAAGGTGAAGAGCTCCCATGTTAACATTGTAACAGTCTATGCAGATGCAAGTATAACATTTCCACTACTCTGCCTCTATGCTATAGCAAGACATGAGCCGAGGAGGCATAAGAGACTGTATACAAGGTTGAACGAATACTATGAGAGGCTCAAAGAAGCGTATGAAGTGCATGTAGTTAGGGATGAGGAGAAGATCAACTACTGATTAATTGAAATACAATTCAATTAATAACTGGTAAGTATTTATGTGGATCATAGTGGATGCTTGTCAATGAGCTACATAGATCTATACATGAATAGGGCAAAGATAGCACTTAATAACGTTGCTACTGCTGATTACAGCAAGATCAATGGCAAGACCAATGTTTATATGCTTGGTGTACCATTCGACTCTACAACATCGTATAGGCCTGGTACAAGGTTTGGGCCAGATGCTATAAGGGAGGCATTAGCAAATATAGAGTTCAACTCGATACTGCATGAAGATAACAGAACGCTTGAAGATGTGCAGATAGTCGATGTGGGCAATCTTAAGAGTACTACCAAGCCAGAGGCGATGGTTGATATGCTTAGTAAGGTGATGACCGAACTTATAAGCAAGAGAGTGCTAGTAACAGTGCTTGGAGGGGAGCATCTACTTACTCTAGCAACATATAGGGGTACTATCAATGGTATAGGCGATAGTAGCAGTAGGAGTAGTAATAATATAGGTTACAATAAGGATACTATGCTGATTGTATTCGATGCTCACTTCGATCTTAGGGATGAGTTCAATGACTGCAGATTGAACCATGCAACGTATCTACGCAGGATAGTAGAGGAGAACGGTAATGATGGGAGTAATGTACTACATATAGGGGCTAGAGGATACAGCAGGGAGGAGTTGGATTATGCTAGTAAGAGTAGGATGAGTATTCTACCTGCAAAGGATATCATATTCGGTTCCAGTAATTCAATAAGCAATGAGGTTAAGAAGAGAGTTGCTGATACAGTATCTAGTTACGATAATCTATACATAAGTATAGACCTAGATGCTATAGATCCAGCATTTGCGCCAGGAGTTGGTACACCAGAACCATTTGGATTAAATCCATTGCATATACTTAAGATACTTGAATCTATTGCAGAGAGGGATAAGAGGGTTGTTTGCTTTGATGTAGTTGAGCTATGCCCTCCATACGATAATGGAATAACATCTGTACTTGCTGCAAAGCTAATACTTGAGATCATCCTCATGCAGATTAGAGATTTATAGTCCTAACCAATATTAGGCCATTTTATCAGACCATTTTATCAGACCATGATTTGAGGCCTCATACTGAGATATTTGGGCATGTTCAATGGCATATATGGCTTATCTCTTACAGCATCTGCTATCTCCTTAATAAGTTCCTCTACACTCATATCCCTAACCCTGCCAGATGCTCTATCCCTAACACTCAGCCTATTGCTTACAACTTCCTTCTCGCCAACAACGACTATATAAGGTATCCATTCCATCTCAGCCTCCCTTATCTTCTTGCTAACACTCTCATCTCTATCATCTATATCAACCCTTATGGATGAACCCTCAAGCCTATGCATTATACTGATACAGTAATCCATGTAACCTAGACTATCTATTTTGTTGTTGTTATTATTATTATTGCTACTACCATTAGTCTCACCCTTGCCCTTGCTAATATAATTACTCTCGCTCTTGATCTTACTTGCCCTTGTACTTACTGGTATCAGTCTGACCTGTGTAGGAGATAACCATAATGGAAGTATCGGTGTCTTGCCCTCCCTCTGCATCCTATATGCCTTCTCTAAGAGTGCGTATATAACCCTCTCAACTGCCCCACTCGGTGAGTTATGCAGTATTAGTGGGTTCTTCTTGCTGCCATCCTCATCAACGAAGAATATCCCATACCTTGTTCCATTCTCAACGTCTATCTGATCGGTTGATAGTGCTGATGCCTTTGCTAGGTTATCTATGAAGTTGAACTCCCACTTGAGCACGAAGTAGAAGAACCTCTCACTCCACTCCTCAAGGAGTACTGGCTTACCTATCCTTTTGGCCAGTTCTGCTATAAACTCCTTATTCTCATTGTAAAAGTCAGAGGTAACCCTTATCGCTACCTCCACATCATCTCTGAGGCTTATGCCTAAACCCTCTATAACCTGCTTAGATAATTCAAGCCTCCTCAGCATCTCTTGCTTTGCCTGCTCCATATCCCTGCATAGAGCATGGCAATCAGGCATAGTAAATGCCCTTAACCTTCTCAGCCCTACAAGTTCACCGCTCTTCTCCCTCCTGAATGAGTATCTAGTGAGTTCGTATATCCTTAGAGGTAGATGCTTATATGAGATTGTAAAGTCCTTTGCCATTAGGAACTGGCCAAAGCATGCTGCAAAGCGGAGGAAGAACTCCTTGCCTTCAGACTCTATCATGTACTGCCTTGCAGGGAACCTATTGAAGTAGCTTGCAAGGCTTGGATGCTCAACATCATACATTATTGGAGTCTCAACCTCAACCGCCCCATACTCTATAACATTTCTAGTTACATACTGCTCTATAAGGGATTTTATAAGCCTCCCTTTTGGATAGAACCTTAGATTCCCTGCATCAGATGCTGGTTCATGGTCTGCTATTGCAAGCCTCTTCATGAGCCTAACATGAGGAGGCTCCTCATCCACCTCCCTCCTCTTCTTAACCTCATACTCAGCAAGCATCTTCAGCCTTGGACTCCTGCTAAGATCATAATCCTCCAGTGGTACTTTGCTACCATCTGGCTCCAGTATGTACCATCTTGATGTTAGCTTTTCTTCTCTCTGTAGTGCTTGTGATACTATAACCTCTCTATTTACATCCATGCCTCCCTTGCTAGGCTCTTGGATGGTCCTGCTGAGTGATATAGAATGCTCTGCAAGCGGATGCCCTTTTATACTTATGGTAAATGCTTTCGTCCATCCAAATGGTGCTGTGCACACAGATACCTCATCACATCTGTTTAGCATAGCCTCCATCTTCTTTATCATGGTCAATGCATTCACTGCCCCAGCAAGCTCACTGCTAAGATGAGCGTATGGGTAGAGTAAGACTCTATTACAACCTATACGCTTCAGCCATGCTCTGATCTCATCGCTAACCTGCTCTGCTATAGACTCATCATCACCCTTCTCCACCGCTATGAATGCTACTAGTATATCATCGAACCTAACCTTCTTGCCCTTTTCTGCTTCCTCTGCAGCATCTATCTCCCTCTCTATAGGCTCGTACTCTATGAAGTTGGAGTGCAATGCCAGTACCCTCATCCTATATCTATACTTGATCATTACAGGTTAAATAAAAGGATTGACCAAGATCAGAGCAAGATATGATTATGTAATCATGGTAATATGAACAGATAGGTACATTGGCTATTACTACTACAACTTTAAATTATACCCTAGGGATTATTAAGTTGTGTACAAGGATAAGGAGGAGAAGGGGAGGAGGAAGGACAAGGCTGCAGAGATAGCAAAGAGGAAGAGCATGTACAAGTTCATAGCAATAGGTGTTATAGCAGCGATAGTTGGTATAGTTGCTGCTGTCTCTTATGCTTACTATATGCACACTGAGGCTGGAAAGAGTAGGACAGCAGCATTCGGTCCTATAGATGAGAGGGAGCATGTACATGCTGTATTCAAGTTGTACATACATGGTAAGGAACCAGTTGACTTTTCGCATAGGAAGTACCAGTTAAGGACACCATACATACACTTTGAGAATAATAACGGGACCATAATACATAGACATGCTGCAAATGTAGATCTAGGCTATCTATTCGAGAGTATGAAGATGAAGTTCACCAGGGACTGCTTTACACTAGATAATGGTGTATCATACTGCAATGATGGTACAAATACGCTCAAGTTCTATGTTAACGGTGTCTTGAACGATCAGTACGATAAGTATGTTATACGGGATGGGGATAGGATACTTATAACATATGGTTCAGAGGATGAGGAGCAGATAAGGGAGCAGTTGAAGTCAGTTGATAGACTTGCTGGCATAAATGAGTAGTTATTTGATTGGTTGGTAACTTATTTGGTAGTGATTAGTAGCCAGTGAATTCTTCTATCTTTATCCTACTAACCTGTACACCAAACCTTAGTAGCATCTGCTTTATCACTCTAACATTTGTAGGCTCACCAGATACATACCAGTAATCAAGCATATCATTATAATTGTAATTACAACTACTCTTCATATCCTTGATCCACTTACCTATATCCTTATGGGAATAAGAGAAGAGCTCAAATAGTCTGAAGTCTCTGCATACAAGTGATTCAAGTTCATCTATATATGGTGCACTATCTCTATCATTATTTATGTACAAGAGTGCTATATCATGTATGCTATTCTTGATAGAGTATCTTAGCATGCTTATTGATGGTGTTATACCTATTCCTAAAGCTATCATATATATCCTTGATGGTCTGTCTGGGAGTGTGAATACTCCATATGGTCCACTCACACCAACTTCATCCATAGGCTTTAACATTAGCATGCTCCTCTTCCAGATGCTATCAGATACCTTGAATGCAAATGATATATACTCATCATCTGGTATTGATGTTATATTCATCTCTCTGAACCTCTTTGGATCACTGCAGTCTATGTGAACCTTTATATACTGACCAGGTTTGTAGTTGTTGAGGCAGTTTGTTAACCTTACCTCTATAGCATCTCTAGTCTTTGTAATATACCTCTTGCCAAGTATTCTTGCCCTGTACATTGTCTTATACATAACTAGTATCAACCGCTATAACCAATATTGCCTATAGATTTACTATGATTGTAATCATCATAGCCTATCTTATTTGCTCTACTAGCACTCATTCATATAGTTATCATATATGCTATATGTCCCAAGTCTTAATTCCTCAACCAACCTTCTTATCTTTGGATCTATCTTCTTTGCTTTATCCTGTGCTATTAACCTTATAGCATCCTCAACACCTAGACTTACCATGAGTTCTGTTACAGGTGTCCTTACAGCAACATACCCATCTATCCTACCATTACTATATGTTGGCTTTATAACAGCCTTGACCCAGTATATGCTCCCATCCTTTGCTCTATTCCTTACATAACCTATGAATGTACCACCATTGCTTATCGTTTCCCACATATCCTTGAATACGATATCATCATGGAAGCCAGACTTGAGTATCCTATGGTTCTGACCATAGAGTTCATCCTTACTATACCTACTCACATCAAGGAACTTCTTATTCACATAGTTTATATCTCCTTCAAGATCAGTCATCGATACTATAGAGGAATCTGCCATGCATGAGAATACATCCATTATCTGCTTCAATCTGCCTGTTGTTATCTTTATGTTATGAATAGTGCTCATCATATCCTTCAGTGATCTACCTATATCATCTGCATGCTTCATGTTTGTATCTGTTGAACTCTTCAACTGCTCTGCTGTTGTTGTCAACTCTTCACTACTTGCTACAACCTCTTGTGATGATGCTGCTATCTGCCTTATGTTCTCATCTATACTCTTAACACCTTCAGCAATAGACTGCAATGCATTGAGTATATCTGTAACCTTTCTAATCGTGCTGTTCAATACATCAACACTCTCATCTATGCTCTTACTTAGCTCGTTGAAGAGGGTTGAGATATTGGCTATCATCCTTGCTATCTCACTTGCATTCTTGCTAGTATCCATTGCTAGTGCTCTAACCTCTTCAGCAACAACAGCAAACCCTCTCCCTGCTTCCCCTGCTCTAGCAGCCTCTATAGCAGCGTTCAATGCAAGCAGGTTAGTTCTATCAGCAACCTTATCTATGAACTTGGCTATATTATTTATTGCTTTGAACTCATCTTTAACCTTTATATTTGTATTATTGTATGATCTTACTATCTCATTTATCTTTGATATCTCAAGAAGTATTTGATTTGCATGATCTGCAGATTTGCTACTGTTATTAGCGAGTTCATTTGTTATATTACCTACATTTGATAACGCAACAGATATGTTCTGTATGCTAGTGGTTATTGTGCTTACTGCAGTTGAGATATTAGTTATACCATTTGCATGCTCGTTCAGTATTACAAGCATAGTATCTATGTATGCTCTATTCTTATCAGCGCTCTTTGATAGTTTATCTATACTAGTGGTTATCTCCTTGAGTATAGTTATACCATCATCAATATCAATATCAACATCAACATTATCTTCCACACTATCAAGCCTACTCACCTGCACCTCTGTCATAGGATAGATGAGATCTCCTATTATTTATGGCTAAGTAAGTCAATAATGTATCATACTTACGATGTAGTAACATATCTAGCCTCTATACTCTTAAGGTGGTCAAGCCCTATAAGTCTATTGAACTCATCGAATACAAGTATTCTTCTTTCATTCCCATCTTCATTGGTTACAACATCTACAAGCCTATCATCCTTGAGAAGTGATAACATGCTCTTTATAGCATATGCAGTCGAGAGTATTGCTGTTAGGGGGAATAGTATGAACCTATATCCAAGAGCCTTCAGCTCATTTATGCTTAGCAATGGTGTTCTTCCTCCCTCTATCATGTTAGCTACCAATGGTGCCTTCACCTCCCTGCATATCCTCCTCATCTCCTCAATGCTTCTAGGTGCCTCAACGAATACTATATCTGCTCCTGCACTAGCATACCTGTTTGCCCTATCTATAGCCTCATCTATACCCAATGGTTCCAACGCATCAGTTCTAGCAACAACTATGAACTCCTTGCTACTCCTTGCATCAAGTGCAGCATACAGCTTCTGCATGTACTCCTCAACATCTATAACCTGCTTGCCCTGCATATGCCCACAGCGCTTAGGCCATACCTGATCCTCAAGGAATATACCCTTTGCTCCTGCTCTCTCCAGTTCCTGAACAACCCTCCTAACGTTCAGTGCATTACCATATCCAGTATCTATATCAACTATCAAAGGTATGGATACTGAGGATGCTATCCTCCTTGCCTGTTCTATAACCTCGTTTGCATTTAGAAGCCCATAGTCTGGGAGCCCAAGCATGCTTGCAGCAACGCTATACCCTGACTGGAATACTGCTTTGAACCCAACCTGCTCTGCTATCTTTGCACTTAGAGCATCGTATACACCTGGCACAACTATTGCCTCGCCATCCTTTACCTTGGATAAGAGCATAGCCTTCATAACAAGGGCGTAAATAAATATCTTTAATAATGCATTGGGTAAGAGCTCTTGCATGACAGTTGTTGATATGCTGGTAAGGGATGCTAAGGTTGTCATCCCAGGTATAGGGATAGTTGAGAGAAGTATAGTTGTTGATGATGGTAAGGTTAGGGCTCTAAGCCATGATAGAGTTGATGCAGATGTAGTGATAGATGGGTCAAAGCCAGGGCTGTATGCCATACCTGGAGCAGTTGATCCACATGTGCACTATGGTGTATTCACACCGATAGAGAGGGCTGCAGAGACAGAGTCTAGAGCAGCTGCTCTTGGTGGTGTAACAACGATGATGCGTATGCTGAGGCTCTATGCACCTTATAGAGAGAGACTTGATACACATCTAGAGGCAAGCAAGGGCTCACATATAGTTGATTATGCATACCATGCATCTATGCTAATGGATGAGCATACTGAAGAGATGGAGTTCTGTGTTGCTAGAGGGGTAACATCATTTAAGATCTACATGAACCTGAAGGGTGATATAGGTAGTATATACATGGATATGGATCCTTACTCAAGAGATCTAGTGCAAGGTAAGGTTGATACTACAGAGAGGATGATAGAGGCTACAATTGCAAAGGCAGCATCGCTATCATGCATAACACTTGTTCATGCTGAAGATCCTGAGATATGCTCTATGAGGATGAAGGAGGCTAGGGAGCAGGGATTGGATGGGCTCAAGGCATGGAGTACTGCAAGACCAGCAGAGTCAGAGCATAAGGCCATAGCATTTGTTACAGATATGGCAAAGAGGTATGGTGCTGAACTCTACATAGTTCATATTGGCTCATCCCTTGCCATATATGCTGTAATGGATGCTAGACGTAGCGGTAATGGTAGTAGTAGTAGTAGTAGAGTATATGCTGAGACATGCCCCCATTACCTCACACATACACACGAGTTCGATATTAGAGGCAAGGTTGTTCCACCATTGAGAAGCAAAGATGACGTTGCGAGTGTATGGGAGGCTGTAATCAACGGCGTAATAGATTGCATAGGGAGCGATCATGTTGCTAACAGGCTCGATATGAAGATAAGTAATGGTGATGTATGGACTGCGCTTGCAGGGTTCCCTGGCATCGCTACCATACTGCCTGTAATGCTAAGCGAGGGTGTGAACAAGGGTAGGATAACCCTCGAGAGGCTTGTAGAGTTGACCAGCCTCAATGCTTCAAGGATATTTGGGCTAGAAGGTAAGGGCTCTATAGCAGTTGGAAATGATGCAGATATAGTGCTTGTAGATCTTGATAAAGAGCAGAGGGTAAGACCTGAGATATTATATTCTTACTCAGACTATACAATATACGATGGAATGGTGCTGAGGGGCTGGCCTGTATACACTATACTAAGAGGGAGGGTCATAATGGAGGATGGTGTAGTGGTAGGAGAGAGGGGATACGGCAGATATATTGCAAGGGTACCTAAACATAATACAACTAGAGATAGAGTGGATAAATAGATCGATTGATGGATGGATGGATGGATAGATGGATGGGGATAGAGTTAGTTAGTTAGTTAGTTATTCGTCCCTTGCCATATATAATCTCAAAGTCACCATTACTCATAGCCTTATAGTATACATCTGCAACCTTGCTGAATAGCCCAACCTCAACCACTCCTGGGATGCACTTCAGTCTCTGCTCAAGGCTATGGGCATCATCTATGCTATTGAAGAGAGAGTCTATTATTATATTCCCATTCTCAGTCATGATAGGATACCCTCTATCATTAACCCTTATGTGTGGCTCAGCACCCAGCCCCTTGAGTACAGTGCTCACATAGACCCTTGCATATGGCAATGTTTCTACAGGTATAGGGAGTGTGAGTCTATCAACGTACTTGCTCTCATCTGCCAATATTATGATCTTCCTTGCTGCATGTATGAGAACCTTCTCCCTCAACAGTGCACCCCCTCCCCCTTTTATCATAACTAGATTAGCATCTATCTGATCTGCACCATCAAATACAAGGTCAACCATGGGTATGAGCGACTCATCCCCTATACTCATACCCATCTCCTCAGCCTTGATCTTTATCTGGAGCGATGTTGGTATGAACCTTACACTTGTAAGATCTACGCCTATGCTACTGCTCATCCTTTTAAGTGTATCCAGTAGAGCTGCTACAGTTCTACCAGAGCCCAAGCCTATTATCATCCCATCTTTAACATGCCTACTTGCAGATTCGAGCATCCTAGCCATATTGCTATTCATCATAGTCATGATCATCACCATTATTACTACACATATCTTTTGGAGTCTCTCTATTCGTTATTATCATTGTTATTATCATTGCTATTATCATTGTTATTATTATTCATTCTTCTCTAACCTTGCTATTGCATCCATTATCTGTTTCTTTATACTCTCCAACTCCTCATCTACATAGGAGTCATGGTTAGAAGCATTTATACTATTAGCAGTTATACTATTGCTATTACTACTACCTTTGTTATTATCTCCCTGTATTAGGCCATCCTCGCCCTTATGTATACTGCTTAACCTTTCCTCTCTACCTATACCTATATCTATAGCATCTTTAACGTGCATTGGAGGATTATCAACATCATCCACATCTACAATCAACATATTATCATAACCTGCATCACCCCTCTCCTCATCTCTGCTACCATGCCCATAACTCTCATCCCTATTCATATTAATTGTAGTGATTGCATCCTTACCCTTCCCCTCCATGCTACTATTGCCCCTTCTTAACCCCTGCCTCTTTATTCTAGAGCCATCCTTACTCTTGTACCTCTTTATATGCAGGTTCTCTTGGCCTTGAGTAGGTATGACAGGGTTGGTATATGGATAAATGCTTTGCTGATTCATATTTGCGTAGATCTTCCCCTCAAGTACATCTAATCTAGAATTTAACCTGTCTAACCTGAGGAGTATCTCCTGCATTATTATAGTATCGTTTTGGCTCTTCTCCTTACTATGATGTGGGAGAGAATAATCACTATTATTATCATTGCCCTTACTATCATTATAATTGCTATTGCTATCTATCCTTACTGTATCATCCATACTGCTAGTGGATACTGTAGCATTCTTAGCCAATGCTCTATACTCTTCTTCACCTATCCTACCAGCGTGAAGATACTTCTTGAGCCTGATATCTGCCATACTCCTAATCCTATGCTCTACACTCTTCTGCATCCTACCCTCCTTACCTTCATGCTCTTGTATTATGTCTGTTATTCCATCTGCACCGCTTGGCAAGGTTCTATCATGAACCATCTCGTCTCTATCCCTATCCCTCTCTATGCTCCTACTCCTTCTAACTAGAGTGGTTACTGCCCCTGCTAGAGCGGCAGCGACGATCAATGCTTCTATCATCCTTACTTTACTCCATCCCCTTCCTATTATTCATTTCATTTCATTTCATTCCATTCCATTTCATTCGTTCTACTGCTATTCTTACTCCGTTATTCTTACTCTTTACTTCCATTTGCTGTCTGGGAAACCGCAGCTTGCACAGCGCTTCCTCCTTACATGGAAGGAGTTACTACCACACCTCCTGCATCTAACATGAACCCTTCCCTTGTTATGCTTCCCCATTGAGGGGGTGCCTCTCATAACTCATCACTTTGGTGGGGAGATGAGTACTACATTATCTCCTCTTACAACTATAGTGCCAAGTTCTACCGCTTTGCCATCATCCAGTATCTCTTCAGACTTTGAGAGTAGTAGGTTCATATGCTGGTCATAGCCTAGCAGTGTACCTCTTATCACCTTCCCTCCCTTCATCTTTATCAGTACTACACCTCCAACACTTTCATCCAATATCTTCACAGCCATATCAACAGACATATCTATCGCTCATCCTCTGTTGATTGCATATATAAATCATCTTGATCCCTATTGCTATTACCCATCTTCATACCGCTAATCTTCTCATACATATGCTCTACCTCCTCTATAGTCTTGATTATATTGGTACATACATCATCCAGCATTTCATGACCACTCTCCTTGCTAGCCATCCGAGGATCACCTATCACCCCATATCTTGCAATGCTTGATATGGAACCAGGTAAGAGCGTTATCCTTGAGAGCGAGATAGGGTCTAGTTTGCTGATGAAGTCTATATCCCCTTCATTCCTCTTCCCTTCCTCCAATCCCTCTTCTATAAGGTCCATCCTTACAAGATCTGGCCTTATAGCAAGCATTAGCGATGTCTCATTCTCCCCAGCATGATCCATCCTATCAATGAAGAGCGAGTATGTTATGCTGTATATTAGCACACCACTATCCCTATACGTCTCAGCAAGTTCTTTGGTACATGAGAGCAGTGCATACTCATTACCATAGTGCGCATTCAGTATGATGATGTTCTTTACACCTAGATTTACAAGTGATCTGCATATATCTCCTACTAGCATGCAGAGAGTCTGTGCGCTTATGCTAACATTGAAGAGTGGTTCATGCTCATAGGATATACCATAGTATATGCATGGTAGGAGTAGCGCATTGGTCCTCTCAGCAACGATCGCTGCTATACGCTCTGCTATGATCGAATCTGTTCCCAATGGAAGATGCTTACCATGCTGCTCTAGAGAGCCTATGGGTAGTATGGCCCTTATCCTTCCACCTCTTCTAAGAACTTCCCTTGCCTCCTCATCCCTTGCATCTCTCAGATTCATATACTCTCTACTAGAGGTAGTAACCTTTATGTTATTATATATGGTTGTATGATCTATGCTTAGAGAAGAGAGCCTAGCGTATGGAGAGTACATCGTAGAGGAGGGGTGGAGGAGCAGTATAAATAGCAGGATATTTCTAAACGTGAAGCGTGTAGAGCATGGCAAATACGTTTATGAGAGGTATGAGGGGGATAGAAGGGTTGCAAGCAGGTTCATAGATACCAGCATATCCAACAAACTACACCTCTGCATATATCCTATAGTGCCTGTATATACGCCACAACCAGCAAACTATGCTAAGCATCTTCTACTCAAGTTCAAAGACCCATTGGTGATGGATGCAAAATCATCCCTAGAGTGCTACATAAAGATGCCAGTAGAGGTTGGCATATTTGAGATGTATGATGGTAGAACAACGCTCATAGATGTATTTACAACAAAACTGATCAAGTACGCACTGTATGGCATGTCTGATAATGGTGTGATATGCAGGTATAGGGAGTCTACAGTCTACTTCAATGTGCCCAAGGCAGAGCCATTAGCAGAGGCTATAGCACATGTACGTTTACACAACTACCTTGATAGGATAGTGACTGTAAATATGCTAGTCATACCTATAGAGGGTATAGATCTATACTATAATGGTGTAGAGGCTATGCTTGATACTGTCAATGCTGTGATAAAACAAGGCATACGCAATGAGATAGTTGAGGTCAAGGTTGAGGAGGGTAGCGAGACAGGGTGGAGTAAGACACGTGTAAACCCTACAATAGTTACAAGGAGTTATACCATGGAGTTGGGGTTCTAGATGGTTGAGGAGATAGCATTAGGCACGATAGAGATCCTTGGAACAAAGATAGAACTTCTCAAGGTACTCATCTCAATAGCTATAGTTGCTGCTGGTGTAGTCATAGCAAGGTTGGTGAGGATACCTGTATCCTACTTCCTTACAAAGTATGCTCCTCAAGCAGCACCACTAGCAAGTAAGGCAGTATTCTGGATAATCGTTGGGATAGCAGTATTATCTGCAATAGGCAACCTAGGGGTTGAGTTGACAGGAGTTCTACTTGCTGGAGGTATAGCAGGTATAATAATAGGGTTTGCTGTGCAATCTACTGTAGCAAACCTATTCTCTGGCCTCTTCATGCAGATAGATAGAGCCTTCAGGATAGGCGATGCTATAGAGGTTGCTGAGATGAACGTTGCTGGTGTAGTTACAGATATAACAGCATTCTCTGTAGTGCTTAGGAGGTTTGATGGTGTATACGTTAGGCTACCTAATGAGAAGATATTCACCTCTCAGGTAAGGAACTTTGGGAGGAATGTTGCAAGGAGGGTTGAGGTTACTGTAGGTATAGCGTACAAGGAGGATATGAATAAGGCTATAGAGGTTGTAAAGAAGGTTGTGGATGAGGATGCTAGGATACTTGCAGTACCAGAGCCTAGGATCATGGTCTGGGAGTTAGGAAGTTCAAGTGTTAACATAAACGTATGGTGCTGGGTACCAACGCAAGAGTTCTTCAATGTTAGAGGCGAGTTGGTGAAGAAGATAAAGGAGGCTCTTGATGCAAGTGGTATAGAGATACCGTTCCAACAGGTTACGGTATGGTTTGGGGATAAGGGTAAGGGTATGGAGAGAAGGCTACCATCGTTGAATGAGTAACCAAGAATGAATAATCGATGATCATGATCATTGGTAGAGGCTATTGACTATTTCTCTTCTCTAACCCTTTGCTATTAACACTCTTGCTCTTGCTCTTCTTGCTATTTCTACTCTTTATATACACCCTGCCCCAATACACCTCCAACCTACCTTCTATATACAGTTTTATTGCCTTGAGTAGTGCCTTAGCCTCCAAGCTCTGACCCCTCCTCTTTATACTCTCAAGGTTCTCACCGTTCCTTATCCTGAATGCCTCCTGCCAGATTATTGGTCCAGCATCCAACTCCTCAGTAACAAAGTGTGCTGTACAACCTATTATCTGGGTACCTCTCTCATGAGCCTGAAGGTAGGCATATGCACCAGGGAATGCAGGGAGTAGAGATGGATGTATATTTATTATTCGATTGGGATAACGCCATACGAAGTTTGGTGTTAGGATACGCATATATCTAGCAAGGACTATGAAGTCTATATTGTACTTATCGAGTAACCTGAGGATCCTAGTTTCTGCACTTGCCTGATCCTTATGGTTTACATTGTAGAATGGTATATTATGACTGCTTGCTATTGGCTTGAGAGTATTCTCTGTACCAACAACAAGAGGTATGTTAACACTCAACTCCCCCTTCTCCTTAGCCTTGAGTATCGCTTCAAGGCAGTGAGGCTCCTTGCTTACAAGTATGGCCATATTCTTCAACCTATCAGGCTCATCGAAGTGCACCTTAACATCCATGCCTAGGCTCCTGCATAACCTCCTAAGACCCCTCACGAATCTATCTTTATCTATGCCATTGAACGATGCTTCTAACTGCATCCCAAATAATCCTCTAATAACGTTCTGGTTTATCTTCTCTATATTGCCCTGATTCTCGAATATGTAGTTTGTAACACTAGCAACTATACCCTTTCTATCTGACCCTATGACTGTTATCTCTCCTATTATCTTCCCTTCTCTCTGCATGTTACTAACGTTTACATATCAATATTTAAATATATGTTGTAGGTAGATAATCTATTGAGTGACGAGGGTTATAATGGTAGTGCAAGTAGGGGTAAGAGGGTTATGTACGTAGATAACCCTTATATATGAGGTTAAAGGTAAAGGATGAAGAGTAAGCCACGTTATCTAGATTATAATAAACCAGTTGCTGTGTGTAGTACATGCTTCACCATTGGTAAGTGGCACTGTTATGAGTGCAACAGGGACTTCTGCGTAGAGCACTTCCATGTTCACAAATGTAGTGTATCTATAGATTGCAGTGATGGCAATGGTAAGGGTAAACATAAAGTCAGTGATAATTAGTTGAGGTAAGAGAAGAGGTATTTACTGTTACTGCTGCTGTTATCATACCATCTATTGTAGTGATAGTGTTGGGCGTGACTGTACTACTCTATAGCATTCAGCAGTAGCTAGTGGCATCAACTACCCTGAAGCCTATAACATAGACCTCAAGCATAGGGTCCCATGAGTCCCTACCATAGCATCTCATCCATACATCCCTGAACTCATCTAGTGAGGAGAACCCTTCTAGTATGGCATCCTCATCGCTCATATCCCCCAGCCTCTGCCTCTTCACATATCTGATATAGAGGTGAGCAAATATGCCCTTCACGCTGTAATTTGTGCTGGCAGTGTATACTCTATCTGGCTTCACTAGGCAGCGCTTCCATACCCTCCTTGTCTCAACCTTCCTCCCTGCAAGTATTGGTTCTACAAGGCATCTGTTGAATATCAGCATGAGCATCCTTGCTCAGCATAGATTATAAGTGATACATAGATGATAAACACAAGTAAAGTAAAATAAGATTAGAACTGCTTTATTATTAAATAAAAGGGGATGCTATTACTGCTACAGCTACTCTTCATTTACCTTTGTGCTCCTTCTCCTGTAGAGATAGAATGTTCCTAGCATTGAGCCTGCTAGGCCTATGCTACCAAACAATAACTCTGGTACTACCATGAATGAATTTACTCTATAGTCGATTCCTGCCAGATTTATAACCTGGCCATTCTCTGTGAATACAGCAATGAAGTGCCACTTTCCTACACTAAAGTCAGATGCTGGGAATGTTACGGAGAAGCATGTATCATTAGTATGCAGTCCTCCAGGTAACCCTGTACATGACATTGGATCAGTGCTAGAGAGCAACTTTACCCCTGGTGGAAGATTCACTCCATCTATAAGAGAAGGCCAGTCATATTGCCCTGGAGGAACACCCTCTGGTACAGGAAGCAGTGAAAGTCGTTTGCTGTAGTTGATTCGACGCCTCCAACACAATCTATATCCTGCCCAACTACACCTTCTTCTCCAGAACCTGTACCAAGTACATTACCATTCTGTATTGCCCTCACATTTGCATTAACTGTTGAACCACCTCCTTGTCCACCTCCTTGTCCACCTCCTTGTGCATACACCTCTGTCGTGAATACTGCTCCAAATACAAGCACTGCTGCAATAGTTAATGCTGCTATTACGTATGGTATAGACTTCATCACCAATATATTACTACTGATACTATATGAACCCCTATGTAACTTGTGTCATGTAACAACTATTCTATAACTAATCTCCTACTACGCTGCAGGTATAGTTTATATACCATCCTATATGGAGTTTAACCATGCAAGTACTCTTGAGTAAGACCAACGAGGGTAAATCATTGATAGATGCAAGTATAGCGAAGCGTATAGATACTAGAGGCATGTCATGCCCATACCCATCATTCGAGGCTGTCAAGGCACTAAGCACCATCAACAAGGGTGACGTCCTAGAGGTTATAACCGATAGTGAGGAGTCTGCTATAGACTCTATACCAAAGGTGTGTGAGAGGAGAGGCTTGGAGTATGCTGTTATAAAGGTAGATACAGGGCTATGGTATGTGAGAATAAGGAAGTAGTAGTAACAGCATAGCAATAATGCTAAGCGCATCATTATATATTATCCCTTAGTCTATGATGAATAGACTTGCACGATAGATACTTTGAGTTGGAACTCATGATAGAAGGTTTAGCGAAGAACTTTGGTGCACCTAACGCAAACTGCTACTTCAGGTTAAGCAATAAGAGGAGGCCAAGCAGGGATGAGTATAGGAGGAAGGTTGTAGAGTTCATGCTTGCTTACATGCATATACTTGATATGTTTAGAGGCCTTGATGGCTTCGATGATCTCAAGGCCTTTGTGGATAAGATGCTCAAGAAGGAGGTTGAGCAAGTGATGCATGGAAGGAACAAGGATGTAGAGAAGCGTTATGACTATTATGTCATGAATGAATGATGAATGAAGAATGATGAATGAACTTTATATACAGAATCATGAATGAAGGATGAGTGCTATGAGTAGAGTAATAATTGATGATGTTGAGGTTACAGATGATAATACAGCCATCAATATATCAATAAGGGTAGAGTATACAATGAGGTATGATGGTATACAGGTTAATACACATGTGTATGATGCTAGAGGCATAATCAGGTTCACAGAGGTTAACGGTAGGAATGTTAACATGTATAGACTATTCATGAGCAGAGATGAGATAGAGAAGAGCAATGGTAGGTTGAACATAAAGGCTGTCATAGAGGGTAAGGATGCAGAAAGGGTAAGGATAAGGGCAAGCATAATACAAGAGCATAAAGAGGTTGAGTACGATGAGAGGATAGTAAACCTTCGCTGAACCAATAACTTACATGCTACTTACTTTCTCTATTACTAACTTGCTCATCACCCCAACAATGGTCAATCAAATCATTCTTACATCAAGGACATCGAAGTATCTTAACCTTACAGTACCGAATAGATCATGCATGCTAGGCTCAACATCATCCCCTTCAGCGAATCTCTTCAGTGTGAATCCACCATCTACAAGCATATCGACCTCAACCACTCCTGCTTCAGCATTGTATCTAGCATCCATAACATGCATCCTCTTTTCTACATACCTCATACTATTAGCGTCATCCTCCTTGAACCTTATAGTTACACTCCCTTGAGAGCTCACCTCTCTAATCCTATCCGTTATGCCCTGATCTTTACATTCAAGGTAGAGCCTTACCATACTCATGAACCTTATCTGTCTTGGGAAGCCATCAACCTCCCTAACTATGGTAACATCTATGCCATCGCTACTGAACCTATCCCTATATCCAGATCTCCTCCTTGCATCTATCACCTTTATGAAGAATGGCCTTCCCTCACCCAGAACAAGGCTATCCTTATCCTCCCCTCCAACCCAGAGGAACCTAGCATCCCTAGCATTGAACTCTCCAACTATCCACCCTCTAACTATGCTCTCTATACTATTCTCATAACCCTTCTGCTTGAGACCCCTTCTACTCTTCCTATATCTAGCAAGTAGGTAGATGGGTCTTGCCCTTACATTGATATTCATACTTGTCAGATCAAGATGTATATCTACATCGGGCCTCTCATAATCTACCCTGTAACCCTTTCTCGATAGCATAATACCAACCTCCCTTGTTATACTACTCTTTATACTCTCCATACCTTTAACCTTCAGCCTTGCCCTTATCTCATCCTCCCTCTCCAGCATATCCTGAGGTAGTGTAGCACCAACAAGGAATGACCTGAACTCATAACCCTTCGCTGCGTCCTCAACTAGCATGAATATATCGCTCAACCTTGACATTAGACCATGGCATATATAGCATTCGCTATCGTCTACACCAATACCAACACCAATACCAACACCAATACTTGTACTGCTACCTACATGTAGACCTTGCCTCACTGCACAGTGATTACATAGCTTAAGCATAATGTTGATGCCTATAACGAGTATAATAACCAATCAAACGTAAGTGACGATAAAATATCTTATCCTATCATATCTTTTACTGTTACTCCTTCCCAAACCCAAGCCTCTTCAGGAAGCCCAACATCTGCCTGCCCTTCATGGCCTTCATCATATCCTTAGACCTCTTGTACTGTGTAAGCATCTCCTTCACATCCCTCTCACTTGTGCCTGAGCCTCTTGCTATCCTCCTTATCCTTGATGCATTTATGATATCTGGATTAGCCCTCTCCTCCCTGTTCATTGATTGGATGATGTAGCGCCATCTATTCATCTTCTCCTCCATTGCATCTACATCCTCATCCTTCACCATGCCTGCTACCCCAGGTATATGCTCGAATAACGCCCTCAATGAGCCCATCTTCCCTACCTGCTCTATCTGGTAGTAGAAATCCTCTATGGTCATCTTACCACTCATTATCCTCCTTATCTTAACCTCATCTGCCTCCTGCTCCAACTGCTTAGCCATCTCGAGTAGTGCCTTGATATCGCCCATGCCCAGTAATCTGCCAACAAACCTTGTTGGGGAGAACTGTTCAATATCATCTATTCTCTCACCAGTGGAGATGAACATTATCCTTGCACCAGTAGCTGCTGTTGCTGATAGTGCTCCTCCTCCCTTTGCTGAACCATCCAACTTTGTCACTATTATACCTCCAACAGGCACATTCCTGTGAAATGCATCTGCCTGTGCATATGCCTGCTGCCCTATAGTTCCATCTATAACAAGGAGTACTAGATCTGGTCTTATAGCAGTGTACATGCTCCTCATCTCCTCAAGCAGACCTTTCTCTTCCTTGTGCCTCCCAGCAGTATCTACCAGTATAACATCCTTCCTCCTTCCCTCAGTAAAGTACTCCAAGCCCCTCAGTGCTATCTGCGCTGGATCCTTGCTCCTCTCATCACCATAGACCTCAACATTTATCCTCTTGCATAGTGTTCTTAGCTGCTCAAGTGCAGCAGGCCTATAGGTATCTGTGCCTATAACACCAACGCTATAGCCATGCTTGAGCAACCATTTTGCAAGCTTCGCTGTTGCACTAGTCTTACCTGAACCCTCTATACCAACCATCAGCACAATATTGGTCTTATCCTTCCTCAACGGCAAGCCTATCTCATCCCCCCCAAGCAGCTTAGAGAGTTCCTCATAGAGTATCTTCACTATGTGATCCTTCCTCGATAACCCTGGGGGAGGCTGCTCCTTTAACGCTCTCTCCTGTAGTCTATTGGTTAGTTCAAGTACTAGCCTAACGTTAACATCTGCTTGGAGAAGTGCCCTCTGCACATCTCTAGCAAGCTCCTTTATTATGCCTTCATCTATGCTTGATGCTCCTACCAATTTCTTAAGCGTTGCCCTTAACCCTTGCTTAAGGTTATCAAGCACCATATACCTTATTTGTATAGCACTGCTTTTAACCTTATCTAGAAGGCATTATGCTACTATCACTTATCTTCAGTACTGAGATCTGTGAACACTAGATACCCTCTAACACCATCCCAATGGAGTGTATAGCCATTTATCGCTATCCTCTTCCTGAATAGAGGCATATCCAGCACGAATGTCTCTGCCTCCCCACCCTCAAATGATATATTGAACCCATACTTGATGCTTAGATCCCTCAACTTTGAGAGTAGTTGAGCATCTATTAACTTTCCAAGCATATCAGCATCAAGCCCATATGCAGATACCGATGTTATAATTACAGAGAGGCTATTTGCAAGCAACTCCTTCATATGAAGCAACTGATCCTCGCCATAACATGGTGCTATATGTTTAAGCCCAACCCTAGATGCTATGCTGGTGAACCTCTCATACTGATACCTGCTTGCTATTGCCCCAGTTACGATACCGTCTATAGCAAAGCTATCCTTTGCCTTTGCTAGTAGTTCCTCTAGCGAACCCTCCTCATCACTACTACAGATACTGGAGATCAATGGCAGCCCTAAGCATTCAGCCTGTATGAATGTGTATACTGCGTTGGGGTAGTGGAAGAGCATACTCTCATCACTTGTTGGTATGATGGTTATAAGGCATGCAATCTCATGGCCCTGCAGATATGCCTTGTACATTGCAATGTTGCTATCCTTACCCCCTGAGTAGAGTATACCTACCCTCATAGACTCTCCATCTCCAACCAACTAACCAACTAACCTAACCTAGCCTAGATATAATCTCAGCAAGCCTATCACCATCCCATAGCTCTATACCATGCCTCCTAGCAAGTTCTACAGCATCCTGCGTGAATGATGATGTAGTAACATATATTCCCTTAGTCGCCTTGTACTCTGTAAGCATCATCCCTATGAACATCTGCAACTCAGGGCTTGTAACCTTCTTCCCTGTATATCTCTTGCATTGGATAACAACCTTATCCTTACCATGCTTTGCAGTTATATCTACTGCAAGATCACCAGAGCCCCCTATAACCCTTACATCCCTGTAACCCATAGTCCTCAACATATCTGCAACTACATACTCAAACTCTTTAGGATCCATACTCTTCAACCTCTCAAGCGTGAGCCTCTTGAGCCTCTCCTTGCTCTTCCTCCTCTTATATCTTATTGTTAGTAACGCTGCAACAGCAAATATTATGGAGATTAGAAGTGTGATCTGAAATGGGTCTAGATATGAGAATGGAATCATATCTATGGTCATAGTGGACATAAGTGTATCATCTATGAGATATTTGTATGTTAATCATATTACATACAAAATCTTCTATGATAGAATAGAGTATGATTATCATACACACCTTATTTTTTTTCTTTGTAATGTGCCCCTCAGATTGAACTGGTATCATCATATATCAGACGGCTCTTCCTTCACATCATAGGGATGATTATACTATCACATAATCCTATTTCTATCTATCTATCTATCTATCTATGCTCTTTGCTCTTATCTATTTATCTAGCGTAATCCCCACCTCTGCTCAACGTATCTCTCAACCCTTGAGAAGAGTATAGCATCTACAAGCAGACCTATAGCCATAACTATGAGCACTACAGCAATAACATGTGTCATGTTAAATACCTCTCTTGCACTCTCTAGCATAAACCCTAGCCCTAGATACCCACTAACAACCTCAGCATTCATCAAACCTCGCCATGAGAATGACCAAGCATTCCTTATACCTATCAGCAGGTTGGGTGTTGCTGCTGGCACTATAACATAGACAAGCATGTTTATACCTTTAGCACCCATATTCCTTGCTGCCTTGATGTATATTGGAGGCACATTCTTTATACTGGTGTGGGTTGAGAGCATGAATGCGAATACCGTACTAGCAACTATAACAAATACTACCATTGCTTCACTGTAACCAAACCATATCATGCCTATAGGAACCCATATTATGCTTGGTAGGGAGGCTAGTGCTATAACTAAAGAGCCTACAGCATCATATAGTGCCTTACTATTAGCCATAGCATAACCAAATGCGAAACCAGCAAATATGGATAGGATGAAGCCAAGGAAGAGCCTCTGCATACTTGTTGCTAAAGCAGTTAAGAGTCTAAGACTGGATGACGCATACTCTTTAGCAACATCCAATGGGGAAGGGAGCACATACTCTGGGAGTATCTTTGCCTCTGCTACAGCATACCATGCCAACAAGATAGATAAGTAGAATGTAAGCTTCAGCAGTATTGGTTTGGTATATGTCTTCAATATACTGCACCTCTCTCTAGTCATATATTAATCATCACAAGTTAAGTTAAGTATATAATATGAGCTATGCTGCATTAATGCATAATGTTGATTATTTCTCTTATCAAGGAAAGTTTTCCTCGTTATCAACGAAATTTGGTCAAAATATTTATATAATTATCTGTTTATTCTTTATTTACACAAATACAAAAATCACGTTGAAGTGCAGGCTAGCACAGCAATATGTACGTGCCTTGGACTGCAAGAATACTATACTATATGCTGTAAAAAATACGAACTTTTTATTTTATTTATTTTATTTATTTTATTTATTTTATTTATTCAAAATGATAAAGAAGATAAGCAATGAGATCTCCTATCAATAACATTATTACAAATCCAACTGTAATGTATACGATAAAAGGTAATGCTTGTGTGACCCAAACCTCTTCATCGTTATCTGCAAATTCGTTATATGCTTTTGGTGATAGATTCAATGCCTTTTTACCATCTCTCACCTCCTCTAGTGCAAATAGATAACCCTTTGGTCTAGCAACGAAGCCCATCATGAATACTAATACCTTCTTGTACAAGGGTTCACTCAACCCTTTAAATATATCCTTACCACTGAGAACTGCAGTTAGATTCCTAAATATGTTATGGAGTATGTTGACTATGGTTAAGAGTGCTGCATTTGTGAGTGTTGTTAATGCTGGTATTCCATGTAGACTATACTCCATCCCATATGATGGTACAAGGATACTTATTGCTATAAGAGCCTTGGCATCCGCACCGCCAAATAGCCCTTTGATATACGCAATGTATGCTAAAGGTGCTGTAAGAGTCAGGCTTAGCAGGTACCTAACTACTAATTCATCGTACTGGATATGGGGAGAAGATGCTAGTATAGGTATTGATATAAGTACTGATACTGATACTGGCAATATCCATACCCAATCACTTATCTCCCTCTTCCTAATATCTACTATAGATGCAACTACTAGCATAACTAAACATATAACTATGTTTACTGCATCAACATCCCATATAATATATTCTTCCTGTATCATGGCCCAAAAAATAGGATTATTTGGTGTTATTGGCGATAACGGTAGAGGATTTGAGCTTTTTTACTATGGTCATTACCTCCTCTACATGTTTGCTATCTGGAAATGAGAGGAACTCCTCCTCTAATGCTCTAGCAACCTCATTCTCTAGCAGAATCGCAGCATCCTTAAATATCATGTGTAGGTACATCTTGACCTTCTCTGGATCTACACATACCTCCTCTATTCCCCTGCATCCTCTCTGCTTTAGCCATGAGTCTATCACAAGCACGGTACTGCTACCTAGGATCTTGATCAGATGCTCTCTAACCAACTTGCCCACTCTCATAACAAACTCATCGTTACTCATAACATTACTATTCTGCAAGATCATATCATACCACCTCTATGAGCCTGTATGATGGATAGCCCTTTACACTACTCTCCAGCAGCATAGCATATACACCATTGTATGGTCTTACAAGTCTTAGCAAGGTTACGCCATTCTCCTCCCATAACCTCATATGTATATCTGCTACACTCTGCACAGCATTGAATAGTGGTGAGTCCTTGCCACTTATCATGAAGAGTACACCATCGCTTGCCTTGACCTTCTTCATCCCATTAAGAACATCGTTCAGGTTGTAGTTCACTGTAGCAAGTGATGTATCACATGTCAACAGAGCGTTCTTATGCCTATTTATTGCATTCATGTAAAGGGTACATGTCTGATTAACGTTGAATGTTGCATCGTCTGTTAACCTGCATACATTTACTGGTTCATCATCGTAATGCTCCTCATCCTTGCTGAAGATTGTGTAAAGCCTGAGTTCTTCAGGTCTACAGAATGGTCTCACATACTTCATGATGCTCTTCACTGGCACGTATGGTGCTGGTGTAGTGAATGTAGGTATATTGCTCCTCAATGCATTCAAGACCATAGATGAGAGCATATGTGCTACATGGCTCTTGCTTGCACTCTGATCCCTCTCAAGTAGCACTATACTACCCTTTCTTACTCCTCCCTGCAATGCCTCATCAAGATCCTTATTGCCTGTAGATATGAACTCATCCTCAGCATCTATACGCTCGAAGTACCTTTGCTGCTCTGGGTAACTGTAGTCTATACCAACTGGTAGTGGTATGAACCTTGAACCCTTTAATGTGTAAGGTACTATACTATGCTTCACCTCAACTCCCCTCATCTTATCGAACCTCATCTTCCTCATCCTAAACCCATCCCTATACTCCATCTCTAGAGTTATAACACCATCAACAAGATATGATACTGTATTCTCCTCAGGCTCCTCGCTTATGAATATAAGCATACCATTGTTTGCATCTGCCATGTAGACCATGCTCTTCTCAGCCTTGAGCCTCTCGTTCTTGTCAGCCTCCTTTGCTATCGCATCCCAACTATCAAGTATTACAACACCGCTCCCATGCATCAATATGAAGTCTAGAACCCTCTCCAGTACACCTCTAGCAGACCCAAGCCTTGCATCAGCCACAGGGATACTGCTACTACCATTATCCTTACCATCAGTATTATTGCCATTAGAGTAGTCCTTGCTACTAGCTGTATACTCGCCCTCGAGGAGATCGGCAACCCATGGGAACTGCTCCTTTATCTTCTTCAGGGATACCCTAGTGGATATATAGTAACCTGCCCTGTTACTTGCTTTGAGCAGCTCCAGTGCTAGAGTTGTCTTACCTGCTCCAGGTGGACCCCTGATCAGTAGAGATGTTGGTTTAGTGCTTAGAAACCTGTCTAGTAGGCTCTCAGTTACATACTTGATATCATCCATCTCTTGCCTTATCATATTACTCTACCTGTAGATCGTAGTACGGATAGTTCAATCTTCATATGTAACATCATATACTTACACCTGTGTAAGGTAAAGATTATTTATCATACCATCGGTAACGATGTATGTATATACGTATAGGAGTATGGGTGCGTCGTCTAGTTGGTTAGGATACCTGCCTTACACGCAGGTGGTCGGCGGTTCGAGTCCGCCCGCACCCACCCATAGAATATTCAAACCAACTGCTAATATTGTTCTAGGAAGAATCTATATGAACATAAATTGACCATAGTATTAACAATCTTCTACTAGCATAATAATAATCTTATACCCTTATCTTCTCATATGCGAAGGGCGAGAGAAGCAAAGGCAACATTCACTGTAGGGCAGACATGGGGTGCGCTAAAGAAGGCCTGGAAGGGGTACAAGATAGCCAAGGTGCAGGGAGATAGGGAGAAGATGGTAGAGTATGCTCAGAAGATAAGGAAGTTACAGAGCGAACTGAAGGTACCTCAAGCAACGTTCCCTGAACTATCTATAGCTTAGCATCTTATCCTCTCATTTTTATTTGTACTGATACTTAACGCTTATAATCTACAGTTATTATATGATGATGTAGACCATAAGATAAATTTTAATATATGCTCTATAATGCGTAATATACATATGATCGATGGTTCAGGGTTGAGTGCTACTATCATGGTATCCATAATGTTATCCATGCTATTGTACTTACATCATAGTGAAGGTGCTGTAGGCAGATCTACAATTATAGATCTTATAGTGGTTGAGTATCACCATCCAGATGCTGAGTATACTAGGATAAGGGTTGTTGATGGTGATACTGTAAGACTGTTAGATAGAGGGGAGAGCCTAAGGCTTGTAGGTTATGATGCATATGAGTTGAGAGAACCTCTAGGCTATGATGCAAAGGCTTACCTACAGAGACTGTGCAGTGATGGTAGTGCATACGTCTTAATAGATAAGCTAGAGCCTAGGGATAGGTTTGGGAGGCTACTTGGCTACCTATGGTGCAGAGTAGAGGTTGATGGCTATACAGCATGGGTATCTGTGCAGAGGGCATTCCTTGCATCAGATCTTATCAAGAGCGAACTCTACATAAAGCCTGATCTATACCCTTACTGGGTATGGAGAGAGAGCAAGGAGATAAGGTTTGAATGGGATAGAGGAAGGATAGTAAATGGTAGTATAGATATAGGTAAGATAATCCTTGTAGGTTCGGATGGTATCAAGGTGTATGAGAATACAACTAGCATTAATGTACCTGCTGGTGTATACAAGGTATGCTTAACAAATGATTCATGTATGCTAATTAATACACTGGATGGGGATGAGGTGTACAGGGTTAATATAGATAGGATGATAGTAAATGGTTATGATGGCAACTCAATACATGTAAGAAGTGTAGAAGGTAGTAGGATGGTCTTCATACGTGCTGATATACCTTCTTTGCATATAGACTCTATAAGGGTTGTTGCTGATGATGGCTTCATAGCAAGGGTCAAAGTAGTAACAGATAACGGTAGAATGATAACATCCACTTTAAGAGATAGCAGTGATCATATGCAGATAGATTCAGAGACAACACTAATCAAGATATACATGGTCAAGAAGGGTAGTAGAGAGGTATGCATAGAAGGGCTGAGCGGAAGGGTTATACTCAACGATGATGCTGTTGATGATAGGCCATGTATAAGGTTAACCAGGTAAGTACCTCTTACCAATTCAGGAGTTGGCAACCCATTCAATGATGAATATCTTTTAATTATTGCAGTATCTAATCAGTGTGTAATATAATGCAGAGGCAATATAGTAAGAGGGGAGAGGGAGAGTACTATACTGCATGCATGGAGATAGCCAAGGCATTACTTGATGATCCACATATAGATAGGCAAAGGATGAGGAGTATAATCAAGAGAGTAGCAAGTAGATACTCTTTGCCTACACTACCAAAGAACTCAGATATACTTGCATGTGTTGAGGATTACTGTAAGAATGAAAAGAGTAACGAACCCGATACTATTAATACTGTATCTAGCACTCTTGATGAGCAACTAGCAAGGCTTAGGGTACTCCTCATGGTTAAGCCTTCCAGAACAGCATCTGGTGTAGCAGTGATCTCTGTTATGCCAAAACCATACCCATGCCCACATGGCAGATGCATATACTGCCCTGGAGGTGTTGAGGTCAATATACCAAATAGTTACACACCATCCTCTCCAGCTACGCTAGTTGCTATGAAGTATGGCTATGATCCATACATGCAGATAAGATCAAAGCTTGATGCTCTTGCAAGGAATGGGCATTATACAAGCAAGGTTGAACTTGTTATAGTTGGAGGTACGTTCCTCTTCATGCCTATAGAGTATCAGAGGTGGTTCGTAAAGGCATGTTACGATGCGCTTAACGGATTCAGGAGCAGTACATTGGAGGAGGCTATAGCGTACAATGAGCATGCAGATGTAAGGAATGTAGGCTTTACTGTAGAGACCAAGCCAGATTACTGCAAGGAGGAGCATGTGGATCTCATGCTCTCATATGGTATAACAAGGGTTGAGATCGGTGTGCAAGCATTGAACGATGAGGTGTATAGGTTGGTTAATAGGGGGCATACACTACAGGATGTTGCTAATGCCTTTAGGATAGCAAGGGATGCAGGCTACAAGATAGTTGCCCATATGATGCCTGGGCTCCCTGGCTCAAGTGTGGAGCAGGATCTTAAGGAGTTCATGATGCTCTTCTCAGATCCTAGGTTCAAGCCTGATATGCTCAAGATATACCCAACCCTAGTGCTCAAGGATACCCCGCTATACAAACTCTATGAGAGAGGCGAGTACAAGCCATACAGCGAGGATGAGTTCATAGATCTTATAGCAAGGGTGAAGAGTATTGTGCCAAGATGGGTTAGGATAATGCGCATCCAGAGGGAGGTTGATAGCAGTGAGATAGTTGCAGGGATAAAGCATGGTAACGCAAGGCAGTTAGCACTGAAGAGGCTTGAGGCAGAAGGGCTTAGGTGTAGGTGTATAAGGTGCAGGGAGGCTGGACTTAACAGGAGAGTAAACGATAACGATAACGATAACGATAACGATAACGATAAGATAGATCCAAGTAGTGCAGTATTAGTGCGTGAGGATTATGATGCAGGCAATGGTAAGGAGATATTCCTATCATATGAAGATACAGAGCATGATCTACTCTTCGGCTTCCTAAGGCTTAGGAGGCCAAGCATCGATGCCCATAGAGATGAGGTTAAGGGCAATACATGCATAGTTAGAGAGTTGCATGTCTATGGCCAAGTGCTACCATTGCATAAACGCTATGGATGGAGTTACCAGCATAGGGGCTTTGGGAGGATGCTCATGGAGGAGGCTGAGCATATAGCAAGGGATGAGTTCCATGCAGATACCCTGCTAGTTATAAGTGCAGTGGGCACGAGGGAGTACTATAGGATGCTTGGTTACCATAGGTATGGTCCATACATGGCGAAGCGCCTCGATTGATATATATAAATTGATATTAACGATACATAACAGTGGTGGTTCATGGTGCAAAATATTATAGGCAAGGGTACATGGCTAGATAAGGTTGCCCATACTCTAGTAGAGAGGGAGAAGAGGCTTGGTAGGGATCTATCATTGATAAGGGTTGAGTCTGGATTGGGAGCATCTGGTATACCACATATAGGTAGCCTTGGAGATGCAGTTAGAGCCTATGGTGTTAAACTTGCATTAGAGAACCTAGGCTATAGGGGAGAGTTGGTAGCATACAGCGATGATATGGATGGGTTAAGGAAGGTCCCTTATGGGCTCCCAGAGTGGCTCAAGGAGTACATAGCAGTGCCAGTATGCAACATACCAGACCCATTCTCATGCCATTCATCATATGCCATGCATATGTCAAGCATGCTCATGGATGCACTTGATAGTCTTGGCATAGATTACAGGTTCCAGAGCGGGTATGAAACATATAAGCAAGGGCTACTGAATAAGGAGATAGATATACTGCTTAGCAATGCTAGGCTTATAGGTGAGAAGATAGCAGAGTTGGTTGGGCAGGAGAAGTTCAAGCATGTCCTGCCATACTTCCCTATATGCTCAAACTGTAAGAGGATATACCTTGCAGAGGCGTATGAGTATGTTGAGGATGAGCATAAGATACTCTATGAGTGCAGAGGTAGTGTTATAGGCAAGGAGTATCTGCAAGGCTGTGGGCATAGAGGAGAGGCAGATGTATTCAAGGCTGAAGGGAAGTTGAGTTGGAAGGTAGAGTTCGCTGCAAGGTGGAGTGCCCTTGGTATAAGGTTCGAGGCATATGGTAAGGATATAATGGATAGTGTGAAGGTGAATGACTGGGTTGCAGATAATATACTAAACTATCCTCACCCATTACATGTTAGGTATGAGATGTTCCTCGACAAGAGCGGGAGGAAGATAAGTAAGAGCGCTGGTAATGTATTCACCCCTCAGGTATGGCTTAGGTATGGTACTGCTCAATCACTGATGCTCTTGCTCTTCAAGAGGATAGCAGGTACAAGACATGTTGGTGTTGAGGATATACCAAGGCTAGAGGATGAGTATGATAGGCTAGAGGATATATACTTCAACTATGCAAAGACCCCCTCTAGCAATGATGCTATGAAGGTGATCAAGCAGAAGGGTATATACGAGTATATAAACCATAACAGGATACCAAGCAGGGCAAGGGAGCATATACCATACATGCTTCTAGCACAGTTGGCATCTGTAGCAGTAGAAGGGAAGGAGGTTGAGTATGTAACTAATAGGTTGAGGGCATACAGCATGATTAAAGGCAGTGAGATATCTGAACAGTTAAGGGAGAGGATAGTGAAGGCAAGGCTCTATGCTCTTGAGGTGTTGCAGTCTAAAGCAGAAAGAGAGAAGGTAGATGCAAGGAGTATAAGCTTGAATGAACAGCAGAGAAGAGCTATAGAGGATCTTATACAGGTTATAGACAGTAACGATGATGCAAAGGTCATACAGTCCAGCATATTCGATACTGCAAGAAAGCATGGTATAGAGCCTAAAGACTTCTTCAAGTTGCTATACATGCTCCTCATAGGAACAGATTATGGCCCTAGACTTGGGCCATACATAATAGATGTTGGGAGGAAGAATATAATAGATATGCTCAAGAGGTATATTGTCACAAACCAATAATGGTTATTATCACAGCATTAGGGTATATTAGATGATGGTAGCCCCGGGCAGATTCGAACTGCCGTCACCAGGTCTCTCTTCCTTTCTAACCAATGGTTAATAGCCTCTATTCATAACCTTACGGGATCCAGAGCCTGGCACTCAAGGGCCTAGCCCTCCTTGGCCGCTAGACGACGGGGCTACCTTATGCAGATATAGAAGAGATACTCCATTATCTGTCTTTCTTTTCTTTCTCTTTCTCTCTCTTTCTTTCTCTTTCTCTCTCTTTCTCTCTCTTTCTTTTGTTTATTTCTTTCTCTCTACTCTACTTGGTGCTTATAAGCCTTATAGCCTCTCCATAATCAAGCCAGAGCCTCTTACGCATATATGGTACCAGCTTCCAGTGTATACTGTACACTTCTCTATCCTTATCCTTAAGCAGGAGACCTTTGACTATGAGTGATACGAATCCTCCAGCAACCTTGCCCTTCATCTCATCATTAGAGCAGAACACATCTCTCTTGGCATGATACTCCTCTATGGTGAACCATGGTTTATTCAACTCTAGTATGAGGGGCCAGATTATGTTGTTCCATACCAGCCTTCTATTCTCAGTACTCGATGCATACTTGCCCTTCTCTCTACCTTTACTCTTGCTCCCACTACCATCTTTGCTACTGCCTCTCTTACCCTTGCTATACTCATACCTTCCATCCTTATCCTCTCTCAGCATACGGATACTATAGGTTTATACAATATAATTATTTACTTACTTATCAGCCTACGATGTAGGCTATACTATACTATACTATACTATACTATGTATATTGCTGGCTTATATGGTAGCGCAATCTTCTTCATCTTTGTACTGCTATCCTCTACCATAACCTCTACCTTGCAGTTGTACTCCTTCTCTAAGAGTGGTATTGCATCACTGAGCACTCTAACCTCATCCAACGCTCCTATACTTGTCCTCCTCAACCTAGACTCTGGAGGTGTTGAGAGTATACTATCCATCATTCGCTTCACTATCTCTGGCTTACTCTTTACGTAACTTGCTATTACATCACCATTACTATAACTCTTATCATTACCATTATCATTATCATTATTATAAACTTGCCCTCCAGATTCTGAGCCTGAACCAGTACTCTTTACAAGCATACGCATCACATCACCATACTTTGCCACACCCTCATTGACAATCCTCAATACCCTCAAGTAGAGTTCCCACTTCAATTCATCAGCAACGTATACTGTTATCCTGTTTGGCTTAATGTTAGTAACCTTGATTATCTTCTCCACATCCTCCATAACATCCATTATAAGGGATTCACTCTCATCTGCAATACTATTAATCATGGATGGGTTTACAGTGGGCCACTCAGCCATGGATACAAAACCACTACCTCCAAGCATACTCCACATCTCCTCGCATATGAATGGCATGAATGGGGAGAGCATCCTAATCCTAGCATCTAAGAATTGAAGGATTGCATACGCTATATCATCGTCACTCCTACCTTTACTCCTTGACCTCTTTAGATACCATTGCATATCTTGATCCATAATGTAAAGAATGTTGTTCAATGCCTCTCTTACCCTCAACCTATCCATGGCATCAGTTGTACTCTTTATTATATGCTGAAGTCTGCTCATGAGCCATATATCCTCCTGCTCCTTCCCCTCTTCCTTCCCAATCCTACGAACATAAATCTCATCACTATCAGATCTACTCAATTCACTACTCCTAACCCTACCAACAAACTCTACAACATATGTGTAGAGTCTCTCAACCTTCTCCCTTATACTCTTAAGCATATCAAGTGTAAAGTCAGCATCCTGAAGGAGTTCAGCAGATATAAGCAGGGAAGCCCTTATGGCATCGCTCCCATACTCTCTTATAGCCTTGCGTAAAGGCACTATATTGCCTAAGGACTTGCTCATCTTCTTACCATCCATTAGCACACTGCCATTAACTACAATCTGTCTAGGCCATAACTCCTGGGGGAAGAGTGCTACATGATTGAATATGAAGAATGTAAGGTGGTTTGGTACTAGATCCCTTCCAGAATGCCTACTATCTACAGGGTAATAGTAGAGGAACTCCTGCCTTATCCCTTCAACTAGATCCTTGCTTATCCTATATGATTCTGCAACGCTTAAGGGATCCCCAATGCCCAAGAGAACATAATCGAAGAAACCCTCATCTATGCTAGGTGGTAGTTCTCTAGCATACTTTGCTATTATATAGTATGCCATGTATATTACAGAGTCTGAGAGCGACTCTATTATCCAGCTCCCTTCCCATGGTAGCCTAGTACCTAATCCAGATCTCCTAGCGCACGCCCTCTCCCTTAGCCAGTCTATAACGTATCTGAACTCATCCCTTATCTCCTCTGGCAATACCTGCATGTTATCTAAGCATGAGTGTGCTAACCTCTTCCATTCTTTATCTGAGTAGTTTATGAACCACTGATCACTGAGTATCTTGACTACACATCCTGCTCCACACCTACATCTCACTGGCTCTGCTAGATCAAGCATTGTATCTGCAAGGTTACTCTTGAGCATATCCTCCCTAACCCTCTCCCTAGCATCCTTCACACTCATGCCAGAGTAGTTCATGACTACTCTAGGATCAGATGATAACCTGCCTCTGTAGAACTCATGTGTATAGAGTTCGTTCGTAGCATCCTCTAGCCTAGGATCGTTTTGAGTAGATATGTTATAGCGTTTTATCACAACCTCTGAAGGTATACCCTCCTTCGAGTAATCACTATCTATTATAACTATAGGCTTTATACCATCGAACATACCATTAAGACCTCGCTTCATAAAATCGTTGATATCCTTCAATGCTTGATAGTCGTATGGTGCATGTGCTGGTACAGACATAACTACCCCAGTGCCATTCCTTGGGTCCACAAACCTGGCTGGTAGGATCGGTACCTCTCTATTGATCAATGGTGCAACTACCATCCTCCCTATGAGTTCTATACCCCTTATGGTCCCCTTTACATCAACGCTCTTATTGAGATAGGAGAGCCTCTCAGCAGCATTGATACTTACAAGCCATCTCTCTCCATCGACTAGAGCAATAGCATAATCCACATCAGGGTTGAGCCATATGTTGGTGACACCAAAGATGGTCTCTGCCCTGAGAGTTGCTGCAGGTAAGAATAGTACCTCTCCCCCTTCCACTACACCGCTAGAGTCACGAAGTATGAACTTTACCAAGAGGTACTCTATGAACTCTGGCTCTACATCTCCAATGGTATCATGCTGGCTCACTGGACTCTGATCCTTGGGGCACCATCCAACAGGATGTGAACCTTGAGAGATGAGCCCTTTATCCCTGAGCCTCTTGAACTGCCACTCTATGAACCTATTATATAAAGGGTCTATGGTAGTGAACTCCCTCCTCCAGTCTATGGAGTAGCCCATCTCCCTCATACCCTCCTTTATCTCAGCATGGAAGTACCTTGCTATATTCACTGGGTCCTTGAACTGCTCTATATACTCTGGTCTTACACCATAGAGGTTAACGAACGTCTCTATCAACTCTCTATCCTGCTCTGCTACACGTCTTGACATTGCAAGTATTGGTGTACCAGTGTAGTGGAAGCCCATGGGGAAGAGCACGTTATAGCCCTTCATACGCATATATCTAGCATGAACATCAGCAAGTGTATATGTTCGCCCATGCCCTATATGCTGTGGTGAGTTTGGGTATGGATATGCTACTGTTATGAAGTACTTTGGTCTATCCTCTATAGGATTGCTCTCGAATATCCTTGAATTATCCCAAGCATTCATCCACTTCCTCTGTATACTCTGCCAGTCTATAGGCATATACAATACACCATTTCTATTATAGATTACTTATCGCTAATTACCTTACCCTTGATTATACCCTCAACCATAGCATATACATCATGCTTGGTATCCCTTTGCTGACCTCCACCTTGTGCAAACCTATCATCACCACCAGCGGAGCCACCAAAGATCGATGCTATACCCTTCGCTATCATACTTGCCTTGAACCTCTTCCTTGCTGATTGGCCAGAGAATACTATCACCCTTATGCTCTTATCCTTGCCTATCAGTACACAGTATATTAGCCTTGGTTCAATATCTATTGCCTTCTCCCCTACAGCTATATGGTACTCCTCATCAAACACATCATCATATATAGCATAGAGCTTGAACTCCTCTTTACTCTCATCACCTACTATTATCTTTGCATTACTTACTATACTCTTAGCAGTCTCATCCGCAACCCTTCTTATCATGAGTCTAAGCCTCCTCCTTACATCATCAGCCTCTTTAACCTTCCTTGCTAGAGTCTCTACAACCTTCTCCCTACTCGAGCCTAGAATATTTGCAATAGATGATATCTGAGCATCCTGCGTCTGTGCATATCTTAGCGCTGCCTTTCCTGCTACAAACTCAAGCCTAACTATACCATCCTGTATCCTCTCTGCCTTGATTATCTTTATCATGCCTACTTCTCCACTCCTCTCACAGTGTGTGCCCCCACATGCCTCTATATCCCAGTCCTTTATCTTCACTATCCTTATACTCTTGTTTGGTACGTAACCCCCTTGGTATATCCTGAAGCCATACAGTTGCTCAGCAGTACCCCTATCCATAACATTAACCTCTATTGGTAGATTTGCAATCACTATACTATTTGCATACTCCTCTATCCTCATCACATCCTCTCTACTCAATGGTGAGTGGTGTGTTATATCAAGCCTAGCATAGTGCTCATCCTTGAATGCTGAGTGCTGCCATACCCATGGGCCTAGAGCCCTCCTCGATGCTGCATTTATTATATGGGTAGCGGTATGGTGCCTCATTATCAGCCCTCTCCTCTCACCATCCACACTACATCTTACGGTATCTCCCTCCTTGAAGCTTATCTCAGCATCCTCTATCTTGTGTAGTATAACATCTCCTTGCTTTACAACATCTACAACTCTAGCCTCGTTTATGTAGCCATGGTCTGGCTCTTGTCCTCCAGCCCTAGCATAGAATGCTGTTCTATCGAGTATGATGTAAGGCATCTTAACCTTAAGAACTCTAGCAGAGAACTCAAGCATGTACTGATCCTCATAGAAGAGTAACCTTGTAGGCTCTATGCTACTAACATCCATTATTGGTCTAGGCTCCTCTACAAGAGGCTTCTCGTTATGCCTCTCAGCCAGCATGGTATAGAAGTTATCTGGCACTCTATCTATCATACCGTGCTCCTTCAGAAAGTCAGGTGTTATCCCATCCGACTCGTAGAGTCTGATGAGGTCATCATCTGTAAGCCTCTTACCAGATAGCCTCTTTATTATACCCTTCATCCTCTCTACTGCTTCTGCATACCTACTACTCTCAACCCCAAGTATAGTTCTAACACTCTCCCTCTGCTCACCCAACTCTGGGTACATTGATGCTAGATAATCTATATGCATATCGGCTATCTCATCGAGCCTTATGTTCCATCCTAGCCTTCTCAGCATTGCCAGGGCTCTCCTTAGAACTACCCTAAGGTTATAACCTCCCCCAGTATTGCTGGGCAGTGCACCATCCGCTATAGCAAACGTTAGTGTCCTTACATGATCGATAGTAGCATATATAACCTCTAATGGCACTATGATCCTCTCAAGCCTTCCAGCATCTATGCCTAGCATCCTTGCTATAGTATCCTTATCCATGCTTGGGTTACTGCTAGAAGAGACTACCTTGAAGTAACCCCCAAGCATCTCTGGATCGTAATCAACACCAAACTTATCGATCATATACCTTACTACGGGACCAAATGTGCAATCATAACTGGTTGGTGTACCCATTGTTATCCAAGAGAACCTCTCAAGCCCAGCACCCATATCAACGACCCTCTCCTTCATGACCCTGTAATCTTTTGGACTGCCTTCAAACTCAGTAAATACAGCGTTACCCAACTCTAAGCCTCTAACATAGTACTCTAATGAGTAACCAAAGGCACCATAACCAAGCCATACATCCTCTACAAATACTATCTCATCCTTCCTTATGCCTAGAACCTCTGTGAGCATCCTGTAATCCAACTCTATGCACCTATCCTTCCAGTAGCCATTCTCAGCATCTGCAATACTATGCTGTCCTATCATACAGAAGGAGGTGTAGTGCTTCCCAGTTCTACCAACATTCTCTATATCATTGAACCTTAAGCACATCTGAGGAACTATCAATGGATTTGCTGGTAACTCGAATACCACCTTGCCACCTATAACACGCTGAAAATCAACTATAGATGCTACTGTGAAGAATAGATCATCCCTCCATCTACAGACCACAGGGTAGCGCTTAACTGATATATGCCCATTATTTGTGAAGAATGCTTCTACTGCCTTCCAAGTCTCTATGTAGTCCAACCTCTTGCTAGTTGGAGGATTGCCTATGAACCCATAAGGTTCACAGTTTGGGCACCTCTCTCTAACATTTATGGCCCAGAAGTGACCCTTACAGATACTACATTGCTGCCTTGTGAACCCAATAGAATCGAATAATGATACTCTATAGTATCTATCTGGCTCTGATGAGAACCTTGCCAGTAACTCCTCCTTACTCAATACAATAGCATGTTATGAATAATCTATTAATTCTTTCTATTCTTGGTCTGCTACTGGTTGGTTTATCCTTTATTGAATTGGTGGTATAATACCTATTATGCCTGTAATCATCTAATGCTAGCATGCAACCATACATTACATTCATACACAATACACATTCATATAGACTTACTTACTCTAACTCATCCTTGGTTATTGAAGGTAATATATGGTACTCGCCATTGTAGTACTGGAGTACCTTCACATTGCTCATATCAGTACCTATTATCTGACCTAGTTGAAATATCAATGCCAATGGACCAGAGAGTACGAGCCATACCTCGTTATCGCTCTCATCTGATGATAGGGCGTCGTTTATCTTCTGATACGCTTCCTTAACTATCTTCTTGAACTCGCTTATATGAACCTCTCTAGGGTAACTCACTACAGCGTATGGCCTAGCTAGGTGCTTTATGACTGCACCAACTATAGATTTCCCGATCTCTATCACTATTATTTTAGCCATGTCGTTATCCTACCGTATTTTAAATCAAGAATAGTTGGAGCCTAACTTATTCTTTACTTATAATGTAGTGGATGATGCCAAGATATTACCATCTTGATACGCTATTATATTATGCCTCGTAATTATATGTAGAATTGCTCTCCATCGATATATAGTGATACTGAATAAGATGAACTGTTGATCTATGCAGGGGAGTAGAGGAATAGTAAGGAGAAGGCTCCTCCTTCATGCTGATTCCTTATCATTATAAAAGTATATGAAGCGTTCTAGAAATCTTATTGTTGCTATAGATGAATTTGCTTTGAGGCTGTAGAATCTCTTCAACCTTTAATTAATATGTAAACCACCTCTCTATCTATACAATTCCTCTCACTATATGCTAGTACCAAAAGGTTCTTTAACTCTACATGCCATTCTTATCTACAGGAAGTGGCTTGCTAAAGAACTTGAATACCTAGGGAGAGTTATACGTCATAGCTTCTAGTTATACTTTACGCTGATGCTTCTTTGGTATCAATATCCCTACACCATACGCTCTTTGTTAGTTGGTCTCATTAACGCTACCTTCTATACACCAGCTTACAATATATCCCTCAATATACCATATCAGATTTATAATAGTAGGAGAAGTTACCTAACGAAGATACCTTCCTATATATGATAGCTAGAGTAGTATAGCAACTATATACACACTTTCTTTTCTCTAAATACGCCTGCACGCTTATTGTTCCAAGAGCAAATGTATATATGATAAAAAAGCCAATAAGATTATCTAATAGATAAAACCAATTGACATGATCTGATTCTAACCTCTAGCCTTATATACTGTTTAAGCATAATCTTACTTATGCAGAGCAATGAGGAGTTGAAGAAGAAGTTCTTAGATATGCTTGAGGAGGATAAGGAGTTCAGGTATGCAGTAGCAGGAG
>JBKBIE010000003.1:0-127007 GCA_046299465.1 Candidatus Nitrosocaldus sp.
ATAGGATAGACTATATGTTGTGGTATGGAACATAATATAAACAATATACATATAATCACCATAACCATTCTAATATAAATACTCTTTTCTACTACCACAGTGGATTTCCAAGATACCTACCAATATTAACTCCTAGAATCATACAGTATGATTAACTAAACTAACAATACAATTGGAGATTATGCATATTAGATTTTATCTTAACAATCCCCTCCTATAGAATTTAAAATTTATATAGAGCTGATAAGAAGAGAGAAGAATGTCCATGGGATTTACCCTCCTGGTTACATGTGGTACATCCTTATTAAATAATGCTGGTAAAGATGCTAAGAGCAGACCTCAAAACATTGGTGAAGAGGTGTATAATAGATTAGTTGAGATAGATAAGAAGTATGACCTATCAAGGCTTGCAAGGCTTGACCCAAAATCAATAGAGGATAACGAGATAAGAGATAAGCATACATTTGCTGGGAGCGAACTATTCCAAGCATTACTGAATTACATAAAGGAGAGGGGAGGTAGAGATGCTAGTGCAGAGGTTAACACCATCGAACTCCTTATGCATGAGCAGAGGATACTTGCAAGTGATGTTGATGATATCTTCCTATACCATTCTGATACTGGAACTGGTACACTATGTGCAAGGGTGATAGAAGAATATCTAAGATCTAAAGGGTTAAAGGTTGAGAGAGTGGAAGTGAAGGGTTTCTCTAGTGCAAAGACACTAGGGGAATTCCAAGAGGGTATGATGGATCTTATGAGCAAGGTAGTTAAGGTTGTGAAGAAGAGAAAGCGTTCCAATCATGACTCTAAAGTATATATCCTTGCAACTGCAGGCTTCAAGCCAGAGTCAACTGCAGCAGTTATAGCAGCTTTGCTTGCTGGAGCAGATGGCATCTATTATGTGTATGAGAGTACAAGAGAGCTTGTTATGATACCACCAATACCACTTGCAATAAGTGAATGGAGTAAGAAGTCTATAAACTCAATATTTGGGGCTGATTATAAAAATGATATATCAATGGATATACTACTAGCTAGAGGCATTCCAGATGATAGGATAACTATGCTTGAAGAGAGAGGGTTGATAGAGAGGAAGGGGGTGTTAAATAACAAGATAAGGCTTAGAGACTGGGTTAAAGAGTTACTGGATTGATGTATTATTAACTTAATAAATTAAAGCGTGGTATGAATATCTTTTATTTGTCTGGATCCTCGATCCATTGTTGTATCTCATTAATCTTATCTCGCCTATATCTGCATAGTATATGTTCATTATCGAGGCGTAACTCCAATGTATCATAACTTAAGCCTGCATGGGCAAAGAAGTTACGCTTTATATCAGAAGATCTTACATTCTTCTTACTCAAACTTGAGCTCTGATATTCATTCAGATTAGTTAACGAACGATCTAAGGCTGATCCCCTTATATCCTTATACGTCTTCCACTCATTAGTTATATATTCTTTGTATTGTTCTTTTATTTCATCAATCTCTTTCTTTAAGAAACGCAAGTTGAGATCTAACTTTAAGTTATTATACAGAGATGAGAATACGGATTCAAGGGTATCTAGCGATACACCTCTATCGCTCTTATAATCAAGTTTATCCCTTAGTATATACCATATCCCATTTCGTATAGCCATGCTAAGGAATATCTTGTGGTATATCTCACGCTTTATCTTCTTCTTATCACATATAATCTGATCTATGAATTCACATAATTGATCTACTATATCCTCGTTCTCATCCTCTTTACCAAGATCTATACCGCTAAATAGGAATAATGGCGCATTATATCTTATAGCATTATAGGCAATAATTAGATTACGCAGTATGCGCTTCACGCTATTATTCAGAGAAGAGAACCTCTGTCCTATATCTTTTTTATCAGCATCTTCTATAAATGATGTAAGGTTAATGCTATCAAGTTCTCTTCTCTTTAGAGACAGATCAAATATTGTCAAGGTCTGTAACTTCTCAACGTATATATTGTATGGACCAGAGCTTTCTCTAACGACGGGTTCTGATATAGCATATCTAACAAATATCTCAGTCTCAGAGAGGTCTGCATAGTATAGTCGCATATAAGATGTGTAGAACCTTGCAGCCTCAAGTAGCGAAAGAACGTATAGATTATATCCAGTTGATAGATCTATTATCATATCCTCACAAACCCTCTTTCGCCTTAGCATATCTACAAATATTTGTAATGAGATATTTGATGGCGTCCCATTATAATAAGTGTTGTTGTAGGTACCTACTGCTTGAATAGTCTTTATCTCTACATTTCCATCTGTATTGTCTCTAACCTTTTCAACAGTCTCATTAATAGATAGATCATCCACGCTCTCAGGCTTGAGCAGGACTATCTTTGTGATCTTATCATTCTTATAATGCTTATATAATGCCTCAGATGACAATCTACACCGATACCTCTCTTTTCCTTTATCCTCTTCTTCAATTTCATATTCTACTTCTGAATACTTGGTAGGGCCTAAGATCTGGTATATTATCATTAGTAATAGAGATAATCTATATCATTAATTAAGTTTTTGGAGTATCCCTCAATAAAATCTGTTTAACCAAGGGGCTCTCGAGACTTGATAGTCTGAGCAGATAAGATATATTAGCATATTAGAAGCGCTCCAGCAAGAATCTCAATAGTACTCAGCCTTGACCTTCTCTATGGCCCTTTCGAACTCCGGACCCTTCCTTCTAGCGTACTTCTCCATAGCAGCAAGAGGTATCCCTCCCAATGCCCTTGCTAGACCAGTGAAGAAGTACCTCCTTATCGGATCGTTCTGCCCAACCTTATGCATGAACTTCATTATACCATACTTGAAGTTATGCTGCCAGCACTTGTACATAACAGCGACCTTTGCAGGGGTCATACTATTCCCTATATCGTAGAACTTTGACTTGCTCAGCAAGCCTATAGGTACAAATGTTAATGGCGTGACTGTGAACTTTGACTCTGGCTGCTCATGCTCAAGTTCATGTATTAGCATTACAGTCTCCCAGCTATCCTCCTCCTGCTCATTATTATCCAAGCCCATTATCAATGTGAATGCAGGAACCCAGTAATGCTCATTGAGAACCTTGACTGCATGCTTTACTACCCAGTGCCACTCGCTAGGCTTGAATGGAGCCAACTTTCTATCAGCATACTTCTCTATCAGCCTTATGCTCCCAGTCTCAAACCCGCATTGTATGCCTATATGGTTATCTGGTCCAGATCTTATGATCTCTGATATCTTTGGTATCAGATGCTCATCTGCTATTGCCCCAGCAAGGGTACCATGCGTAGGGTTTGTATGTGCTACCCCTGTACTCATAATAGCCTCAAAGAGCTCGATTAGTGCTTCAGTATTAGGCTCCATATTCTTATTCTTCCTAGGATTCAGACCATAAACAAAGATATCATCACTATGTATCCATGCATTCCTTAACCCCCCTTTCTTTATGTTGACCTCTATCTCTGCCTTGACCTTCTCTGGAGGATAGTATCTTAATGGTCTAAGTGTAACCTCACAGAACTTGCATCCTCTCCCGCATCCTCTCATCGCTTCTATCATTCCATGTATGCTCGGCTCAACTATGTTAGGTATCTCATCTATGCTCGGCTCATCGTTGTAGTGTATGAACCTACCATAGTACTTCCTACCATCGATATCAAAATCCTTTATGATTACCTTAAAGTCGCTCTTCTTGAATGGGTTTGCAACATCGAACTCCCCATTGATCAATGCCCTAAAGAAGGCTCCTGTTACCCCAACACCATCCAACTCTGGTGCAGTACCTCCAAAGTCACCCTCCACTATAGCATAGATATCATACTCCTCGATCTTTGCTGGATCGTAGTTGTACTGCCATGTGCCAGCAGCACCAACAACAACCTTAGCCTTGCTACCTCTCCTCTCCTTCGCTAACCTTATCCTCCTATGCAGTTCAGAAGAGTAGAACTCATCATAAGAGATCATCTTCCTGCCATATGTGAATGTCATTGTAACAGGACCCATGCCTAAAGGATCCATCTCGTATATGCCAACAACCTCAGTCTCAGGACCTATGAACTTCTCAATATGCTCTGGATGTACTACAGCAACCTCATCCCTTGAGAATCCATCCCTTAGGAGCCCAGCCTCTATCTTCCTTAGCCCATATGGGGCATACCTTGCTATACCATTAACATGCTCTATTGGGTTGCAGATAAAGTCGAATAGTATCCTAGGTGTAACCTGATTCCTGAGTATCCAGTACCAGAACCCATCATGCCTATATGGGTCTAGGGCTGGAGCACAACCAAAGAACGATGCCAATGATATTCCTCTATATATTGACATGAGCGTTCTATCTGCTGTAAGTACTATCTTTGGCTTACCCATCTAAAGGGAGTTTATACACGCATGATATAAACTTACGCTAGCTACTGATAAGGTGTAATGTTGTAAATAAGGATAGAAATGATGATAAAAATAAGGAGGCGAGTTAAGACTCTCGTCTCCTTCTCCTATAATATCTGTAGCCTATAAATGCTGCAAGCGCTACTCCTATAGGTGCAACTGCTCCTATTATGCTCTCTGGTATTACTTGGAATGTTATGCTTAGTGTAGTTATAAGTACTATACCCTCATTGAACTCAGCCTTAACAATCCACTGGCCTATCATATCTGGCAAATGCTCATCTTCTGCTACTCCATTACTCGTGATCTCTCTATCTCCCTTGCTATGCTACTATCAGGTCTTATCCATGTGAATTTCACAGTATCAACATCAGGATTAGTAGTTGTTGCTCTTGCTAGGATATGCTGCCCAAGATTTATAACTCCATCAGACGGACGGAGTATTAGAACAGTCAAGTTTGCTGATTCTATCCTTATACCCTAATAAGCCTACCACTCTTATCCCTTGTATATACTCCAAACTCATCACATGCTAAGATATCTCTAGCATCCATCACAGGACCATCCTTGCATAGCACGTATCTGCCTATACAGCATGAGGAGCATAAACCTATACCACACTTCATGATCCTCTCTAGACTCGCTTGAGCCTCTACCCCATACTCATCTGCCATCTTGAGAACCTTAAACATCATAGCCTCTGGACCACAGGTATAGATCATATCGATCCTCTCCTCCCTCTCTGCATAATCCCCAAGGAGAGCCTTGAGTATATCGCTAGCATAGCCTTTGAGGCCATAACTACCATCATCTGTGCATACAATAACCTTACCAGAGCCTACAACTCTTCTAGCAAGATCCTCAAAGATCACCTCCTCTCTGCTCCTAGAACCCATGATGAATGTTACCTTTGCTGTTGAGATTGATAGCATCTTGCATAGCCTTAGCAGTGGCACTAGTCCTGTACCTCCCCCAACCATTACCACATTACCATTGCTAGCAGTAAATGCTCTTCCATATGGGCCCCTTATCCCTATAGTACTACCCTCACGCATATTGTACAATGCAGTAGAGGAGTATCCATGCCTCCTAACAGTTAGTGCTGCATAACCCTCTCTATCATATGGATCAAGCATGATACTCATAGGTATCTCATCAACACGTGGTATCCAGACCATCAGGAACTCTCCTGCCCTTGCCCTATATGCATGCTCATCTTTGAAGATGAGTGTTCTTACAGTAGGGCTCTCATCCCTAACCTCCTCTACCCTTACAAGCCTCATCCTATCCCTATCCATGTTAAGATCGTGAGTATCAGCAATGTGCAACCCCTATCAACTCCCTTACACTCTTCAAACCTTTCCTTTCTAGATACTCCTTTATACCATCATTAACCTCTTTGAATATATCAATCCATCCATAGCCTATAGCGCTACCTATCTGTACTGCTTGAGCACCAGCAAGCAAGAACTCTACTGCATCCCTCCAATCATATACACCTCCACACCCTATCACTGGAATACCTGCATTATACAGTTCGTATACACATCTTACCGCTATAGGCTTTATCGCTCTCCCAGATAAGCCTCCAACCCTGTTGCTAAGAACTGGCATGCATGTCTCAACATCTATCACCATTGCCCTGATAGTGTTTATTGCTGTTACAGCGCTGGCACCGGAGTCTATAGCAACCCTTGCAACTTCAAGCATATCAACTGCGCCAAGCCCAAGCTTCGCTATTATTGGCTTCTTTGTAACTGCTCTAATACCCTTGATTATCTTACTAACAAGTTCGGGATCATCACCAACCTCTAGCCCAACCCTCTCAACATGGGGGCATGATAGGTTAAGTTCATATCCTATGATGCTAAGGTGATCCAACCTCTTAACCATGGATACAAACTCATCGACGCTAGAGCCTACAAGGTTCACGATTATAGGAATTTTATAATTGCTATTACTATTATTATCATCCTGTTGTGTCGTATCTACCCTCTCCCTATCATAACCATACCTACTCAACTCCTGCATAAAGTGATCCACCCCAGGATTTGCTAGCCCTACCGCATTAACATAGCCAGAGTCAACCTTCACTATTATTGGACCTTTATACCCTTCTCTAGGCTCTACACTTATGCTCTTGCTTACCACTACCCCAGCCCCAGCATAGTATACACGCCTCATAACCTCATATGATATGCCCAATATGCCAGATGCTAGCATGGTAGGATTCCTTGCTCTGATGCCAGCGAACTCTACGCTAAGATCCACACAGCATAAGCATTGATTGCAATATATAATGCTACATTTTTAATAGGCTTTCTAGAAAGAAGATGATGGTATGAATAGATGTAATCTACTCTTGCTAGAGAATGGGCTGGTTGCTATGGATGATACCGATGGGTCTATCAAGGTTATAGATGTGTTGAGGTTCGACAGGGAGAGGATGGCTAGAGAGTATAGCATGATAAAGAGTGGGTTAGATGATCGGAGGATCTCATCACTATTATCATCACTCAAGGAGAAGGGTTACACATCACTTCTATGCAATGATCCCATACTTGTAGATATCGCTACAAAACATGGGTTCTATGCAGTAGAGATGAGTACTGATGATAGGCTAAAGGTACAGCATGACAAGGTCGCTATAATGGTTGAATCAAGACTTGCTGAGGATGAGGATGATGTACTCCTTGCACTCCATGAGTTTGCACTAAGCCTATCATCGCTCAAGGTTGCAGAGGCATCTGCAAGGCCTGATCAGCACATAATCCAGTGTATAAATGCAATAGATGAGTTGGATAAGATCATAAATATCATGTGGGCAAGGCTTAGGGAATGGTATGGCCTACACTTCCCTGAGCTTGAGGGTATAGTACAGAGCCTCTCATCATACTGTGATATAGTGATAAGGCTTGGTAAGAGGGATACAATAAGTGTAGATGCGTTAAGAAGCATAGGATTGCAGGATGAGAAGGCAGAAGTGATAGCAAAAGCAGCATCAACAAGCAAGGGAGGTATGATAAGTGATGAGAACCTAATCCTTCTCCAGAGGCTTGCTGAAGAGGTTAAGCGTCTATCAAAGCAGAGAGAGACTTTAGCAGGGCATATGGAGGCTGAGATGGCTAGGGTAGCACCTAACCTGAAGGATATACTTGGTGCAACGATAGGGGCAAGGATGATAGCAAAAGCTGGAGGGCTTGAGAAGCTAGCACTCTTACCTGCTAGCACCATTCAGGTTCTAGGTGCAGAGAAGGCACTCTTCAGAGCATTAAGGACAGGTACTAGACCGCCAAAGCACGGTATAATATTCCAGCACCCATCAGTTCATTCAGCACCAAGATGGCAGAGAGGTAAGATAGCTAGAACTATAGCAACCAAGGTTGCAGTAGCAGCAAGGATAGATGCATTCACAGGGGCAAGGGACGATACACTACTAGCAAGGTTGAATGAGAGGCTTGAGGAGATAAGGGAGAAGTACAGGGAGCCAAGGCATGAGGAGGAAGAGGAGAGAGAGGATGAGAGGAGGAGAGGAAGAACAAGGGTGAGGGGAAGAAGAGATGGAGGAAGAAGTAAGGGGGGGAGAGAAGAGAGGAGATATCTCTATGATGAGGGAGTTAGGGAAGGGAGGCATAAAGGTAGAGATGGAGATAGGAGGAGGAAGAAAAGTAGAGGTTGATATAGATGCTTGAGGTAGAGGGAGGAGAGGAGAAGGGCATAAAGGTTGTAGTTATCGAAGGAGAGGAGAGGCTCTGCACTAGAAACCTTGTCGAGGGTTCACAGGTGTATGGGGAGCAGTTGATAAGCATAGATGGGGTAGAGTATAGGGTATGGGATCCCTTCAGGAGCAAGCTTGCTGCTGCAATAATCAAGGGACTTAGGCATCTACCTATAGATAGAGCAAGTAGGGTACTCTACCTTGGAGCATCTACGGGCACAACTGTAAGCCATATCTCAGATATAGCATACAAGGGTATAGTGTATGCAGTCGAATCAGCACCAAGGGTTGCAAGGGAGTTGATAGAGAGGGTTGCAAAGCATAGGAGGAATGTTATACCTATAGTTGAGGATGCTAGAAGGTATGAGCACTATCCTGCTATGGCAGGGAAGGTTGATATCATCTACTGTGATATTGCACAGCAGGATCAGACCGATATAGCAGTAGCAAATGCAAAGGCTTACCTTAAGGATGGAGGCTATCTAATGCTTGTTGTTAAGACTAGGAGCATAGATGTTACAAAGGAGCCAAGTAGCATAGTAGAGGAGGAGGTTGCAAAGTTGAGGAAGAATGGGTTCTCAATAGAGAAGGTTATATACCTTGAGCCATTCGATAAGGATCATGCCATGGTCATAGCAAGATATAAGTTATGAATCACTATACAACCTGTTGTTTGTAAGTAATAATCTCACAGGCTTCCACGAATACCTTATAAAATCAAATCTATAGTTTATGCGTTCACTGTTATTCATACCGTTCCTACTATGATATCCATGGCTATTGTTACCGTTACTACAGTTAGCACCATCTAGGTATGATACATCAATACTCGCTAGGATACTACAATGCTCATCTCTGTTAGATAGAGCATCATCATCGTCCTCTTTCTCTACAATACCATCTGTGAGTAGATGCTCTATGAACCTCCTAGTCTTAATATCTGAAGGATAGCCTGATCCAAAGTCTCCACACCTTCTCTTCATATCATTTATAATGCTATCTCTAACAACCTTTGCTATTATAGATGCCGCTCCAACTAACACATTATCTCTATCTGCCTTGTGTGCTGAACTTATCATCATAGATGTATCATTCTTATCTAGCATTCTTGCTATCATTGCACTAAACCTCTCTGGTTTTGTATCACAGGCATCAACATATGCTAGTAATGGTTTGAGTCTTGTTAGTACATGTGCAACCATCCTTGCCTCTAGAAGGTTCAGAGCATGCCTGCACACATACTCATCTATAACCTTAGGCTCTGCTATACATACTGCGGATGAGCCCAACTCAAGTATTCTGTTGTAGAGTGTGATCCTACTCCTCCTATCAAGAAGTTTTGAGTCCTTCACACCTAATTCAATCAGTCTCTCTATGCTATCTGCCTCTATGGATACAGCAGCAACTACAAGGGGGCCTATCACTGCACCTCTCCCTGCCTCATCCACTCCAGCTATCCTATTCAATCCAACACTACTTCTTGTTTAGAGAGGATTAATAAATCGTTTTTGTACGCATGTGTATCTAGTATGTATGTATGTATGATGCATATAATGTCACATTGTACTATTACTACTATCACTATTACTACTACTATTTTTATTACTACTACTATTACTATCACTATTACTACTATTAGCCCTCCTATCACTGACTATGGATAGTATTATCGATGCTCCTATTATGCTTAGGGTAGATGCTACAGCAACCTCCTTCGGAATGTCTATGTGGAAGCCTTCTAGCATGAACTTTACACCTAATAACGCTAATACTACTCCCAGACCCTTGTTGAGGTACTTGAACCTGAATAACATGTGATCTATAAGGAAGTAGAGCGATCTCAGACCTAGAACTGCTGCTATATTTGCTGTATAGACTATTGTAAAGTCTTTGGATATTGCTAGGGCAGCGGGTATGGAGTCTACAGCAAACATAAGATCACTAGCCTCTATTGCAAAGAGTACGAGTATGAGGGGAGAGAGGAGCAATGGGCTCTTTGTGAGAACGAACCTATTCCCATCATACTTATCTGCTATTGGTAGATAACGCTTAGCGAATCTAACTATTGGGTTCCTCTCCACATTACTTGACTCCATACTATTCTTCCATATCTTCACTCCACTATACACCAGTATTGCAGCAAAGATGAAGACTATCCATGGCAGTGCTTCAAGCGCTGCAATACCAGCATATATGAATACTGCTCTCATAACTATAGCGCTTATAACCCCTGCATATAGTACTATGGGCCTTGCAGTAACTGGGGTTGCAAAGTAACTGAATATTGCAGCGAAGACGAAGAGGTTATCAACACTCAGAGACTTCTCGAGCACGAATATGGTGAAGTAGTCTAGGACATCGGATGCTGGATACTCATAACTCAGGAATACTCCAAACGCTACTCCAAAGCCTATCCATATGATGCTCCATATGGTAGACTCTTTTACACTCATCCCATGTCTTCTCTTCATCCCCATGAGAAGATCAGCTGCTATGAGTACTGCTATTATTATATGGAACTCGAGCATTGTTAATGTACTTAACAATATATCATCACCGCTTTCTAACCATCTTTATACACCTACACCTATATACCTTCCAATTTATCTTTTATTCTTTCTTATAGTATCGAGTAACATTTCAGGAAGAGAACCCCTATTCTCCTTACTAACCTCTACTAGCATGGATGCTCTCTCCTTATACCTGTTTATTATCCAATGCTTGAACCTCTTATGCATAACTACAATAACTATGATATCTTCTCTACTGCTCTCATCTAGTAGATATTGTAGAGACTCTATGATATGGGGAGAGAGTAACTCCATAGGTCCTATCTCATCGAATACTATAACATTACTATTCATGCTCTTGAGAAGCATATTAGCAGCAGCCTTGCACCCATCTAGATCGATGCCATATCTTCCTACTCTAGGACCATCTATGCCTATTGATGCTAGCCTAACCCTTGAATTACTGGTAACATCTATGAACTCAAAGCCTATCCTTCTTCCTTTACCACCACTACAGTCGCCACTAACCTCATCCCTAACCTCCTTGGCTATAACACCACCTACACCTACACCTTCTTCCCTGAGAAGCTCTACTAGCCTAAGGAGTACTGTGCTCTTACCTACCCCAGGTTCACCAGTTAGCAGTATCAGCATACATGTATTTATCACGTGAGCCCTAATAAACCAATATATGGAAGGGTTCAGGGAGATAGTTGAAGGTAGTACAAGGTTACTTGTACCAGAGGTATCACTAACTAGCAATGTACCCCCAAAGCAGCCAGCATTCTACAATCCAGCAGCAAGGGTTAGTAGGGATGTATCCATAGTAGCATACAATGCTTTCATTAGTAGTACTATGGAGCGTAGCTTTGCTGATGTACTTGCAGGGATAGGAGCAAGGGCATTGAGGGTTGCTGTTGAGGTCAAGAGCATGGATGAGGTTTACATAAATGATGTGAACCCGATTGCTATAGAGATAGCGAGAGAAGCATCTAGACTTAACAAGGTTGAGAGCATCTGCAGGTTCAGCATAGATACGGCATATAGGTTCCTTGTAGAGCACTCAGGAAGAGGCTCAAGGTTCGGTATAGTAGATATAGATCCTTTCGGTACCCCTGCACCCTATGTTGACTGTGCTCTAAGGGCTATCGTAGATGGAGGGATGCTTAGTATGACAGCAACAGATACTCCTATCCTATATGGCATATATCCAAGGATAGCACTGAGGAGATATCATGGTAGATCGATTAGGTGTGAGTATGCCAATGAGATAGGGCTTAGATTATTGCTAGGGATGCTCAGCATGGTAGCGTCTAGGCTGGAGATGGGTATAGAGCCATTATTTGTGCAGAGCACTAGGCATTACATGCGTGTATATGCTAAGATCAATGTAGGATCTAGCAGCGCAGATGAGATGCCATCAAGGCTAGGCTATGCATACCATTGTAACTCATGTGCTAATAGGTTCATAGTATGTATGGATAGGCATAGGGAGGTATGTGGTTTATGTAATAGTAATAGGCTCATCAAGGCTGGACCATTATGGATCTCTAGGGTGATGGATGAAGGCTTTGTGTACTCTATGAACAGAGTTATAGATGATATAGGGTACGATCTTAATCTGGACAAAGAAGCAGTGAATATAGTAAGGATAGCAAGGGAAGAGAGTATGCTAGGAGAAGCGCTATACTATACTGTTGATGAGGTTACAAGAATGCTCAAGGTAAGGCCTCCAAGCACTGCTAGTATACTTGATGCGTTAAGGGGCAATGGGTTCAAGGCATCAAGAACATCCTTATCATTGAGAGGCTTCAGAACCAACGCTAACATAAAGGAGATATCTAATATAATAAGAGCATTAACAGTTGATGACTGATCTACATCACTAACAGATCATACCCATATCATATCCATATATTCTATGCATCATAACTCTATAGATCTAGATTTGAAGCCCTTGCATACTAGATATAGTTCGCTACTCTCCTTCCTGCTAGCCTTTGGCTTGTGTACATAAACCCTCTTAAAGTGCATCCTAACCTCATCTATAAACTCCTTGAGCATATCACCTTCAAAGATCTTGAGTACTGCGTATCCATCATCTCTGAGCAGTAACCTTGCTATATCAAGCACTCTCCTACTCAGGTATATCTGTCTTGCATGATCTAGGCTCCATATACCAGATAGGTTTGGGGATAGATCGGAGAGTATGACATCTACAACCTTCTTATCCCCTAGAAGGTCTCTGACTCTTAATACTAGTGTATCATCCTCAACGCTCATACAGAGGAACCTTACATTGGCAGGTCCATCATCCTCTCCTTTCCCTCTATCTATCTCTTTGATATCAACACCTATAACCAAACCATCAGAACCTACAGCATGACTAGCAACCTGCAACCAACCACCAGGATAGCACCCTATATCAAGGATTCTATCCCCCTTACTAAATATATGAAAGGATCTGTTTATCTCTAGCAGTTTGTATGCAGCCCTACTCCTGTACCCTTCATCCTTTGCAAGCCTCCTATAGTAGTCACGTTTAGCCTCCTCTAGTCTCATCACCCGCTCATTCCTATACACTCTCTATCTCTATTTTAGTAGTATTAGCGTTATCATTATCTTTCTTATCATCCATCCTCTTACTCATCTCTATTAAGACCCAGTTCTCTATCAGCCTACATGTATTTGGGCTTACACTACCATCTTCAGTACACATGCTCTCAAGGTTGCATGTTACACATGGTGCACCCTCTATGCTCGTTGTATCCAATGGGAGCCTAAGCGCTATCAGCCTGAAGGTCCACCTCCCATTCTCTAAAACCCTCTGCCTCCTCACCAACCCTCTCTTCTCTAACCTCATGGCAATCCTTGAACCATCCCTACTTGTAAGGTTGAGTTCCTTCCATAGCCTGCTCTGTAGTATGCCTTCTTTGCCCTGCTCTACTATCAACTTGAATACCTTGGATGTTAGATCCTCAATACTCTCCTCTCTACCCTTATTATCTTGCTCTATCAATTTACTCATCCACCAATATAGTAATATGTACAAACTGCTAAATAATCGTTTGTAATTATCTTACGAATTATGCAATGTATGATGTATTTGAGGTATCGAACTCCCTGACAAGTTCATACTCCCTCCCAAATGCAAGCCTTGTGAGCATCCTCAACTCGGGGAAGTATGATATGGGATCACTTCTAGCCATTATCGTTGCTGCATGCTCCTCCCCTAGAAGATCCCTACACAACTCATAGGTCATGGTTCTAACTCTATGCTCATCTACTATGCCTAGGCTATGTAGATATTCATGCATGAACACAACTAATACATATGAGTTGTACTCCTCCTTACTCTTTGCTATACTCTTAACAGTATTTAGCAGATACCTATTAACTACTATAGAGTTGGAGCCTAATACATGGTATGCTCCAACGAAGGATGGCATATCTTGAAGGATTAGGTTCAGGCCTGCTCTCCTCATCCTAAACCTATACTCTACAGCATCCTTCACTATGACAAATACATCCTTAAAGTCAGCTGCATATCTTAACCTCTCCTTATACCTTCTATCATCTCTACTCTCTACGTTCATCTTCTTCAATCTATAATTAACCAGTATAAGATATAAATTTACATAACAAATACATTGCTAAAGTAATCAATGCTATATGTAAGAGAAGCTTATCTATGAATATGTCGTTGATGGGAGCGGTGGGATTCGAACCCACGACCTCCAGTGCCCGAGACTGGCACCATTCCATGCTAGGCCACGCTCCCACCATCATAAGAAAGTTCAATTAGATAAGTTAAACATAAACCTAAATAATCTTCCTCATGATAAGAGTAAAGAATAGGAGTGAAGAAGTTAGAGATAGTCCTAGGTAGAGACTCATTGCACTATGTTGTTGAGCGTCTAGCATTGATAGAGCATATCAAGAGTGTACATGTGACATCATCAGAGCTTGTTAATCTGCACACAAAGGAGGATGATTCTAGATCTCTAGTATCAATCAAGATAGAGTTTGTGATAGAGGATGAGTATGTTGATGAAGTACTACAATTACTACTTGGGGACGAGAAGATAACCTTTGGTAGGATATATGTGATTGCTATAGATAGGGTATTTGAGCTTGGCTATAGAGAGGGGTATAGGTTCAGGCTAGCACTATCATCCTTGATAAGGGCATCAAGGAAGGATGTATTCGATACCGTTACTGATTATGAGAACCTTGCAGAGTTATTCCCATCATACTTTAAGAGCATGTGTATAAGGAGTAGTAGTGATAATATGACTGTAACTGAGGAGGAGATTACAATAGATAACCTATCGATAAAGCAGATAAGCAGGCATATAGTATACCCTCCAGCAGTGCATGAGGTTGAGATACTCTCTGGATACTTGGAAGGAAGTAGAATAACTGAGACGTATACCGAGGCTAGTGAGGGTACACAGTTGATGGTTGTTGCAGATATAAGGATAAAGGAACCATTGGCAAGGGTCTTCGGCTTCCATATAAGGCATAAGGTTGAACAGCAGATAAAAGGGCTTATGAAGGAACTGGCAAGGCTCGTAGAGAATAGGTATGAGAACCTGCAATAAAGTAATAAATAACAGTATAATAAATTCTTAACCTATAATATCAGAGAGTATAATAAAATAAAAATTTGATGTTATTGTTATAGAATAGTTATTACTCACCTACCTACCTATGTTACCCTATACTTCTCCATCTCCCTGTCTGGTATGGAGATATATATGTAACTACCATCGAAGTTGGTGACTAGCGACTTGGGTATGTTGTATTTGCGTACTCTCCATGTACCCTCTATCAGCACCAACTCCTTATCGGTCTGTCCAACTATATGGCCTCTAAGATAACCATCGCTGGTAACTACTGGCTTGTTCAGTATATTCTTGCTATCCAAGTTTATCATAGGTGCAGACATCTGTCTCACCTTGAGTAATAATACAAGGAATTAAATTAAAAGTTTTACGGATCTTCTTGACCTTGAGAGTTATAGTCTATCAGCCATATGACTCATACCTTACATCGAATGTCTTATCTGCTCTCTTATTCTTCTCCTTCTCCTCTATAAAGCCTAGAGGTTTTAGGTACTGTAGTACTCCATCAACTGTGCCCTGCCATCCACATACATAGAACATGGTATTCTCTGGCGTTATCTTCTCCCCAACCAACTCCTCAAGTGGTGACTTACCCGTAGAAGGATCGTTCTTAAGGAATGTCTCTACCCTACCCTTATGCCCTCCCCAACTCCTGTTCAGGAACTCATCTGGCCTGCTTATACTTGCCCTATACCTGAACCTCCAAGCACTATCCTTACCATCGATGCTCTCTTCTTCCAATTGTGTTAGTAGTTCCTTGTAACCCAACTCTGTAACATAACTTGCACCATGTAGTAGTACTATCTCCCTCTTATCCCTAATAGCCTTCAGGTGTAGTGTCATACTTATGAATGGTGCTAGCCCTGTACCTCCAGCAATCATAACTATACGCCTCTCCTCCTTCCTACCATCTGGCCATCTATCAACTAACCCAAACGGTCCAGTAGGCTTGAGCCAGAGTATCTCATCCCCTTCCTTCCTCTCGAAGAGTTCGGTTGTGAACCTCCCTGGGACTGGCTTCCTTACCCACCTTATGTAGAGTTCAAGGTACTTCTTCTGCTCTGGAGGCGAGGCTATCGAGTAGGCTCTTCTAACTATCTTGCCTCCTTCACTCTTAACTGGCAAGCCTAGGGTGACGAACTGCCCTGCTTTAAAGTCTGGCACCTGACCTTCAACTGGTTTTATTCTGAATATCCCTAGATCCTCGGTGTATAACCTTATGAATGATATTATGCCTCTGTTATCTGTAACCAACTCCTTTCCCCTAAACTTACTAGAAAGGGTATTTAAATATATTGAAATGGATAGAAAGGAAGATTAAGAAGATGAATCAAACTCTATCTGGATCGGGCTATGGTAAAGAACGGGCCGGTTGCTGTATCCTAGCAGATGACACGGCAGGTCACTCGTCTAGCCTGGTAGGATATTCCCGTGGCATGGGAAAGGTCGCGGGTTCAAATCCCGCCCGGTCCACCATATAAACTGATTAATGATCATTCATTCCATTATATAGAGATTCCTTATTTAGTTAACAGTTATTATACAGAATCTACTGTTATTATACAGAGATGCTGTTACTCATAGTTATTACCAGATTTACCTATAATATTTATAAGATATTAGGCTAATACTTGGGCTATGAGTGGTAAGAGGATAGTGCTTAGCGCTGATAGAACGCTCATGTCGCACTATAGGGATAACATGTTATTTGGGTTCATAGCAACGTTCCCTAAAGAGAAGATACCATCCTTCATATACAAGAGTATCTTCTGCCCAAGTGTAGAGTTCAACAAGGCTACTGGAGAGGCGAAGGTTGCACCTCTAGGCTTGAGGAGGGTTGAGGGAGGACTATTAAAAGCATTCAAGAGGGATGAGATATTTGTAGCGCACCCAGATCATATAGAGAAGGCTATAAGCGATGATACAGAGATCGTAGGTCTAAACGTTATGGATCCTAGAGGTATAGGTCCAGTCCCATCTGCATTAACGCAAGGGAAGATGACACCTATAAACAGGATCTCATTTAGAGACCTATGCTATAGGTTGAAGAGCCTAAGGGAGAGGAGAGGTTACAACTTTAAGGTTGTAGTTGGTGGCTCTGGTGCATGGCAGTTCTCATTCAGCAACAAGGAGAGGGAGTATTATGGCATAGACCATGTTGTGATAGGAGAGGCTGATGATAAGATAGTTGATATATGCAATGATATAAGAGAGGGAAGAGCCAAAGAGGTTATATTCACAAAGACAAATACAATAATGGATATACCTTACATACCTGGACCTACAACCAATGGATGTATAGAGGCTATGAGAGGATGCGGAAGGGGCTGTGACTTTTGCGATCCAAACCTTAGGATGAAGAGGGACTTCCCTGTTGAGAGGCTCAAGGAAGAGGCTATGGTAAACCTTGGGTATGGGATAACAAGCATATGGCTTCAGTCTGAGGAGATACTCCTCTATGGTCTTGACAATAGCGAGATGAGACCAAACAGGGATGCGATAGTGGAGTTGTTCAGTGAACTTAAGATGCTTCCAAATGTCAACTATGTTGCTGCTATACACTTTACATACTCATCTGCGATGGCAGATCCAGAGTGTATAGCAAAGATAAGGGAGATAAACAACTTCAATGCTAGCAGATGGACTGGGGTGCAGATAGGGCTAGAGACGGCATCCCCAAAGCTAATAAGGAGGCATATGCCATACAAGGTCAAGCCATTCTCGCCAGAGGAGTGGCCAGAGGTTGTTGAAGAGGGTATAAGGATACTGAATGAGAACTACTTCTTCGTAGCAAATACGCTCATAATTGGTCTTCCAGGGGAGCAGGATGATGATGTCAAAGAGACTATAGAGTTGATAAAAAGGTTGGAGGGTAGGGCAACTGTAGTAGCGCCAATGTTCTACACAGACTACCATAATCCTAGTGGATCCCAGCAAGGGGAGAAGATGAGTAGAGCACAATGGGAACTATACTTCAGATGCTGGTACCTTAATGCAAAGACTGTAGCAGAGTGGATGCCCTATGGTACATTACACTTCAGCCCAATAGTAAGGATGGTAGCGGATACATTCGGAAGATTAGGCACGTGGTATGTTCTAAGGCTCATAAGGGATGGGGCAAAGAAGTATGCTGGTGTGTATCTGAACTGAGAATAGAATAGATGGATGTAGTAATGGTATAGTAAGAAGATGAACAGTAAGAGTATGATAGAGTATGATATAGTTACCAATTTACATGGTCTAAGACTGCCCTTGCAAGTAGTCTTGCAACCCTTATAGGCTCTGGCACAGAACCCTGCAATAGGAACTTGTTCAATGCTCTCTTTGCAACCCTTGTATTTATTCCAGCACACCTAACGTATACATTATGCCTAGTCTTGAGCATAACCTTGCTCCTTGCTCCTAACCTCCTGTATGCCTGCAACTTCCTCTCCATCTGCTCTCCTTGGAATACACGCATTATATGCTCCTCCAACCCCTCAGACTCTTCAAATGTAACACCTATAACTGGTAAGGATAGTGTAGAGTGTAGTCTATCAAGGTCTATTATGTTATACATGCTTATTACAACACCGCCAAGCATGACCATGCTTATATCGTTCCTATTCAGAGCCTTGTAGAGTTCTATAATAGCATCTGTGGCATCATCACCTCTTACAGTTGTGTTAGAATAGGCTACACCATCTATAACAAGATCGCTACGCATAACAACACCAGCAAGCACAGCCTTGCTCTTATCCTTCCTAAAACTCTCAGCTACTCCAAGTGCCCTTATAGCCTTCTTTTCAAGATGGAGCCTCATCATTCATACACTATTACTATTGTACTATCCAATCATTAATCAAGCAAGCAATAGGCTATTAGCCAGCATTAGCATCATTACTGCTACCCTTCTTAACCCTTGAGTATGCAAAGCCAGTAACTACCATGAATGTTATGGTTACTATGAACCAGAGCACAAGCATCTGCAGATCCATGCCTAAATAACTAACCCTATCTATATTAATAATATTTGTGGATAGTATGATGAGCATTACCATGAATAGGAAGAGAAGGGTAGGGCTGATAGGCTGTGGTGCGATAGGTTCTGAGATAGCAGTTGCAGTAGACTCTGGCAGAGTGAATGCTGAGTTGGTTGCTGTATATGATGTATATAGGGAGAGGGCTGATGCATTAGTTAATAGGCTTAACTCAAAGCCATCTATAGCAGATAACATCGATACTTTACTTGCATCTAATGCTGAACTTATAGTTGAGGCTGCATCGCAGCAGGCGGTAAAGGATCATGCAAAGAGCATAGTGGAGCATAACAAGGATCTTATGCTCATGAGTGTTGGTGCACTACTAGATGATGCATTCTATGCTGAGTTACGCTCATTGCTTGAGAGGTATGGTAGGAGGCTCTACCTTCCAAGTGGTGCTATAGCAGGTATAGATGCGATAAGGAGCGTTAGGCACCTACTCAAGGAGGTTACTATAACTACCACAAAGCACCCAAGGGCACTTACTGATGCACCATTCTTCAAGGAGCATAGAGTGAGTCTGAAGGGTTTGAGGAAGGCTAAGATGATATACAGAGGTGATGCGAGGGATGCAGTAAGGCTATTCCCTGCAAATGTTAACGTTGCTGCCATCCTTAGCCTAGCAGGTATTGGTGCTGATAGAACAATGGTTAGGATAGTTGCAGATCCTAGGGCAAAGAGGAACATACATGAGATACAGGCAAAGGGCGAGTTTGGTGAACTCTACTTCAAGGTGAGCAATATCCCAAGCCCTAACAACCCAAAGACCAGTTATCTAGCTGTTCTATCTGCAATAGAGTGTCTTGCTAGGGCATGCAATGATATGGTAAGCATCGGTACATGATGTATTCAAGATGGCAAATTTTGCTTTGCTCTAGATATATAAATGCAATTGGTGCATCTATTGTATCCACTTAAATAGAAATATGGTGAGATGATCATGGAATGGATGAGAATGATCTTAAACAAGAGATAACAAGGCTGAAGAGGGAGAGGGATGCAGTTATACTTGCACACAACTACCAGCTCCCAGAGGTTCAGGATGTAGCTGATTTCATAGGCGACTCTCTAGCATTATCGCAGAAGGCAGCAAGTACTGATGCAAAGGTTATAGTATTCTGTGGGGTACACTTTATGGCTGAGACCGCTTCCATAATATGCCCTGATAAGAGAGTACTTATACCAGATCCAGAGGCTGGATGCTCTCTAGCCTCTACCATAACCGTTGAGCAGTTAAGGGCATGGAAGAAGGAGCATCCAGATGCAGTAACTGTATGCTACATAAACACAAGTGCAGATGTGAAGGCTGAGTGCGATTACTGCTGCACATCGAGTAATGCAGTCAAGGTTGTTAAGAGCATACCAGATGATAAGCCTATACTCTTCCTCCCAGATATGTTCCTAGGCGCATATGTTGCAGAGGTTACTAAGAGGAAGAACATCTACATATGGCCTGGGGAGTGCCATGTCCATGCTGGGATAAGACCATCTCTAGTGCTTGAGATGCTCAAGACGTACAGGGATGCTGAGTTCCTTATACACCCAGAGTGTGGATGTACAACCTCAATGGTGTACTACTTTGGAAATGGTAATGGTAATGGTAATGGATGTGCAGTAAGTAATGGTAACGGTAATGGTAATGGCAGTAGTAATGGCAGTAATATATCATGCAATGTAAAGTTCCTATCAACAGAAGGGATGATGAGGTATGCAAGGCAGAGTAGTGCAAAGAGACTGATAGTTGCTACAGAGGTTGGCATACTCTACAGGATGAAGAGGGAGAACCCCGAGAAGGAGTTCATCCCTATAAGTAGTGATGCTGTATGCAAATACATGAAGATGATAACACTTGATAAGGTGTATAGATCGTTAAGGGATATGGTGTATGAGGTTAAAGTGCCTAAGGATACAGCAGATAAGGCAAGGAAAGCAATAGAAAGGATGCTTGCCATTAATTAGTTAATTTAAAAATAAACATTCTAATGCAGCGTATTGTCTCTGAAAAATAAATATGTTGGCTGCTAGATATTACCATTATTAGTCGAGTGTCTCCTAACTCTCTTAAACATGTATAATGCTCCTAGAGAACTGCCTACTAATGATATCAGTCCTATAGATGTCTCTGGTATAACCATAAATGATGGTAGATATGTTACTTTGGATTTTACCACTTTCCCATCCTGCTTATAAGGATTTCCATCTTTATCAAAGTACTGGATCACTGCCTTACCGGTCTTGTTACATTCTACCTTCCATTGTACCTTATCCTTAAATACTTTTGCTACTAGTGTTACTACATCTGCACCCTTTACAACCTTCGGAGTGAAACCCTTTGGAGGGGTGAAATCTAGGGCATTATTGCCATATATATGGCAAAGTCCCTCGCTATACTATCTGCATATACATTATTTGATGCCAGTAGCATTACTGCTGTTAAGATACCTATTACTGCATAACCTACCTTATATCTTACAGCCATGTTCAGTTTAACACATCGGTATTATATAACTGTATATCCTCCTTTATCAAAAAATGGATAGTATCCTTCTCTACAGAATATTATAATATTTCCATTAAATACTATATTTACAATCTTATACAATCTCAAGGCTCATATCTATTGCCTTTGCTGAATGTGTTATCCTCCCTATGGAGATCATATCAACATCAATCCTAGCATAATCCCTTATGTTATCCTCGTTTATACCTCCAGATACTTCTACCATGACCTTATCCCTTAACCCTCTAGCCTTCAACTCATCCACTATCAACTTCACATCATCAACGCTAAGGTTATCTAGCATTATAATATCTGCACCATTCTCGATAGCCTCTAACGCATCTTGGAGTGATCTAACCTCAACCTCTATCCTATACCTGTTACCATGCAACTCCCTTACAGTCTTCACAGCCTTTGCTACAGAGCCTATAAGCGCTATATGATTATCCTTTATGAGTACCATATCATAAAGGCCTAGCCTATGCATATAGCCTCCCCCTAGAGCAACTGCCTTCTTATCTAGAAGCCTCAACCCTGGTGCGGTCTTCCTTGTTGATGCTATCTTCACATTTGGATTAACACTCTTTGCAATCTCAACATACCTCCTTGTGCATGTTGCTATCCCACTCATACGCATGAGCAGGTTCAGTGCTGTACGCTCAACAGCAAGCATAGATCTAGCATTGCCATGAACATGCATTATTACTGTATTTGGTTCTACACTGCTGCCATCGCTAACCGTACTCTCAGCTTTACAGTTAACAAGATGGAATAGAAGTGTGGCCTCCTCAAGTCCTGCCACTACAGCATGTTCCTTGCATATTATCTCTGCCTTGACTGGTCTATCATCCACTATAGCACTTGTTATATCACCAGTACCAACATCCTCCTCTATGAATCCTCTAAGTAATCTAGTTAATGGTGTATCGTTATACCCTTCATTTAGCATTGCTCATCCCTTCCTTCCCTATAAGAAATAAATTAAATTAATAGGTTAGTAGATGTTCTAGTTACCTTCTCACATTACCTTCATAGCATACTTACCCTTCTGTGTTATGTTGAGAAGCCTTGCTATCCTCGACTCCTCAGGGTTCACTATCAACACTAAACCTTCCCAGTCAGCAGAGAGGTCTGCTGACTTGCATACAGGGCATACCTTGCCTCTTGTTAATGCCTTACACCTTCTACATGCGTACTCCTTCATCACTGCTTTGCCTCCTCAACTCTTGCCCTTTGCTGTTCAGCCTTCTTAACATCCTCCATTATCCACTCTTCGGCACCAAGGAATGGCTGCCTGCATGTTACACCTATCTTACCCATAGTTCCTCCCTTAAGACTAACGGCTGTTATCCTTGCCCTAACAGTTGAGCCTATCCTTAGCACTCTACTGCTCTTACTTGCAACTATCATCCCTTGCTTAACATCAACGTTTAGAAAGTCATCTGTTATCTGGGAGAGATGGAGCAATGCATCTGTAGGTCCTATCCTAACAAAGGCACCAAACTCTGTAACCTCTACAACCTCTCCCTCAACAATCTCCTGCAGGTTGGGATAGAAGGTTAGCATACTGAACCTAGTCTTATGATATGTTGAGCCATCCCCATGTACTACCTTGCCTACAGGGTTAACATCTGCATCAATAATCATTATAACATAGCCTAGTTCAGTGTTTATCATACTCTCATACTTCTCCTTGAGTATGGCTAGAGCAGCATCCTTTAGGTTTGTGTTGAACCTATGGGGAGGTATCCTAACAACATCTACCATCTCCACAATAGCAAACATTCCATATACTATCTTTAGCATACCCTTATGAACCTTTTGATCCTATAGCTTATGGAATGCATGCTTGTACCTGTATAGCCAGATGATGAATCTTGGTATATAGGCTCAAGTACCATCTAACATGATTCAATCATGTAGCTCTCGTCTCTACTGTTACATTTACAGAAGATAGAGTAGTAGATAATGGTTTGTGGATATCATGGGCTATGTATACAGATTACAGATTAGCATAACTAACCAACCTTCTATATATCGTCTGAATAATTAGTTATGTGCTGGAATAATTTAAATAGCATAGAAGGGTAGAGGACTCATGGTAACGGTAGATGAGGTTATTAATGCACTAAGGAGCATAAAAGATCCAGAGCTGAACAAGGATATAGTCTCCATGGGCATGATAAAGGATCTGAGCATAGAGGGAGATAAGGTTACATTCACACTAGAGTTGACTACACCGGCATGCCCATACAATAGCGAGATAGAGCAAGAGGTTAGGGCAAGGGTTAAAGCATTAGGTGTAGAGCCTGTTATAAGGGTAACTGCAAGAGTGATGGAGGGTAGGGCAGTTAATGCAAGTGAGATACTTGCTGGTGTGAAGAATGTTATAGCAGTTGCTAGCGGTAAGGGAGGTGTAGGTAAGAGTACAGTTGCTGTAAACCTAGCATATGCATTAGCAAGTACAGGTGCAAGGGTTGGGCTACTAGATGCTGATATATATGGGCCTAGTGTTCCTCTAATGCTTGGGCTTACACCAGGGCTGATGGTCAATAGCGAGAATAGGATAGTGCCTCAGCAGATCCATGGGATCAAGGTTATCTCCATGGGTTTAGTAACGACTAGAGGAGAGGAGAATGTTGGAATATGGAGAGGGCCAATAATCTCTGGAATAATAAAGCAGTTCCTTACAGATGTTGAGTGGGGTGAACTTGATTACCTTATAGTTGATCTACCTCCTGGTACTGGTGATGCACCTCTAACACTTGCACAGACTATACCGATAACTGGCGTTGTTATAGTAACAACTCCTCAAGATGTTGCAATGAACATAGCAAGAAAGTCAGCACTCATGTTCAGGAAACTGAACATCCCAATAATAGGGGTTGTGGAGAATATGAGTTACTTCATATGCCCACACTGCAACAAGGAGAGCAAGGTATTCGGCTATGCTGGAGAGGAGAAGATAGAGGAGAGGTTTGGCGCTCCACTCCTTGGAGAGATACCACTCCATACATCGATAATGGAAGGGAGCGAGACAGGTAAACCAATAATGCTCTTGGAGCCAGATTCACCATATGCTAGAGCAGTTGAGATCATTGCAAGGAGGGTTGCTGGCAGAGTAAGTGTTATAGCAGCAGAGATGCAAGATGCTAGTGTCATTCAGCAGTGATGAACTCAACTCATTGAAGAGGCCTCTAGGTCTGCTCATAGAGGATAGCAAGGTAAGCAAGGATACCCTTGAGCATATGCTCAAGGATACAGGTATGGTGATAAGTGTGGGAGATGCTACAACTGAGAGGCTCATCTCACTAGGGTTGGTGCCAGATATCCAGATAGTAGATGGAAGGGAGAGGAGATATGCAAGGGATGAGGTTAAACATATGCATAGGAGCGAGGTTAGATGCTCCAACCCTGCTGGTACTGTTAGCAAGGATGCGATAGATGCAATAAAGAAGGCATTGATACTTGAGAAGCCTGTAAGGGTATATGTTGATGGTGAGGAGGATCTTCTTGGCCTTGCTGTACTAAAGCTTGCTCCAGACGGTTCGATCATCCTCTACGGCCAACCATTAGAAGGGATTGTACTGCTAAGGGTTGGTGAGGAGAGCAAGAGTAAGTTCAAGCATCTCCTGAGCAAACTACCTATATAGTTGATATGCAGAGTATTGATGGGGATGATGAGGCGGTGGCTATATGATATATGATTACACATTAGGAAGGCTGACCCCTAAGATACACTCTATCTATTGCATATATGTATGGAGGATGTGATAGAGAAAGTTCGTATTACAGTAGAGTAGGTATGATATATACCTCTGCTGATAGAGGTTCCAAGACGGTATAGATGTAGATATAGATGTAGATATAGATGTAGATATAGATGTAGATATAGATGTAGATATAGATGTAGATATGCTGAGTAAAGGAACACTACACATTAGATATGTGATCTGAATGAAGAGATCATAGTTTATATAACCTTCCTCCTTCCCTTAACTCAAAATGAACCTAGATTCTATGCTATCGATAGGGGCATCAGTAGCATCATTGGGAATAGCAGGAGCGATGGCATTATGGGTTGGGAGGCAGAGCATTGGGAGCAAGAACATGATGGAGATAAGCTCTGCTGTTAGGGCAGGGGCATCAGCATTCCTAAGGCGTGAGTTCATGACCGTAATGCCAATAGCTATAGGTTTAGCAATAGCCATATCATTTGCATCTGGAGTCTCGAACGGGATAGCATTTGCGGTTGGTGCTGCGCTATCTGCTATAGCAGGGCTCATAGCCATGAAGATAACCGTCAAGGCTGCTGTTAGGACTGCTCAGGCAACAACCAAGGGTTTAGGTTACACCCTAGTGACAGCGTTCAGAGGAGGGGCAACTGTAGGCCTTGCAATACCTGCAATGGCACTTATAGGTGTAACACTACTCTACATCTTCTATAGAGAGCCAATAATGATAGCAGGCGTAGGAATAGGGGCAAGTCTAATAGCATTGTTCATAAGAGCAGGAGGGGGGATATTCACAAAGGCAGCAGACCTTGGTGCAGATCTCGTAGGCAAGATAGAGGCTGGGATACCCGAGGATGATCCAAGGAACCCTGCTACAATAGCAGATAATGTTGGAGACAACGTTGGGGATGCAGCAGGTATGGGCTCTGATGTGTATGAATCATACATAGTTACACTCTTGGCTGCAATGCTCCTTGGCGCGTTGGTAGTAGTAGATCCACTAACAGCAGGATTTGATCAGACTATGCTTGTGGTATATCCCATAGTGATAGGGGCATCTGGCCTTATAGCATCCATGATAGGTGCATTGACAGTAACACCTAGAAGGATAGATGATCCTATGAAGCCTTTGAATGTAGCATTCATAGTGAGTGCAGGGATAGCGATAGCGCTCAACCTTGTCTTCACCCAAATACTCATGGGCTCAAGCATATTAGCAATGACACTCTTTGCTACCAGTGTTGTTGGCGTAGTGCTAGTACCAATAATACAGAGGATAACAGATTACTATACAAACTACAAGTACAAGCCTGTTAAGGAGATAGGAGAGTCAACAAAGTGGGGCTATGCAGCAAACATGCTCGCTGGCATAATCTCTGGCCTAAGATCTACAATGCCATTCATGATAGCCATAGTTGTTACCCTAGCCATATCATATTCAATAACATACGCTGTTACTGGAGACCCCTTGATGGGTATATATGGCACTGCTATAGCGGCTATGGCAATGCTCAGTCTTGCAGGCATAGTGCTCAGCATAGACTCCTTTGGGCCTATAAGCGATAACGCTGGAGGTATAGTTGAGATGACTGGCATGGGTGATGAGAATAGGAAGATAACCGATCAGATAGATGCTATAGGGAATACAACAAAGGCTGTAACCAAAGGCTTTGCTATAGCAAGTGCTGGTCTTGCAGCATTAGCAATGATACAGGCATTCCAGCATGAGGCAGCAAACATATTCGTTGATAAGGTTCTGGATTACAGTTTAGCAAATCCAAATGTTATAATAGGCTTATTGGTTGGAGGGCTACTCCCATTCTTCATCTCAAGCCAGTTGATTGCAGGAGTTAACAGGGCTGCTATGAGGCTTGTTGATGAGGTTAGGAGCCAGTTCAAGAGTAATCCAGGTATACTGGAAGGGAAGGCAAAGCCAGATTATGCAAAGTGTATAGATATTGCTACTGCAGCAAGCATAAAGCAACTCTTCCAACCTGCAATAATAACTGTAGCAGCACCTATAGTGCTTGGTGTATTGCTAGGCCCAAGTGCAGTTGCTGGTATACTCATGGGCGCTGTTGTTAGCGGGATATTCCTTGCTTATCATATGGCAAACAGTGGAGGAGCATGGGATAATGCAAAGAAGTACATAGAGATAATAGGGAAGAAGCATACACCAGAGCATGAGGTTGCAGTGGTAGGCGATCTTATAGGCGATCCGTACAAGGATACCGCAGGCCCTGCTCTTAATACCGTGATAAAACTACTTAATACTGTAGCGATAGTCTTCGTGCCGATATTCGTTGGTGTAGTGGGCATCTGATAGTAAGCAGTCCAAACCAATACACTCTAATCCGATAGAGAGAGCATTAATTCTTTAACTCCCTTCCCTTCATCTATTATGAAGGCTCTCATCTCACCATCCTCTCCCAATATGATCCATGGTACAGGATTTATCTGCATGTACCTTAGATCCTTGCCAGATGGATATGCATTTGAGAATGGATGGGTATGGAATATCCCAACCAACTCCAAGTTGCTCCTACTCATAATCTCGTAAGCGCTTATGAGATCTTCATCCCTTATACTGAAGCTTATGCTCGATCTATCTGAATTCTCAACCTCTATTATCTGTATTATCCTGTATGTATAAGATGAGCCATGAACTTCTATACTTCCAGCAAGTAACGCACATGCTTCATTAGGATAAGCCTTATCTGCTATCTTCTTTAGTGATTCCAACAGTTTATATGTTATAACTATTCTATCAACCAACATACAGACTCGAGAATGGAGGAATATAAATATAAATATAAATATAAAATGTGGGATTAAGTACTATGTTGCATAACTATATCGCTTAAGATATCATTCAGTATGATATGTTGCGCTCTTACTCCCATCAGTTATACTATGCGATCTCCTTTTAATGGATTGGTACGCCTTTACTTCTATGATGGATATTAAAGAGACATTATGTTATTTTCAATATCTACAATGATCTGTATGGGTATTAGATTATGTTGAAGAGAATACAGCTCATATGGTAGTTGGTTACGTGTTAAGGAGAAGATGCTGCTATTGTAAAGGCTTTATACGAAGGAAATAGAATGGTATTGCATGCTATTCATCATCCAAGTATCTTATATTAGCACTCTTACTATGGTCCTGTGCTGCCTATGGTCTCTTTCTCAACAACTATTAACTTGCCCTGCATGTATGCATGAAGGGTACAGAAGTAATCATACTCCCCCGCTTCTAGGGTAGAGGTATCCAATGACCATGTTGAGTTTATGTTTATAACTGGAGAGTTGAAGAACCTAGCAAAGTTTGGATCATCGAAGCCTCTGCCACTTGCAACCGTATGAACTGCAGTATCCATATTCCTCCATACAACTATTGTGCCTCTCTCTACGCTTACCTCATCTGGATCGAAGTCTGGATTACCTTGTATAGATGAATTAAGGAGTATGGTTATCTCTACCACTGGTCCAGTTGGTTGAGGTTGCTCAACCACAGCCCCAGTCTCAGGTTTAGCCTGCTCCTCTTCCTCTAGTGCCTGAGTAGGCTGCTGCACTATGCTGAATACTGAGAATGCTATGAACCCCATGAGAGAACCTCCTATGAATATAGCTGCTATAGCCTTGATATGCTTACTCCCTTTGTGAACAGCATAGGCTATTGCTGTTGCTGGTACGAATATGAGCAGTAGTGTACCTATGAGTATAGGTAGAGTAGTTACTGTTGATAATCCAGCAAGCAACCCTCCAAGTGCAGCAAGTATCCCTGCTATGAATATGGTCGCTGCCTTAGCCTCATTGCTCCTTGGAAGCCCATCCTTGAGTATGCCAGCAGCAAGCAGTATCATCCCAAATACCATGGCTATAGCACTTATCGCATGCATCCCTTCAACGAATGTCCTTGCTATCCCTGCCAATGAGAGTATAACACCTAACATCCCAACCACTGTAAGCCCCAAGCCTGGTACCATTAACTCCCAGTCACTCAAGCTACCATCACTTTGCACTCTACAATGCTTAAATAATAACCTTTGCTCAATATTCTATTGTTGTTACTAATTCTAGAGAATGAAGGTAGAGAAGGTTTTTACCTAACCATAGCATCACTCTATACAAATATCTGTTAAGAGCCTCGGGCGGGATTTGAACCCGCGACCTAGTGCTTACAAGGCACTCGCTCTGACCAGGCTGAGCTACCGAGGCTATATCGAGTAGTCAGCGGTCCAGCAGCATTACTTGTGCAATAACCCCTTTATCTAGATTTAAATCAACTAGCTTTAAATCATCCTTGCTAGAATGGATTCTATGCCACTCTACAAGGTCAATGTGTTGATAGAGAATAAGCCATACATAAGCGATCCTGAAGGAGATACCATACTCAAGGATCTTATAGTTAAGGGAGGCTACAATAACGTAAAGTCTATAAGGGTTGCCAAGATGCTCAAGGTTGAGGTTGAGGCTGATAGTGCTGAAGATGCCAAAGATATGGTGAAGAGGATGTGTGAGGATCTAAGGCTCTATAATCCTGTACTTAGTGTATGCAAGATAGTAGAGTAGAGTAGAGTTGAGTTGAGTTGAGTACTATACTATAAACACCCAAACCTAGCATAGATAGAGTAATAATACTTACATATCTCATAAGCCAAATCATCAAGGTATAATAATAGGAGGCATATAGCATACCATGTGTCTCTAATAGGGATAGTTGTATTCCCTGGGAGCAACTGTGACAGGGATATATACCATGTCCTCAAGCATATACTGCATGCAAATGTAGAGTTCATATGGCATAAGCGAGAAGATCTTGACCATTATGATGCTATAGTTATACCTGGGGGCTTTGCATATGCAGATAGGCTTAGAGCAGGTATAATAGCAGCATTCAGTCCTGTCATGCAAACAGTGAAGAGACTTGCAAGGGATGGTGTACCAGTTATAGGTATATGTAATGGCTTCCAGATACTTGTAGAGTCTGGAATATTGCCTGGAGCATTCATGCGCAATAATTCACTAACATTCACGTGCAGATGGACTAGGCTAAGGTTGAATGTAAATGGTAGTAGAACCCCGTTTACATCACTCCTTAAGAAGGGTACAGTACTGAATATACCTGTAGCAAATCAAGAGGGCAAGTACTATGTTGATGATGATACGCTTAAGGAGATGGAGATGAATGAGCAGATAGTATTCAAGTATGAGGATAATCCAAACGGTTCTCTACACGATATAGCAGGAGTATGCAATGAGGAAGGTAACGTTCTAGGAATGATGCCACACCCAGAGAGGGTATGTGAAATGATACTAGCCCCTTGGAGTACAAATACTGGTTATGGTGAAGGCATTCTAATCTTCAGATCCCTTCTAGAATACATTCAGGGCAAGCAGGAGGTGAGCATATGAGCCTAACGGATGAGGAGATAAGGTATCTACATGATGCTCTAGCAAGAGAACCCAATAGTGTTGAGTTGAGCATGGTATCTGCTGAGTGGTCAGAGCATTGTTCATACAAATCATCAAGGCCATACCTCAGCATGTTTAATACCAAAGGCAAGTACGTACTCATAGGCCCTGGGTATGATGCTGGTGTACTAGATATAGGCGATGGTATTCTTCTCACAGTGCATATAGAGAGTCATAACCATCCATCTGCAGTAGAGCCTTACGGCGGTGCAGCAACTGGGGTAGGAGGAGTGATAAGGGATATACTCAGTATGGGTAGTAGACCTATAGCATTGCTAGATGCGCTAAGGTTTGGGGATATAAGGTATGATAACCATGCACGATGGCTCTTCAAGAACGTTGTTAGAGGTATAGCAGATTATGGTAACTGCATAGGCGTGCCTACAGTTGCTGGAGAAGTAGAGTTCGATGACTCATTCAAGGGCTATTGTCTAGTTGACGTTGCATGTATAGGTATAGTAAGGAAGGATAGACTTGTAACGCTCAAGGGTGATACATGTGATCTTGTCATCATCGCTGGTAATAGGACTGGTAGAGATGGTATACATGGAGCCTCATTTGCATCAAGAGCATTTGAGGGGGAGGAAGAGGATAGGTCTGCTGTGCAGATACCAGATCCGTTCATGGGCAAACTACTCATAGATGCTACCATGGAGTGTGTAGACTCTGGATGTGTAAAGGCAATAAAGGATCTGGGAGGGGGAGGCTTAGCATGTTGCCTATCTGAGACTGCAGACAAGTTGGGCAAGGGCATGATCATAAACCTAGATGCTCTACACTTAAGGGAGGAGATGAGCGCTGAGGAGATTATGATATCTGAATCGCAGGAGAGGATGCTATACATAGTCGAGCCTTCAAGGTTTGAGAAGTTCAAGGCTATAATGGATAAGTATGAGATACAGTTCTCAGTCCTTGGGAGGCTAACTGATGATACTCATCTACATATATACCATGAGGGCAATGAGATAGCTAGGATAAAGGCTAGCATAGTTGCAAATGCCCCAGTGGTGAAGCGCAAGGCAACAAAGCCCCCATACATAGAGTATATAGCAAGTAACTCTAGGAAGCCAGAGATGCCAGAGTATGATGATATAGCAGATATACTACTACAACTACTCTCTAATCCTAGTATAGCAAGCAAGGAGTGGGTGTATAGGCAGTATGACCATGAGGTTGGGTTGAGGACTGTCATCAAGCCTGGATACGCTGATGCTACGCTACTGAGAGTATCTAGTAGCAATGGTACCAACACAGATATAGATTATAAGTATATAGCAGTAAAGGTTGATGGCAACTCGAAGCACTGCTATATAGACCCATACAATGGTAGTATGGGCTGCTTCTCTGAGGCATGCAGGAATGTTGCATGTGTTGGTGCAGAGCCAATAGCAATGGTTGACCATCTACAGTTTGGGAGCCCTGAGGATGAGCATGTATTCTGGACGTTTGTAGAGTCTGTTAGAGGCTTAGCAGATTATGGGAGGTATATGAATATACCATGTGTTGGTGGCAAGGTGAGCTTCTACAATGAGACAAGGCAAGGAGCAATAAAGCCATCTCCTCTAGTTTGTGTTGTAGGACTCGTTAATGATGTTGGTAGGGTTATGAAGGGCCATGCTAGAGATGGTGATATGCTCATGGCCATAGGCTTAACGAAGGATGAGATGGGGGGTTCAGAGTACTATGAGTATATACACTCTATCCTATATGCTGATGTACCAAAGGTTGATCTAGCATATGATAAGAGTGCTAGAGATGCAGTACTAGCGTTAATAAAATCAGGGCTCGTTACATCTGTGCATGACTGCTCAAAGGGAGGGTTAGCAGTTGCCATAGCAGAGATGTGTATAGCATCTGGTATTGGTGCTAGAGTTGAATTGAGTAATGTTCCTCATAGATGTACAAGGTTAGATGATCTACTCTTCTCAGAGTCACACTCGAGGTTCCTTCTATCCATTAACAGAGACGATCTAGATGCTGTTGATAAACTCCTTTCAGATTACCCTATAGATAGAGCAGTTATAGGCAGGTTCACTAACACTGGCAACCCACTCTTGCTAGAGTACAATGGTAGTAGCATAAGCATAAGTATGGACAGCATGCTAGATTCATATAATAGCATAGCAAGGTTGATGGGTCATGGATGCTAGAGAGAACTGTGGAGTAGTTGCAGCGTACTCCCTCTCTGGTAGAAATGTAGTACCAATAGTGATAGACTGTTTAAGAGCACTGCAGCATAGAGGGCAGGAGTCTTGGGGCATAGCAGTGCCTAGAATGATCCCATACAAGAGGTATGGGCTTGTATCAAAGGCAGCATCATCACTCGCTAAGATAATAGACAAGTATGCATCGAATGCTGCAATAGGACATGTTAGGTACTCAACCATAGGCAAGAGCAATCTAAGGAATGCCCAACCTTTGAAGATAAAAGATCTATGCATTGCTCACAATGGTACCATATCCAACTTCGAGGAACTTGCAAGCATGACAGGGTTATGCTCATTCACACCTCAAAGTATGAGCGATACACTTGTAGCAGCAAAGAGGCTTGTTGATCTACTCAACAGTAAGAGGAAGGATATGCCCTCTGCACTAGATATACTTAGGAGGGAGATAATAGGCTCATTTGCATTCACATTCCTTACCAACGATGGCAAGGTATATGCTGCTAGGGATCCAAAAGGCTTCAGGCCTCTAGTGCTAGGCTATCATAAAGAGAGCAGCACGTATATAGTTGCATCAGAGTCATGTGCTCTAGATGCTGTGAATGCTGAACTACTAAGGGATGTTGAGCCTGGAGAACTTGTAACCATAGATTACTCTGGCTTGAGTAGCGATATATTTGCTGTTGAGAGGCCACATGCACACTGTGCATTCGAGTATACATACTTTGCACACCCATCAAGCATAATGGAGGGTATAAGCATATACTCAGCAAGGAAGAGAATAGGCAAGTTACTTGCTAGGAAGTACAATCTTGATGCAGATATAGTCATACCAGTACCAGACTCTGCAAGACCTGCTGCCCTAGGCTATGCTGAGGAGATAGGTATACCATTCGAGGAAGGGCTCATGAAAGATCGCTATAGTAGGAAGGGTCCAATAAGGAGTTTCATAGAGCCTTACCAGCATGATAGGATAGAGATAGTTAGAAGGATAATCCCAATAAGGAGTGTTATAGAGGGCAAGGATGTAATAGTTATAGATGATAGCATAGTTAGAGGGACCAGTTCCATATCCATAATCAATGCCCTAAGGAGTGCTGGTGCTAGAAGCATAAAGATGCTTGTATGTTATCCACCAATAAGGTTCCCATGTTATGCTGGGATAGACTTCCCATCGGAGGAGGAGTTGATAGCATATACTGTAACCAATGGTAAAGAGTGTAGCGAGGATGAAGTTGGTATGCTAGTAGCAAAGGCCATAGGAGTAGATTTCGTTGGTTACAATGATATGGATAACCTTGCAAATGCAATAGGTCTACCAAAGGAGGAGTTGTGCTTCACATGCCATACAGGTAACTATGAGAACCTCAAGATACAGCCATTATTCAGGAGTAGACAGCAGCTGAAGGGTAGCAGTGAGTGAATATGTAGAGATGGATGAAGAGATAACTAATATACTAATTACAAGGATGCTAGTAGGTGGTGCTGTATCATGCTCTACAGTATGAAGGATCCTATAAGGATAGGGATCGTTGGAGGAGGTCAATTAGGTAAGATGCTTGCTATGGAGGCCAAGAGGCTGAGTATGAGGGTTAACGTACTGGACCCTTCAGATGAATGCCCAGCATCCATGTTTGCAGATGAACTTATAGTTGCAAGGTTCAATGATACAGATGCTATGAATAGGTTAGCAGAGATCAGCGATGTTGTAACGTATGAGATAGAGTTGGCAGATGCAAATATACTAGAGAGTATAGAGAGGAGAGGATATAAGGTTAGACCTCCAGCACATACCCTTAAGATAGTACAGGATAAGTTCATGCAGAAGCATGTACTCCATAAGAGTGGTATACCGGTTGCAGAGTTCTTCCCTGTTAATGGTATAGATGATGTACACTCCATAGCAAGTAGCATAGGTTATCCTGTAATACTCAAGGCAAAGAAGGGAGGTTATGATGGTAGAGGCAATCTACTGGTTAAAGGTTATGATGATACCATCAACTATAGGATTGAGAGGTTCGTCGATGAGAAGGGTGGATGGAGCTCGGTTTACGTTGAGCGCTTCATAGACTTTGTAAAGGAGGTATCTGTTATAGTTGCTAGGGGTAACAAGGAAGGAGAGGTAGTAGTAGCATACCCTGTTGCTGAGAATATACATGATGATGGGATACTCGATACAAGTATAGTGCCAGCAAGGATACCAGAGCAAGTAGCAGATAAGGCAAGGGAGATAGCTATGGATGTTATAAAGGCTCTCGATGGGATAGGAGTCTTTGGGGTTGAGATGTTCATTGTAAGGAATGGTTTCAATAGAACCATTACAGGAACAGCAGTAGATGCTGGTGAAGATGGGTATACAATACTGGTGAATGAGGTTGCTCCCAGGGTTCATAACACAGGACATTACAGCATTGAGGCATGCAATATATCCCAGTTCGAGCAGCATATAAGAGCCATACTGGACCTACCGCTAGTTGAACCTAGGATGGTATGCAAGGCAGCGGTTATGGTGAATGTACTAGGGGATTATAGAGTGAATGGCTACTACGCTATAGATGGGATAGAGGATATCATGGGTATGGATGCAAGGCTCCATATATATGGGAAGAGGAGCAATAAGGGTAGGAGGAAGTTAGGGCATATAATACTACTTGGTGATGATCTTGATGATTTGATAAGCAAGGCATTGCTTATCAAGTCAAAGTTGAGGTTAGTGAGCGTATGATGGGGTGAGCATGTGTATGAATGCAAAGATTGCTATTATAATGGGTAGCGATTCGGATATTGGGGTTATGAAGGATGCATGTGCGCTTTTAGATGAACTCAATGTTGCGTATGAGGTTAGTATAGTATCTGCCCATAGAACCCCAGAACGTATGTATGATTACGCAAAGAATGCCAAAGAGCGAGGTATAGAGGTTATAATAGCTGCTGCTGGAGGCGCTGCCCATCTGCCTGGTATGGTAGCATCTCTTACAACCTTACCTGTGATAGGTGTGCCCATAAGATCATCTAGCCTTGATGGTTTAGACTCGCTACTCTCTATAGTGCAGATGCCTCCAGGGGTTCCAGTTGCAACGGTAGCCATAAACGGCGCCCAGAATGCTGCTCTTCTAGCATGTGAGATACTTGCAGTAAAGTATGAGAATATAGCAAATAAGTTGGATGAGTATAGGAGAAGGATGAGAGAGAAGGTGCTTGATACAGCAGCAAGGCTAGAAGAGATGGGTTACAAGGCATATCTTGAGCAGAAGGATACCAAAAACTAACGATATATTTAGGCACTATTTATAATAATGCCTAAAAGTTATATACAGATGGATGCGATATCTACCCATGGGTAGTGTATCATCAAGCGTTCATGTCAAGGTTGATAAGGATACTGCGTTCAAGTTCATAGCAGACCCAAAGAATATAGAACTTGTTTATCCAGAGAGCCTAAGGTTTAGGGTACTTGAGGCTCCAGAGCATATATCTGATGGCTCTATGATAAAGATGGAGGCTAGACTCCTAGGCCAGAGGTTCGAATGGTACTCAATGGTGAGGGATTACAGAGATGGTATATCATTCACTGATGAGGCCATAGGTTCACCATTCATACTATGGAAGCATACGCATACCGTAAGGGATTCAACGGCTGAGGGAGGAGATGCACAGCTTAGAGGCTCTAACGAAGGGTGTATAATAGATGATAGGATAGTGTTCAGAACTGTACTAGGTCCGATAGGCGATAGGTTCGCTGAGAGGATGATATCAAATATACTTGAGTATAGAAACCATAGGATCAAGGAGGTACTGGAGGGTAGCAATAGCAAGGTAGAGGTTAAGTATAAAGATACTACGGTCATAAGTCTTGCCAAAGGAAGTGCATTATGCATAGCAATGACCATGATCGGACTACTAATCCCTATGTATAGCAACTTCAACGATAGCATTCTATTCCTGATCTCTAATGCTCTAGCATGGTTCCTCCTATGGTTCTTCACACATGACCTACTCCATCTGATAGTTGGGGTGCTTGTAGGTGTAAGATTCTCCCACTTCTACATAGGCATATCTAACCTTGTTAAGGCATTTAGAGTAAGCCCAAAGTATAGGATGCTCTTTATAGCCTTGGGGATAAAGATAGATAGAGAGGGTAGCAGAGCATCCAAGTATGGGTACGCTTCCATGTATATAGCAGGTCCATTGGCTAGTATGCTCATCCCATTCTATGTACCATTGTACATGATCTCTTTACAAGGTGTAAGTGCCATAGTAATGTTCTTCCTCACATTATCTGTAATCAACCTTGTAGTAGATGCTATAATGAGTTCAAGGCATGGGTGTATAAGGAAGGGGGTGAGAGCATTAACGAAGCCCTAATAGGTTTTATAGCAGGGTGTATAGCCACTGGTATAATAAGCATCATCCAGTACCCATTCTGGAAGAGATGGGGGATGATGGGTATACTAGAGTGGCATGAGAATCAGTGCTTAATGTCCATCCTCCTAAAGAAGAGTCCAGAGAAATTGACAAAGGAAGGGTTTATACTACACTTCCTTAATGGAGGACTGGCAGCACTCTTCTATGCAGTTGTCGTGAAGGGCCTCTCTCTAATCGATGTGGATGCGAATCTACTAGGGCTATCATTTGGGTTGCTGCTCTGGATACTCACCCTTGCACCTATACACAAGCCTATAACTGGAGTATCGATAACGAAGCATCCTCTAGGCTACAAGCCTACACTGCTAAGCCTTGTAGCACATGTAGTCTATGGCATAGTGGTTGCTCATCTTGTAGTGATATGGCTTGGTTAGGGTCAACCTAATCGACCCACTATATCTAACAGATCAGCATCTCGTAGCAGAGTATAACGAGATACTTATGCTGATCTCCTATCTAAGGCGTCATCCTCTTAGAGATTATGGTATAATTAGAATACCAAAGAGGTTCACACTAGGCAAAGGGCATATGATCTTCTTCAAGGATAAGGTACTCTATCTGAAGAGGAGACACGACTCTCTAAGATATGAGATGGGGAGGAGGGGTTATACAAGCAGGAGAGTTGTAAGCATAGATGGCTTCCCCAGAATAATGTTATGTGATTGGAGCCCAGATGAGGATGATGTCAGTTTAATCAAATCGAGGCTTATAGATAAGATTAAGGCCAAACCATGGTTCTACACATACTATAGGCGTAAACTAGATGTAGATGAGTTGATACACCTAATCGAGTCTGCTACTTGGCACTAGTTAAACAATTTAGCACTAGGTTTATTTATAAGAGCTACGTAGATCGATCGTGGCCTATATAAGGATGAAGAAGATAAGGGGTATAAGGTATGCATACCTAGTCGAGAGTGTATGGGATAGAGAGAGGAAGCAGCCCAAGCAGAGAACCATAAAGTACCTCGGCAGGATAGATGATATAAGTATGAATGATATACCAGAAGAGTATAGGAGCGATCCAAATATCCTCAGGTTCCTCGAGATGGTCGATGAGCTGAAGATAGGCAAGGGTCATGTTGGGGGTGAAGATGGAGAATATGAGAGGCATAATGAAAGAACACAGGATCATAAGAGTAGGATGGTATTGAGCAATGATAGCAAGGGTATAATAGAGATACTCTCATCTGGGGATGTGGATAGGCTACTGAATATATACAAGGTATTCGTGGAGAAGTATAAGGGGAAGGATCTAGCCCTACTAGAGTTCTATAACAATATCATTATCCCTGCACTTAATGAGGTAGGCTATCTCTGGATGAGGGATGAGCTTGGGATAGCAATAGAGCATGTATGCAGCAATACCACCCTAGGTCTGATACAGGTAATAGAGAATTATAATGCTCAGAATATGAATAATGATACCAAGAAGGGCAATGTACTCATATGCACACCATATGGGGATCTACATAGCATACCATGCAAGATGGTGGAATCCATACTAATGAGCAAAGGATACAAGGTATACAATATAGCGCCATCAACCCCAAGAGAGACTGTAATCAAATACGTGCAAGAGGTAAGGCCAAGAATAATTATACTCTCTGTAACTTTATCATCTAGAGTAAAGGCAGCTGAGAGGCTTGTGAAGGAACTACTCAAACGTTATGGTTATAGCATAACTATAATCGTAGGTGGTAGGGGTATCAGCGAGATGAGCCTTGATAAAGAGGTCATCATTGTAAAGAGTCTACAGCAACTAGCAGAGTTGCTCTAACTTAGGCACTAGTTAACAATTACCACTATTATTTATATAACTGATAGCCAAACTCTTCTCCATGGACTCTATTAGGATCAGAGGCAAGGATGAGAAGGTAGTTGTTGCAGGTGCTGGGTATGCTGGGATCACAGCATCTGTTATTCTAGATGGTAAGGTAGATCTAACAGTGATAGATAGGAAGAGTTACCATGAGATACTGACTAGGGCACACCTAGTTGCTGGAGGATTGGAGGATGTACAAGAGAATATAATCCCTCTGAACGAGGTACTCAAGGGAAGATATACTAGGATAGTAAGGTCCACTATAAGATCTATCGACCTTAATGAGAGGAGGATTAGTATATATGCCGATGATGGTGTTGAACATATGCACTACGATCACCTCATACTCGCTTTAGGAGCAGAGGTTAACTATGGTGTAGATGGTGCTAGGGAGCATGCTGTAGGGTTCAGGAGTATGGAGGATGCGCTGAATATACGCAAGAGACTCAGGTCTGTTAAGGATGGAGGTAGCCTGATAATAGTTGGAGGAGGCGCTACAGGTATAAGCCTTGCAGGGGCTCTATCAGAGGCAGGAAGAACCTTAGGGAAGAGGTTCAAGATAAAGATAGTTAAGGCCCTAGATAGGATACTGCATGGTTGGGATGATTATATAGTTAAGAGCGCTACGGATCTGCTCAAGGATAAGGGTGTTGAGATACTAACAGGTAAGAAGGTTATGAAAGTGGATGATCGCTCTCTCACCATGGATGATGGTGAAGATATCAGGAGCGATCTTACAATATGGACTGCCGGTGTAAAGGGCTCCAGCATAGAGATTACTCCAGATGTAAGTAGGGTTAAAGGGTATAGGATAGAGGTTGATAGATTCTCGAGGATAAAGGGTTACGATGATGCATATGCTGTAGGCGATATCTCAGCCTTTAGGCTAGATTATGATGGTGGTAGTGGTTATGCTCCCCAACTTGCACAGTTTGCTGTAAGGCAAGGCTACAAGGTAGCAATGAATATACTCAATATGATGGAGGGCAAGGAAGTAATACCATTATCGATAAAGAAGCAAGGATCGATCCTCTCTCTAGGGGACGAGTGTATAGGCGTGATAGATGGTTTAAGGTTAGAGGGCGAGTTATGCAGATACGTTGAGGAGTTCATCACATACAACTATAAGAGGATGCTTTATGGCGATAGCTCTGCAAAGTTTGCATATGAAGAGGATCCTATAGCAGGTATGATAACTCTCGGTAGAGCATTAACCTATGTATCTGCACGTTACACGCTTGCCTTATTGGAAAGATTCTATACAATACTTGGGATGGATTACCATGGGGGCTCTACAAAGGAGGCTGAATACCCTGCTCACTGTATCATGATGCAGATGATGACTAATAGGTTGAGGAGGTGAGTATCATGCCCCATGTAGTGTTAGAGGGTAACCTTAACCTGAAGGATCTTATAAGGAACTTCAAGAGGGTATCTGTACGCATAGATGATGCAATAATCAAGTTGGATGAACTATTCATAAACGCTGCTGAGAATAGATTGCTAGCAAAGGCTGTGGTGGTTGAGAGTAGTAAGCCAAGATCATTCTACTTGGATATAATGCTCAAGGGCAGCAGCATAACAGTTAGGCTGGATGATCTTACAATGCCAGAAGAGAAGAGCGATGGCGTGAAGTTATCTATAGCACTTATGGCTAACCTGCTAAAGAAGTATGGTGACCTGAGCATATCTAAGACCAATATAGTTGACCAACTCTCAGAGATAGATGCTATAAAATCTCTACAACAATAACGCCTTTATTTCGTTACCCATCAAAACTCTATTATCATAACCCCTCTAGTACTCTCATCCATCAACATCCTAACCATCTCTCTAGGCATATCTATAGCTGAAGCGCTACTCATTACTGCTAGTGTCCTTGGGCAGATATACCCGCTCTTCCTTATCACTATAGATCGATCATCTTGAAGGGTTAGTAACCTACAACCTTTAGCAGAGAACCTCCACTCCATACCTTTAACCAGTATGGTGAACCTGATCTCCCTTCCATCCTCCCTTACCATATCGCCTATCAGTACATCAAGGTCCCTACATGCCATATCTGCTCTAACCCCAACTATACAATCCCCTCTAAGAGTAAGATGCTCATCCTTTGTAATCTCTAATGTGCTTCTATGCAATGCTCTAACATTCTTATGCCCATGGAATGCTATAGTTACCCCATTATGCACCCTAGCAATTATGAATAAGAAACTTTTAAATGCTGGCATAGCTGCAAGATCAATGTGTTACCAGCAGCAGCAGGATATGATAGAGCGATAACTGTATTCTCCCCAGATGGTAGACTCTATCAGGTTGAGTATGCTATAGAGACTGTAAGGAGAGGTACCCTAGCCATAGGTATAAAGAGCAAGGATGGTGTAGTGCTTGCAGCAGAGGAGAGGGCAAAGAAGTTACAGGTTCATACAATGACTCAGAAGATATTCCAGGTTGATGAGCATATAGGTGTTGCAGCAGCAGGCTACATCCCAGATGCTAGGATACAAGTAGATCATGCGAGGGTTATGGCCCAGAGTAATAGGCTAGTCTATGATGAGGCAGCTGATGTTGAGACCATAGCAAAGAACATAGCAGATCTTGCACAGCAGTTCACACAGTACGCTGGTGTTAGGCCTTATGGTGTCTCGCTCATAATAGGAGGAGTTGATAGGAATGGAGGGAGCATATTTGTTACAGATCCCAGTGGTACATACCTAGCATACAATGCAATAGCTATAGGTGCTGGCTCAGATCAGGTTAATGATATGCTTGAGAAGACGTATAGAGAGGATATAAGCCTAGAGGAGGCATGTGTATTAGCAATACAGGCTATATACCATGTAAGCGAGGATAAGAATGGTACAAAGCATATAAAGATGGCCGTTATAGATAACAAGACCAAGAAGATGCGTAGGCTAACTGAGGAAGAGATAGCAAAATACACAGAGATTGCAAAGAGTCGTGGCCCACTAACTCAATAATGATATGATGATCTAACGAAACGAAATGAAATAAAATGAAATAAAAGAAGAGAATAATAACATCAGGCGAGGAGGGAGAAGACGCTAGGGGAGTAATCTATGCTATTGAATCTTAGCGCTAGTTCCTCAGCCTCCTTCCTGATTTTATTTGTTACCTCCATAAGATCTTCATCTGATGTATTATTATCATCATCATCTGCTGCATGGTATATTCTTGAGATCATCTCTGCTATATGCCTCATCTCCCCCTCCTTCATCCCCCTTCTTGTAACCTCACATGTACCTAGCCTAAGCATGTTATCAACTATTATGTTAGCATCTTCAAGCATCTTGATTAACCTAGCCTTGTATCTATGCTCCAAGAGTACTTGATGTGTCTCGGTATGCTGACCATCTATGGCTCTCTTCCTAACCTCAACACCATTGTCATCTAACGCTCTAGCAAGTGCCTTAGCATTCTTAACCACTTGTATAGCATAATCCTTACCATATTCCTTCATCTCCTCCAAGGCAAGTGCTAGCGCTGCTACCCTGTTAAAGTGTGGATTATCTATCACCCTTAAAGGCATGTACTCGCCTAACCCATAACCATCATCTCTATCAGCAAGTATAAGCCCTCCTTGAGGCCCTGGAAATGACTTGTGTGTACTGCCTATGAGTATGCTAGCACCTTCATGCAGAGGATTTGGGAATGCATTACCTGCTATAAGACCAAGTACATGGGATGCATCGTAGATCAGCATGGAGCCCACATCTTTGCATGCCTCTGCTATACCATGAAGGGGTGTATGGAACGTTATAGTCGATGGTGCTATAATCACTAGCCTAGGCCTCAACTCTTGTATCTCTGCTATAGATGCATCAACATCTATACACATGTTAGCATGGTCATATGGTATACTATGCATGTTGAGCATCAGCCTAGATGGCATATACTCGCTCATGTAACCAGGGTATCCTCCAGCATCACTGCTTAGAGCCATGATGCTATCGTTACTCTTGCTTAAGCCCATAAGCACTGCTAGAGAGCATATATGCCCTGATATAGCCCTAGTATCTGCATATCTAGCATTGAATAACTCCTTCGCTAGTGTATTGGCATACTCTACTACTCGCTCTATATACCTTGTACCCCTGTAAAAGTTGTCATCGGTAGAGATCCTGAGGGAGTACCTATGCATAAGATCGCTTGCAAGTAGCACTCTAACTGCATGACTGGTTATATTCTCAGAGGCTATGAGGTTAATGCATCTGCTCCTATATCCTTCATGTTTTAGTACCAGATCGATTATGCTATTACCATTATTATCTATACCATTCCTTCCACCAAGACTACCACTATTGCTGCTACATGACATAACAATTACAATCATTAATCTGTTAATTTAAGTATAGTCCATGCTAAGCGTAGCGATACCTGATTCAAGTCTAGCGGAGGAGAGCACGTTGAGAGAGAAGAGTATCAAGGCAGCGATGATGGCAAGGACTATGGCCATATTTGGAGTAGAGACTGTTCTAATCTACAGGGATGTAACTGGAGATTACAGAAGGGATGGGGCACTATTGAGGTTGATACTAGAGTTCATGGATACACCTCAGTATATGAGGAAGAGGCTCTATGGTAGAATGAAGGAGTTGAGGTATGCAGGGTTACTCCCTCCATTGAAGGCTCCACACCATAAGCCATACATAAGGTTGGATGAGGTCAAGGTTGGTGATGTGAGAGAGGGTGTAGTAGTGAAGGGTAAGTATGTAGATGTTGGTCTAGATAAGCCTGTAGCACTAGAGTATGCAGATAAGGCTAGAGAGGGGAGAAGGGTATCTGTAATCTTCACATCTCCATACCCAGATCTAAGGTGCAGGATAGTAAGTAAGGATGAGATAAAGGGATATTGGGGCTACAGTGTAAGGTATGCTGGTACCCTTGGTGATCTTCTACGTAGTATCTGTAAGAGGAAGGGAGAGTCTCTTACCATAGTAACATCCAAGCTAGGAAGGCCTGTAAGGGAGATAGAGCATGATATAGCAGATGCCAAGGATATATTGCTGATCTTTGGCTCCCCGTATAGAGATGTGTATGAGATTGCTGGCAATATAGATAGAGATATCGATATAGGTGTAGATGTAGATACTGTTGGGTACAACTTCTTCCCAGGGCAGAAGGTTGCAAGTGTAAGGCTTGAAGAGGCTATACTTGGATGCTTAGCAGTTGTAAATTACATAAGATCTCGGTGAGAACTAGTGCAGGATAGCAGTAACATCATGTATTAGAAGAGCAAGCATCTTAATAATCAAAAGGGTGTGATAATGTAGAGAATTAAAGAAGAGATGGGTAGGATAATGAAGTAGGATTTAACCATATATCTCTCTCTATTTAACCATACATCTCTGCCCTTAGGTTTATAATAGAGTATGTTAGCATGAGGAAGTATGGGCCATAGAAAGCATAGCGCACCAAGGAGGGGTAGTCTAGCATACCTGCCTAGAGCAAGGGCAAAGAGTATAGAGTCCAGGATAAGGACATGGCCTAATATAGATAGCAAGGAACCCAGACTATTGGGCTTCGCAGGGTTCAAGGCAGCAAATATCCACTTAATAAGTATAGATGATAGGGAGAGGACACCAAACTTCGGTAAACCGCTCATGAGTAGAGCAACTGTTATAGTCACTCCTCCGATGAAGGTGATAGGTATAAGGGCTTATGAGAAGACTGTCTACGGTTTAAGATCATTATTCGATATATATGCTAACGAGCTGCCCAAAGAGCTATCAAGGAAGGTCAAGATAAAGCCTACAGATCAGAGTATTATTAATGATATTAAGTTAGATAATGTTCATGAACTGAGGGCAGTAGTTACAGTAACTCCAAGTAGAGCTGGGCTTGAGCAGAAGAAGCCATTTGTGTTTGAGGTTGGTGTTGGTGGAGGAGATATCAAGGCACAGTTCGAGTACCTGAAGAGCCTGCTAGGCAAGGATGTGAGGATAAGCGATGTATTCAAGGTTGGCGAGTATATCGATGCTAGTGCTATAACCAAGGGCAAGGGCTTTGAGGGTCCAGTCACAAGATGGGGTATAAAGAGGAAGCAGCACAAGTCAAGGAAGAGTGTTAGAGCTGTAGGCACATTAGGTCCGATAAGCCCTGCTACGGTAATGTACACAGTGCCTAGGGCAGGGCAGAGGGGATTCCATCAGAGGCTTGAGTATAACAAGAGGATACTGATGATTGCAAATGCTGATGAGCATAATCTGACACCCAAAGGAGGATTCATGCACTTCGGTATACTCAAAGGAGATTATATCGTGGTTAAAGGTTCAGTTGGAGGAGCAATAAAGCGGTTGGTTAAGTTAAGATACGCTATAAGGCCAAAGATCAAGAAGGTCGTTGAGCCCAAGATATTAGAGGTTGTTGCATGATGAATGAGAGTAGCATAAATGTATACTCTCTAGATGGCAGCAAGGTTGAGCAGGTAGAACTACCAAGAGTATTCTTAACGCCATACAGAATGGATATTATACGTAGAGCATTCATACATATCAAATCTAGATCATTCCAGCCGCAGGGAAGGGATCCTTTGGCAGGGATGAGGGTTAGTGCGGAGTCTAGAGGTACAGGGCTAGGTATAGCAAGAATGGCTAGAATCAAGGGAGAAGGTATGAGGAGAGCAGGTCAGGCTGGAGGGGTTGCTGGTGTAGTGAAGGGTAGATTGACCCATCCGCCTAGAGCAGAGAAGGTTATAGTTAAGAGGTTGAACAAGAAGGAGAAGCATCTAGCATTATGCACCGCTATAGCAGCAACTGCTATAAGGGAAGTTGTCAAGGGTAGAGGCCATAGGATACCAGATGATATAGAGTTGCCATTGGTAGTTACTGATGATATTGAGAGTATAGGTAAGAGCAAGGATCTGCTCAAGGTTCTCAATGCACTAAGGCTCTCAGATGATCTTGAGAGGGCGAGATCAAGCATAAAGAAGAGGAGTGGCAAGGCAAGGATGCGTGGAAGGAAGCAGTACATAGCAAAGAGCGTCCTTATAATACTGAAGAATGAGAATGCTAATGTAGCAAGAGCTGCAGGTTCTATACCAGGTGTGGAGGTGGTTCCAGTCAGCAGGCTTAGCGTTATACATCTAGCCCCTGGAGGTCACCCTGGAAGGCTCTGCATATGGAGCAAGAGCGCACTTAGCGCACTTAGCATAAGAGATATGAGTAATAGTGCAATAGAGTTGATGGAGGTAATGGCAAGATGAATATTGAGCAGGCAAGGAGCATAATATTAAGACCTTATATAACTGAGAAGGTCTACACAAAGATGGATAAGGATGATATACTAGCGTTCATTGTTCGTGACAAGGCAGACAAGACTAGCATAAAGGAGGCAATAAAGACACTTTACAATGTTGATGCTATAGATGTTAATACAGCAAGAACCATATACGGGAAGAAGGCCTATGTGAAGTTTCAGCCTGGCGCAGCTAGGGATCTAGCAACAAAGTTAGGAGTTGTCTGATCTATCATTTTACCTATCTAATTATTTATCTACACTAATTTTATTCATCAAGAAGTGTATATGTCAACACTCATCGTAACATAAGCACGTTAGATTTAATAGAGGCTAATTTGCATGCATCCAGATATGGTGAAGGAGTTCAGATATAGGGGTTTAACTCTACAGGAGTTACAAGGTATGAGTACGGAGGAGTTGATGAATATCCTACCTTCTAGGATAAGGAGAACCCTAAGGCGTGGGCTAGGTGAAGAGAGGCTCAATCTATTAAGGGAGATAAAGGCTGTGAAGGATGGTTCTTCAGGCCAGATAAAGACACACTTACGTGATATGGTTATCCTCCCAAATATGGTTGGTCTTACCATACATGTCTTTAATGGCAAAGAGTTTCTACCAGTTGAGATAAAGCCAGAGATGGTAGGCCATTACCTTGGTGAGTATGCTATCCCAAACAAACCTGTTAAGCATGGTACCCCAGGCATAGGGGCTTCAAGATCAAGCCTATACGTGCCATTGAAGTAGGGTGAGTGCAATGCCAGAGTTCGATTACACGTTCAAGCAATACGATAAGAGCAAGCATGTTAGAGCAAGCCTAAGGGAGGTTGATATCTCGCATAAACATGCCATCGAGATATGCAAGGCAATAAAGGGTATGAGGCTTGAGAAGGCAAAGGAGTATCTAGAGAAGGTTATAGCAATGGAGATGCCTGTACCATTCAGGAGTTACCATACAAAGGTTGGGCATAGATCTGAGTTGAAGGGCAAGAACTCATTCCCTGCTGGAAGGTACCCTGTCAAGGCAGCAAGGGAGATACTACGTTTACTTACAAATCTGGAGGCTAACAGTGAGTATAAAGGCATGGATCTGGATAGGGTAACTATAATACATGCATGTGCATACCCTGGAGTCAAGATAAGGAAGTTCATGCCAAGAGCCTTCGGAAGGGGTAGTGCAAGGTTCAATACATTAACGCATGTAGAGTTGGTTGCTTCTGAGAAGTAAGGTGATAGATATGCCAGAGCAAGCATACAGTTCATCAACAAAGGCTATAATGAGGAACTTCTTCAGGAACGCAGAGTTAGATGAGTTCCTTGAGAGGGAGTTGGCGCATGCTGAGTACGGTGGTGCAGAGGTACAGAAGACACCTCTAGGCACTAGGATAACCGTATATGTTAAAAGACCTGGGCTGATAATAGGAAGGAAGGGTTTTGGTATAAGAGAGCTTACAGAGAAACTAGAGAAGGAGTTTGGGCTTGAGAACCCTCAGGTATCAGTGCTAGAGATAGAGGTTCCAGAACTCAACCCTAGGATAATAGCAAATAGAGTTGCGCAGATGATAAACAAGGGTACAGCATTCAGGAGGGCAACGTTATGGGCATTGAATACAATAATGGATGCTGGGGCTATGGGTGCGGAGGTTGTGATCTCTGGCAAGTTGAGGAGTGAGAGAGCATCATTTGAGAAGTACACTGCAGGTATACTACCAAAGAGTGGAGACCCAGCAGAGAAGGCTGTTAGAGAGGCCGTTACCCATGTACTCTTGAAGATGGGACTATATGGAATAAAGATAAAGATAGCATACAAGGATGCCCTACCAGCAGAGTTTGAGTTGAGGGATGATCAGGGTATCAGTGGTAAGGAGGTTAAGGTTGAAGAGTCTAGTTCAAATGAGAGGGAAGGAGAGGGGGCAGATTAATAGGAGAGGAGGTGGGCTAGTGATATGGCAAGACTAAAGTTAAAGGATCTAAAGGCACTAAGCGATGATGATCTTAAGGGTAAATTATCCGAGTTGAGGTCAGAGTTGAGCAAGATCATGGTGGATAGGGCAAAGGGCACAATAAAGAAGGATAGTGGGAGGGTTAAGTATATGAGGCGTGATATAGCAAGACTCTTAACTATACTAAGAGAGAGGAGTAAGAAAAAGGAAGTGAAGGAGTAGGTAGTTAGAGGTGAATTAATTATGAAGATAAACAAGGACAACGTATATGCACATGAGCTGATAGGTCTAGATGTGGTAGTAGAGGATAGTAAAGATCCAACTCTCAAAGGCTTGAATGGTAAGATCGTGTTTGAGAGCAAGAATATGCTCTATATCAGGATTAATGCTGAAGATTGTAGGATCAAGGCAGTACCAAAGGGTATTGCAAGGCTTCTATTCATACTCCCAGATAAGAGTAGATGTATAGTTGAGGGCAAGGATTTAATTGGTAGACCAGAGGATAGGATTGAGAGGATAGAGAGGAGGATGATTACATATGGTAGAAGGTAATGTAGCAGGTAATAGCAGTAAGGTTAGGAGTATAGGGTTACAGGTTACCCTACCCTCTAGATCATGTAATGATACCAAATGTCCATTCCATGGTAATCTAAGTATAAGAGGCAAGTTATTAACTGGTATAGTTGTAAGCAAGAAGGCTAAGAAGATGGTAGTCATAGAGAGGTACTATCAGCAGTACATAAAGAAGTACAAGAGGTATGAGAGGAGGAGGAGTAAGATCCATGCTTACCTTCCAGAATGCATTGATGTTAATGAGGGTGATGAGGTACTCATAGGCGAGTGTAGACCATTGAGCAAGACAGTAGCCTTTGCACTTTTGGAGGTGAGAAAGAGTCATGGCAGGTAAGAGTAGAGCAGTCTCAGCCAAAGGGGTTGAGGAGTTTAAGCCCCATATAACCAGAGCCATACCTGTGTATGCAAATCTAGTATGTGCAGATAACACTGGTGCAAAGATAGTTCAGGTTATTCAGGTCAATAGATACAAGGGTAGGTTATCAAGGTATCCAGCAGCATCAGTAGGTGATCTTGTGACAGTAGTTGTAAAGAAAGGTCCTCCAGAGTTGAGGAGGCAGATATTTGGTGCTGTTATAGTACGCCAAAAGTATCCTATCAGGAGGCCAAATGGGCTCAGGATATGCTTCGAGGATAATGCAGCAATACTCATAACGCCAGAAGGTGATGTGAAGGGTACAGATATAAAGGGTCCTGTAGCTGCAGAGGCTGCAGAGAGATGGCCAAGGATAGCAAACCTTGCATCGATGATTGTGTAGTGGAGATGATAGTATGAAGGCATCACTTGTTAGGAAGCAGATATACACTGCTCCTCTACATAGGAAGAGTAAACAGGTATCTGCTCCTCTCTCTAAGGAGTTGAGGAGCCAGTATGGTAGGAGGAGTGTTAGGGTAAGGAAGGGTGATACGGTGAGGGTTATGAGGGGAGAGTATAAAGGGGTTGAGGGTAAGGTACAGAGGGTTCATGTTAAAGATTGTAGGCTAGAAATCGAAGGTTTACAGAGGGAGAAGGTTAGAGGCGATAAGGTCCCAGTGCTTATACATGCATCGAAGGTGATGGTCATAGCATTGGATATGGAGGATAAGTTAAGGAAGAGTATATTGAGGCGAGGGAAAGAGTGATGGTAAAGTCTCTATCGCTATACCATAGGTGAGTAGAATGGGTAAGAAGTCTGGTTCTAATAGATTGAAGAGGCAGGTTATGCCAGCATTCTGGCAGGTGCCTAGGAAGGCGTATAGATTCGCTGTAAGACCAATAGCAGGGCCCCATCCTATAGATAAATGCTACCCATTAGGCATATTACTTAGAGATGTGCTCAAGGTAGCAAAGAACATGAGAGAGGCTGAAAAGATACTGCATAACGGGTATGTGTATGTTGATAGTGTGAAAAGGTTCAATACTAAATTCCCTATAGGCTTAATGGATGTTATAGAACTCCAACAATTAAAGAAGATATACAGGTTAGTTCCAAAGGATGGCTTTATACTCAAACCTATAGAGATAGCAGAAGAGGAGAAGGGTGTGAAGATCTGCAAGGTTATAAACAAATCTGCTGTTAAGGGCGGCAAGATACAGTATACCCTTCATGATGGGAGGAGTATACTCGATGGGGTATCATCAAGCAAGTTGGCTGGTATAACAGTCAATGATTCTCTCCTGATAAGTATTCCAGATCAAGATGTGAAGGATGTTGTGAAGATGGAGAAAGATACTCTAGCAATAATAATAGCAGGGGATAATGCTGGTACCATTGGTAGAGTTATAGAGGTCAAAGAGGGTACCATGACACTCTCGAAGAGAGTTGTGTTAGAGAGCGATACGAAGAGGCTTGAGATACCAGTTGATATAGTCATGGCTGTAGGTAAAGAGAGACCATTACTCAGCATAGGATAGGATGGATTAAATTGGGTATATGAGGTTGAGTTGCGTATGAGTCTTACACTAGAAGAGAAGGGAAATGTGATGAGGAGTATAAGGATAGGTAAGGTGGTGCTGAATGCTGCTGTAGGCAAGTCAGGCGAGCCTATAGAGAAGGCTAAGAAGATACTGGAAGAGATAACTGGGCAGGTACCAGCAGTAAGAAGAGCGAAGAAGACCATCAGGGACTTTGGAATCCATAAAGGAGAGCCTATAGCTGTTATAGTAACATTAAGGAAGGCTAAGGCTCTACAAGTGCTCAAGAGGATGCTAGCTGCAAAGGGTAATAAGATAAAGGCATCATCATTCGATGATTATGGGAACGTATCCTTCGGCATAAGGGAACATATAGATATACCTGGTGTGAAGTATAAACCAGAGTTGGGTATAATAGGCATGGATGTATGTATATCGCTTGAGCGTCCAGGTTATAGGGTTGCTAGACGTAAGGTTAAGCCCTGTGAGATAGGCAAGGAGCAGAGGATAAACAGAGAGGAGGCTATAGAGTTCTTCAAGGTCCTTGGCGTGGAGGTGGTATGATGGGATGAAGGTAAGGGACTTTACATTAACAGGTAGGAAGGTAAGGAAGTATGGCAAAGGTTCTAGATGGTGCAGGCGTTGTGGCCAATATACAGCAATAATACAGAAGTACAATCTCTTATTATGCAGACAGTGCTTCAGGGAGGTAGCAAAGAGGATAGGCTTCAAGAAGTATATGTGAGGAAGGTGAGGTTAGAGCATGCCAGCACTCAATGTAATTGCAAACCTCTTCTCAACGATATATAACAATGAGATGAGGAGGAAGAGATCATGTATAATAGCACCAGTCTCCAAACTTGCGTTAGAGGTGCTAAGGATCATGAAGGATTATGGGTTCATAGGTGATTATCAATACGTTGATGATGGGAGGGGAGGAAAGGCAGTAGTACAACTGCTCTCAAGAGTGAACAAGTGCAATGCGATAACAAGGTTCAGTGTCAAGAAGGCTGGGTATGATGAGTGGGATAGGCAGTATCTACCATCATACAGTAGGGGCATACTTATAGTCTCAACCCCTCTAGGCGTAATGTCCCATCACGAAGCACAGAGCAAAGGTACTGGAGGTGTACTGATAGGGTATGTCTATTAGTAAGGAGAAGAGCATTATAGAGGCTATTGTAGAGGTGCCAAAGGGAGTACAGGTTAGCATGAATGGTAGAGTACTTGAGGTTAAGGGACCAAAGGGTAGAGTAAGCAAGGATCTTAGCAAGATACATGTTGATATAAGCATAGAGGACTCTAGTCTGATCATAAGACCGTTGTTAGCAAGCGCTAAGCCAAGGCGTAAGGATAAGGCCATTGTGAATACCATGCAATCCATAATAAGGAATATGATAGAGGGTGTACAACATGGCTATACATACAGGTTGAAGATAGCACATGCGCACTTCCCTATCTCAGTGAAGGTTAAGGGCAAGCAGGTACTCATAGAGAACTTCATAGGAGAGCGCTCCCCTAGAGTGGCTGAGATAGTTGGAGATTGCAAGGTTAGTGTAGAGGGTGAGGATGTTATAGTCAAGGGTGTGAGCCTTGATGATGTGGCACAGACTGCAGCAAATATAGAGAATGCTACAAGCATAAAGGAGAAGGATATTAGGGTTTTCTTGGATGGTATATACATATATGCAAAAGAGAAGAGCATGTAGAGGTTGGAGAGAGCAGGGGTAGTTAGTATATAGACTATATAAGATCAGTTTATTTACATTCTATTATTCCTTTTATGCTATAGGTAGAAAAGATTAAATCGACTAACTAGTATTACCGCTCTAGTGCCGCCGTAGCTCAGCGTGGTAGAGCGGCTGGCTGTTAACCAGTCGGTCGTCGGTTCGAGTCCGACCGGCGGCGCTTCTCTTACTCCTATTCCTAATCATCTTCTTACACTTATCTAGAATATACTATTTCATAATTCGAATTATGAAATATGGTCACATTATAATGATTTTTATATTACAGAAGGGTAGAAAAAGAGATGGAGGTATCATATAGAACACTAGCGTTGTTCATAGGGGCACTTGCAGCAGCTATATTAGGTATATGGATAGGCTTATCACCAACTGGCGTAATCCCTATTACTGTAACTGAAGAGGTGATAGTTACACACAACCTTGATGATGGCTCCTGTATAGTTGATACAACTGATACAGTATTATCTGCAAAGACCGTAAAGAATTGTAATGTACAAGCAGGTACAAGGATTAAAGTGAGTTATGAGAAGGGTTCAACAGAGGCAAGGATAGTTCCATGAGAATCCTTCATCGATTACCTTCTCTCTCACCTACCCTGTAGCATTCACTCATAAGCCAGTCACAGAACTCCTTAACTTTATCATCTATACCTTTCCATATATGAAATGAGCCTGGGAGCACATCTATCCTACCATCTTTAAAGAATATCTTAACCCCTTCATTATTCTCATATGCTATAGCATCCCTAATCTCAACAACATCGTCATTGAAGACCTCTCTAGCCTTACTCTTTATAACCTCTTTAGGGATACTAAGCCTAGTTCTGAACTTATCTATGACCACAGTTACATTCTCTCTTCCATATGTATCAAATGCCAGTATCTTTCTTGTATCAAAGAGACTTACTACAAGGGTTACACCATGCCTCAAGCCTACATCCTCGCTTATCCTACTCAACTCATTGTATAGCTTAAGAACATTCCTCCTCATAGTTTGAAGTCTATCCTTCTCTCTCTCCACTTCTCTATAAAGATCATTAAGCATAGCTGTAAAACTCATAGTACATCGTTAGTTATTCCCATCAATATTAGAAACGCCTGAGGTGGCTTGGTCTGCACATATGTGATCTGCTCTTGAGATAATCTATAAGTGCTACAACATCTGTCCTATCGTCTGGGAGTACAGCCTTGATAGGGTACGGGTTTGAGGCATGGTTGGCTCTGAAGATTATCTTACTACTGTTTCTAGGCTCTATATGTTCTACAAGCATCTTTAGTTCATCCAAGACCTCTATATCACTTAACGGTTCGAATGGTTCACCAAACTTACTCATGAACTCATCTCTTACAACATCATCTAGGAGTAGTGTTAGTGCAGCAAGGTACTCTGGTACAATTATGCTTGCTACTCTAGCGCTCTCTAGGGCATGCTCCCTGCTATACTTTCTCCCTCCTAATCCAAGTATGAGCATACATGAGAGTTGGATACCAGCACTCTTAGCCTTGAGACATCCATCTATTATGCCCTTTGATGTTGCGCCCTTTGTAACCTTCCTCAGCACTGTATCTGAGCCACTCTCTATCCCTATATAGAGTAGTTTAAGTCCAGCATCTCTGAGCGCTACCAACTCTTCCTTACTCTTCTGTAAGAGGTTCTTAGGCATAGCATAGCATGATACACGCTCTAGCTTTGGGAACGATCTGTATAGATGATCAAGTATATTAAGCATGTACTCAGTCTTTATATTTAGGGCATCACCATCAGCAAGGAATACCCTCCTCGTGCTTGGGCACTCTCTAGCAGCATAGTCTATCTCTGCTCTGATCTCATCCCATGAGCGCTCTTCATACCTCTTACCTCTATACATGGAGCAGAATGAGCATCTATTGTATGAGCATCCTATAGTAACCTGAAGTATCAGTGAGCCAGCCTCAGATGGAGGCCTATATAATGGCTCTATATAAGTGAGCATGCTCATGCTACGGCTATGGGATATTTTAATATTGATCATATTTCAAAACTCGAATTATGAAATAATAGATACGATCTAAGTGCTCCAATCTTTCTAGTTTCCGTTAGGAGTATTGTGGGAACTGGTATATTAAAAGAATTAATCAATATTTGGGAATAAAATATAATCCCATAGTTTGATGCCCATCTTCTACTAAATATATATACAAGGGAAGGGGTTAAATATGAACAATGCCCCCAGATGAACCAAATCGTAAGCAAGAACAAAAATTGGAAGATCGTATTAAACGTCTAGAGGATGAGATTAAGAGGGTTAAGGCAAGAGGTATGGAGGATAAGATAAAAGAGCTGAAAGAGGATATAGAGACTCTGGATCTCTGGTTAACGGTTGCAAGTGAGAACGGTGTATTTACCAATGAAGGACAGACCAGTATAAATCAGCAATCTGATGCAAACCAACCCAAGCCTATATCAAACACTGAGGAAGGGTGTATAGGTGTGCCTAAATCGTTCAAGGAAGCACAAGAGTATATGAAGTTAGTATGGGACAGGCTTTATGCGGAAGAGAAGCATATGAGTGAAGGTAGTACAGGGCAGGATAATAAACCTGAAGAGAGTAAAGATGCAAATGATAACACTAGATCTGGTGTAATGCTCTCCATCGGCGATTGTGAAACATACCTAAGTAAGGTCTTTGAGTTTTACAGTAGAAGCATTAAGGAGTTTAGTAGAAAGAGGTGGGGTATAAATAGGCTCCTCATTAACGGTGTACATATAATCGGATATCTTACACTCTTGTTAATACTTACAGCCTTAGCCACGCTAGTATGGAATGTTCACACCTATCTGAACATAGGGTTACTTGACAACAGGTATTCCATGGTAATATACGCTGCAACAGTCATTGGATTCGTCGGAGGGATAACAAGGAGTATGTATAACATAGTACATGAGGTAAGGCTACGGGTATTCAGAAGGGCATCATGGGCTGAATATATCATGGCTCCATTCATAGGTGGTTCTCTTGCATTCATAATAACAATTGGTATAATAGCGGGATTGATAACAGATATACAGCCTATACCACTACAAGGGCAGACAGGGCAAGAGCAGCAGAACATACAGACGGAACGAAGCGTGCAGCAACCATATGGGCTCTATCTTATTGCGTTTGCAACAGGTTTATTCTGGCGTAACGCTATCAATAAACTTAGTAACATTATAGGCGAGAAAGGTGGGTTAGAGGATAGAGATGGTGAGATAAGACGCATAGAGTAATTTTGAATCTGTTTATCTTTCTAACCGCTATCATCTTAACAAGCCCATAGGGTATGTATGCAATAGCGCATGCATAATGGCATGTTAAGCAAAGGATGCCCATCTTTTACTTTTAGTACATGCTCTATAGCATACATACCCCTTCTAAGATGCATCTTCTGGAGTATAAAAAACAACAGGGTATGTACATCATAAGGCTTGATATTAACAAGTGGAAAGATCACATAATCTAGTCTATCTAATCTAGTTTAAGAGTCTAGCCCTCTCATCCTCTGGTAGGTCAAGTAAGAGTCTATCATAGGTCATCTCTAAATACTCTGCTATTATCCTTGTATTCCCTACTACAGGCATAAAGTTGGTATCACCATTCCATCTAGGCACTATATGCATATGCAGATGATCTGCTATACCAGCACCTGCAACCTTCCCTATATTCATGCCTATGTTGAACCCCTCTGCCTTTAAAGCATCCTTGAGGAGAGAGGTACATAACCTTAGGTATCTGAAGATCTCAGCATACTCCTCATCCCTAACCTCTCTAGGGTCTGCTACATGCCTGTAAGGTGTTATCATGAGATGACCATTAGTGTAAGGATATGCGTTTAGTATTACAAAGACATATTCTCCCCTAATTAGGATGAGGTTCTTCCTATCCTTACCCTCTCTAGGCTTTGTGCAGAATATACATTGATCATCAGATGGCCTCTCTATGTATGCTATCCTCCATGGTGCCCAGAGCCTCTCCATAGATTACATATGTAAGTGGTAATTATATATGTTGAGCTACATGATTCTATTCCATAATGCTTGGCAGTATCAATGATGCTGTAGATAGGGAGATGCCATCTATAGTAGATGATGCATTGGAGCTTATAAGGATGCCTAGCAGGAATCCTCCAGGTGAAGAGAGGTGTGCAGAGTACATATACTTAAGGCTTAAGGAGTTAGGGATGCATACTATGCTACTGTATGAACCATTCAAAGATAGGCCTCAGGTTATAGCATACCCTTCCAATATAAGGGCTGAGGATGCCATTATACTACTGAACGGGCATATAGATACTGTACCAGAGGGCAGTATTGAAGAGTGGAGTGTAGATCCATTCTCTGGCATAGTAAAGGATGGCTATATATATGGAAGAGGCTCATCCGATATGAAGTCTGCACTTGCTGTCATGATGCATATATGCAAGATAGTTGAGGATGCAAGAGTTATACTATCTTTTGCCATAGGTGAGGAGAGGGCTGAGCCTGGTACAAGTACTATGCTCAAGCACCTCTACGGAATGGGTATAGATAGAATAAAGCATGGAATAGTTATGGAACCAACATCTCTAAGGATAGCTGCATGTCAGATGGGCGCTCTATGGTTTAGGGTTACTATCAAGGGTAAGGCAGCCCATGCCTCAATACCTACTGCTGGTACCAATGCTATAGTTAGAGCATGCAAGGTAGTAGATGCCTTGGGGTCATATGTTATGAGCATAGAAGCAAGGAAGGGTAGCTATGATGGCTACGCAACCAATAATAGTATATGCTCTTGCATACCAAGATGCTCAGTAACTATGATAGAAGGAGGCGTAAAGGAGAATGTTATACCAGATGAGTGTTCATTAACAATAGATAGAAGGATTGCGCCATATGAAGATAGAAGTGATGTGATAGGTGAGATTAAAGCACTGTTAGATTTGCATGCAGGAGATTATAGAATGGAGGTTATAGCAGAGAGGAGCCCTGTACGCATAGATGAATCATCCATGCTGGTTAGTAGGTTGAGTTCTATACTAGCATCAATAGGTATAAACTCTAATCCCTCATCATGGTGCTTCCCTGGCTCTACAGATAATGAGTATATAGTGAGGGAAGGTATAGAGAGTATAGTATGGGGTCCTGGGAGCATAGAGCAAGCACATGCTGTAGATGAGCATATAAGCATAGATGAGATAAAGGTGTGCACATATGCTCTTGCATCACTACTTCATACATTATATCATGACTGAACTCTTATATTGGATGTTGTACGCCTTTATTGTATGGATACTGAGGAGATAATGCATACAGCATTGGACCTAGTAGGGATGGATAGCATACCAGCAGATAGCATGGTACACGTTAAGGGCAATGATATAAATAAGGTTCTCATGTGCATAGATGTTGAGCAATCAACCATAATGCTTGCAAAGCAACTAGGCTATGATGCTATTATTGCACACCATCCCATAGGCAAGGCATACATAGACTTCTACAAGGTACTCGATAGACATGTTGAGTTTATGCTCAATGCAGGGATAGCAAGGGATGTTGCTGAGGAGGCAGTGAAGGAGTTGAAGGAGAGGGTTATGCTTAGAGCACATACATCTATCTACACACATGTGACATCATTTGCAGAGAAGATTGGTATGCCATTGCTAAACATACATCTTCCATGCGATGAGTTGATGAGGAGGGCTATTCTAAAGAGCCTTAACACAGGTAAGGTAGAGAAGGTTAGGGATATAGCGTTATATGTTGAGCAGATTAAAGAGTTCAATAAGGCAGATACAAGGGTCAAGGTTGTACATGGTGATGAAGATGCACTAGTGAAGAGGTACATGCTTGTTGTTGCTGCTGGTACCAATGGTGGCTATAGCGTTGCCAAAGCATACTTCGATCATGGTTATGATACCGTTATCTATCTGCATATAAGCCCTGAGGACCTTGCTAGAGTTAAGAACAGTAATCTGAAGGGTAACCTTGTAATACTTGGGCACCTTGCTGGAGACTCTCTGGGCATGAATATGCTTAGCGATGAACTTAAAAGAAAGGGCTTAAAGGTTGATAAGTTGGGCATAATAGAATGATGGAAGAAGAAGATAGATAGATAGATAGGGAGAAGGTATGTATGAGGCATATCTTCATCAGCATACAATGATAATAACTAGAGCTAGACAGATGATACAGATTAGAACGAGTCTCTAACCAGAATCTTCATAACCCTGCCCTTGACTATGGTCTTATCCTTCCAGTACTCTCTACTACCTCTACTCTTTTTACTACTCTCATTCTTGACAAGGAAGATTATCCTGCAGTTTGTGCACTCATATGCATGGGTCCTCTCCTTATTTGTAGCAAATGGATTGCTAAGATCCCTTCTATACCATACCCTCTTTCTACAGAAGAAGCAACTAACCATAGCATTGTTAGATTGCCTATCCTAGAGATAAGATCTTTTATCATAAATACTTGCTAGTATTGTTAACTACTCTAGACATTTCAGAACTCGAATTATGAAAGCTTATTAGTGTGCTATCTGCAGATAGCATATGCCCATACTAAGATTAAAGCATGATCTGAGCAGTAAGCATCTCAAGGAGATGCAAAGGTATCTCGATGAGATGCCAATAGAGTATATACTTGCAGGGCTAAGGTTCTCATACAATAGATGGTTAGCAAAGAGGAATGGTACGCTCATGGTTGGGAGGAAGAGTAAGGTAAGGCAGGAGGTTGAGATGCTTACTCTAGAGCAGGCTAGATGGAGGCTTGAGAACTGGAGCAAGATGATAAGGATCTACAGGGAGAAGGGCTATAGTTACCCAACTATATATAGGATAAAGAGGGCATTGATGCGTATAGTCGATACATAATAAAAATTGTAACGGTATGTGTGTATAGCATGATTATACTGCTACAAGATCCCTTGCACTAACATTACTACTGCTACTACTGCTAACCCTTCTTGTCTGTCTGCTATTACTTATCAGCATACTACTAGTATCCATCTCCTCCGCCTTTATCTCTGGGAGGGTAAGCACATCCTGTGGCAGATCTGGGAGTTTGGCCTTTATGCTATCCTCAACTAGGCTTGTAGCCTCATCCAGTATTGCTTGGGCATCACTGTTGTTGAACACTGTATTTATTGGTATAGTGCTGTTCGATGCCTGAGTATCAACCATTATGCTATTAAACATATCATACATCTCCTGCATCTTACCATCGAACTCTGGTATGATCCTGTTAAGATCATTGCCTATACCCTTTACTACAGCCATTGCAGGGCTAAGGGTTACAACAACATCTCCCAGATCACTTATAGTACTTAATCTGAGGTTTATCTGCTCTAAAGCAAGTTTGACATGGTTTACCATCCTACTTACCCTTCTAACCTGAGCAAGTTCGTTGGAGAGTACTGATGCGTACTGCATATTCCTCTCCTGTATAGCCTGTGTAACCTTGCTGAATAATGTTCTATCCTTCTCAACCAACTTCTTGTGTATAGCATCCAGTCTTACTATCTGAACCTGCATGAGTCTCCTAGCATCGTCTATCCTTGGCCTCAATGCTGTATTATTACCATGAGCGTTACCCTTTAATACACTCTTTATCTTACTAGCACTATCGCCATTATCGCTACCCTGTCTAATCCATTTTGATATGAATGCCACACTAGCCTGATCCTATTATGATTTTTTAATTCTGGTGTTAACTCTAGTTAATCAGATAATGTTCAGATCTTTGCCAACCATGCTAAATACATCTACAACATACTTGAGTGTATCCTCATCATGTAGAGCTGTAACACTAACCCTTATCCTTGATGAACCTCTTGCTACTGTAGGGTATCTTATCGCTTGAGCAAAGATACCATGCTTTAATAGCATGTCAGCAAATTCTAGAGCGATCTTCTCATCGCCTATTAGTACTGGGATTATATGGGTTGAACCCTTGAGGTTGAAGCCTTCTCTTGCTAGAGCCTCTCTCAGCATCTTTGTATTTGCAATAAGCCTATCCTGAAGATGCGGTATCTTCCTATTCCCATTATATTCTACTTTACCATATTTGATTATCTCTAATGCCTTGAGCGCTGCTCTAGCAAATAATGCTGGTAGAGATGATGTGTATACGAATGTTCTAGACCTATTTATGAGGTACTCAACAACCTCTTCACTTCCTGCAATGTAACCTCCAAAGCATCCAAGTGCCTTGCTCATGCTACTTATAATTACATCAACGTAACATTCAGCATTCATATACTCAGTAGTACCCCTATGGTTACTACCGTAGATAAAGTCTCCATGCGCATCATCAACTATAAGCATTGCATTGTACTCCCTGCATAACCTGCCTATCTCATCAAGCCTAGCCATATCACCATCCATGCTGAATACACCTTCAGTAACCACAATCTTCCTTGAATGATAAGTAGATGTTGCTGTTGTTGTTGTTGGTGATGATGATGATGTTAATGATGATGTTGCTGTTGATGTTGTTGTTGATGATGATGCAAGTAAATCCTCAAGCATTGTCACATCATTATGCTTGAATACCTTTATACTTGCCCTGCTCAGCCTACATGCATCTATTATACTTGCATGATTGAGTTCATCACTATATATTATGGAGTGCTCATCTGCTAGTGCTGCTATAGCAAGACTCGCCATGTAGCCTGTAGGATACACCAATGCTCTATCCATCCTCTTATGCTCAGCTAGTCTCTGCTCTAACTCAACCAGTATGGGATCATTACCTGCCACAAGTCTAGAACTACACTGTGAGATATTGCTCAGATCACTTATAGCATAGCTTATAACCTCTCTATCTGATGATAAGCCAAGGTAATCGTTGGAGCAGAGTAATATGACTTCTCTACCATCAACTATCGCTCTACTTGAGTCTATAATCCTTACATCCCTAAGCCTTCTGTAAAGACTCTGCTCTGCAAGATGCTTCAACTCATCAGCATAATTCATGTTACACTAGACCTTCAGGTTTAGCCTCCTTATCATCTCTATATCTTGTTCAGCAGTATTTCCTCCAACAGTTAGATATCCATTTGTTATCATCCCGTTTGCTCCAGAGAGTAATGCTCTGCTCTGCTTATCTCTAAGATGCATCTCTCTCCCTCCTGCAACCTTGAGTATACATTTAGGCATTACGAACCTGAATACTGCTATTGTCCTAAGTATATCATCTGCTTGCACTGGAGCAATGCTATGCAATGGTGTACCCTCTCTAGCAACAAGGATGTTGAGGGGAAACTCCTCTGGCTCAAGCATACTTGCCTCGAATGCAAGTTCAAGCCTCTGCTCTATGCTCTCGCCCATCCCTATTATGCCTCCAGAGCATAGTTCGAGTCCATGCTCCTTAGCAAGTTTTGCTGTCTTGAACCTATCAAACCATGTATGTGTTGTGCATATCTTGCTGAAGAAACTACTACTGCTCTCTAGGTTATGGTTGTACCTCTTAACCCCTAATGCCTTAAGCCTCTCAGCCCTCCTAGCATTCAGGAAGCCTAGGGAGCAGTTGACATCTATCCCAACCCTATCCCTTATAGCATCAACAGCAGAGCATATATGCTCGAACTCATCCTCGCTAGGCTCACGCCATGCACATACTATGCAGAAGCTACTTGCTCCAGAGCGCTTTGCTTCATCAGCCTTAGCAACCAGCTCCTCAACGCTTAGCAATGGATACTTGCTTATCCTTGTCTTATACCATGCTGATTGGGCACAGAATGCACAGTTCTCTGAACAGTTGCCAGACTTTGCATTGACAAGGGACTCAAGATCAACCATATCGCCATTCAACTCCTTCCTTATGGTATTTGCTGCATCCAGCAAGTACCCAAGGTTATCATCACTAGTATGGATAAGCCTAATAGCATCACCCATACCTATCCTCTTACCAGATAGCACATTGCTCATACACTGCTGGATAAACTCTCTCTCTTGCATAGGAAGGATTTTGTGAACGACTAAATAAACTTTGGTTTACATTTGTATTTGGAGTGGATATGTTAATCATCTCAATCCTGTATCATACTGCTTGCTATATCTTTGATCCTCTCATACCAGTTATCTGCTTTAACTATACCACTTGCAACTAGTACACCTTTAGAGCCTAGTCTTATAGCAGCCTTTGAATCGTTACCATCAACTATTCCTGCACCACATATTATCTTGCTCTTCAAGCCCAGAGCATTTGTCCTCTCAATGGATCCAGTTATGACCTCAGGCTTACTCTTGCTTACAGCATTCCCTGTACCTATGAGCTCTGGTGGTTCTATAGCAATATAGTCTGGCTCCAACTCGAAACCTGCTATTGAATCTATCTCACTAGGCTCTCTAACACATACTACAGCCACCATATTGGAGGTACGAAGAGCCTTAACTATACCCTCTATCTCCTTAAGTAAGAGTCTATGCTCGCTATGATTAACTATTGAACCTCTTATATTGAATGATCTCAGCATATTTGCTACATTGTAGCCTGTTGTGCTACCCTCTCCCTTATCATCAACATGCTGAGCAATAACTGGTATATCAACATGCTCTGCAACTAGTGCTAGTGCAGGGTTTGGTGGTGCTACTGCTATACTCTCAAGCATATTCAATTCCTTTGCTACCTTCTCAGCCTCTAGAGCAAGTGCTAGACATCTCTTACCACTAACCTCCATATAGTTCTTGAAGTTAATTATCAGGATTGGTTCTTGCAACTTGCCTCTGCTCTTCCTCCCTTGATTTTGCCTTGAACTTCTCCCTTAACCTCTTCATCCTTGCCTCATAGCCCTTGTTGTACTCCAACTCCTCTGGCACCAACGTTGCTGGATGTATGAAGCCTTGAGCCCTCATTGCCAATGCTCTCTCAACCGCTATACTCCTTATGTAATCCCAATCTGGTGTACTGAAACCATCGAATGGCTCTGTGAATACACCATTATGCATACTGAATACCGCTGCACTAACTATTGGTATGGAGTAGTTCAGACTTGCTGCTGTATTCAACCTTACAGGCATCAATGGTAGATGATGACTGCCCCTTGTATTCCCAGCAACAAAGTGAGGATTGCTGAATGCACTGCATGCTTCTTCAGTTGCAGGGAATGCTCTCTGAGTTCTAACTATTGCTATGGGATCATCCTTTCCAACGTAAGTTCCTGCTATATTGTGTAGTCTATCAGTGCTAGCACTAACTATTGGTTCACCCTTCTTGCTGTATATACTCTCAACTACATATCTAGCAGGATACATGAGCGCTGCTTCAAGTTCTGGTTTATCCTCCCAGAGCCTCAGTTCTGCTACCTCTCCAGTTAGAACATCCATAACATTGAATACAACACCCTCAGCGAGGTCTGGATTCACTATTATACCTGTGTTGCTCAAACTATCAACGAACATCTTGTAGAATGGAAGGTTGAATGCCCCTGGTTCAGTCTTGTCAGCAGCGAACATGACGAATGCTTCATTTGCCCTCTCTTCAAACTCCATCTCAGCAACCCCTGGACCCATACCCTTGACATTACCAGAGAATGAGTCCTTGAGCAGATCCTGACCAGCACCATAGAGACCCTGATCCTTTGCAACCTTTGTGCCCTCAATGAATGCATCCCAGGCTAGTTGATGGATTCTAGAATTACCTACACCATGTGCATGGCTCATCAGTATATGGATATCATCACCAGTGAACCCAATATAACAGTCTATGAACAGTTTACCCTTCTCAGCCATGACGAACTGCTCAACCTGTTTGAGTAGTGCACTGCTAGGTCTTGTATGCCCTCCAACTCCTCCTATATCTGCCTTGATCGCAGATAGGGTTACCTTCATGCGCTAGAGTATGCACGGCTAGGTTAAATATTTATCCAATAGTAGACCCAATAATAGATTAGGTTAGATTAACCTAATCAGCCTCCTCCCCTTCCCCCTATCTCTTAACACGTAAAGGTTATAGTACTTGCCTTCCTTAGAGTCCTTGTAGTTCCATACATGTCTGCTAAGCCTCAACTCCTTGAATGATTGCTTAAAGTGATCTGGTAGAGCATCGTATACCCACTTCCCTACTACTATCTGCCATGGCTTTGCAAGTTCTACTATCTTTGCGGTTATACTCATTGTGTAACCCAGAAGGTCTAGCATACCACCTAGCCTGACTATCTGATTCTCCCCTAGATCTATGCCTATCTTTATCCTCAACTCTGGATAGCCATGCTCTTTGAGCGCTTGGTTTATCGCATACTTTGTTATGTTAAGCATTGATCTAGCACAGTTAATTACCCTTGTGCATGCCCTACCAGCATCGTTACTTACTGGGAAGAATGCTATAACAGAGTCTCCAGCGTACTTGAGTACGTATCCATGGTATGCTGCTATCAGATATGACATCTCCTGCATAAATGCCTTGACCAGATTGGCTAGTTTATCTGCAGGCAGGTGCATACTCATGCCTGTAGAATCAACTATATCAACATAGAGTACTATAACATCCATCTTCATGTTTATATGCCTCTCTAGATACTTCTCAGATGGAGCTATCGTGCTATCGAACCTTAAACTATTATTGAGTATCTTCTTGACCCTTGTTTGGCTCTCTATTATGCTAGAGTATAGATCCTGCTCGTTCATTCCCTCGTAATCCACATCCTGTATCGGTTGTTTTATCATCTCATCAAATATCAGTCTGAGGGCATCTTCAGAGATAAATATACTAGTATGCTTATCCAAGTACCCTCTCTCGCCATTAACCGTCTTTCGTTCATACCTCCTTGGATCAAGCCTTATAACAAATTCAAGCCTGTTCTCTCTATCGCTATCGATAACCTTCTCCAATGTAAACTCTAGTCTACTATCATCACTGTTGCTACTATTCTTCTTGCGCCTATGTGACATATTACTACACTTGCCTTCTTGTATATACTCTATCAGTCCTTACCTTTATACTACATTGCTTATTGCATTTATACTATACAGCCTTTACCCGTTTTGCTATTGGAGGTCTAACCTTCCTGAATATCCTGAAACCGCATATACACTTCAACTCTGGTAGGCTCTGCAGTTCCTCAGAGTTTGTTCTAGTGCCACACCTTATACACTCATATACAACTATACTAGCATGCTGATTCGAGCCTTCCATCCAGGCTGATTGATTGAGTAGATCAATTTAATGTTATCTATTATCTGAGGTTCAGATAAAGGGAAGAGAAAGAAGAGAGTAAGGATAAATAAAATGGTAATAGTAGATCTACTGTAGTAAGACCTCTATTATAACCTCGTCAGGTATCTTCAGTCTCATCAACTGCTTCATCGCTCTATCATCTGCTGCAAGATCTATTATCCTTCTATGTATCCTCATCTCCCATTTATCGAATGTATGTGTGCCTTGCCCACTTGGAGCCTTCCTTGTAACAACGTTAAGTCTCTTTGTAGGCAGTGGTACTGGGCCCTTTACCTTCACACCAGTCTTCTCTCCAATAGCCTTTATCTCGGAGCACATCTGCTCCAACTTTGCTAGATCTGTACTAGCCAGCTTTATCCTAGCCTGCTGAACCATTATGATCACTTACTTTATAACTAAGCCTTGGCAGCTACCTTCTCTACCGTGTACTTCTCTGTTATCTCCTCAACTATACCTGCTGCAATAGTAGTACCCATATCTCGTAGTGCAAACCTTCCAAGCTCAGGGAACTCCTTGAATGATTCTATGCAAAGTGGTCTTACAGGCCTTATCTTAACTATTGCTGAATCTCCACTCTTCAGGAACTTTGGATTCTGCTCAACAACATTCCCTGTCCTAGGATCTATCTTTGATACGAACTCAACTAGTGTTGCTGCTACCTGTGCAGTATGAGCATGAAGCACCGGTGTATACCCTGGAGCGATTGCTGTTGGGTGATATATGACTATTATCCTCGCCTTGAACTCCCTTGCAACTGTTGGAGGATTATCTGCAGGTCCTACAACATCCCCTCTCTTTATCTGCTTCTTATCAACACCCCTAAGGTTGAAGCCTATGTTATCTCCTGCTATAGCCTCCTGCATTGGCGTATGGTGCGTCTCTATGCTCCTAACCTCACCTATAGCACCTTCGGGCATAACTATCACCTTGTCTCCAACCTTCATCCTTCCTGTCTCTACTCTACCAACTGGCACTGTTCCAACACCAGTTATGGAGTATACATCCTGTATTGGTAACCTTAATGGCTTGTTTATTGGCTTCTCCGGTTCGACGAACTCATCCAAAGCCTGTATTAGTGTTGGACCATCATACCAAGGCATCTTATCGGACTTCTTGACAACATTATCTCCATTCCAGCCAGATGTTGGTACAAACCTAACCTTTGCTACATTGTAGCCTATGCTCTTGAGAAGATTAATCACCATTGCCTTAACCTCTTCATACCTCTCCTTACTGTAATTAACAGAGGAGTCATCCATCTTGTTTATGCATACAGCAAGTTGTCCTACACCCAGTGTTCTTAGCAAGAAGGCATGCTCCCTTGCCTGCCCACCAGGCTCTACAGCAACCTCGGTCTCACCCTTCTTCGCTGATACTACAAGGATAGCACAATCTGCCTCAGATGCACCTGTGATCATGTTCTTCACAAAGTCTCTATGCCCTGGGGCATCTATCAAGGTATAGAAGTACTTGTTGGTCTCAAACTTCTGGAATGCAAGATCTATAGTTATACCTCTCTCCCTCTCATCCTTGAGCCTGTCTAGAACCCAGGCGAACTTGAATGTATCACCCTTACCAGTCTTCTCTGACTCCTTTGCATACTCCTCTATAGTCCTCTGATCTATCAACCCTAGGTCGAAGAGCAATCTACCTACCAGTGTTGATTTGCCGTGGTCAACATGCCCTGTAACTATTAGATTCAGATGTGGTTTCTTGCTACTACTCATACAGGTAAAGTGGAGCAAGGGCTTTATTTGTATTTCTATTCATTGTTAGCAAAAGTGAGCATATCATGCTGTAAACTTAATAAGTGACTACATTGGTCTCCTCTACCATGTATAATAGAGTTGTATTCTTTGATGAAGGTAAGGGGTTAGGGAAGAGACTGTTAGGAGGCAAAGGAGCAGGACTTGCTGAGATGACCGCTCTAGGATTGCCTATACCCCCAGGGTTTACGATAACCACTGAGGTATGCAAGGAGTTCTATGCAAATGGTAGAGAGCTCCCAGAAGGGCTTATGGATGAGGTGAGAGAGGCAATGTATAGACTAGAGCAGTTGACTGGCAAGGGTTTCGGTAGTGCAAGTAATCCACTGCTTGTATCTGTGCGCTCTGGAGCAGCAATCTCAATGCCAGGAATGATGGATACCATACTAAATCTAGGCTTGAACGATGATACTGCTAGAGCATTAGCAGCAAAGACAGGGAATGAGAGGTTTGTATGGGATGCATATAGGAGGTTTGTGCAGATGTTCTGTAAGATAGTGCTAGGGATCAATGATAATCTCTTCTCTAAAGCATTGGAGGAGATGAAGAAGAGCAAAGGTGTAGAGCATGATAATGAGTTAGATGCTGAATCCCTTAAGCAGTTGACCGAGGAGTTCAAAGCGATATGTAAGAGGCATGGCAAGGAGTTTCCTAGCGATCCCTATAAGCAGTTGGAGCTAGCAATAAAGGCTGTATTCAACAGTTGGATGAGTGAGAGGGCAGTGGAGTATAGGAAGTACTACAAGATAACGCAAGATATTGCTGATGGTACTGCTGTTAACGTTGTTGCCATGGTCTTTGGTAACATGGATGAGAGGAGTGCTACTGGAGTAGTATTCACAAGGAACCCAGAGAATGGGGAGAAGAGGCTATATGGTGATTTCCTCATAAATGCACAGGGTGAGGATGTAGTTGCAGGGATAAGGACACCAGAGCCTATAGAGAATCTAGCAAGGATAATGCCAGATGTGTATAAGCAGTTGGTTGAGATATGTGATAGACTTGAGAGGCATTACAGAGAGCCTCAGGATGTTGAGTTCACCATAGAGAGTGGGAGGTTATACATACTGCAGACTAGAGCAGCGAAGATGAATGCTATAGCAAGTGTAAAGTGCTCAGTAGATATGGTCAAAGAGGGTATAATAAGTAAAGAGGAGGCATTGCTTAGGGTTAATGCAGATGATCTAGAGCAGGTATTGCATAGAAGGGTTGATCCGAAGGCAGATGTAAAGCCTATAGCAGTAGGGGTAGGTGCATCCCCTGGAGCAGCAAGTGGCAAGGTTGTACTAGATACAAAGAGGGCTATAGAGCATGCAAACAATGGAGAGAATATCATCCTAGTCAGGGAGGAGACCAAGCCAGAGGATGTGCCAGCATTCTTCAAGGCAGTAGGTATACTAACTAGTAAAGGGGGTAAGACAAGCCACGCTGCTGTAGTAGCGAGAGGGATGGGCAAACCATGCATAGTTGGATGCTCAAGCATAGTCATAGATGAGGAGCATAATAGGTTCCTTGTTGATGGCATAACAGTGAATGAGCATGATACGATAACAATAGATGGTGCAACTGGCAGGGTATACCTTGGAAAAGTACCAATGGTTGAACCAGAGTTGAGCAATGAACTCAAGGAGTTGCTTACATGGGCTGAAGAAGCAAAGAGGCTAGGGATTAGGGCTAATGCCGATACACCAGATGCAGCAGCAATAGCAAGGATGTATGGAGCAAAGGGTATAGGTCTATGTAGAACAGAGAGGATGTTCAACTCAAGTGATAGACTTCCAATATTCATTAGGATGATAATGGCTAGAAGCGGTAATGAGAGGGTTGATGCTCTGAAAGAGTTGATACCGATGCTCAAGGAAGATGTGAAGAGCATACTAAAGGTGATGGAGGGCTACCCTGTAACAATAAGGCTCCTAGATCCACCTCTACATGAGTTCTTACCAAGGCTTGAGGATCTTATGAAGGCTGTTTACGAAGGGAAGGATGATGCTCAAGTGATGCTACAGAGGGTAAGGGAACTTGCAGAGGTGAACCCAATGATGGGGCAGAGGGGTGTTAGGCTAGGCATAGTGTATCCAGAGATATATGAGTATCAGATAAGAGCGATACTGGAGGCTGATGCTGAACTCCTGAAGGATGGTGTGAAGGCTGAGCCACAGATAATGGTGCCCCAAGTAGGCATAAAGGAGGAGTTGGAGGTAATAAAGCAATTATTCCTGAAGGTCAAAGAGGAGGTTGAGGAGAAGCATGGCATAGCCTTGAATGTGAAGTTTGGAACCATGATAGAGGTTGTTAGGGCATGTATGACAGCAGATAGTATTGCTAGTGTAGCAGAGTTCTTCAGCTTTGGCACCAATGATCTAACACAGGCTGTATTCTCATTCAGCAGGGAGGATGTTGAGGGTAAGTTCCTTCCTCTCTATCTGGAGAAGGGTATACTGAAGAATAATCCATTCCAGACTCTAGATAGAGATGGTGTAGGCAAGGCAATGAGGATCGCAGTAGAGCAAGGAAGAGCAACTAATGCAAAGCTTGAGATAGGGATATGTGGTGAGCATGGAGGAGACCCAAAGAGCATAGAGTTCTGCGATATGATAGGCTTGGATTATGTAAGTGCTAGCCCTCACAGGATACCAATAGCAATACTTGCTGCAGCACAGAGCGCTATAAGGATTAATTCGGGTAGGTAGATATATATTATAAGTATGGCAGATACTAGTTCACTTATTTATAATAATTACATTTGAATACTTTGTTATACCATTATACCATTCTTTATAGAACTCTTCGCTGGTACTAACCTGCAGGTCAAATAATACAACTATTATATATTCAAAGTGAAGTGAGTACCTATTGATCTTATCTGCTATCGTTATCAGACCCTGTCTGGTTGTAGGCCCTTTTAACTCTATTGCTATATTATCGCCTATCACTATATCTGGTCTAGAGGAGCCCCTCTGCTTCTCGATATCTGCATCAGGAAACTTTTGCTTGAGCCAAGAGTGTAAAGATAACTGATACTCCCACTCAGAGAGGTTAGATCTAGGGGGTTTGAATCTTTTTATCTCTTCCAGCAACTTATCTATCATAAGAGGCAAGTGTTTCTTCTCCCGTATCTTCTTTATCGTATTGTAGATATGTTTTATACCCGTAACAAAATCTGGATATTCATCCCTATCCCTAGGCATAGGACCAATATTATATTCGAACGGCATAAAGGGATTATAATGAGAGAGCAAGGGGTCATGATCTTTTATTCTTCTCTTCTTATTTGTTAAATCACCAAGTGTCCAGAATGAAGTACTCTGGTCATGATCTTTTATTCTTCTCTTCTTACTACTCTGCCTCTTCTTTTTACTCTTTTTATTTGATCCCATTACTAATGATTAATAAGTAGAATGCTAATAAACTCTTCTACACTCATCTGCCCCGATATTTGCATCTTGAAAGAGTTCAGGATGCACTATCTTTGCTAATATCTCTACTCCTCTAATTGCTCTATGGCTTGGTCTGCTAAAGTATGCATTTGCATCAACCAGATATACCTGTCTGTTCTTCACAGCATTAAGGTTAAACCATCCATCATTCTCCTCAACTTTGTAGAACTCCCTTAACGCTTTATCGACTGTGAAGCCACAGGGCATGAAGATCATGATATCTGGATCTGTATCAAGGACCTCATCCCAAGAGAGCCTCCTAGATGGTTCCCCTTTTCTACTTACACAGTTCACAGCATTAACGAGTTCAACCATCTGGGGTACCCAGTGCCCTGCTGTAAAGAATGGCTTGAGCCACTCTATGCATAGAACCCTTGGTTTAACACTAGCCTTAATTGCCCTAGCCCTTATCCAATCTATCCTGGACCTCAACTCATCAAGGAGTTCCTTGCCCTTATCCTCAACCCCTAACTCCCTTGCAAGTTGGATTATGCTATCAAGTATACCATCAAGGTCATGGGGGTCAAGCATTATCACTCTAGGTTGATAGCCTAGAGCCCTTCTAGCCCTAGCGATCTCGTTAAGGTAAGGGGAGCATACCTCGCATATGCCTTGAGCAACTATCACATCAGGCTGTAATCTCTTAAGGAGTTGATCATCTACAACGTATATATCCTTACCATTTAGCACAAGTTCCCTTATCTTTGCATCTATCTCCTCACTACTCATGCTTGATGGATCGAAGCTGCTCTTAACTACCTTTGGTTTACTCAACACCTCTTCAGGGTAATCGCACTCATGTGTAACACCAACTATGCTATCCCCTAGCCCTAGAGCATAGAGCATCTCCGTTGCACTAGGCAGGAATGAGCATATACGCATGCATCTATGAAGATATGAAGATATTTATCGTTTATTGTGGATCGATAGCAATCATCAAAGAAAGAGTACTAGTAGAATGTAAATATAAAAGTAAAATGGATCAGGCAGACCTTGCCCTCTTTATTATATCTATCAGATCATCAAGCTTATAACTACCGTACTTTGGATTATATGCTATGTTATTCTCATCTATGGAGAACTTCTGTTGTGTGCAGCATACAAGATAGCCCTCCTCTCCCTTCCATGCTTGATCAGTTGTCACATACTTGAGGAAGAGTAGTACTCTCTCACCCTTCTTTAGGCTTACATTCATGTTTATAAGCTTCTCACCATCCCCAACCGTCTTTAACACTATAACCTTATCATTATAATTGCCTGTCAACTCTTGCTCTATCTCAAGAGCCAATTCGCTAACAACCTTGTATATCTTCCCATCATCATGGCTCTGTACTCCTACTCTATCACCAACCTTCCCTATAACTATAACATCGGAGAATCTGGATATCTCCTCTATACTCATATTTATCTCTGCATGTGTAACACCCATTTTCTTCTCGAATATACCTGTGGCTGTGAAGAAACTAAGCACAAAGTACGCTGCTATGCTTATACCCACTCCTGCTACTATTATATTTGTCTTTGTGCCCATACTCTCACCCATATATGCTACTTAACTCATTACTATCATATGACTTTATGCTATCCCATCTCTGACAGTCATAACATCCAAACATCACACTGCTAGGGTTCCAGTACCATACATCATCAAACATGACCCAATGACCAAATTCATGTCTCATAACATAATCCAGTGTGTAAGGTGGTACAGTACATCTACCACTGCTAGAGTAGGAGTAGTAACTGTTTATCTCTATATCAACATCTACCAAGTAACCACCTTGCTGATTCCAGAATGTTCTTGCCAAGAAGGTTGAGTTAAAACTATCTGCAGTTATCCAGTTATTACAACTTGTACTCCTCCTTATCTCAAATATGGATGGAAGGTTGTTCCAACTATTCCTTGCTTGATCTATCTCACTTGCAACAAGAGTATCTTCCACTGCTCCCATCTATATTTACATTATTAAGGCTATAAGAGTCGTAGCATGCGTAAGTGTATGGTAGAGCCCATCTTAAGCCAGTATAATGCGAGGCATACACAAGATGGATATTTGCTATCACTGCAGCTGCTATTATCAATGCTATAGATAGCATTGGTCTCATAATATAAGATTACAAATTCTGATATATATCGATCAATAATAATGAAACTATGGTGTAGACCTAACTATACCAGCATCTGTAGATAATCACTTATCTTTATATGCCCTTGGAGTGACTGCAAATCTCCTGCTAGCATCCATATGGTACCTTATCACTAGGCTAGGATCCTTCTGCCTTCCTGTGAGTATACCAACAACTATATCATCCCTCTTTATAACCTCCATCTCCCTCAACTTCTTTATCCCTGCTGGAACAGCTCCAGATGCAAGTTCACAATCAAAGCCATTGAGTCCAACCACTGCCATCCCATCATACATCTCGCTATCGCTAACCTGCTCCACAACCCCATCTGTGAACTCCAGTGCTCTTAGACCCTTTAATAGATTGGAAGGCTTGCCTATCTGTATTGCAGTTGCCTCGGTCTTTGGCTTCATACCTTGCTTATCCATGTATGTATAATACTCCTCTATGAGTTCAAGATAGACCTTGCCTTTGTTCCATCTCAATGCCCTTCCATTGAACTTCCCATTGTAGAGCGTATAGAGGGTATTTGCACCTTCAGCATTTATTATTGCAAGTCTTGGTACCTTCTTTATCCAGCCCCACTCATACAACTCCATAAGACATTTTCCAGCGCTAGATGTGTTACCCAGTGCACCTCCAGGATATACTATCCAGTCAGGAGGATCCCAGTCAAGGTACTCTAATGCTCTATACACTATAGTCTTCTGCCCCTCAAGCCTGAACGGGTTAACAGAGTTTACAACATACGCATTATTCTTTCTAGCCTCTATCAACATTATCTGCAATGCATCATCAAAGTTCCCATTAACCTCTACAACCTGTGCACCGAACTGCAATGCCTGCCCTAACTTCCCTATGGCTATCTCGCCTCTAGGTACATATACTTCACATAACATACCCTCGTTTGAGGCATACATTGCTGCTGATGCTGATGTGTTACCTGTAGAAGCACACATTATCTTCTTCACATTGAGCATCTTTGCATGGGTTAGCGCTGTTGCCATGCCATTATCCTTGAATGATCCACTAGGATTGTAACCTTCAGGTTGCAGGAAGAGACAGTCCTTATCCATACCAGCATACTCTGCAACCTTGCTCATCTTGAATGGTTTTGATAGCCTACCTTCAGCACCATCAAGGGATACCAGATACCTCTTACACTCCTCATACTCCTCAGTATCTATCTGTGCAAAGTTTATAAGGTCCCTGAAGCGCCACACTCCACTCTCATTGTATATGTTGTTACCATGGTTCCTTCTAGCATAGAATACATCCTTGAGGCTCTCATCTGGTGTATAAGCATACTTCACATCAAGGGCATGGCCTCTCTCGCATGTTATCCTGAACTCATCTATGGGATACCTCAGCCTACATGCTGGATCTATACACTCCTGATAAGCCTCCATCCTCATGACCCTAGTAAGGAGTCTATACCTACTTATAAAGCTAGGATCTCCACTTATATATTATATCTTATGATACTGGATGGTTAACGTCTTAGATCCAGATCTAAGGTGGAAGTTTATGCAACATTTACATTCCTTCTCAAAGCATTCCTTATCCGATGTATGATTACATATACCACATTCGCAATGTGCCATGATATATTATAAACATAGATAGATTTAAATCTATAGTAAGGTATTCCCTTACACTACAATTCTCTATATAACTATATAGTCTAGTGCTATTGCATTTGCAAGGAGGTCATTGTGTCTATAACCAACTATGTAACCATTCTTTATCTCCGATGGTGCGACCCATCTATTGGCTGAGCTGAAGTACCTCTTACTCCTTATCTCATTCTCTATCTCCTCAAGGTCTAGCTCCTTCTCTGTAACCTCATTGGTTCTAAGGTTCCTTATTATCACAAGCACCTTCTTCACAAGTATTCTATGCCCGAACTTGAATGCTGCTGGGTCCCTTGCATTCTCCACAACCTCAAGTAGTTTCAGTTTGAACTCCCATCTGTTAAGTGCATCCCTGCTTGTTATGAGCCTCTCATCCGTATAGTAGCTCATAAGATATAAGATTAGGATGGTGGTTAAAAGTTTTATTAGATGTTAGGTTATGGTTTATTGTAATGCAATACCATACTTACTCTCTACCCTGCCAAGGCATATCGAATAGAACTGGAGTTAGCATTATCCTTCTTTCATCTCTATTACCACTAAGACTGTTATCTGTATCATTGGTATTGATTGGGGGAGTGGTATCGTTAATGTAGATGCAAATACTCCCATCATACCTACATGCTATGTATGTCTTAGACCTCTTATCCTTACTCTCTTCCAGTACCTTTGCTATAATCTCTATATCTGGAAGAGTTGTAGTTGTTGTAGCATCATTCCATAGCCAGTAATAGTACTCCTGCAGTTCCCTATACTCATATGTATATGCCTTCTTCCACTTCTTGCTCATGAACTTCAATGCAAGTATAGCATTCCTATGCCTGTATCTAGTGAATAGGTTGAGCCAGTTTACGCATCTTGCTACCTGCTCTATAGGTACCTTTATTGTATCTGTACTTGTACTCTTTGCCTCTATTGCTAGCATTATGCCTTTAGAATTGTTAACCGCTATTACATCTGGAAGCGAAACGCTTGGAGAACCAAGCCTTATTGCCCTCCATCCATTGCAAGAGTTTATCCTTCTAACAAGTTCGTACTCAAAGCTGTAACCTCTTTGCCTTCTAGTCCTGTTGGTCTTTACACTATCCATCCTCCTTACATATGAGATTAAGTATTTTAAGTATTAGCCTGTAATCTCTTGAATAGATAGTAAGGTTCGTTGCTATCATCTATACCACATCCAACCATGATTACTAGACCTATACTTGGCTCAGTCTTTGGCTTATCATCATCTAGAATCCTCCCAAACAGCCTTAGCCCATTCTCCAACTCTATTAATGCAAACCTTACACCTCTTATATGGGACTCTGAGACTGCAATTATCCTACCTTTGATATTATCCTTGCTAGGATCAATGTATACCCACTCTATATCGCTATTAAGACATCTCCTGCATACAGGGTTTGGAGGCCATATAATAGAATAGCAGTCTCTGCACCTAGCAACTGCAAATATACCCTTTGAGAGTGCATCCAAGAACCTCTGCATAACCACCTTAATAGTAGAGGAAAGATATACTTAATCGTTCCAGCACTCTATTACTGATGATACTGGGAAGGGAGTTCTATGCAAGGGATACAGTAGAGGTTGCAAAGAGCCTACTTGGAAAGATGCTTGTAAGGATTATAGATCACAACATACTCTCTGGCATCATAGTTGAGACAGAAGCCTACACAAGGGATGATCCTGCAAGCCATGCATATAGAGGGATGACAGCAAGGAATAGCGCCATGTTTGGAGAGGTAGGGCATGCATATGTGTACTTCATCTATGGCAACCATTACTGCCTCAATGTGGTAGCAAAGAAGAAGGATATGGATGCTGGTGCAGTGCTCATAAGGGCTATAGAACCTATACATGGTATAGATGTCATGGCGAGAAATAGATCTGCTACTAAAAACAAGGTAGAGATGCTAACAAATGGACCGGGTAAGTTGACTAGAGCATTAAGTATAGATTCTAGGCATAATGGGCTTGACCTTACAGTTAATGGAGAACTATACATAGCAGAAGGTTATAACGTGAGTGATACTGATATAATTGCTACAAAGAGGATAGGTATATCTGAAGGTAATGATAGGCATTGGAGGTTCATAATCAAGGGTAACAGGTTCGTATCAAAGAGGGTTATGGTGTAATATAGTTCACGATATCATAGTTTGGATTATTAGTATGATAGTACTTTATGAGATCATACATCATCCTGTTTATCCTCTCTATCAGTAGAGAATCCCTCATGTACCTCTTCCCCTCATACTCTAGTATCTCAGATATCTCCCCTATGTTCACCATGCTCAGATGCTTAGGATAGGAGAATCTAACGCTGAACCTATTCATCGTTATATTAACATAACCGTCCTTGTTTATGTATACCTTCTCAAAGTAATCACTCATCATCCTCACTATCGTTACTGAATCCTCCCCTTTGCTTATGGAGTACTTGCTCCCTATTCTCATCGTTTCATAGTACATACCATTATATTCTATAATGCTAAATACAAATATTGCTATTGCATATGGTATACAACATAAAAGTATATAAGGAGAGCTTTATAAACAGCTACCCACTAGTATGTTACAAATGCTAAATAATAGTTTATGATGATTACTTGCCTCTACTCTCCCCTCTAAACTCATCATCACTACCATCATCCTCATCATCACTACCATCACTACTATAAGAACTTGAGTCCAACGTCCAAGGGAACAACCTGCCTATAACTTTACTCCAATCAACCTTTATCATGAAGTAGATAGATACACCTATTAGCGCTGCAGTAGCTACTAATGATACATAGAAGAATGGTGTATCCTCGCTACCTCCAACATACTCAAGTAGGTTGAACCCACTCCTTGCACCCCATACAACAGCCTCAGATATGACCATCTTTCCTGCTAGAAGTGAGGTGAAGAACATGAAAGGATTGTACTTTGCTAATCCAAGTGGTATGTATACTAGATCATCTGGTATCGGTGTTGCCGCTGCTATAAATGAGGCGTACCATCCATACCTCTTGAGCAGCCTCTGCAATGGTCTCATCCTAACTTTGCTCTTTCTGCTTATGAACCTCCTCCCATAGTAACTACTGTAGAAGATTATCACTTTGGCTATACTTGCACCTAGCGCACTTGAGAATGCCAGTAGATGGGGGTCGAACTTTGGATCTATACTCATTATTGCAAGTATAGTAAAGAATGGTATAGGCACAAATATTATTATGCTTGCAACGAAACTTATCACAAAGAGGCCTATGTAGCCTAGGCTATCCGCAAATACCATAAGCGTATTTATTATATCAGATAGCTCCATGCCTTATCTATCATTTAGTATGCTTTTGCAAAGTATGCAACCTTTTCTGCATTCCTCCTACAATAGATGCATACCATATCTCCTTCATCTCCTTCTCTATCTCTAACCTGCCTCTTCATCCTCTCCCTTTCTCTCTCACTTGTAATATCTTTACCATTGTGATCGAATGGTATAACCCTTATATCTGCACCAGTCTCCTCCTTTATCCTTAACTCACACTCCTGTGAGCCACACCAGTATGTCCTTATAAACCCATGCTCTACACGCTCCTTGAACTCATCATAACTGAGGGTAGAGAAGGTATGACTATTAAGGAACTCAGATGCCCTTCTATATAGACTGTGCTGTATATCCTCAAGCATATTAGTTACTACATCTAACAACTCTTCATCCCCAACGCTAACCTTCCTGCTATCATCCCTCCTAGCAAGTACAACCTTACCCTGCTTCACATCTCTAGGGCCTATCTCTACCCTTAGAGGGATACCTTTCAACTCCCAGTCATTGAACTTGTATCCTGGAGTATACTCCTCTCTATCATCAAGATGCACCCTGAACCTATCCCTAAGTAGTGCATATACATTCTTACACTTATCTATAACTGAGTGCTTGCTATCATCACCATAGAATATTGGTATTATAACTATCTGTATTGGAGCTATCCTTGGAGGGAGTACCAAACCCTTATCATCTCCATGCACCATGACCATTGCACCTATCAAGCGCCATGATATACCCCATGAGGTCTGCCATGCGTAATGCTCTTTACCATCCTTGTCTAGAAACTTTATGTTGAATGGCCTTGAGAAGTTCTGGCCTAGGTTATGAGATGTACCCATCTGTAGTGCTCTACCATCTGGCATCAACGCTTCTAGCGTCAGTGTGTAATCTGCTCCTACAAACTTCTCCCTATCACTCTTGTACCCTGCTATAACTGGTATAGCAAGATACTCCTCTATTATCTCTCTATATATTGAGAGCATGAGCCTAGCCTCCTCTTCAGCCTCCTCCTTACTTGCATGTACCGTATGCCCCTCCTGCCATAGGAACTCAGATGTTCTTATCAATGGCTTCGTAGACTTGATCTCTGCCCTTAGTGCTGTATTCCAGAAGTTGATCTTCAATGGCAGATCTCTATAACTCCTTACCCACCTTGAGAATATCTCATATGCTAGGGTCTCTGATGTAGGTCTCAACGCTAACCTCTCACCAAGTTCATCATTCCCAGCGTGAGTAACCCAGAATACCTCTGGCTTGAAGCCCTCAAAGTGCTCAGCCTCCTTGCTTAACAGACTCTCTGGTATCAACGTTGGGAGGAATGCATTCTGATGCCCAGTCTCCTTGAAGCGCTTATCTGCTATTTCCCTTATCCTCTCCCATATGGCGTAGCCGTAAGGCTTCAGCACAATGAAACCCTTAATTGGAGCATAATCGAGCAGGTTGCTCTTCAATACAACCTGTATATACCACTCTGTAAAATCCTCAACCTTCTTTACTGTAACTCCTAGCTCGTTCACATCCTCTCACTTCACTACTCACTATACTTATACTATACCTTATATAATATGCCTTGATTACCTCATTAGTCAGTGCTAACAAGGGGTTCCCCTTTACAGTATACCTGTCCCCTCAACCTGCTTATGAAGTTTGAGCATACATAACACTCTATAAAGTTCACATCCTTGCTCAAGACTGGGCACTCTACATACTCCTTCTTCATCCTTGAGAGCATCTTTGAACTAAGACCCTTTATCTTCAACTTGCCTTTATCATCCATCATCCCTAACTCTCTCAACTCTCTCTTACCTGTATCTGATATCCTTATACTCTTACCCTCCTTCACCTGTACCATGTACTTATGCTGTATCTCTCCCTCGCTCAATACCCTACTACATGAATATATGGAATATAAGTATTGATAATGATATGGTGAGATAGCTGGAGTGAGTGTAATGTTGAACTATGCTTACACTTATATAGTCTATTATTGATGCTGATAGTAATCATGCTTGTAGTATTCGATGTGGAAGGTGTGCTTTACGATGCAGAGTATCTACCAATGTTAGCTAGGCTTGTAGGTAAAGAGAAGGAGGTTATGGAGATAACAATCAAGGGTATAAAGGGCGAGATACCATGGGAGGAAGGACTGCTGAAGAGGGTAGATACTATAAGGGGTATAGAGTATGATAAAGCGTTAGAGGTAGCAAACAGCATGCCCCTAATGAAGGGTGCAAAGGAGGTGTGCTCTTACCTTAAGCGTATGGGCTTCAAGATAGTTGCTGTCTCTGGAGGGTTCACCATAATAACAGATAGGCTAAAGGATGAACTCAGGTTGGATTACATTGCTGCCAATGAACTAATATTCAGAGATGGAAGACTTGTTGGGATAGATATACAGGTTGACTCTAGGAAGGCAAATGCAATAGCGAAGGTCTTGAGGGATTGGAGGGTGAAGAAGGAGCATATAACTGCTGTTGTTGATGGTGCAAATGATCTAACCCTCTTTGATATAGCAGGGCTCAAGGTTGCATTCAATGCACAGAATATAGTGAAGGAGAGGGCTGATGTTGTTATAGATAAGAAGGATCTCACTCTCCTCATAGATGTTATAGAGAGGTATTACGGTGCTATGATAAAGCAATGATGAGTAGTAGAATGAAGAGAAGGGCTAGACTATTTATTATTACATGTTTCTTGTGTAGATTATAATATGAACAGGGTAGAGATAATACCAGTACCTATAGCAAAGGATATCAAGATCTCCAAGGATCACGATCTTGCATCGCTCATACTCTATTCCATAAGGGTTAATGGATTGGAATTAGTAGATAAGGATGTTGTAGTTGTTACACAGAAGATAGTATCAAAGGCAGAGGGAAGAGTTGTAGATCTAAGAGATGTTACGCCTTCAGTGAATGCAGTAAAGATAGCAGAGGAGCAAGGGAAGGATCCCAGAGTCGTTGAGTTGATGCTCAGAGAGGCCAAGAGGGTAGTTGCAATAGAGAATGGGGTTATAATAACAGAGACTAGGCATGGTTTTGTATGTGCCAATTCAGCAATAGATGGTTCCAATGTGGAAGATGGTTATGTTACCCTACTACCAATAGATCCAGATGAATCAGCAAGGAGGATAAGGGATGGTTTGATTAATGCTACTGGCAAAAGGGTAGCAGTTATAATCTCAGATACATTTGGGAGGCCGTTTAGAGAAGGGCAGGTAAATGTTGCTATAGGTATTGCAGGGATAAAGCCCATAATCGATTATAGGGGTTTGAAGGATATGTATGGTAAGGAGTTAAGGGTAACGAGCATAGCGGTAGTGGATGAGATGGCATCTGCAGCAGAACTGGTCATGGGTAAGAGTAGAGGTGTACCAGTAGCGATAGTTAGAGGGTTAGAGTATGAAGATGCTGAAGATGTCTCTATCAAGGAACTTATAAGGGAACAGAGTAGAGATATATTCCTCAAACTGGCTAGATAATACGAGTTATTCATTAAGTTAAGTTATTATTGTATACACTACGAATAAGATTTCATATACTATATTTATATAGGAGCGAATCAGCATTTCTGGTACAGGTGTAACAAGTGCCTTTAGGCTGTGAGTTTCTTGATAGATGACTGGGATTCCCTAACTTAACTACTCTTTGCACTGAACATTGTATACTATTTGGCTTTCCTTCAGATATTTTTCTGGTAGAGAGATAGTTCTAGTCATATTCTTGGCTACATTCCCTGATCCACATCCAGTTATTGAAGATATGATAGAACGTAGTAACGCATATAATAATAATAATAAAATGCTATATAAAGGATGGAGGTTGCATTGCATTTATTACTTCTTTATGTACTCAACTAATAAGCAGAAACCAGTAAAGGATAGCCATATCACATATCTTTAGACTATTGCATGTAGTGGATGATATAAGCTTGCTATATCAGTTAAGATAGCATATGGCAGACATAGCATAGCATAGTATAGCATAGCATATACAAAGACAAAGGCAAATATTTAACCCTCTAGCAATAACTGCTATGAATAGGACAAGGAGCAGAACTGCTCAGGGTATAAGTCCTAGAATGGCTGCACTGATAATACTTGTAGGCGTTATAGCAGCTATAATTGTAGTAAGTCTAATGATCTACACTGAGAGGAGTAGACAGGAGAACTATGTTATAGCCATACAGAGGCTTAACGCTGAGGCAAAGCAGATAACTGAGCACTACAATAAGGAGTACGCTCTATGGGAGAAGGGCTTAATAGATGATGCTAGCATGATAGAGATAATGGATAGTGTGCTGGTGAACCAACAGAGGGTAATAAATACAATGAAGAGTCTTAACGTCCCCGATATATACAAGGAGGCACATGAGTACAATGTAAAGTCTCTAGAGTATGAGTATGAGAGTAATAAGCACTTCAGTAGGTATCTAGAGAGCAAGGACGAGGTTGAGCTTAAGAGGTCACAGGAGTTGTTCCAACTCTCATTCGAGTATGAGATGAAGGCATTGAACCTCTATAGGAGTAATGGGCTATTCCTACCTTGATGATAAACATTAAATCTTGCATATAGTAAATCATGGTATGCTTGAAGAGTTAAGGAAGAGGGCTATATTCCAGAATACGGTTGATGTATGGATAGCATTATGCAATGAGAAGGGTAGGGAATGGAATGATGTGGAAGGGTATAGGGCATTCATAAACTACCTTATGAGGAGCAACGTTAAGATGAATAGGTTCCCTTTATGCGTGAAGGATACTGGAGGCTATGAACGTAGCAGAGATAAGTTAGCATTACTAGAGGCGTTATCAGCAATGAATACACAGGATGCCTTGGTATACGTTGTTAAACTTGATGATAGTACATTGAAAATAATAAGTGGTTTTGATGGTATATGAGATCATATTGAGGTAGCAACACCATTACCAGCATGCAAGAGCTTGAATGGTAATCTCTTTAATGATAACAGGGTAAGCATAGCGACTACTGCTATGAAGAGTGTTAGATAGGCTAGAGGGAACTCTGGAACGTATGTGAATGTAACCTCAGCCCTCTCACCCTCTCCATTTATATCATCTATTATCAGAGTATAACTGCCTTGAGCATTAAGCGTATAACTCTGAGTCCCTGTAACATTCTTCCTTACTGTATCACTCAGCATAGCTCCATCCTTATCTAGCCTAACATCATACCTTGCATTAACGACGTTACCTTTCTCATCCATTATGGATACATCAAACCTTGACTCCTTGCCTATATCTGATGGGTACCAATCTACCATTACTCTATACTTGCCAGTTGTACTTGCTGCAGTTAACTTTATACTACCAGTGAACTCCCCAGTGCCTATTACGCTAGTTGTATACACATCTGGCCTCAATGCTAGATCACTTACAGCAAATATCTTCAGCTCGTTTGTGCCTCTAGATAACCTTCCTGTGTCATTACCTTCAAGCCTTATCTCAAACTTGCCATCACTCGCTGGCTTGATATGTCCATTTATTACAACATTACCGTTTGTATCCTTCATGAAGTAGTATATGTTGATATCCTTGCTGAGATCTACTCTACTACCATCACTAGTCTTAACACTCCCAGTTATAACAACATCCTTGCCTCGTTCTATGGTAAATGGAGCATTAACACTGCTGATCTTTGCAAGTATTGGTTGCTCAAAGATCCTCCAATGACCCTGTTCGAGTGGGTATGTAGCATCCCTGAACGCCTTTATAACAATGGTTCTTGCTTCTGGATTGTAACTCTCAAGGTAGAATGGTCCATTGCTTATCATTGCATGCCTCTTCTCCTCTATCCAGCCTATAGATGCACTATATCTAGCATTAGCATCGTTAATACTTACTCTATCCTTTAATGCAAGAGGGATGAGATTTGATGATCTGAACTGTGATAGAGCATCCTTTACAAGATTAGCATCATCAGAAATTATGAGAGAGAGCCATGGTACATTACTTGAATTTGCCTGAGACCTTGAGAATGCTGCCTTTCCATCCATTACAACCTTCTCCATAGCAGCATATATCTCCCAAGGCATGCTAGTCCATACACTTGCATAATCTGCTATATAATTTGGGTCGAAGTGCCAGTAATCTACATACACCTCTACTGTATCATCATCTATGAACCTTACACCCTTGAGTGTATCTGCAAACTTCTCCGCAGTTGCTGTGTACTCTGGATCATATGTTGGATCATCCTCGCTCTCTCTTGTACCCCATTCGAAGAGGAAGTATATTGCATATAGGATATCATTCCTATCCATCATCACTCCATGATGCCATTTGCTATACTTCAGATCAAACGTTACTCTGCTGGTTGCTTTAACACCATCACCAACCTGCTTCCACTGCTCAGTGTATGCATCCCATACTATGGCATCCCTTGGTATATCCAACTTGCCATCTGGGCCTCTAGTATCAACACTCCATGTTGCCCTAACAGGTATAACATCACCTGTGTAAGGGTTGAAGAATGTTGCTGGATCTATTACAGCAGCGGATATCCTCGTAGCATACCAATCTCTAAGTCCTGCAACAGGGTTCCATGAGCCTTGGTAGATCTGCTTCATCCCAACCTTCATAACACCTGTATCCGTCTTAGCATTTATGAGGCTGAACCTACCGGTTATCCCTGCTCCAAAGTCTTGAACCATGCCATCAACTCTCCTATGCACTATATATGGATCTATTGTACTTGCTATGAATATCCTTACTGACTCTCTAACACCAAGCTCTACACTCCTTCTCAGCAGAGAATCTCTCTCATCCTTTGAGGTGTACTTGCCAGTGAATACTCTCTCAGTAAGATCATCCAACTCCTTACTCTCATAGTTCCAAAAGGCAGTATTCTGGAACCCAGGCATATTTGCGAACCATGGTGCATACATCTGTGCTGCTAGAGATGTATCGTATCTTGTGAATGCTGATCTACCCCATCCCTCAGTGTATAGATGCCATCTCAACTCTTTAGGATCTGAACCATAGACCTCGCTGAATGCCTTGTTAAGATCACCATATATCCTCTCTACTGTGAAGCCCAGCCTCTCCAGATCCGATGCTATTATCTCTCCTAGCGTCTTCCTCCTAGGATCATCACCCCTTATGAAGAACTTCACCTCTATGGGCTTATCTCTGTACTGCCACTTGCCATCCAACCCCTTAACCGCTCCAGCATCCATCAATGCCTTGCTTATCATCTCACTCGCTAGTGTTGGGTTGTACTTGAAGCCAAACGACTCTATCACATCTATTAGCACTATATAGTCTGGGTCGAATTGGCCAAATGCAGAGTACATAGGCGCACCAAAGCCCTTGAGTACTTCATTCACTACCAAATCTCTATCGATAAGATAATTCATTGCATACCTAACCTCCCTTATAGAGAATGGATTGAGTCTATCAGCAGATGCTGCTGGCGCTGGGTTTATGAGCAGGCTTAGAGATCCCCCTGGAGCATCATATATCCTTATGTTTGGATCATCCTTAAGGCTCTGCACAAGATCCAAGGGTAGCCTCCAGAAGTATGTATCTAGATTCCCTGCCTTAACCTCGTTTGTAGCAACATTCTCATCCAGATAGTGTATGAACTGTACTTCATCAAGATAAGGACCTTTCTGCTTCTCCTGTGCATACGCCTGCAATGGTAGCGATAGTAGTAGTGATGCAATAATAATGAGTGATGCAATAGTTTTAGTTCTAGTCTTACCTATCTTCATGAATCTAGCCATGCCTTCTTCTACCATCAAGTTATCTTTATAGTGCAAGATTAATAAAGATTAGTATCTTGGGTATAAGTAAGCTACTCTTACTTAGGATGATACCGTACATGGATGATGGAGTGATGAGCATAGAGGAGCTCTCCTCACTTACAGGTATAAGCAGTCATCTATGCCATACTATTGTTGATGAACTCGTTAGCAATGGTGTAGGTAGCATTGAGGATGAAGAGCATGTTAGATTCACTGCTATGGATAAGATCAATGCTGCTATCCTTGCTATGAGGCTTAACACTGGAATCGATGAGATAGCAAGGGTATTGCACTGGAGAGACTTTGAGATGCTTACGGCAGAGATACTTGAAGAGAATGATTACACTACAGCAAGGAATGTTAGGTTAAGGGTTAGAGATAGAAGAGGAGTAGGAAGAGGTTCCAGATCTAAGAGGGGTGGATCTATAACGATGATGGAGATAGATGTTGTTGGTATAAAGTGTATAGATGGAAAGAATAGAGCACTTCTACTAGACTGCAAACATTGGCAATATATGAGCCTATCTGAACTTACAATGATATGCAAGAGGCAGGTTGCTAGAGCAGTAGCATTCGTAAATGCAAGATATGAGGTTGATCATGCTATACCAGCAGTGGTAGTGCTGAATGACATACCATCACTCATAGATGGTGTACCAATAGTACCAATAACTAGACTTAGAGAGTTCCTTAACGATATCTACTCCATAGATAACCTATGCATAGTTAGAAGGTTAGAGGAATGTTGAGAGGATCATTACAATGAATACCATTACACTAGCAGTTATACACCTCTTTGTTAGGTTCATTGCGTTATCGAGTGCATATGAGTAGTCCCTGAACTGCTCATCGCCCATTATCTTTACATCTGCTTTTGATACCCTCAACTCATATAGTGTATTAGATGCTGAGTTTATTGCACTTCTACTTAGTTCCATGAATATAGATCTCAGTTCATCCTTGTTAGTTACACTACCAAGTGGGAAGTAACCCATCCTATTCCTTGCTTTGCCAGATGTGTAATGGGTATCTGATGTGCATAACACAACATCCCTCAAGCCTGCTGTTAATGCCTTTATGCCTTGCTCTAAATACATGCTCAATCCTTCAACTGCGTTATTTGCATCTGCCCATAGTATAAGCAATCCATCGTCAGCATCATCAAGCAGTAATGCTGTAGCACTCATTCCAACAGGGCCTATATCATCGCTCTCATGCTTGGTCATTGCTACACCAACCCTGAACCTATACTGCTCCATCTCAGTTAATACATTTAAAGTTCTCTTACATGCATCTATCATATCATCCATCTCCTCATCGCTCAGATCATCACCCATACAGTTATGCGTATCAACTATGAGCAGATCCTTGAACCCCTGCTTTAATGCATAATCTTCTATAGCATCCTTAACACTTCTAGGTAGATCATCCATTCCTCTAGTTGATGAGAGTAGTAAGAGTGCAACTCTACCGAATGCTATGCCTATAACCTTTGCACTATTAACCTGAGTTACTACAGGTTTGGTGCATGTATAACCTTGCTCAACAACACTATACTCTGCAAGTGACTCAAGGAATCTCTCAACCTCTCCTCTAGATGGCAGGTTTGATGAGTGATCAGAGATACCATGCATCACTGCAACTGTTGCACTATATCTAGCATGTATATCATAAGGTAGGTTACTACCTCCAACTGGATAGAGTGGTCCAGGGTGGATATCTGGTAGCATAAGCATATAATACATCTGATCTGATGGATCTGTATTAGATTCAAAGGAAATGGAGGATAGCCTCTTGAAGGCAAGCATCTTTGTAATCACCGTTGAGTGTTTTGCCTTGCTCTCCATCATACTCTCCATGAGTCTTGCATCTCTCTCAGTCCATGCAAGTAGGTAGGCCTGGAGTAACCTGAACGTACTCTCAACCCTTGGTCTACCACTACCATCCGCTACTCTACACCATACAATTGATATACCAATAACGGCGATGCTAGTTGCTAGAGTTAGTATATCAAGTATCTGAGCAATTCTATCGTAAGGTAGAAAGAGGAGTAGTATTGCTAGAGGGGCTATAGGCGCTATCATCGATGCCCTCTTCAATGGTGAGCCAAATACAGATACGAATATGCATAATCTGAGCGCTACTGCAAACACCATGCCCTCTATTAGAAGGGTATCTCTGCTGCCAAGCATTGCTAGTAATATGCTCACTACAAGTACTGCAAGCCAGAGCATCATAGCAAATGCATTTGTATGATAAACCTTGCTCAACTTTGCTACTGGATGATCTTTAAGGAGAAGGTAATCTATTCTGAATAAGAGTAGTGCTACTCCCAATGTGACAGGTATGAGTAAGAGATCGCTATTAGCAATGTACGCTATTGCACCAATACATGCTAAAGAGATTATGAGAGATGTTCTATGCGAGGAAGGGTTGATCAGTGTAAGGGAGAACCTTCTATGTATCCTGCTTACAGAATCCATCTATGCATCATCGCATCAATCATACAGGGAATAGAATCTTTATAAGTATAGATATACCTATAAGCCCTGAGGCTACTGCAAAGATTATCTCTGGTCTAATCTTTATACCCTTGGTCTCATCCTCAAAGAACCTCAAGAGCCCAGCACTGGATGCTGGTAGCGGTGCACCCTTCTTACTCTTCCTAACACTCATAGCAACTCTACCTTCATGCAAGAATAAATACCTTACTAGATTAGATAATACGCTAATTATTACTCATCCTCATCATCTTCCTTATCCTTATCCTTATCCTTATCCTTGGCCTTTGCTCTAGCCACCCCTTCTCCTACTTCTTTTTCTCCCTTTCCTCCTCTTCCTTTATCCTCATCTCCCTCTCTACCCTTCTCTCTTCCTATCTTAGCGAGTATCTCAAGGTAGTAAAGGAGTAACCTTGCCATCTCCATCTGCTTCGATACATCGCTCTCCTGCTCCAGCAGCTTTGCTATGTTGTTCACCTTTGCTATTACCACACCCTTCAGATCATGTAACGACTCGTCCCTAGCCTCCTCAAGTACTGTTTGGTTACCGCAGTTTATGCATATCAACCTGCCAGAGTACTTCACCTGCACGCCATTGCACTTGCTACATGCTTCCTTGACTAAGGTACCACCTTTCCTGAGCATCTCTGTAGCAGCCTTCATGCTATCCCTGCTCAACAATACACTCTGCTACTAACCCAAATAAAAGCCATCATCAATTAGTGTGACATGCCTACTCTAGCAAGGCTTAATAATGAGTACTTATTAAATTTCTACATCAGATGTCTGTTATATGTAAGAGATGTGGACTCCCACAAGATCTATGCGCCTGTGGAGAGTTGGAGAAGGAGGAGAGCAAGATAGTGGTAAGGTTGGAGAAGAGGAGGTTCAACAAGGATATAACTATGATAGAGGGTATAGGCAATCTAGGCGATATAGATAAGATAGTCAAGCATCTGAAGAGCAGGCTAGCATGTGGTGGTACAGCAAAGGAGGGATATGTCATGCTCCAAGGAGACCATAGGGAGCAGGTCAAGAAGTACCTAATAGAGCTAGGGTTCAACGAGTCATCAATAGAAGTAAGGTAGCATCATGCAAGAAGGGGATAAGGGTAGGAAGAGTAGTAACGGTAAGGAGAGAATATCCATAACATCAAGGATATTGCTGCTTATCCATGCTGCTCTAACAGTACTGATAGCAGTTATGATGTTTATATCATATCCTCTTGGTGCGTATCTGGTATTCCATACAAGCATGGGCTCAGGGTATAGGGAACCAATAGATGAGTTCTATATGTTCATGCCATTACCAGTTCATGTTCAGGTCAAGATAAGCGTTGGGGATCTATTCATACTACTCTGGTGCACCTATCTACTACTCTTCACCATACTTCTACTCTCACCAAAGAGTATCTTGAGTTCAATTGTAAGGCTTGTTAGCAACAGTACTACTGTTAGAGGTAATGATCTTACGATAACAATAGCATGGTTCTCCATATTCGTTGCATCATCAACCGCTATAGATCTGGTGCAGAGTATGTTTGGCATAGAGATGGGCTCCCTCGAATATGATGATAGGCTTAGATACTTTGTAGATGCAACTATTACTCCATTTAGGGAAGAGCTGGGGTTCAGACTGATACTTATAGGGATACCAGCGTACCTCTTCCTAGCAAAGCAGGGCTCTACCCTCCTGAGCGTGTTATGGAGACCATACGAGTATGTTAGGCATGATAAGAGCATATATATGCTGATAGTTGGAAGTGCTGTACTCTTCGGGTTTGCACATATAATCTTCAGTACTGGCTGGGGTTATGGCAAGGTTACACAGGCCACGCTTGGGGGTTTGATCCTTGGCTGGTTGTACTATAGGTATGGGTTACATACTGCTATAATAGCACATTGGGCAGCAAACTATCTGCCTCTAACCTACCTATTTGCAAGCGATATCTTAGGCTCAGATGCAATCCTTAACGTACTAGAGTTACTACTTGTATCAAATGGCATAGTTGCTATTGCATTAATACTGGAGTCTTACCTAAAAGGCAAGTATATTACTAATGGCAAATTAATCTAGAGTATGTTGTGTAAAATACTCGATCTATCTGGTAATGTGTATAGAAGGAGATGTAGGAGGGTTAGGATATGGCAGTTATAGGTAAGGATGAACTTACAAAGCTGATAGAGCGATACAAATGCATACATCCATTCAACCCCATGCTACTCGATGGAGATGGCTACATACTGACAGTTAAGGCTGATGTAACACTCAACTATCTGGAGCATAAGAATGTGATCTCTCATGAGGTAGTATTCACTCCTCCAAACTATGTAGCGCATCTAACAGCAAAGAGCAGATACGGTAGACTTGGCTTATCATTCCTTAATGCTGCAAAGGTTCATAGTGGTTTTGTGGGAAGGATAGTGCTAGAGGTTGTAAACCTCAACAATGAGAGGAAGCCTATAACTATAAGGCGTGGCGATCCCTTTATGCACATAGAGTTCATAGAGCGCATAGGCAAGCCAAGTCCATATGAAGGGGAGTACCAGTTCCAATACATGAGCGGTGATGAGGTAAAGATGTACATATCTGTCTTAAGGGAGTTCGACTCTGTATTCAACATTGAGATGCTTGAGAGGATAGCATCTAGAAGGGTCACGTAAGTAAGTGTATTTCACGATTAGATCATTAATAATGTATTTAAGAGGCAATATCCTTCTCTATATAGATGGGCAAGGGGATAGATGCTAACTACAAAAAATTCGCTTATAACTCAAACAATATCATAAAGATCGCTACTATATTACAAAAGTCTCTTAATAATGGGAAGAGTAGCAGTGTTGAGATGAAGGAGGTAGGCAAGTATATAATGCATTATACAAGGATGAATCTGGAGGATTGTATAAAATGCTTGGGGCAGATGATTGATAATAACAATAACAGCAAGGATGATAGGTTAAATGAGATCAAGCATACTCTACAACGCATACTACAGGATGTGAGGTGTATACCAAAGGCATATGAGTATATGGTAGGAGAGAATGGGAGGGTAGATAAAGCAATGCTCATGACACTTATAAATATAGATAATGAGATGACCTCTAACCTAAAGTTATTTAATAACTACATCGCTAGTGTAAAGGATACATACATGAACGAGAATGAGATTGAAGAGTTATGCTTCCTAGCAGGGGAGATCGAACTTAATATAAAAGAAAGGTATGAGCTCCTTAAAAAATTAGAGCTTAAGGGCTAGCTTTAAGCCCTTGTACCTGTTCCTTATAGTTACTTCTGTTACGCCTGCTGCTTCTGCAACATCCTTCTGGGTCTTATTCTCACCATGCATAACACATGCTACATAGAGCGCTGCTGCTGCTAATCCCATAGGATCCTTGCCTGCTGATATCTTTGCCTCTTCAGCCCTCTTCAGTATATCTATAGCTGTTCTCTTTGTTCTTTCAGTAAGCCCTGCCTTGCTTGCTATCCTACTAACACACTTGATAGGATCTACTACAGGCATCTGCAAATCAAGTTCTCTTATGAGCAGTCTATAGCACCTTGCTATATCCTTCTTCTTTATGTTGCTTGCGTTTGCTATATCCTTCAGCGTTCTAGGAGTCTCGGTATCCCTACATGCTGCATAGAGTGCTGCTGCTACCAGTGCTGATATGCTCCTTCCTCTAACCAGCCCTTTCTCCAAAGCCTTCCTGTAGATGTATGCAGCCTTCTCTATCACACTTTCACCTACAGCAAGCTTATCCTTCAGCCTATCAAGTTCGGAGAATGCCTGCCTGAAGTTCCTATCCAATGGCTCATGTACTTGGCTCCTACTATCCCATGTCCTTAACCTCTCTATCGTGCTTCTTATTGCTGTTGATAATGGCTTGCCAGAGGCATCCTTGTCTATTGGACCTATAACAGTTGCTAACCCCATATCATGCATTGCTAAACTTGTTGGTATACCTGTTCTACTCCTATCCTCATGCTCCTCCTTGCTGAATGCTCTCCACTCTGGTCCTAACTCCTCTATTCGCTCTGAGAGAACATATCCACAGTTTCCACAGAACATCTCTCCTGTTGCATTATCTGTAACCAGTGGACCCTTTCCACATCTTGGGCACTTATCTGATAACAGTGTTCTATCCACTACCATATTGCTCACCATAAATCTTATATGCAAGATAATTAGAGAGACTGTTATATTTAAATCTTACTATAAACTTTTATCCTACTATATGACTTGAGCTAAAGTTTGCCCATCTTATCTTAACATAAGTGTTTAACAAAGAGGTGTATAGTAACTAGTAATGAATATTAATATAACAAGTAAGGTGGATATTATGAGCGCTACTAGCGAGTTAAGAAGGGATCATGAGGTTATTATGAAGGTTCTTACTGCCATGGATGTCTTGAGAACTATATTAAGACAAGGTAAAGAGCTTCCATTAGAGGTTATAAATGATACCATAGACTTTGCAAAGAACTTCACAGATAGGTGCCATCATGGCAAGGAGGAGGATGTACTCTTCCCAGCACTCAACGCTGCAGGGATGCCAAATGATGAGGGTCCAATAGCAGTTATGCTTAGAGAGCATAAACAGGGTAGAGAGATACTGGCAAGGATAGAGGATGCACTGTCAAGGTATAAGCATGGCTCATCTAGCATAGATGAGGTTATAGTGGGTATAGAGGGGTACATAACGCTAATGCAGCACCACATCTTTAAGGAGAATAATATACTGTTCAACATAGCAGATATGATGCTTGGAAGCAAGAGTAGTGAACTCAGCAAAGGGTATGAGAAGATTGAGCACGAGGTTATGCATGATAAACATGGCCATTATGAGCATATGGCAGAGAGCATAATAGAGAGGATCAATGCTATAAAGAAGTGAAAAAGAAAATATATACACTTACCAAATATAATTTTACCATAAAGTTTTTATATACATAATGGAGAGTAGTGCTATGGGTGGATACCTTTGGAGTAACTAGCATAAGTTTTAGGAGAGTTGATACACTCTTACGCCCATTCGATATCTTCAAGTTCATACATAATTACTATGAATACGCATTCCTTCTAGAGTCGCTTACAGGGCCAACAGAGATGGCTGAGATCTCTATAATAGGTTTTGAGCCATATGCAAGGATATACTCTGATACTGATAGACTATACATAGATCATCTTAATGGTAGCAAGGAGTCATACAGACTTGAAGAGGTCGATGCACTAGCATACATAAGGAGTATAATCCCAAAGGTTAAGGATAGAAGGTTCAGATATGCTGGTGGTGCTGTAGGTTATGTATGCTATGATGCAATAAGGTACTGGGAGAGATTAGATGCTAGAACGCTTCAAGACTATCCATACATGGAGTTCTGTATATATAACGATGGTATAGTCTTTGATCATATCAACAAGAGCGTTTACTACTTCAGTATAGATGGAAAGGGTAGGAGAAGGGGATACGATCTCCTCCTTAGTTTAGAGCATGGTAGAGGCTCCTCTACTGTTAATGAAGGAACCGTATACGGGTTTGCTCGTACTGAGCCTATCAGGAACATAAGCAAGGAGAGGTTCATAAACATGGTTGAGAAGGCTAAAGAGTACATATATGCTGGGGATATATATCAGGTTGTGCTCTCAAAGAGGTTCGAGTTCAATGTTAAAGGTTATCCTATCCCATTCTATTCTATGCTGAGAAGCATAAACCCATCACCATACATGTACTATCTCAAGATGGGTAAGAGGTGCATAGTAGGCTCAAGCCCAGAGATGCTTGTGAGGGTAACTGGTAATATAGCAGAGACATTCCCAATAGCAGGTACTAGAAGGATAGTGGAAGGGGATGAGGAGAAGAATGCAATGCTTAGGGATGAGATGTTAAGGGATGAGAAGGAGGTTGCAGAGCATACAATGCTAGTTGATCTAGCAAGGAACGATCTTGGTAGAGTGTGCAGATGGGGTACTGTTAAGGTTGATGAGCTGATGGTTGTGAAGAGGTTCAGCCATGTACAGCATATGGTTAGCCATGTTAAAGGTGTATTAAGGGATGATTGCGATGCCTATGAGGCATTCAGAGCAGTATTCCCTGCTGGGACTGTATCTGGTGCACCAAAGGTTAGAGCAATGGAGATAATAGATGAGTTAGAACCTATAGCAAGAGGGCCCTATGCTGGTGCAATAGGCTACTTCTCATCCAATGGCAACTCTGACTTTGCCATAGCGATAAGGTCTATGTTCATGAACGGTAATGATGCATATGTACAATCTGGAGCAGGGATAGTTGCTGACTCTATAGCAGAGAATGAGTGGGCAGAGACTGAGCATAAGGCAAATGCATTGCTTGAAGCATTAAGGAGGGTGAATGCATGATGAAGATAATAATAATAGATAATTATGACTCATTCACGTACAACCTTGCACAGCAGATAGGAAGTATGAGTAGCATAATACATGCTGCTATAGAACCTCTAGTCTTCAGGAACGATAAGGTAACTCTAGGGGAGATAATCATGCTTGATCCAGATGCTATAGTTATATCACCAGGGCCAGGGCATCCAGCAAACAAGAGGGACTTTGGTATATCTGCAGATGTTATACTTAACCTGTATGATAAACTACCAATACTTGGAGTATGTTTAGGGCATCAGGGTATAGTGCATCTATTTGGAGGGAGAGTGGTTAGGGCAAAGACCCCTAGACATGGTAAGACTAGCATGATAAGGCATGATGGGAGTGGTGTCTTTAAGGGCATGAGTAACCCGTTCAAGGCAACGAGGTACCACTCTCTAGTAGCAGATCCAAACACTATGCCATCTAGCCTTGAGGTTACAGCATACTCTATAGATGATGGGGAGATAATGGGTGTTAAGCATAAGGAGTATCTGCTCTTTGGTGTACAGTTCCATCCAGAGTCTATACTTACTGAGGATGGTAACAGGTTGATGGTTAACTTTCTATCCATGGTGAGGAGGTGATCCACACGCATCTCAAGGACATGCTCAAGAAGGTGGTTGATATGCATGATCTTACATATGAGGAGATGTGCTCATGCATGGAGTCAATACTTGCTGGGGGAGCGAGTGATGTACTGGTAGCAGCACTACTCACAGCACTAAGGATGAAAGGAGAGAGTATAGATGAGTTGAATGCTATGCTGGATGTTATGCTCAAGCATGCCATCAGGGTTAGGGTCAATGGCTATGTTATAGATACAGCCGGTACTGGAGGGGATAACTCTGGGACATTCAACATAAGCACTGTAGCAGCACTCATAGCATCAGCATCTGGGGTTAAGGTTGCCAAACATGGGAATAGGGCAGTATCAAGCATAAGTGGTAGCGCTGATGTACTAGAGTATCTAGGCTACAACCTTGATGCAGATAAGGCTAAGGTTGAGGAGTGTATAGAGCAGATAGGTATAGGGTTCATATTCGCTCCAAGGTTCCATCCAGCTATGAGTAGAGTAGCGCATGTAAGGAGGGAGATGGGTATAAGGACTGCATTCAACATCGTAGGTCCTGTATGTAACCCTGCTATGCCAAATGCCCAAGTGGTAGGGGTATACTCTACAGCAGTTATGGATAAGATTGCTGGTATGCTCAAGCATGCTGGAAGGGAGGAGTTCATGGTCGTTCATGCTATTGATGGTATGGATGAGTTATCAAACACATGTATGAATAGAGTGCTATGGTATAAGAGTGATGCTAATGAGGTTAACTTGGAGGTAGATCCTAATAGCCTCGGCTTGAGTACTGCTAAAAAGGAGGATCTTGTGGTTAGGGATAGGGAAGAGGTAGCAGAGATCTTCCTTAATGTACTTAATGGCAATGCTAGAAGGGAGGTTATGGATGCTGTGCTACTTAATGCTGCAGCAGCATTGATTGTTGGCAAGAAGGCATCATCGTTCAAGGAGGGTATAGAGGTTGCTAGAGCGTGTGTGATGGATGGGAGGGCATACAAGAGGTTAAAGGAACTGATAGCAAGATGTGGTGACATAGAAAGGTTTGAGGAGGTAGAGGGTAAGATGGTAAAGAAATTGAAGTATAAATAGGAATAGGCATGGTAGGAGGGGTAGAGGCCGTTGGCATGGTTCATATCCATATCCATATTTATAAGGTGATAGATTATGGGCAAGGGTGAATACGATGGTATGCAGTATCTTAAGGAACTTGTTGATGCAGCAAGGGAATCTGTAAGATCAGGGCACTACAGGTTCGATTTCACCATACACCATAAGATGATAAGCCTACGTAATGCTATACTCTCATGCAGGGATAGGAATGCGATAATAGCGGAGGTGAAGTTCTCATCCCCAAGCATGGGTAGGATAAGAGACTATGCAAGCCCACAGACTATTGCTAGGGATATGGTTGAGGCTGGTGCAGTTGCACTATCTGTACTAACACAGCCTAACTACTTCCATGGTTCTATAGAGTATCTTATGAACGTAAGGGTTGCTGTAGATGTGCCATTGCTCATGAAGGATATAATCATAAGCGAGGAGCAGGTGGATGCTGCATATAGAGCGGGGGCAGACTGTATACTACTCATATCCTCACTATATAGAGATGGGCTTGCAGATAACACGCTAGAGTATATGATAGAGAGGGCCCATGGTCATGGGTTGGAGGTTATACTTGAAGTGCATGATGAGGATGAGTTCAATGAAGCGTTGAAGAGCGGTGCTGATATTATAGGCATAAACAACAGGGATCTGAGGAGTATGCATGTTGATGTAAGTACTACAGCAAAGATTCTAGGCAAGTATGCAAGGGGTAAGGATAGCATCGCTATGGGTAAGCCTATAATAAGTGAGAGCGGTATAAGTAGTGTAGAAGATATAAGGTACTTGAAGCAGTATAGCGTTGATGCATTCCTCATAGGTACGTCTATAATGGCAAGTGATAACATTAAAAACAAGGTAAGGGAACTTGTTATGGCATGAGACTAAAACGCTACCCTATAGATGGTAAGTTTGGGGGGTTTGGAGGTAGATATGTACCAGAGACTCTTATACCAGCGCTTGAAGAACTGGAGAGAGCGTACATGGATGCTAAAGAGGATAAGGACTTCAAGAGGGAGTTGGATTACTATCTCAAACACTACGCTGGTAGACCAACACAACTCTACTATGCAAGTAACCTGAGCAATGCAATAGGTGGAGCAAGCATATACCTGAAGAGGGAGGATCTACTGCATGGTGGAGCACATAAGATAAACAATACCATAGGTCAGGCACTGCTAGCAAAGCGCATGGGTAAAGAGAGGGTAATAGCGGAGACTGGGGCAGGGCAGCATGGTGTTGCTACTGCCATGGCATGTGCTGCTCTAGGGCTAAAGTGCGAGATATACATGGGCTTGAAGGATGCTGAGAGGCAGAGGCTTAATGTATTCAGGATGGAGTTACTTGGAGCCAAGGTGAATAAGGTTGATGCTGGTTCACAAACACTCAAGGATGCTATAAATGAAGCGTTAAGAGACTGGATAACCAATGTGAATAATACGTACTATATGCTAGGCTCTGTTGTTGGTCCCCATCCCTATCCAATGATGGTTAGAGACTTCCAGAGTGTTATAGGCAGGGAGATAAGGAAGCAGTGTATGAATATGCTTGGTAGCATGCCAGATGCAATAGTTGCATGCGTTGGAGGGGGTAGCAATGCAATGGGTACATTCTATGAATTCCTTGATAGCAAGGTAGATCTATACGGTGTTGAGGCTGGCGGCCATGGTTTATCAAGCAATACACACTCTGCAACGCTCTGTGCTGGTTCTGAAGGTGTACTCCATGGAATGCTAACCTATCTTCTCCAGGATGAGTATGGGCAGATAATGGATACACATAGCATAGCAGCAGGGCTAGATTATCCAGGTGTTGGACCAGAGCATGCATACCTTAAGAGTATTGGTAGAGTAAAGTATGTCAGTGCTACAGATTATGAGGCTGTCGATGCATTCATTAGCCTTGCCAAATATGAGGGGATAATACCTGCACTAGAACCCGCACATGCATTAGCATATACCATGAAGATAGCAAAGGAGTATGGTAAGGATGCAAACATAGTTGTTACCATCTCTGGTAGAGGGGATAAGGATGTTGAGGTTGTTCAGCGTTATCTTGCAGAGAGGTCAATAAAACGATGAGTAGAAAAGAGAACCCAATAGATAGAAGGTTTAGGGAGTTAATGGCAAAGGGTGAACATGCACTGATAGGCTATACTGTAGCAGGTTATCCAGATGAGCATACAAGTGTAGAGGTTGCTAGAGCAATGATAGAGGGAGGTGTAGATATACTTGAGATAGGTATACCATTCTCAGATCCTATAGCAGATGGACCTACCATACAGAGGGCATCGTATAAAGCCCTAAGTAAAGGTATAACTCCAAACAAAGCATTAGAGATAGCAAGGAGCATAAGAGGCTCATATGATGTGCCATTGGTTGCCATGACATACTTCAACATAGTGTATAGGCTAGGGGTTGAGAGATTCGTCTCAATGGCAAAGGATAACGGTATAGATGGCCTCATAGTCCCAGATCTAACATATGAGGAGGCTGATGATGCTATACGGATTGCACATATACATGATATGGACCTTATCTTCCTTGTTGCACCAAACACGAGCGATGAGAGACTGAATAGAGTAGCGAGTGTAAGCAAGGGCTTCCTCTATCTGGTATCTGTCTATGGCACAACTGGTGAGAGGGATAGATTTTATGAGTATACCTTGGATGCTATAAGGAGGGTTAAGGGGCTGATCATGGGTAGGATACCTTTGGCTGTAGGCTTTGGGATAAGCAGGAAGGAGCATGCAAGGGTTATGATAGATGTTGGTGCAGATGCTATAGTTGTAGGAAGTGCCTTCATAAATATAATAGAGAAGAGTAATGATGGCAAAGATAGTATGCTTAAAGGTATTAAACAACTTGCATATGAACTGAAACAGGCAACAGGAGGGTTAGTATAAGGTCGTTACCATAATTATTAAAAATAGGTATAACATAACTATGAACGTAACATAATGAAAGAGTTAGATCTGTGCTTCTCTAACCCATTCCCTATTAAGACTTAGCATAAGCGAATGGTGTAAACGAGTTCCCATTGGACTAATATAGATAGGAGAGTAAGAGCAAACTGTTTGTATTGAACTAATCACTTGCTAACTGATAATCGAAACTGATATAATAAAAATAAAGTATATAGGATTTTGTTGTATTTTTAATAATAAATAAATTAAACAAACACACTTATATTGTCTGTTATTAATCATAATATTATGATATCTTCAAAGATAGCAGCCTACTTAGTTACAACGATAGTAGTAGCACTAGTATATCTTCCTGTTGTGTATGCTGATGAGTTTATAGTTGAGATACCTAGGAATGCAGGGGATCCATCATTCGATCCTCAGTTCCCCAAACCTATAGAATGGTATATACCAACTAACCTTAAGTTAACTGTTGGAGATACTGTTACATGGATTAACAATGATACATTTGCCCATACTGTCACTAGCGGGAAGGGTGTCAGCAGATACGAGGGTATAGCAGGTAAGTTAGGTGTGGCAGATGGTATATTCGATAGTGGATTGATAGAGAGAGGGGAGAGATGGTCATATAGATTCGATGAACCTGGTACATTCACATACTTCTGCACAATCCATCCATGGATGATAGGGTCTGTAGTAGTTGAGCAGCATATACCTGACTATCCTCACGATGCTAATGGTAACAGGCTTACACTACCTGTAATGACCATAACATCAGATAGGAAGTACCATGTTGGTGTAGCATGGGCACCTCCTGTTATAAAGACAGGAGAGAGTATAGCATTCATAAACGACTTCTTTGATGTTAGTGGTACAATAAAGCAGCATCTACTCAAATATCATTTTGTATTGTATCAGAATGGAAGGGAGATATATAGATCCCTTGGCTACTCCGAGAGGGGTAGTGATGTAAAATACTTTGTATTCTCTGAGCCTGGACCAATAATTATAAGGTTTGAGGAGATAGGAGGTAATCCTGATAGCAGTGCAGAGTTCAACACCATAGTCTATGCTAATGATGATGATACTATTGCCCTTGATACAAATATTATATCTACAGCCAAGATGGATACAGCTATAATTCATATGATAACATATGTAGGTATGGTTAGTCTGGTAGCTAGTGCAGGGGTAATATATTGGTGGTTTAGAAGAAGGTAAGATAATGTATAGAGATTGAATGTTAAACTGCTATAGCTATTTATTTCGTTCATAATTAAGAATATACCATCTATTAACGTCCCTAGGGAACATTACAAACCATGTTAAATTTAGAATGTGTAATAGTTTATGTTTATATTAGTATCTCTACATATTTTATTCAGGGTTGTATAACAAAAGACCATACGATTTCTGTGATTTTAAAGATGAAAAATATGGTATTGCATAGTTTAATGTTATATTAAAAATTCGAAACCTTGCCCATAGGCCTTATCTTTGGCTATAACAAAACATTTACAAATCTACTCCATATATCACTTATCATGCCCCTCATTTTAGGTATATCCTTTCTAGAGTAGGGTTCGATATTCATGTAAGATACTGGATTTTTAGCATATAATGATGAAGTATTTATGATAGAATATTGTATCTACCTTCTGAAACTACAATTCTAGGACTAACTGGTATCTAGAGTAACTGGTATCTAGAGTACCAGTACTATAAGATAAATCTTTCTATATAATATAGATCCCCTTTACAATTCTGGATATCCATAGATAACTACTGCAATAGTAAAAATGCCTAACAAAAACGGTTAAAAGTGGTTTCAGGATTGGAACCTTATGCTGGGTAAAAGATATGGAGTAGATGATACAGCTATAGACACTACTAGCAAGAAGAGCAAGTACATATTCGTTACAGGAGGCGTGATGTCTGGTCTAGGCAAGGGTGTTGTTGCAGCATCCATAGCAAAACTCCTCCAACTATGTAACCTGAAGGTATCATGCATGAAGATAGACCCTTACCTGAATGTTGATGCTGGTACTATGAACCCACTGATACACGGAGAAGTCTTCGTAACAGATGATGGAGGAGAGTGTGATATGGATATTGGGACATATGAGCGCTTTCTAGACATGAACTTAACAAGGGAGCATAACATAACCACTGGGCAAATATACTCTTCAGTTATAGAGAGGGAGAGGAGAGGGGAGTACCTAGGACAGTGTGTCCAGATAATACCCCATGTAACAGATGAGATAAAGGCTAGGATAAGGGGTTTAGCAGCAAAGCATGCACTTGATGTACTTGTAGTAGAGTGCGGGGGCACTGTAGGGGATATAGAGAGTCTACCATTCCTTGAGGCCATGAGGCAGATCAGGCTTGAAGAAGGTGCAGAGAATGTGCTCTTTGCTCATGTAACACTTGCGCCAGTGCTAGATGTAGTTGGAGAGATCAAGACCAAACCAACACAGCATAGTGTACAGGAGCTGAGGAGGATAGGTATACAACCAGATATAATAGCGGTTAGGAGCAAGGTTATACTAGATCCAAGTATAAAGAGCAAGATAGCACTATTCGCAAATGTTAGCATGCACGATGTTGTATCATGCCACGATGTAGACTCTATATACGAGGTGCCTGAAGTACTCCAGCAGCAAGGCATAGTTGAGAGGATCAAGGATAGGCTAAGGCTCAACACAGATGGGTTCAATTGGGGTCCATGGATGTATGTTATGAACTCGTACAGGAGACTCAAGGATGGGATGATAAGGATAGCGATGGTTGGCAAGTACGTGAAACTGGCTGATAGTTATGTAAGTGTTAACCAAGCATTAAGTAATGCTGGTGCCATTCTAGGCTATAGAGTAAAGATAGACCGTATAGATGCTGAGATCTTCGAGCATGATATAAACAATCTCAGCATCTTGGATGATTACTCTGGCATATTGGTCCCTGGAGGGTTTGGGAAGAGAGGGAGCGAGGGGATAATAAGGGCAGCAGATTATGCTAGGCTGAAGGATATACCATATCTGGGTATATGCTTTGGGTTCCAACTTGCTATAGTTGCATTTGCTAGGAGTGTATTCATGCTTGATGGTGCAAACTCTACAGAGTTGGATGAGCATACTAAGCATCCAGTGGTGCATATACTCCCAGAGCAGAGGGATGTCGTCAACCTTGGAGGTACCATGAGGCTAGGCTTGCATGAGATAGAGGTTAAAGATGGTACACTAGCATATAGAATATACAAGAGCAGTAAGATATACAAGAGGCATAGGCATAGATACGAACTCAACCTTGAGTACAAGGATATCCTTGAGAGGCATGGTATGATCTTCTCTGGCTGGAGTGATGATGCAAGGAGGATGGAGATACTCGAGTTGCCAGATAAGAGGTTCTACTTTGCTGTTCAATACCATGCAGAGTTTACAAGCAGGCCAGGCAAGCCAGAGGAGGCATTCCTAGAATTTATAAAGGCAGCATTGGAGTACTCTATGCTAAAGAGAGGGGTAGGAGCAGAATCTAGATCACAATCCCCTCGTATACAGAAACCAAGATCTAAAGCAAGATCTAGAAGGCAATAGGATAGTAGTAGGGATGGTCATAAATTTTTATTCTTATTCATAATCTTAACTCATATATCTTCTGTCTTGCATCTCTTAACGATGATCTCTTCCTCACATAACCCTTCTGGATAAGATGGTTAAGTGCTAACCTGAGTGTTCTTGCTGGGAGCATGGTTCTTGCTATAAGATCCCTTTGGCTCATGGGCCCTTCATACTCTAGCGTCTTTAGAACAAGTTTTGCACTTGGTGGCATGCCAAGCATATCCTCAGCCAACTTAACCTTCTTGGCAAGAAGCGATGCTGGAGAGTAGCCCTCAAGTCTAACAAACCTTGCTGGATATGGATACCTATAGCAGTTCAGCGACCTCCTTACTGTAACCCTCCTCCCTCCATCGAGTATAACCTCACACCTGTATCTACTTATTATATCGTTAACCTCTATCTCAACATCATCGTTAACAACAAGAGGCCTTCTAGTAACATCCATTGAGTTAACAGGCACAACTACAAATACCTTGGCGCTCCTAAGCACTATAGGTCCTCCTGCTGACATGCTGTATGCTGTTGAGCCTATAGGCGTTGAGATTATAACGCCATCACTCTTGTCATGCCATACATCATCACCATTTATCCTTAGCCTATACTCCATGAGCGTAGCGCTCTTTGATGGAAAGAGTGCAACATCGTTAAGTACAGGCTCCATCTCCTTACCATCAACCCTTACTCCCAACCTAGTTACCTCTTCAACCCTATACCTGTTGGATATTATCATGCTTATAACCTTTGTAAGGTCTCTAACATCAACCTGTGCAAGGAAGCCTGTTGAATCTTCTTCATATACACCTAGGACTGGTGGAGAGTCCACTGTAAGTCTGTGAAAGTATTGAAGCATGCCCTTATCCCCTCCAGTCACAAGCACTAGATCAGAGTCTATCGAACCTTGATACTCAATCCTGCTTAATACATCAACCCTTACATTCATACTACTAAGTATGTTAAGTATATTCTGTAGCATACCATCGCCTTCACCCTTCTGCTCAAATGCTACAAGTGTTACACGCATACCCTGAGTATGCTAAGGAGAGGAGAGATTTAAACCAACTAGCAAGAAGAGAGGTTCAGAGACTAGCAAACATAACACTTAAAGCATGATAGGATGCATATCAAGCCTTATGACAAAGAAGAGGAGCAATAGAGGTAGATCGAAGGGAGGGAAGGGGCACTCTAGCCTTGTGCAGTGCACAAACTGTGGAAGATGGGTGCCCAGGGATAAGGTGAAGAAGGTAACATCAAAGTTGAGCCTTGTTGATCCATCACTTGCAAAGGAGTTAAGGGCAAGTGGGGCATATATAGCAAGCCCTACAGTCATAAAGTACTACTGTGTCTCATGTGCTGTATACTATGGTGTTGTTAAGGTCAGGGCTGAGGATGAGAGGAAGAGCCCTGAGCCATTGCGTTGAGCACCTTCAAGACCCTATGGATGAATGTTATGGCAGCAAGTACAATTATTATGATGAGCCCGTACTGAATAAGTTCCAGTGATATGATTACACTTGCTATACTGAATGATGCTAGGAGTAGTAACCTCTCTGCCCTCTCCCCTATACCTATACCCTTCAACTCGACCCCTACACCCTCTGCCCTTGCCCTTGCATAACTTACAAGGAGTGATAATGCTAATGCAAGTATAACAAGCGCTGGGCTGACCTTACTGTTTAATGCTATACCTGTGTATATTGCAACCTCTGCTACTCTATCAAGTGTAGAGTCAAGGAATGCACCACTCTTTGTAACCTTCTTTGTAACCCTGGCAACGCTACCATCTACCATATCGAAGAACCCAGATATCAGGAGCATTATACCAGCGTATAGATAAGCATACTCAAGATGAGGGTGTAGTGCATAGAGTACTCCTGCAAGTACTGCAAATCCAAAGCCTATTAATGTCCATGAATTGGGTGATAGCCCAGTTGCTGCAAACCTAAGCCCTACTCTATTCATTATAGGCTCTATATCCTTCCTTATCCTGTTCAGCAACACCTATGCTATGCATAGAGTATATTTATAGGCTAGTGCTCGTATATAGTTGCATGGGTAAGGTAGGCAAGGGGGTAAGGTGTAGTGTTGTAGAGTGTAGTAGCAATGCTGTAAGATCACTAGATGCTGGTAAGGTAAAAGGCTCAGGGTTGGATGTTAGTGAGGGGAAGAGGGTTTATCTCTGTGAAGAGCACTACAAGCAGTGGAAGAAGGCATTCAAGCAGAGCAAGAGTGATGATATAAGCATAAGGTACAAGTGATGTTGTACAATATGTTATATGTGGTGATGGTAGTTCAATTGTTACAAGGGCTAGGAGCAATGGGCGATAGTGTAAATAGTAGCATCCATAATATATTCTCATTTGCTGTGATGTTGTGATTATTGGTAGAGCATTTAACAACAAGCAAACGGTTAAGTTTTAAAATATAAACAGTGGGTTAAAGATGTGGTTTATACACGTGGTTTAGACATATGGTTTATACGCAATAACATTATAACATTTAAGATGAGAAATATTGATGTGATAGCCTCAAAAAAATAAGCGGGATGAGATGAGGCTGATAAGTGATATACTCTCAGTAATCCTTGATGAAGGGGAAGCCAACAAGATAACTCTACTACATAGGGCAAATCTAGACTCTAGGCTACTCAACAAGTATCTTAACACACTTAGCGATGCAGGGCTTATAGAGCTGAAGAATAAAAAGGGGAAGATGAGTATAAGGATAACTGACAAGGGTACAAGGTTCATAGTACTCTACAAGGAGTTGAGGTATATGATAAATGGTAAAGCAGTAAAGAATAGTGCGGATAAGGCAAGGAGCCTCTAGCTTATTTATCTTATTTATTTTACCTTTACTAGGTTAAATAATAGGTTAAAAAGGATCAGTATATAAGGGAACTGCTAAGCCCAAGCAGTCTGTGCCTTATGAATGCACAGTCCTTAAGCCCTAGCCTCTTTGCATTGTTTAATACAGTTAACTGCATCAGGAATGTGTAGTAGAGTAGCTTGCTTATAGTCTCATACCTTCCATAGCTCTCACTATTGCTACTGTTACTGTTACTGCTATTGCTATTGCTACTGTTACTGTTACTGCTATTGCTATTGCTACTGTTACTGTTACTGCTATTGCTATTGCTACTACTGGTATTGCTGCTACACCTATACGCATACTCTAGCAGTTCAGCATCTATACCATTGCTCCTCAGCCCATCAACCAGCCTTTTGGCCTTATCTTCGGATGAGAGTACCAGTACCTTATCCTTCTTAGCAAGAGAGAATACCTCCATGTGGCAGAACTGCTCTAGCCTACAGTAGAATGCCCTTGCTCCTAGCACCTCATACACCTTTGCCGAACCATACAATGCTAGAGGGTATGTTAATACATCACCAACTATGTAGTTATTCTCGCTAAGCATGATACCCTTTGCGGTATCCCTAGCATTTGAGAATAAACCATCTACATCTATGCTCATATCATCCATGTTAAATACAAGTGATGCAGATGCTACAAGGCTTGCTGTGAACCCAATGCTACCTGCTGTAAGTATCCCTGTACGCTTGAACCTTAGGAGTATTGTAGAGTCTGCACCTCTTGCTAACTTACTCTCTGCATTTGCTGTTACAGCAACTACCTTCAGTCCATGTTCATGTGCCTTGCTCATCGCATGTAGTGCTATGCTTGTGGCTCCAGATATAGAGATTATGTAGAGCATGCTCTTCTTACCATGCAGTGAACCTATCATGCTTGAGAGCTCCAAGGGGTCTAGGCACTGGATCTTAAACCCTGATAGCCTCTCAGCAACCATGGAAGCAGCAAATGAGTCTCCACTACCTGTTATTACTGCACTACTCTGCTCATCATTGCTAAGCCATATACCTTTCATATCATTCATGAGTCTTGGCAGTTCCTCTATCTGATATGAGATCTCTTGCTCATACGCATCTAGTGTACTCATAGACTATCGACCTAACCACACCATGCTTGGTCATCTAACCTTTTCTTAATTTTAATGTTCGTTGGTTGATACGTGCAAGATACTCACTATCTAATATTCTATTGAGCATTGCTCTTATCAACTACCTTCTCCTTTAACATGCTTAATACCAGCTTTGGATCTGCCCTACCCTTACTATACCTCATCACCTTGCCTAATAGATAGTTCAATGCCTTCTCATTGCTTAGAGCATCCATGAAGGCTTTCCTCTCCTCCTCTATAACCCTGTTCACTATACTCTCCAGCTCATCCTTGTTGCTGAGCATATCAGCATTCATACTCTGAACTGCTGCAGATGGTAGCATGCCTGTGGCAACTACCTTCTGCAGTATCTGCCTTGCTATGACTCTATTTATCTTCCCAGAGTCAACTAGCATGGCAAGTTCTGCTATATGCTTTGGAGTAACCTTTGCTAGTATCCTACTACCATCATCATTACTATTACTACTATTACTACTACTGCTATTATCATACCTCTCCAGATAACCTTTAAGATCCGTAACTATCCAGTTCGCTATAGATCTAGCATTATCATAGTAGTTTATACTTGCCTCAAATAGATCTGCTAGATGCTTCTCATTAACCAGTATCCTAGCAGTATCCCTTGATAGAGAGTATATTTTCACAAATCTCTCTACCCTTGCATGGGGTAACTCTGGCATCCTAGAACTTAGAGCCTTAACATCCTCACTCCTTATCACTATGCTAGGTATATCTGGTTCTGGGAAGTACCTGTAGTCCTCTTCCTCCTCCTTCACTCTAGCCTGTACGGTAATCCTTCTAGCATCATCCCAGTGCCTAGTCTCACCCCTTATCTCTATACCTCTAGAAGTAAGGCTCCTCTGCCTAGTTATCTCAAATGTTAATGCTCTCTCAACATCCCTGAATGAGTTTATGTTCTTTATCTCAACCCTTGCTTGCTCCCCTATCGATATGTTAGCATCGCATCTAACAGCACCTTCTAGAGCAGGGTTACATATACCAAGGTGCTCAAGTATGGATGCTAGCCTGTTGAGGAATAACCTAACCTCGTTAGGCTCATTAAAGTCTGGCTCAGTAACTATCTCTACTAATGCTACACCAGCCCTGTTGTAATCTACTAGAGCGTAATTTGATGTATCTATGCTGCCATCATAGACAAGCCTTCCAGGATCCTCTTCCAACTGTAGCCTCCTTATCCTTATAGCCTTGCTATAGCCAAGATCATCCAACTCAACAAAGCCATCAACACCAACACTAACCTGCTCATAGGCATTATACTGGGTTATCTGGAAGTTCTTTGGGAGATCAGGGTAGAAGTAGTTCTTCCTGTAGAATGCAATCCTGCTTGGTACCTTGCAGTTCAGTGCAAGTGCAAGCATTATAGCATACTCCACAGCCCTCCTGTTAAGCAATGGGAGTGTTCCAGGCATACCAAGGCATACAGGGCATACATTGGTGTTGGGCTCCTTACCTCTATAATCCGCTGGGCATCTACAGAAGAGTTTGCTCCTAAGTGCTGTTAACTGGCAGTGTATCTCCAGCCCTATCCTTACTCTAGCACCATTGCTGATCTTGGTCATATCACACACCTCCTAACCTTCTCACCTCTAGCAGATTCTAGAGCATAGGCTATCCTCAATAGTAGAGGCTCATCTAGATGCCTTGCCATGAACTGTACGCCTATAGGAAGTCCATTGTACATGCTATATGGGATTGAGAGTGCTGGAACCCCAGCAAGGTTTGCTAAAACTGTGCATACATCTATAGTGTAGAGCTTCAAGGGATCTGATACTCTCTCCCCTATCCTTGGAGGGAGTATTGGCATCGTAGGCGTCATTATAGCATCATAATCTTTGAGTACCTTTAGCATATCATCCCTTATAACTGCTCTAGCCTTCTGTGCCTTCATATAATACCTCCCATAGTAGCCGGAGGAAAGTACGTATGTGCCAAGCATTATCCTCCTCTTAACCTCGCTACCAAAGTTGCTCCTTATAGTTGAGTAGAACTCATTCCATGCTACACCATCTGGCTCTGCTGTATAGCCATACCTGATACCATCATACCTTGCAAGGTTACTACTTGCCTCTGCCATCGCTATAGTATAGTATGAAGCAAGTGCATATCTCGATGATGGTATCGATACCTCTTCCACTATAGCGCCTAGTTGTTCAACGGTTGATATAGCATCAAACATGCTATTCCTTACAGGCTCATCTATACCCTCGCTCTCTACTACCTCCCTTATTGTAGCAAACCTCATCCCCTTAATATCTGGGTTCATTGATTCAGTATCTAGGCTAAGGCTAGCATCTGCATCTATGCTTGTATGATCATTCTGCATATCACCTCCTGCAGTGACCTTTAACATGAGTGCAAGATCTAGCACAGATCTTGCCATGAGTCCTATACACTCTAGGCTATTTGCATATGAGATGAGCCCGTATCTACTCAAGAGCCCATAGGTTGGTTTCAATCCATATATGGAGCAGAAAGATGCTGGACATCTCACAGATCCTCCAGTATCTGAGCCCAGTGCTATGCTAGCCATGCATGCTGCTAGTGCTGCTGCACTCCCTCCAGAGGAACCACCGGTAACCCTTTCATATGCCCATGGATTATGTGTTACACCAAAGGCACTGAACTCTGTGGTTGAGCCCATCCCAAACTCATCCATGTTAGTCTTGCCTATCACTATAGCTCCAGCATCCTTGAGCCTCTTCACAACTGTAGCATCATAGACTGGCACATAATCCTCGAGCATCTTGGAGGCACATGTTGTCCTTATTCCTTGAGTCGATATATTGTCCTTGACTGCAAGAGGTACCCCAAGTAGGATACTGCTATTACCATCATCATTACCATTATCGTTACCATAACCATTGCTATATCCCTTGACCATCTTATCTACAATCTTGGCCTCCTCCACTGCATGCTCATTGAGAGTTATGTATGCATTGATCCTCTCATCCATATTCTTAATCCTCTCAAGCATGCTTGCGATGTAATCCTCTGCGCTTATTGAACCATTCTTTATCTCATTCACAAGTTCGTATGCGCTTAGTGCAAATCTACTACCAACCATACAGCATCTCTACCTTCATGATGACATCTTTGGTGCCTTTATGAACCGCCCCTTCGTATTCTTTGCGTTACTCAATACATTATCACTAAATACAACTGGTACATCATCCCTCATCTCACTATACTCTCTACAAATCCTGTAAGGTTCAACATCGTTGCTTACATCCAGTTCATCGAGCATGTTAAAGTATGCAAGTATCTCATTCATCTGCTCAGCATACAGTCTTAACTCCTCATCCTTAACTCCTATCCTTGCTAGATATGCTAGATGCCTAACCTCTTCTATATTAACCATGTATGATGCTCTCTGCAATTACTGCATATATAAACCAATGTTAATTGCTAATTAAATATAGTTGGTGTTAATGTAGTTAGCATTAATGCTAATAATCTATCATGGCATAAGTCTATCTATATCTCTAGGGTAGAATGTTGCATCCCTTATATTCTCTATCCCCGTTATTGTCATGAGGAACCTCTCAAGCCCTAGCCCAAAGCCAGCATGAGGAGGCATACCATAATCGAATACCATAAGATGATGAGTAAACGACTCTGGTTTGAGTCCCTGCATCTTGAGCCTTGCTATGAGTTCATCCTTTCTGTTTATCCTTGTACTCCCAGAGGATATCTCTAGATCATTATACATGAGATCGAAGGATTCACTTAAAGTGTAACTACCATAGCTCTTGAGCTTGGTGTAGAATGGTCTCATACTTGCTGGCCAATCAACTATGAAGTAGTAACCTTTGAGTATACTTGCAAGTGCCTTTAGATGCTCTGTAGCAAAGTCATCCCCCCACTCTATCCTCACTCCTTCTCCTCTTAGCATATCTACAAGTTCAGAGTACCTATACCTTGGGAATGGTAGCACAGGCTTTACTAGATCCATGCCGAGTATAGCTAACTCTTCTCTATTCTTATCCTTAACATAACCTATGACATGTGATATCATCTCTTCCAGTATATGCATAACATCCTCATAGTTCACAAATGCATGCTCAACATCAACAGATATAGCCTCTGCAAGATGCCTATTCGTTCTGGATGGCTCTGCTCTGAATATTGGAGCGATCTCATACACCTTCTCGAATGCAAGAGTCAACTGCTCCTTGTAGAGCTGGGGGCTCTGAGCAAGGAACGCTTCCCTATCGAAGTAGAATATTGGGAAGAGTGCTGCCCCTCCCTCAGACGCTGTAGATATCATCTTTGGTGTATTGACCTCTATGAACCCTTGCTCATCTAGGAAAGCACGTATTGCCTTGAGTACGTTATGCCTTATCCTGAACACAGCCCTAAGATAATGCCTCCTAAGATCTACAGCCCTTATATCCAGTCTAGCATCCAATGGGATACTCTTACTGTATATTGAGAATGGGGGTATGCTCTTCGCTAGAGAGAGTATCTTCATCTCCCTTGGTATGATCTCTATACCCTTTGGTGCATTCTTCATGCTCTTTACAAGACCTCTAACTGCTATTGATGAATGCTCCTTCAGAACCTTTGCCTTTGAGAATAACGAGTATGATTGCGATGATGATGGTTCTGCTTTGTATTCTGCTTCAGATAACTCGCCAGATCCATCCTTCTTGAAGACTATCTGAACCTCTCCATCCTTATCTGTTAGCATCACAAATACTATATTTCCATGATCCCTTATACTTGATACATAGCCCATGAGTGTAACCTCCCTACCATCCATACCCTGAAGTTCCGATGAGTAATGTGATCTCCTCCAATCCCCTAGATCATCCTCAAGACTCATGTTAGCATGATTATACACTGCAAATTTAAGTTTAATGAAGACATGATAGTGTAGCGATGTATTATATTATTAGTTAGTTCAACTCTTTGCCTATCATTCAGCCATTAATGCTCTTTCTATAGACTCTATAACCTCTTGCTTTACCCTATCACCATCTACATTGTTTATGTAACCAGTTGCAAACTCCGCCTTGCCACCGCCCTTGCCTCCATATCTAGCAAGCATATCCTTGAGTAATCTACTACAATCTAACCTTGGATGATTGCTTGCTATTATAACATTCGATCTGTCCTTCTTCTTGTTCAAGAATATAACCAATTTGGTACTCGTATTATCCTTAACCATTGCACCAGCCTTCTTGAGTAATGTACCATCATCTAGCATATTGAAGTAGCCATAATACAGATTCAGATCGTTAACCCTTACTGCGCTCAATGCATCTACTGCATCCTCTGTAAGCTTCCTTATCGCATCCCTTAAATTGTCCAGTTCCTCAAGTATGTTCTCTAGGGTAACCTCTACGGTGTTTATATTTGCCTTGAGCATACCTGCTATAGATGCGAGTCTTGTTACTGAGCCTATAGCATACTGTTTTGCTAGATCATCAACAAGGTACTCAACTCTACTCACATCCCTCTCCCTTGATACGCTCTTCACTATGAAGAGACCGCACTCTCCTGTGCTGCTAACATGCTCCCTAGTACATGCAGAATAGTCATAGCCATCTATCTCTACAACCCTTACCATTCCAGAGATCCTTGCATAGTATGCCCTTAACTCTGGGAATCTATCTTTTGCCTCATCAAGAGAAGGGAATGTATGCTCTATAACAGATCTATTCTCATCTATTATCCTGTTAACTGTAAGCATTGCCTTATGCACATCATCCATGCAAAGCCCTTTACATCTTATGTAAACCTTATTTACATCACCAAGATGCTCAACCTTCAGTACTTGGATGCTCTCAGAGCCTAGCATATTCTGCAATGCTCTAGCAAATATATGCTCTGCTGTGTGTGCCTTCGCATTATGATGCTTCTCCATAAATCTATTACATAGAAGACTTTTTAATTTGTATTGAATTGATATGAACAGCAAATACCTTAATAACGAAGGTTATGTTATCTATCCTAATCAAAGATTGGATTGGATGATGATATTGTAGGATAACATTACTCGATCGCCCATTAATGACAATAAATAATAGTGGATGAAGAGGTAGATTTTTATCTTAGCATGTCAAACCCTAACTATGCCAAAGCGCACCATGCCTATATGCTTTACAAGGGAGCAGGTTAAGATGCTTGAAGAGTATGCAAAGGCCAAGGGCATGCTCAACATAAGCCAAGCTGTAGAGGAGATAGTAAAGAGGATAGAAATAAAGGAGTAACGATAGCAGATAGAAGGATTAACTAATTTCTTTACTCTTCAAATCTATAAATTAATTAATGGTTGCATATAACTCCTGTAAGATGAATGCTATAGGCACTCTAGGTTCACACTGTGCACTGCAAGTACTCAAAGGAGCAAAGGATGAAGGCTTCAAGACAATACTCATATGCGAGAAGAGGAGGGAGGGATTATACAAGAGGTTCAGGTTCATAGACAAGCGTATACTGGTTGATGATTACAGGTTCGAGCATTCATTCAGTGAGAGTGTACAGAATGAGTTACATGATAACAACTGCATACTTGTGCCCCATGGCACATATATATCAAGTATGAGGATAGAGGAGGTAGAGAGCATAAAGATACCATTCTTTGGTAACAGATGGATACTGAGATGGGAGGCTGATAGAGAGTTGAAGGAGAGGCTTATGCGTGAAGCAAGGCTGAATATTCCTAGGAGTATAAGCATAGATGAGCTTGATGGTAGCAGTAATAATAGTAATAGTAATAGTAATAAAGCAAATAGCCTATTCATAGCAAAGTTACATGGTGCTGCTGGCGGCAAGGGCTACTTCCTTGCATGGGATAGGGAGAGTTTCATGGCCCAATATAATAGGTTAGTAAGCAAAGGTATTGTAAAGAGCATGGATGATCTATACATTCAGGAGTATGTGCTTGGTGTACCAGTATACCTCCAGTACTTTTACTCACCATTGAGCAGAGATCTTGAGTTACTAGGCATAGATAGGAGGTATGAGTCCAATGTAGATGCCATAGGGAGGATACCAGCATTACAGCAGGAGCATTCAGAGATAGATGTCTCCTATAATGTTATAGGCAACAGTCCATTGGTGCTTAGGGAGTCCCTTCTTGACGAAGTATATAGTATGGGCGAGAGGTTCGTCTCTGCTGCTGAGCGTCTTGTAAAGCCTGGCATGATAGGCCCATTCTGCATAGAAGGGGTTTATGATCAGGATGGGAGGTTTGTAGTATTCGAGTTCTCTGCAAGGATAGTTGCTGGAACAAACCTGTATGTTAATGGTTCCCCATACTCATACCTGCTCTACGATGAACCCATGAGTATGGGCAGGAGGATAGCAAGAGAGATCAAGATTGCCATAGGTAGTAATGAGCTGGATAAGGTGGTAACATAGCGCTTACATCTTATACTATCTTGAGAAAAGTACAAATACTATCACAAGTATTAAGAGTGTAGAGGTGAATGGTAGTATCAGGAGCAACTTGATTAAACCCTCCGTCCTTGTAAGTTTCTCAGACTCTTCTCTTATACTCCAATAGGTGTACTCATCCTCATCCTTTGGGGTATGCATATGCTTTATATCATATACTAACTTATAAGTTTTCCTTAGAAGGTGAAAATAAGGTTATTTCTAACTTATAAAGAATTTTTTGGTATATTTATCATAACAGAGAGATATTATTCTATGCGTAGTGTTAGGTGAATGATAATACAAGCAGGTGAACGATAATACAAGCTTTCACATACAAGCTAGTCATCTTCGGTGTATGTAAATGAAACTTTTATATTCTAGATGGGGTGAGTGGTGTACGTGCGCTTACTAGAGTATCAGGCAAAGATGCTCTTCAAGGATTACGGTATCCCTATACCTAGAGGTTATCTAGTAACCAATATTGAGGAGGCTAAGCAGTATGCTAGAGAGCTGGGTTTCCCTTTGGTTCTCAAGGCACAGGTTAGGGTTGGAGGTAGAGGCAAGGCTGGTATAGTTAAAGTTTGTAGAGATCCTAACTCATTTGAGGATATGCTTAGGGAGATGATGGGCAAGAGTGTGCAGGGTGAGGTGGTGAAGAGCATACTCCTTGAGGAGTTCATGCCACATGATAAGGAACTCTACCTCTCTATATTCCTTGATAGGAGTAAGAGATCCTATACCATAATAGCATCTCCAGAGGGCGGTATTGAGATAGAGAGTGTTAGTAACAAGAAGGTTCATACATTAGATATAGATTCTAATAATAATAATAATAATGATGATGATGATAGTAATACTAGATTGCTTCATGATATAGCATCTTACATGGGCTTCAATGAGGATGGGAGTAACTTCGTTGATATAGCAATGAGGTTGATAAGGCTTGTTGATGAGAAGGAGGCAGAACTGGCAGAGATAAATCCATTGGCAGTTAGGAGTGATGGGAGTATAGTTGCTCTAGATGCAAAGATAATAGTTGATGATAACTCGCTCTTCAGGCATGAAGAGTTAAGAGCATTTGAGGAGGAGAGTGTTGAGGTCGAGGCTAGGAGGAGCGGATTCTCCCTAGTTGAGTTGGATGGTGATATTGCAGTAGTTGGTAATGGTGCTGGACTTGTCATGTCTACCATGGATATGCTTAGTGATGCTAGTGGTAAGGCAGCATGCTTCCTTGATGTTGGTGGTGGTGCAACCCTGGAGAATATATACAAAGCATTAACCCTAGTAAGCAAGTTACGTAATGTAAAAGCTATCCTAGTCAACCTGTATGGTGGGATAGTAGATACTAGCATAGTAGCAAAGGCCATAGTAGATGCTTACAATAACAACATCATACAGGTACCATTATTTGCTAGGATAGCAGGTAGGAATGCTGATATAGCAAGGGATATGCTTAAAGGTACTAAAGCAGCGATGTTCGAGTCCGTTGAAGACGCAATAGAGAATGCTGTGAGAGCAGTAAAGAGTATGGGTGAGGGTAAGAGCGATAGTAGGTGAATTGGATGAGTAATCTAGGGCTTGAGGTTAAGCCTACAATAGATATCTTTAAGATACTCCAAGGCAATCCTGAGGATGAGGATTACAACAGGAAGCCTGTTATAGTACAGGGGATAACTGGGAGGTTTGGTAGCCTCCATACAAGGCTCATGCGTGAATATGGTACTAATATAGTTGCTGGTGTAACCCCTGGTAAAGGAGGGCAGCAATTCGATGGCATACCTGTATATGATAGTGTTAGGGATGCTGTTAAGGAGCATAAAGCAGAGATCTCGGTTATGTTTGTGCCAGCACAGCACTTCCTTAATGCTGTTACAGATGCTCTAACCAATGGGATAAGGCTGATGGTTGCAATACCAGAGCATGTACCTGTAAGGGATACGCTCAGATGCATAAAGCTTGCCAAAGAGAATAACGCAGTGGTTGTAGGACCAAACACACCAGGTGTTATAGTGCCAGAGGTCATCAAACTAGGGATAATGCCAGCACAGCCATTCAGCAAAGGTAGAACAGTTGTTATATCTAGAAGTGGTACACTAATGTACGAAATCTCTCATAGGCTTACACTCGCTGGGTTTGGGCAGCGACTATGCCTAGGTATAGGGGGAGATCCTGTGAATTGCCTAACCTTGATAGAGTGCTTCGAACTTATCAGGGATAGGAATGATGTTGATTCTGTAGTAGTGGTAGGGGAGATAGGAGGGAGTGCTGAGGAGCAACTTGCAGAGTACATAATCTCAACGACCTTCAGGAAGCCAGTTGTAGCATATATAGCAGGGAGGAGTGCCCCAAAGGAGAAGCGTATGGGTCATGCTGGAGCAATAGTGTATGGTACTTATGGCTCAGCAGAGTCTAAGGTTAGCATGTTGGCAAAGGCAGATGTACCTGTAGCAAAGAGACCCGCTGAGGTACCCATACTCCTTGAGAAGAAGATGAGGAAATAGTAATAATAGTAAAGGGTAAAGAGTACAAATGAGCGATAAGGTAAAAATAAATACCTAAGATAGAGAGGGAGTGTTATGCCAATAACAGATACGTTCAAGAAGCAGATTGCACAGAGGAGAAGGTTATTCTTTAAGATCTGCTTCAAATGTGGTGCAAAGAACCATATCGATGCTGAACGTTGCAGGAAGTGTAGAGGAGATCAGTTGCGCTTGAAGAATAGAACCCTAGGGGCAAAGAAGTAGTAAAAGAAGAGCCAGCGGTATTTCAGACATAATAGGACTATTGGTACCTTATATAATGCAAAGGATATAAGAAGATCTCATTATCGTTATAATGCTAAGGGCGGGTGGTCTAGCCTGGTTAGGACGCGGCTCTCACACAGCCGAGGTCGAGGGTTCGACTCCCTCCTCGCCCACCATTCATGCAGTTCGTAGCCCAACAACAGTAGTATAGGTTATAGCCTCATTTAGGTAATTGATGTGGGAGATTGCAGACTATATCTCGAATGAATTAATAAGTGAACTAATAGGTAAATAAATAAAATAAAGTAATAGAATGGAATTAGGAAACTAGCACCCTGTATAGTATAAAAATCACTCTTTTACTCTCTCCTCTCTCTTCTATCACTGCTCTCCCTTTATTAAGATTTATACATGTGCTCATAGTTCCAATAGAAAGAAAACAAAGAGAAGTAGAATGTAAGATGAGGAAAAAGAGTACTTTCTGATTTACACACTCTTATTACTGCTATTCCTTCTTCTCTCTTACTACTACCTCTTCTTTTCGCTAGCAACAATAATAACAGTAAGGCAGGCAAACCGTATCTAGCTGATGCACTCCTATTATCAGTAGCAGCGGGGTACCAAATGGACTATAAGATAAGTAAAGTATGGTCAAGCCTATATTCAATACCTTCCTTCTATAATGTAACGAGTATAGAGTGGTAACGAGGATAGTAATTCCATCAATTCATACACATTAATTGATACAGGATCAAGAGTAGATTAGTATCAACAGTACCTCACCTTATCACCTCTTCCTTCAATACCCTTTTATATCCATGTATATTGCATTAGAACGATGAGGCTGGAGGAGTACCCATATGTATGGTTTGATAGTAAAATGGTAGATTATGAAGATGCAAAGATACCATTGATGACCCATGCATTGCACTATGGTACAAGTGTGATAGAGGGTATTAGAGCATACAAAACAAATGATAATCTGTATGTATTCAGGCTTGAGGATCATATAAAGAGACTATTCAGATCTGCAAGCATACACTCCATCCCCTTGAGGCATTCTGTAAAGGATATTACTGATGCAGTTGTACAACTACTAAGAAAGAACAATGTTAGAGACTCATGCTATATAAGACCTATAGCATTCGTTGGCTTACACGGCATAGACCTATATGTTAGGGAAGACTCTCCATCACATATAGCCATACTCGTATTCAAGTTCGATCAATACTTCAACTCCAAAGGGATAAGGGCATGTATATCATCATGGCGGAGGATAAACGATCTTTCACTCCCTCCATTGGCAAAAGCTGGTGCAAATTACCTTAATTCAGTACTTGCAACACAGGAGTGCAGGAGAAAGGGCTATGATGAGGCTATACTGCTTGATAGCAACGGTATGGTTAGTGAGGCGCCTGGAGAGAATATCTTTATTGTAAGGAATGGTAAGATAGTTACACCATCTCTAGCATCATGTGTCCTTGAAGGTATAACAAGGGATACTGCAATAAGGATAGCAAGGGATATGGGTTATACTGTAGAGGAGAGGAATATACCTAGAAGCGAGTTGTATATTGCTGACGAGGTATTCCTTACGGGTACTGCAGCAGAGATAACCCCTGTACTAAGTATAGATGATCATACGATAGGAGATGGGAAGGAAGGTACTGTTACCAGAAGCATAAGAGAGATGTATGCAAAGACCATTAGAGGAGAGGTCAAGACATACATGGAGTGGCTCACACCAGTCTGGTGATATATCCTTGAGGATATGCGTTGTAGGTGCTGAAGGAGGGGATGATTATGCTAGAGTATTAAGCAATTTCGATGCCCTAGCATATGTGTACGATTTTGATCTACAGAAGGCAAAGGAGTTTGGAGACAGATATGGTGTGCCATACTACACCTCGCTCGAAGAGATACTTAAATCGAGGCCTGATGGTATTATAATTGCTACACCAGCATATACACATCTAAGCCTTGTATCAAGTATGATAGAGTATTGCAAGAACATATTAGTTGCAAGACCACTTGGAGGCTCGTTCAGGGAATGCAAGGATATAGCTGCTATGGTTGAGAAGGGCAAGATCATGCTCATCCCAGGTTATCTTGCTAGGTTTAATCCCATAGTAAAGAGGGTTAAGGAGGTTATAGATAGCAGAAGGTATGGCAGTCTGCTGATGCTGGAACTACAGAGCGGTAGTATTGGTAGGATGGTCAATTCTAGCCTTATGTACGATGTTACAATAGATGATGTAGATACTGCATTGTACATGCTTACTCAGCCAGATGTTGTATTTGCCCTCAACAGCATGAATGATAAGGCTATAGCAATAACACTTGGGTTCAAGGATAGTGTATCATGTATAACCTCAAACAGCATCGGAAGGTTTAGGAGGATGAATGTGATTATGGAGAATAGCATGGTTAGATGTGATCTTATCAGGCAGGAGATGTATGTGGAGGGGGAGGATACTGTAATAAAAGAGAGTGTGGACCCTCTAGTGCTTGCACTTAGCAACTTTATAGATGTGATTGATGGTAAGGATAAGCCAAGGATCGATATTAGGGATGCTCTTATGACTGAAAAGGTTGTAGATGCATCACTATTATCAAGTAGGCTTGGGTCACAAGTGTACATACACGAATCATGATTTGAATGAGTTAATTATAGGAGTGAGGAATGTTGAGGCGTTGGCTCCTAGATATACTAGTATGCCCAATAGATAAGAGTACTCTACAGTTAAGGGTATTTGATGAGCATGAGGATGAGATAATGGAAGGCGTGCTCATATGTTCATCATGCAAGAGGTTATATCCTATAATAAAGGGTATACCAGTACTCCTACCCGATGAGTTGAGGGATAAGAAGATTGAGGAGGAGTTCTTTACAAGATGGAAGGATAGACTAACCATATGATCTATTGTTAATTAGTTAGTCTTTGTATATAGATCATACTGGTCCCATCATCACACCATATTAGCAATATACAGGTGCTAAGGTTGAAGAACAGAGTCATTACTGAAGCAACCCATCATCACACCATATTAGCAATATACAGCCCATCCTATATCTAATTAATTCAACAGCTTTGATGCTTTATCCCTTATCCTCTGTGCTAGAGTATGGCCTATACCCCTTATAGATGCCAGTTTAGAGTCTGAGGCACTGGCTATACTCTTCAGATCATGGAAGCCAGCATTGTAGAGTGCTCTTGCCCTAACCCTCCCTATACCTTCAAGCCTTACAAGTTCCAGCAACTCTTCCTTCACACCATATCTAACTCTACTCCTAAGCCTATCTATTGTAGAGAGAAGGTGCCTCTTGCCAAGTAGTGATGCAAGTTCATGCATTGAGTATAGCAACCAATCTGCACTCTCAACCATCCTATACATATCCCCAGGCTCAACACCAAGGTTATCTAGCAGATGCTTATCGCTATACTCCTCTATCCATGCGTATAGTGCTAGAAGGCTCCTCGATACACTATGCTCATCAACATCGTATATGAACTCATCTTCATGCTCATCTATAAGCATCTTAACCTCATCCACATCACTGCTCCTTAACTGTAGTCTAGGATAAAAGTCGGGGCACTCACTTATTATATGAAGTAGGCCTAATGTTAGATCCTTGCCCTTGCTCCTCCTCACTCTAGCAAGTGCATCTCTCATGAGTACTGCTGTCTCTGGGTCTATGTAGAGCATGGCAGTCCTCCTCCCAAATCTGGTTGCCCTCAAGATCATACCTCTATCATCGTTGGTATACTCCTCAATGAGCCCTTCAACAAAGAGGTATTCTAATACTGATTCGAACTTTGGGGTTATGTACCTTGCACTATACTGCCTTGCCAGTAGTGTATGTGCAAAGATATCGTTCAGGTCTCTAAGGCTTACACTATCGCTCATTGCTATAGATGCTAGGATATGCATCCTGAGCATCCTCTCATCTGCAAGGGTTGATCTTAACGGCTCTGGCTCACCCTTTATGTAACGTTCAATAAGATCATCAACATCATGTGAACCTGCAACTATTATAGCCTCCCCATAGGCATCGTACCTTGGCCTACCTGCCCTACCACACATCTGCTTGTACTCATTGATGGTTATACTTGTGTTTACACCATACTCCATATCGTATCTGCTTATGCTTGATATTATCACCCTCCTTGCTGGTAGGTTTACACCAGCAGCAAGGGTTGGAGTAGCAGTAAGTATCTTCAACGCTTTATCCCTGAATGCATCCTCAACTATCCTCCTTGCAGCAGGGCTTAGACCAGCATGGTGGAATGCTACACACCTACTCATGAGAGATGCCAACCTCTCTGCAAGTTCGCTACCATCACTCTCAAGGAGTGTCTCTATGTATGGCTTCACCCTAGCCCTCTCACCTTCACCAATTCTAGCACTTATTGCTTCTGCAGCCTTTGATGCCAGTGTTACAGTCCTCTTCCTACTCTCAGCAAATATAAGTGCCTGTCCTTCATCCTTGAGGGCATCTATGGCAAGGTCTACTGGGGCACCATAAGCACTCGTTGTTATCTTTGCAGTTGTACCATCGCTGTAATGTATAAAACCATGGGCATATACACCCTCAGCAAGTCTAGTCGGTCTCCATCTACTGCTTATTAGCATACAGTTGAGCCATGATGCTATCTCTTCAGCATTACTTACAGTAGCACTAAGGGCAAGTACCTGTACACTGCTCATCATGGATGCTCTGGCAAGCATCATCTCAAGCGTTGCGCCCCTCTCTCTATCTGCTAGTAGATGTACCTCATCAAAGACGAAGAGCCCAACATCCCCAATCCATGATGCCCTATGCCTGAAGAGTGAGTCCATCTTCTCATTTGTAGTTATTATTACATCTGCATCACCCAACTCCTCGCCATTAGAGTCATAGTCCCCAGTCGAGATCTTTACCTTAACGCTTCTACCATTGAATACAAGACTCTCAAGCAACTTGAACTCCCTATACTTCTCATTTGCTAATGCTCTTAGTGGAGTCATGTATACAACCTTGCTACCATGCTCCAGTGCTCTAACTGATGCGATCATTGCTATAAGTGTCTTCCCGCTTGCTGTTGGCGTTGCTATAATCATGCTCTTCCCATCGAGGAGTCCTGCCCTTATCGCATCCTGTTGTGGAGGATATAATGCTGTATAGCCTAACCCTTCCAGTAACTCCTTGAACTCTCTCTTTATTGGTAGATCTCTGATGAGCATGCTATGTCTATTAGTATCTGTATAATTCATCTAGAGCCATCACTTATTATAATAATGCATACAGATAAATGCTATGATTTATTGATCAGGCCCTCTTGTAGAAGCCCTGTCTTACCTCATATATTATGCCTTGAGCATTTGCCTTCCTTATCCACTCCCTAGCCTCATCCTCTGTGAACTTGCCAGTCTTTGCAAGCTCTGCTATCAGTGCTTGCTCCTCAACCGGGTTCTGATCCTTGCCAGATAATGCGTTAAATACATCAAGGAATAGTTGCATCTTACTCCTCTCGCTTGATGGCATACCATGCAGTACCCCTAGATCTACTTTGCCAGTCTTTACATCTATACCAACCTTGTTGAGCATAACATTGAATATGTATATTGCTCTTTCAGCATCCTCTACAGTTACCGTATCTCTAAGCATGAGCCTTGCCCTTGCAGTTGCAAGCCTTATCAGTGCTTCCAGCTGTCTAGCAGTTATTGTTATAGAATCTGGGCTTGCATTTGCCCTCATCTGCATGTAGTACTCAAATATCCTATCCTCTGCATCCTTGCTCAGCAATGGGTTGAACCTCTTTGCATATGCTAGATACTTGCGTAGCAGATCTATTGGGATTGGAGGGATATGCTCATAGCCTATACGCCTATGTATGCCAAGTATATGCCTTGCAAGATTGGCATCGCCTTCCCTGTTTGGCTCATCCCTTATAGCAAAGATAAGATCGAATCTAGTAAGCAATGGTATTGGGAGGTTAACATTCTCTGTTATATTCCTGTATGGATCGTACTTGCCTAGGATAGGGTTTGCTGCTGCAAGTATGCTTGTTCTAGCGTTAAGTGTAGCAACTATACCGCCCTTTGCTACGGAGCATGTCTGCTGCTCCATAACCTCATGGAGTGCGCTCCTATCCTCTGCCCTCATCTTATCTAGTTCGTCTATGCAGACTAGGCCTTGATCCCCTAGCACAACTGCCCCTGCCTCTAGCATCATCATCCCGCTCTTATCCCTGATAACAGCAGCAGTCAAGCCAGCAGCCGTACTCCCCCTGCCAGATGTGTATAATCCTCTAGGGGCTATCCTTGCTGCATACTTGAGCAACTCGCTCTTTGCAGTACCAGGGTCTCCAACGAGCAGGATATTTATGTCTCCCCTTAACTTGGTTGAATCTTCAAGCTCCCTCTGAGGAGACCCTACTATCTGGAGGAGTATAGCCTCCTTTATTATCTCATGCCCATATATGTGAGGGGCAAATGAGGATATGAGTAGATCGTATAGATCTGGTCTTGATGCTAACCTCTTGATCTCCCTCTCATCCTCCTCGATTATAACGAACCTGCTATTGCTCCTAACAGCAGTAGTACTATCCTTACCATCTCCTCTGCTTGCCAAGAACTCTATGTTATTACCTTCCACCCTTATCCTGAATAATGGTATATCCATCTTACTACTCTCAATATCTCTTTCTCTCTCAACACCAACTATCCCTGTAAGTATTATTCTATCCCCAGGCCTTGCATTATCAACCAGATCATACATAAGTATAACATCTATATGATATGGTAATTGGCCAGGAGGTAGATCCTCTGGAAGTTCTTGCATCCTTATCATCTGTATGTTACTGAACCTGCTCTTCTCAATCTCTACGCTTATCTCCTTCCTACATGTCTTACATCTCATACCTCTCTCGCCATCACTCTTGTCTTCACCTTCCTCATCTCTACTGCTAGATCTCCTCCCACTCCCACTCCTATTCCTACTTCTATAATACTCATCCCTACTTATATAACCCTCATGCCCATCCACACACCTATAGTAGTATCTGGATATGAATGGTTTAACCTCTGATGCTCTAACTACCATACCAGCTGTGCTTATCAACCTACCTACAAGTTCTGCATCTATATTACGCATCTTAACTTGGTGTGTATAATTGGATATCCTAACCATAAGCTCATCCTTTATCTTATCAGCATACTCTGCATCTACCTCCTTGAGTACATAATATACTGCTTTGCTGAAATCTTCCAGTATAGTGCGAGGCTCTTTATCGAGTCTAGTTATTATATCAGGATTGTATAATGCAAGATCGTTATGGTCTACAGTTATTGATCTAGCATTGCTTATCTTCAACATCTCAATCTGCTCCCTATACTTGTATATTCCATTAGCATCCTTGAAGCCTCTGATGAACTCTACAATCTCATCATATGTATTTACAACATCATCGTTGAGCATTACCATACCATTCCCTCATTCCACTAACTACCTTCTTGTTCACCATCTAATATATAGCCTCTAAACTTGCTCACAGAATCATATAATGCTCTAAAGAGTGCCCTCTCCTCAACGCTAAGCCTCTGCTCTATCTCAGGTGCTATGCTTGATGTGCTCCTTAACCTACTGGAGTAGTCCATGATCTTCTTGAGTCTAAGCGTTACTATATCTTGGAGTGATACCATAAGCCTATCCTTACTGGTATCATTCTGCCTTGATATGAACTCTTTCAAGCTTATGTAGAAGTCATGCTTTATAGTTGTTAACTGCTCCCCTGCTATCCTCTCCCTACTCAATGCCCTGATCAGTTCTATACCCATATCCTGCTCTTGTGCCTCTGCAATACCATTTGCATGGAGTATCCTTGCAATCCATCTTGGGAGCATCTTACCCTCATCCTCACTACCTTCAAGTATGATGTTGGCTAGGTTTATCCTCACACCTCTCTTGAATCTAACCTTCACGGGTTCTAACATGTAGCCTAGAGTGTGAATCCTTGCTATAGTGCTTACATCCATCCCTCTATACACCTTTCTACATATGCAGCTCAAGTATATGAACTATAGAGTTAGCATTTTATTCATCCTTGCTATAGAGGAGAGCATGAGCATGAGCATAGAGCAGTTGATGTGGGTAGAGAAGTACAGACCTAAGAGGCTTGATGATGTTGTAAACCAGAGGGAGATAGTTGAAGGGATAAAGAGGATACTTGCCAGCCCTGCTGGTATGCCAAACATGCTCTTTGCTGGTCCAGCCGGTGTTGGTAAGACAACTGTTGCGCTATGTATTGCTAGAGAGGTGCTGGGGGAGTACTGGAGGGATTACACGCTTGAGCTTAACGCCTCAGATGAGAGAGGTATAAACATGGTCAGGGAGAAGGTCAAGATGTTCACTAGATACACAAGTATAGGTATTAGCATACCATTCAAGATAGTTATACTGGATGAGGCTGATGAGATGACCCCTGAGGCACAGACAGCATTGAGGAGGATAATGGAGGATAGTGCTACTACAAGCAGGTTCATCTTGATCTGTAATTACATCTCACAGATAATAGAGCCTATACAGAGTAGGTGTGTGATATTTAGGTTCAAGAGCCTTGCTAGGGATGATGTTGTAAACCACCTTGCAAATATATGCAAAATTGAAGGGGTTAGATATGAGGATAAGGCATTAGAGATGATATATGAGTTCACATCTGGAGATCTAAGACATGCTATAAATATACTGCAAGCAGCAGCTAGTCATGGCATAGTTAACGATGCTAGTGTTAGATCTGCATTAGGAATATCATACAAGGCAAAGGTTGGGGAAGTGATAAGGCTTGCACTTGAAGGTAACTTCAACGATGCGAGGTTGAGGATGCTTGAACTCACTAGAGTGCATGGCTTATCGGAGAGAGACTTTATAAAGTTTGCTGGAGAAGAGATCATGAAGGACTCCAGTAAGAATATAGAACTGCTAAAGGTGCTTGCAGAGTACGATTACAGGCTTGTTGTTGGTGCACACCCAGATATACAGTTGGCAGCGTTACTTGCAGAGTTGGCAAGGATAGGCAAAGCAAGTAGTAGTAGTGGTAGTAGTGGTAGTGGTAGTAGAAGGTAGACAGGTAAGGTATTACAAGATGGATAGGTTAGTATTTGTAACATCGAACCACAATAAGTTCAGAGAGGTCAAGGCTATACTTGAGGAGTACGGCATAGATGTTGAGCATTCACAACTAGAGATGGTGGAGATACAGGCGATGAGGGTAGAGGATATAGCATCTGCAAAGGCTAAGAAAGCTTACGAGATGTTGCAGAGGAGTGTTATCGTTGAGGATGATGCATTAACCATAAATGCTCTGAACGGTTTCCCAGGACCATACTCATCCTATGTATTCAAGACCATAGGGAATGAAGGAATAATAAGGCTTATGCATAGCATAGATGATAGAAGGGCATCGTTCGTATCTGTTATTGCATACTGCTATAGTAATGATGTTGAGCCTGTAATATTCATAGGCAAGGTAGATGGTATTATAGCAGATAGCATAAGGGGCAAGGGCTGGGGCTACGATCCTATATTCATACCCAATTGCAATAGTAGAACGTATGCTGAGATGGGTGATGAGAAGAACAGGGTATCGCATAGGAGGCTAGCACTAGCACGATTTGCTAGATGGTTAAACAACAAATAATGCTCTTTCAATCCTCTTTTCATCGAGTTAGCCATTGCAACT
>JBKBIE010000004.1:0-111590 GCA_046299465.1 Candidatus Nitrosocaldus sp.
TTCTCAACCTTTATGTTATCTATATCAACTCTATACTTGCCATCCTTATCCTTCTTATCTGCTTCAGCAACTGTGAGAACAGCATCTATTACAAGGTCTGCAAGGTAACCGCTCTCCTCAGAGACTAGTTTTGAGGCTAGAGTAGTTAAGGCTATCTTCCTCAATACTCTCTTATCTAGAGGATCAACCTTTATGCTAACATCATCAAGAATCTGCAACGCCTTCTCTAATGCCATGTTATATCCATCAACTATTATGGTAGGATGAACATCCTTGTTTATCAGTTCTTCAGCCCTCTCTAGGAGTGCTCCAGCAAGCACTACCACAGATGTTGTACCATCACCAACCTCATTATCTGTAGCCTTTGATATCTCAACCATCATCTTTGCTGCTGGGTGCTGAACATCCATCTCCTTCAATATGGTAGCACCATCATTGGTTATTGTAACATCACCTAGTGTATCTACAAGCATCTTATCCATGCCTCTAGGACCTAGACTTGTCTTCACTATCTCTGCTACAAGCTTTGCTGCTGTTATGTTATTCCTCTGTGCTTCCTTGCCCCTTGTCTCCTTTGCACCCTCCTTCAGTATCAGGACTGGTACACTACCCCCTGCTGTTGTTACTGGTATAGCCAATCAGATCACCAATCCTATCTCTCCCATACTCCAATTTATAACTTTTGTAGTGTACTTTAAATAAGAGTATAGAGGAGGAGTACCCATGAAGGTGCCAAAGGAGGTAAACACATACTGCCCTAGGTGCAAGAAGCACACAGCGCATACTATCTCACTCTACAAGAAGGGTAAGGAGAGGGGTACAGCATGGGGTGTGAGGAGGCATGAGGAGGAGAAGAAGGGTTATGGAGGTCAGAAGTACCCGGAGCAGAAGAGGACTGCAAAGACAACCAAGAAGCAACTCCTCAAGTTCAAGTGCAAGGACTGTGGCTATACACTGCAGAGGTATGGTATAAGGCTCAGGAAGGTTGAGATTGCTGCATAAGGTGATAGATATGGGCAAAAGGGAGCATATACTTATACCTAAGCCTAGGAGTACTTTCATACTCGTCAGATGTGGTACCTGCAATACAGAGAGGATAGTATACTCACACTCAACCACTAACATAAGGTGCGGACAGTGTAACTCATTGCTAGTTGAGAGCACAGGGGGAAAGGCAATAATCCATGCTGTAGAGGTCAAGAGATTCGAAGTCTCTTGATACTTGCTGCCATCCTCAGATCCTCTAATCTGTTTACGTTCACTGCTACCCTTACATCATCTACGATTATATGTTCCTCCTCTACCACCTCTGGTACCCTCATTACACCATCTGTATTAACAATACTTATGCCTGTGTAGCAGAGCGTTGAATGATTCTTATTGAAGCAGTTACTGTTAGATACTCCTAAAGAATCTAGAAATCTCTTGTTTGTTACAACTGCTACCCATGCTTTGCTGTGCCCTCCCTTGTATACTGTTTCAACTATACTCCTAACTATATGCTCATCTAGCAGTGGAAGATCTGCTGGAGTTACGAAGAGATTGTAGGGCTCGTTCCTGTATCCACATCTATAAGAATGGTGATCTTTAACCTCTAGTATGATCGAGTTAAGATCTATAGAATAACCATCTCCAGGTGTATCAACCAACCTTATATTGCAGTTATTATAACCTTTGCTACCGATGGTCTTGTTATTGTCAACATGATCCATTCTATACTCATTCATTAGATACATTCTAGTCCTAGGGGTATTCTTACTCACTGCAACTATCACTGTATTAAAGCATTTAGAGTATAACAGTGCATCCATTACATATGAGATCATTGGCCTACCATCCAGCTTTGCTAGTGGTTTCTCCTCATCTATTGCTAGTCTAGAGCCTCTACCCCCAGCCATTAACACTGCAATCATAGTATCTTTATTATGCGATGGATGTTATTATAAGTAGAGATGTTAGCCTAGATAACTCATTGGTTGCACCAAAGAGGTCCCCAGATATACCTCCAAAGTTCTTATTCGCTACAGCAAGGAGTAGAATTGCCATTGCTATAGAGCCTATAAACGCATATATGCCTAGCTGATGCAGTATAGCATACGCTACACCTACTGTTACGATAGTTGCTATGAGTAGTCTCTGCCAGTTAACGCTCCTGCAGTCCTTGCCCTTCATAGCCCTTACAAATGGTGCGCCCATACCCTCCCATGCTGCCCTACCAATAGATGCCTGCAGTACCATCGAGTACTTGGCTATGCACTCACTAACCACAATAGCCTTTAGCATGCTCATCCCATCTAGTGTGCTTAGTGCTACAAAGAGTCCAAGCAGGTATAATATTAGAATAGATGCACCAGCAGAACCTATGGCTGGGTCTCTCAATGCTCTAATCTTATCCTCTCTACTACCCTTAGCCATCACCCCATCTGCAAAGTCTGCTAAAGCATCGGTATGGTGCATGCCAGTAAGTAAGAGTGTGATTGCTATTACAATCAATGCTACTATCATCCCATTTTGTATTACAGATGAGAGTAAGAGTGCTATGGAACCTATTATAATGCCCAAGAGTATACCAATTAAGGGGAAGAGGAATACATACCTTGCAATGTATTCTATATCGTATCTACGTGTAGGTATTATGCTCAGAAATGAGATAAGTGCCAAGAATATATCTATTATGCCCATGGGATCATCATCCTTCTTACAAACATATCATTATAATGCTAGTTTATACAATTCTTATCATCAGTAATGGAAGTACCACAATTACTATGAATATCAGGCTACTCAACTTCATAACCCTAAGAGCCATCCTACAATGCTCAATCGTTATAACGCTCTCTCTATCGCCAAGTGTATAGTAGCCTATCTTCTCTAGCCTTATCCTTAACGATCCAGCCATAACGGAGATTGGGTAGCCAGAGTTCTTGCTCTGTGTATTATGCCTATCTCTTAGCATTATCCTCAAAGCATTCCTCCAATCCAGCCTTAGAAGCATCGCTGCCAGTATCATGGTTAGTGCTGTAAGCCTAGCAGGTATGTAGTTTGCTATTGTATCGAGCTTGGCAGATGTATAGCCTATATGCATATGGTACTCATCCCTGTATCCTATCATGGAGTCTAGTGTGTTTATAGCCCTATACGCAAGTGCTCCAGGTACCCCTAGCAGTGCATAGTAGAAGAGTGGTGATGTTATACCATCCACAGTACTCTCGCCTATACTCTCTATAGTTGCTGAGAGTATATGCTCCTCATCCAGTCTAGATGTATCCCTTCCAACTATCATGGAGAGATTGGATCTAGCACTTGCTATATCGTTGAGTCTAAGTGAGTTCATGACTGCATCTGCATGCTCTTCCATAGCCCTTATTGCGAACGTACTCTTCAACAAGAATACAGATACTATTATCAGCGCTATATCATGAACTTCTAGAATTGATAGTATGTTATATGCCAAGAGGTACACAGATGCTACAAGTGTTACAGCAAATATGAAACCATTGGTATATTCCCTGATCTTAGATCTATGCTTCAACCTTGCCTTGAATAGTGATATAACTCTACCAATAAAGACAGTAGGATGTAGCATTGCTGGATACTCTCCAAAGAGTAGATCTAGCAATAGTGCACTAACAAGTATAATAAGATGTATAGTTGGTTGTGATTGCGGCTGTTGTTGCTCTACCATTATCCCTTGCATCTGCTGTAATAATTCTGATAACTCCATACCACAGAAGAGATGATTAACTAAGTATCTTCATCATCTCATCTACTGCAATACTATCCTTGACTATCTTGCTCAATCTATCTATCATACCATCTAGATGCCTATTATTGATATCGAGCATAATATTATCATCGCCTCTACCTCTATAACCCCTCTTACTGGATAATGAGTCCTCTTCAGGTAGTGCAAGATCATCGATGAATGGCACTATCCCAAGCACCCTCTTGCTACTCAACCTCTCAAATCTTGATAGTGCTCCAGCAAGTATGGATCTGTCGCCCCTGAATTTGTTTATTATGAACCCTTTTACAAGGTCCTTCTCCCTCCTCTTGAGGAGTGCAAGTGTACCTATCATGCTTGCAAAGCATCCTCCTCTCTCTATATCTGAGACTATCAGTACTGGTGCACCTATAGCCTCTGCAAGCCTCATATTCGCTATATCATACCTTGCTATGTTGATCTCAGCAGGACTCCCAGCACCCTCTATAACTATGATATCGCTCTTGGATGATAGATGCCTCAATGATGATAACACTATACTAAGACCCTTGCTAATTGCAAACCTGTAGTAATCTCTAGCATGCATTCTCTTATACTCCTTGCCTAGAATAATAACATTGCTTATATAATCGCCCATAGGCTTGAGGAGTATAGGGTTCATATGAACATCTGGCTCAACTCTAGCAGCAATTGCCTGTAGTGCTTGAGCATTTGCCATCTCTAACCCATCCTTTGTTATGTATACATTTGAGGACATATTCTGTGCCTTGAATGGTGTAACCCTATAGCCGAGATCCGCAATTATCCTGCAGAGTGCAGTTGTTATTATGCTCTTACCAGCACTAGATGATGTACCCTGTACCATTATGCACCTTGCATCTACTCTAGCATCTCTACTATTCATTCAATACATCCTCCATAGCATCTATGAGCAGTTCATTCTCTGCTCTAAGCCTAGGCGCTATCCTAATGTATCTCCCATCCTCTAGCCCATGGAAGTTACTACAGTCCCTAACTAGCATACCTTTATGCAGTAACCTATCCCTTAGTGCAGTAGAGTTCATTCCATCAGGTACCCTAACTAGGAAGAAGTTCACGCTTGATCTCAATGGGGAGTAGCCTGTATCTTCAAGCATATTACGCATATAATCCCTCTCTTTAGCAAGTATAGCCTTGCTCCTCTCTATATACTCTCTATCACTCAAGGCCTCTACACCTGCTACCTCTGCTAGAGCATTCACACTCCATGGTACTTTTGCATCTGCAAGCACACTTGCAAGCTTGGAGTTTGCTAAGCAGTAGCCTAACCTTAGCCCTGCAAGCCCAAATGCTTTAGTTAATGATCTAAGCACTATAAGGTTATTGAACTCCCCAACATGCCTTGCAAGTGAGCAATCTATGCTGGAGAACTCCATGAAGCACTCATCCAGCACTACCATGACACCCTTCTCACATGCTCTCTCAACGATCCTCAATAACACCTCCTTCTCTATAACTGAGCCTGTAGGGTTGTTAGGATTGCATATGAAGATTAGTCTTGCACCATTCATACGCTCATCCAGCATATCAACATACTCATCTTTGAATTCAGATGTTAAAAATAACGATAGATGTTCAACATTAGCAGAGTTCTTAATGGACGCACGTTCATACTCTGAGAATGTTGGCTGGATTATCAATACTGTATCATCTCTAGCAAGGAAGGTATCTGCTATAAGGTATATCAACTCGCTACTACCATTACCTGCTACTATACATGAATCATCTACACCAATGTACTCTGCCACTGCCCTCCTGAACCTCTTAGTGCTGTTATCTGGGTACTCTGCTATAACATCTATACTCTTCATCATAACCTCTTTAACCCTAGGTGAGGGGCCCAATGGATTAACGCTTGTACTGAAGTCTATCAAGGTGTTGAATGATCGCAAGTAGTGCTTACCACCATGTACTATACTCTTCATAGCTAATATATTGGGTTTAATATTGGTCAAACAATCCAACATATACCCTATCTCTCATCACTAGTATTTAGGTTTGCTCAGTTCAGTTCAGTTGCATAAAGCCAGTGTATAAAGCATTAATAATAAATAATGCTCTTACAGAGAGATGCCATGCTCAGAGTAGCGATTATAGGGGCAACTGGAGTGGTAGGACAGGAGTTCATAGTCGCATTAGATAAGCATCCATGGTTCGAGGTGAGGGCAGTTGCAGCATCTGAGCGCTCTGCAGGTAAGAGGTATATAGATGCCTTGAGGGATAGTAGTACAGGGGTACTGAAGTGGCATCAACGTACACCAATACCAGAGTATGCTAAAGAGATGGTAGTTAAGAGTGTGAGTGAGATAGATGCTAGAGATTACGATCTTATATTCACAGCAGTTGAGACCGATGATGCTAAGATAATAGAGCCAAAGTTGGCTGAGTATACACCAGTAATAAGCACTGCAGCAGCATTCAGGTACGAGCAGGATGTGCCTATACTTATACCAGGGGTAAACGATGGTCATGCAGAGCTTCTAGAGTTGCAGAGGAAGAGGAGAGGTTGGAAGGGGTTCATAGCTCCTTTACCTAATTGCACAACTACAGGTTTGGCTATAACACTCAAACCTATACAGGATGTATTCGGTATAGAGAGGGTTATAATGACCTCTCTACAAGCAGTCTCAGGTGCAGGGAGAAGTCCAGGGGTCTCTGCCCTAGATATATTCGATAACATAATACCTTTCATACCAAAGGAGGAAGAGAAAGTACAGATAGAGACAAGGAAGATACTTGGTAAGTTCAGTGATGGAAGAATAGATGATGCTAGATTCAAGGTTAGTTGCACATGTACTAGAGTACCAGTGATAGATGGGCATACAGAGTGTGCATTCGTAGAGACCAGCAGGGACTGTGAGTCAGATGATGTGAAGCGTGCGATGCTCGACTACTCCAAAAATGTTAACATAAAAGATCTGCCATCTGCTCCAGAGGATTACATAATAGTGCATGATGATCCAAGTAGGCCACAGCCTAGGCTTGATAGAGATGTTAATGATGGTATGAGCACCATAGTTGGGAGGATAAGGAAGGATACAGCATTCGAGAGAGGCGTGAAATACGTTCTGTTATCACATAACGAGAAGATGGGCTCTGCCAAAGGCGCAGTACTCCTAGCAGAGATGCTCAAGGTTAGAGAACTCCTCTAACCATCTTCCCTATATATAAGAAATAAGTTTATTAACGAGTAGTCACTAAATAATTTAGACAGCTATGCCCAAAATAGATGAATTAGATATGAAGATATTGAGTGAACTTATGAGGGATGCTAGTATATCAGTGCCTAGACTGAGCAAGAAGATAAATGTCAATGCATCTGTAGCCTATAGCAGGATAAAGAGGCTCATCAAGATAGGGTTGATAAAGAAGTATACTATCATAATCAATGAGGAGATGCTGGGTTATAATGTTAAAGCGGTTACAGGGATAAACATGGACTCAAAGATGAGGGATAGCATAATCTCAGGGCTTATGAAGATATCAGAGGTTAGAGAGATAGCCGAGGTTACAGGCAGGTTCGATATGCTCGTTACATTAACTGCAAAGACTCTAGATGAGATCCATCATATAGTATCAGATAAGATTGGTAGATTAGAAGGGGTACAGAGGACGGAGACGTTCATAGAGATGAAGAGGACTACAAAGGAACCAACGTTCTCAGAGGTTGTTCTACCGCTAGTGACGAAGTAGAGGCTAACAATAATGATGCTAATGCTAATAGTAGAGAAATACTATAAATAAGATCTAGCAGCCATAAGGGTAAGAGTGAGGATAGTAGTTGTTGCTTAAGAGCAGGGTAGGATATAGCATAAGGAATTACTGGGAGGTAACAAAGCCAAAGATATGGTACTTGCTAGTCTTCACGGCATTCGCATCTGCTGTTATAGCTTCCAATATAAGTGGTGTTGATGCTGATACCATAATATGGGTACTGCTTCTAGTATCTGTAACCGCAGGTTCTGCTGGTGCAAATACAGTATCAAGTTATGTCGATAGGGATATAGATGCGATAATGGAGAGGACTAGGCATAGACCTATCCCAAGCAAGAGGATAGATGCTAGATATGCGCTATATTATGGGTCTATACTCATAGCGATAGCATTGATAACATCAGCGATGGTAAATGTATATGCTCTAATACTCATGGCATTCGGTATATTCGATTATGTTGTAGTTTACAGCAAGTTACTGAAGAGGAGGAGTAGGGCAAATATAGTGCTTGGGGGCTTCTCTGGAGGGATGCCAGCGCTTATAGGCTATGTATCTATAACACTAACAAATATAGAGGTTGGTATAATGCTTGCTCTACTTGTCTTCCTATGGATACCCATGCATATATGGAGCCTAGCATTGAGGCTTAAAGAGGATTACAGTAGGGCAAATATACCTATGCTCCCAGTAGTAAGTAGTGTGAATACATCAACAAAGGTTATAGCTGCAACAACACTGCTCATGGTAGCATTCAGCATGGCATTAGCATATACAGGGCACTTTGGATCTCTCTATCTCGTCATTGCAGGGATAACTGGTATAATAGTTACGATTATGAGCATACAACTGCTCTTGAAGCCAGATGAGGGTAAGGCATGGAGGCTCTTCAAGTTCTCAAGTCCATATCTAGCAGTGTTATTCATAGCCATGATGGTTGATCTACTGATCAAATAGTAGGAAGTGAGTATCTTGTATTGATTAGATCACATCTCGCATAGAACTGCTGTATCTGGATCACTGATACATGTATCATTCCCATCTCCTCCATCAATGAAGTCATTATCAACTATACCATCCTTGCTATCTATATGATCATCTCCATTGCCAGCAGTAATGTAATCATCTCCATCCCCTCCTACTAGCCTATCATTGCCATTCCCTCCATCTAGTGTATCGTTACCTGAGCCTCCATAAAGCGTATCATCCTCTATTCCTCCTACAAGTATATCATTGCCATCATCTCCATAAAGAGTATCATTACCAAAGTAGTCCTCAACCCTATCATCCCCCGCATCTCCATGCAACTCATCATCATCCCTGCCTCCTGTTACCCAATCGTTGCCATTGCCTCCATACACCTTGTCCATACCAGAACCTCCATCTATCCTCACATCATCACCATCATTGCCATAGAGTGTATCATTGCCATCATTACCAAATATCCACTCATCACCTTCTCCTCCATCTAGAAGATCATCGTTACTTCCTCCCTCAAGATGGTCATTTCCAGCATTACCATACAGCATATCATTCCCAGAGCCTCCCATGAGATGATCTACTCCATTGCCTCCGTATGCCTTGTCATTACCATCATCTCCAGCAAGCCAGTCATCACCATCATTACCTTGAAGTGTATCATTACCATTGCCACCAAATATCATATCCATACCCACTCCTCCTACAAGTATATCATTGCCATCATTACCAAACAGCATATCATCACCCATTCCTGCCTCTATGTAATCATCCCTATTGCCTCCAACCATAAAGTCTGCGCCATCATCATCAACTAGTTTATCATTACCATCATTACCAAATAGATGATCGTTACCATTTCCTCCATAGAGCGTATCATCATTGTTGCCTCCCTCAAGCCAGTCTCTACCATCATCTCCATAGAGTGTATCTTTGCCATCATCCTCCACTCCATTGAATCCACCACTTAACCAGTCATTCCCTAAACCTCCATACAATACATCATTGCCTGTTACACCATAGAGTTGGTCATTACCATCTCCTCCACGTAGTTCATCATCGCCCTCATTTGCATAAAGGTAATCATTGCCAATACCTCCATCAAGATAATCGTTACCAATGCCAGCATGAACCCTATCATCGCCATCCTCTCCATAGATCCTATCATTGCCATCATCGCCATTCAAGGAATCATTCCCTGCCCCAGCATAGATTATATCATTATGTAATCCACCATATATCCTATCATTGCCATCGTTGCCATAGAGTGTATCATCACCATCATTTCCATTCAACCTATCATTACCATCATCTCCATAAATAACATCATTACCATAACTACCATGAATCATATCATTGCCAATACCTCCATGCATTGTATCATCATCATTTCCTCCATTAATAACATCATTACCATCGCTACCAAATAGTGTATCTCTACCATCATTGCCATAGAGTAGATCGTTGTTAGGTCCTCCCTGAATAAAATCATCCCCTAAACCCCCATCTATCACATCATTACCATAACCACCGTAGAGTTGATCGTTCCCATCCCCTCCATAGATCTTATCATTACCTCCATTACCACAGATTATGTCATTACCACCATTACCATATACAACATCATCACCATTGCCAGCAAATATTATGTCATTGCCGTTTGTACCATGGATGATATCATCACCATCAGTACCTTGCTTTGTTGGAGTCAGGTTCTGAGGGCATGAGAGTTCTTGAGCATAAGCTAATTCTAGAAGCGGTGTTGATATCAATGGTGATAGCAGTGTTAGTACCAGTAAACTTATCCTTACTCCTTTAGCATCCATTAAGAACGACCAAAACTCATCTCTTATAATATTATTGGTCATAATTATCCTACAATATAATTTAATGTATTATATGTTTGTCTGTATATGGTATTACAACTAAGATACCCATCAAATGATAAAATAATATATAGTATTATACTAGAGGTAATCCTCTATCTTTATCTCATCGAGTATTGGTATTCTTGCTATCTCAAATCTAGATCTATCCTTGAGGAGTGATGCAGTTGCATCTATACCAAGTTTTGATGTCAAAAGATGCTCTTGATCGCTTGATGGGTCTAAACTTGAACCCTTTGCATCTCTTATGACTATCAAGCCTTTATCTGCTTGGAACCTAGTTGCTAGAGCATACTCCACAGCATTAGGATCATTTGGATCTATATCATCATCGACAACTATTGCTAGCTTCAGTGAGGGATGGGCTGCAAATGCTGCTATTAATGCATTCTTTGACTCTCCTTCAAGCCTCTTCCTTATCTGGATTACAGCATGGAGCCAGTTGCACCCTCCATCTGTTAACACTACCTGCCTTGTTGTTGGTACTACACTCTTCACAGTATTGAATACCTTTGATTCAACAGGCATACCCATGAGCAGTCTATGCTCAGAGTAACCAGCAAGTATATCATGGTATATTGCACTATCTCTATACCTTAATGCCTCTAACTCAAAGACTGGCTGCTTCCTCTTATGATCATATGTTCTTAGCATCTCAACCATCCACTCCTCAGCATATACATCCTTCAGTATCCTCCCTTCGAGTATAATCTCTGCATCGGATGGTACTAGCAGACCATTGCCAGTCATGCTAACCTTGAGTTTGTTACTGAGTAGAGCATTCGCTATATGGAGTTCATCAACATTGTAATCTGCTTGGTATGCTGCTGCTATGAGTACTGCTGGATGTACACCTACTACAATACTAACCTTGAGATCTTCTCCATGCTCCTTAGCGTACTGGTAGCATCTATGCAGATGCCTCCCCTCAACCATCCTCACTGCCATATGTCTCCCATCAAGGTAGAGTAGTCTATGTACAGATGCGTTCTGCCTATCGTTCTCCTCATCCCTAGCAAAGACTATGGATGAGGTTATGAATGGTCCAGCATCCTTCTCAAAGTGTGTGATTATAGGGAGGATATCTAGTGTATCTGAGGTATTAGTTGCTAGCATCTTATAATCCATGCTAGGCCTAATAGGTGATGCTGTAGCCCTTGCTATAGTGCTATGTATGCTCTTCTCATCACATCCTAACGCATATGCGAACCTCTTCCTTGTGCCACATAGATTTGATACAACCTTTATTCCTGTATCTTTACTCTTATTACATCTCTCATAACCATAATCCTTCTCATTCCTTACATTCTCAAAGAGTAGCGCTTCTCTCCCATCGAACTTTGCTGTCAATGCTGCTATCTCAAATACTGTAGATACTGGTTTAGATATGCATACAAGCTCTCCTCTCTCCTTTAGCAACTCTATGTAATCACGTAGCATTACTTCTATCACTCAGATATGCTACTATATTATTCATTATGGACTTCATGACTGTAGCATCCAGTGGCGCATTTATACTCATGGATATTATGCATATGCCATTAAGCATAGAGGCTATCCTCTGCGATAACATATCTAGGAAGATGCTATCATGCTTGCTTGGTATAACCCTTGCTGTGCTAGCGCCTATACTACCTACAAGTGATACATTCAATGCACCTAGCCTATGGGTACTGCCCTCTGAGATTGATACAAAGCAACCGTTTGAAGCCTTTAGAATAAATATTGTAAACTCTCTATTACCAAGCCTTATATTATATTCCACCTTATTATTTTGCACAAATATTACTAGCAGATTGGGTTTATTTATTTACTTCCACTCTACCTATCGCTTCTATTACTGTGTGCTTCTAACTCTAGTTGGTATCTGCTGTGCTACTGCTACCTTCTTATCCCTCAGCTTTGCCTTATACTTTAGGTTCCTTGGCTTCGTCCTAAGTCTGTACCCACAGCAGGGGCACCAGAGTCCATCCCACTTTATGAATATCTCACATATCTGGCATCTCTTCTGCCCAGACGCATACCTTCCTGCACCAACCGGCTTCTGTGCCTTGTATCTTGAACATATACCTTTGCAGGTCATATTATCCCGCTATAATATTCTTCACAAAAGTATTTAAGGATTATTGAAGCGGTTTCTTATCAAATATAAAAAATTTCAACCTTTTCTTATAATCTGCTCTTCTACTGGATAGCAAAGTTTCCTATTAGTACAAGTATGAAATATTATTATTTAACCCTTTTGTCGATAGAGTATATAGAGCAGTTTATCCCTATAAGCCCTTATGGGGAGGCTTGGCAAGATACTAAGCCTTGATGCCGGCAATGTACTACTATTGAAGGGAAGAGCGACTGTAAAATGTAAAGGCAGCATAACTATACTTGGAGTAGATGTTGATGGGAGAGAGGTGAATGTTAGGCATGGAAAGATCCTACCTCTAGAGGCTCATGGACCTGCTACCGTATCATTGAGTATAGAAGAGGGGGATGGAGGCTATAGTATAGTAGATAAAGATAGTAATAAGGTTGGCACAGGTATATGGCAAGAGGTTATAGATGCTATAAAGGGTTCAAGACCAAAGAGGGTTATACTTGTAGGAGCAACAGATACAGGCAAGTCAACACTCGCAGCATACATCTCTAACATAATAGTGGCAGAGGGGCTTACAGTTGGGATAGTTGATAGTGATATAGGGCAAGGGGATATAGCACCGCCAGCATGCATGGGCTCGTGTATGGTAAGGGAACAGGTGCTAGATCTTAGAGATCTGAAGGCTGATGAGTACTACTTCATAGGCAGGATAACTCCTGCTGGTGTAGAAGATCATATCATAAGAGGGGTTATGCACCTCATCAACTCCTTGAATACAGATATGGTTATAGTGAATACTGATGGTTATGTTAACGAACAAGGTTTAAGGTACAAGGCAAGGATGGTAGAGAGTGTAGATGCAGATATGATAGTAATACTAGGTGATATAGATTGCAGTAATATGGATATATTCAAGGATAGGGTAGTGGTAAGGGTAGATACCTCCTCAAGTATACAGAAGAGCAAGGATGAGAGGATTGCAAGAAGGATAGAGCAGTATAGGAGGTTCCTTGCAGGAGGTAGAGAGGTCAGGTTCAGGGCAAAGAGCAAGAGGTTCATGATGTTATGCAGGAGGGCTATGCTCATACATAATAACATAGTTGTAGATGATACACTGATACCTAGTGAGATGCTTTATGGGATGTTTGTAGCATTAGCAACGATGGATAGAGTTATGGGTTTTGCTATACTGGATAGGGTTGATGATGGTATTGTAACTATGATAACCAACTATGAGGGTGAGTTCGATACAGTAATGTTAAGTGGTATAAAGCTTACAAGGGATATGAGTATGGAATATAGGCTAGCGGTATGATCTACTATACTGTACTATAACACTCGCCTCTATATTAGGATCTATGATACTCCTACTACCTTGTATGGCTTAAACTGCTTACCTCTTCTCATGGCTATTGCCTTTGCAGATGCCTTGTCCCTTGAGCCCCTCTTATTAGGACTCCCATTGGATGATGTAGTACCATGCTCATCCACAAGTTCTATCTCTATGTCATTAGCCAACCTATCGTAAAGCATGGATGCAATACCCATTGCTATCCTAGGCTCGCCATAACCTATCCTTACTATGTTCCTACTTGCAGATACACCATGCACAAGAGCACATACAGCATCTACCACATCTACAATGGATAAGAGCACTCTGCTCTCAAGTTCTGTACGCATATACAATGCTGTTAGGCCTATCCTTCTCCCAGGATCTATACCTACTATAAGTACATCATCATGGTATCCATCCTTAAGCATCCTAAGTAGTCTAGCCTTGACTATTGCCTTATCACCATCCAACTCCTCATCCAAGATGATCTTCTCACTACTACCCTTCCTACCCAATCTGATGTATTGGTACTCATCCTTACTGGTTATTATCACTGCATGCTCAAACAACATGTGCTCATCTGGCAGTATAGATGTGAATCTAAGGCCTATAGACTTGAGGATACTTACTATCTTATAGTATGCCCTACCATTCAGCGTCGCTACAACTATCCTTGGAGCTCTAGGGGGGCTCCATCACCATATCTACCCTTGCTAGTTTATTAAACCTTTGCTCATTGCCTAGACTGAGAGTATCCTATCTATGACCATCTCCACAGCCTTGCTAGAGCTCTTTGATATCTTCTCCCTTATTGCATTGGATACATGCTCACCCTCCTGCACTATCCTTGAAGACTCAGCCTCAGCCTCAGCCCTAGCATTCCTTATCACTCTCTCAGCCTCTGTATTTGCTAGCGAGATTACCTTCTCCCTTAGCGACTCTATCTCCTTATCTACTAACGCCACAAGCCTCCTCTTATCATCCTCTATTGATACTGCTAACCTATCCATCTCACTCTCTAGAGAAGACAATCTACTTAGTATACCCTCTACAATATTTGATTCGTATCTTGACTCATGTCTAGCCTCTTGACCTTGCTCCTGCAACCCAGATTTGTTGCTGTACTGCTCTATTAAATCATTGCTTTGCTCTGCCCTATATTACATTACCTCTCTACTAAATATACTGTACTGCTTGATTAGATCTTATGCTACTTAGATGTTAGGCTCAGTATAGCCTTTGCTAGATCACCATCAGCATCCTCAAGTGCCTTAATCGCTACCTCTCTAGATACCCCTGTCTGTTGCACAACAAGCATTATATCCTCATCGCTGAAGCTCTTCCTCTCAACTATCCTCTCTTCCACATCACTTGCTATAACCTGATATATGGTTGAGTCTTGTGCCTTCAACTCAGCAACCACTGGCTCCTTTATTATTATCTCCTTATCCACTGTCCTTATTATAACCTCCTGTACATTATTCAACTCGTTCATATTCAGACCCATCCTGTCAAGCATACGCCTCATCTGCCTGTTGCTCTTGAACATGATATAGAATACAATAACCTTGTTATTAAATTTAATAGAAGGTCGATGATTAATTATATAAGGTAAATGTACTGGTACAGAATACAATGATCGTCATATGATGATCGTTATATGCCTCTACTTCTTCCAGCAGTACCCTCTCTAACCTTTACTGCAACACCATGCTTAAGATGCTTGAGCAGAGTTGATGGAACCACTGCTCTACCTACTGCTATTATATCCCCATCATCATTGAGTACAGCAACCTCACTACCCACATCTATCCTGCTTCCATGCCATAGTATATGCTTACAGAATACAGACCTTCCTTCAGCAACATACCTTGCTACATCATTACTCACGGTAATACAGTGCTCCTTGAATGAGTTGCTCTTGGCAAGGATCCTTGCACCATCAACAGTCAATGCTATCCCTCCATCACTCCTGAATGTGCATAACAGCACACCATCGAGCATAACATGCTTAACCTTACCTGTACGCTTTGAGAGTGTGAACTCTAACCTATCCAGTGGCAAGGCTAGAGATGAGCCCTTATCAAAGAGCAGATCTATAGTATATGCAAGCCTCCTCCTAGGGTCTAGCATGCTATGACCATGATTACGGATAATAAAATACTTACTCTATACTCTATATACCATAACCTAACTATTAACCAAAACTATATAGTTAAGTACATATAAGTTATGCTAGGATGAGGGAGGGGGAGACTAGGAGGGTACAGGTAACTGGCAAATCATCTTATATAGTCTCTATACCAAAGCGGTGGGTTGAAGAACTTGGCCTGAAGCCCAAGGATGAGGTTATGATAGTTAGGCATGGTATATCATCAATCCAGATAATGCCTAAGCGTATGCTCAAACCACAGCAAAGAGATGCCACTATACATGTTGGTAGCAAGAGCAGTGCAGATAATGTTCTAAGGGATCTGATCTCGCTCTACCTTCTAGGCTATAGTGTAATAAACATAAAGGCTGAACAGGGTAGGCTTACATCTGAACTTAAGAAGGTTGTAAAGGAGTCTGCAAGGAGACTACTCATGGGTGTTGAGGTTACAGCAGACTCTATGGATAACATAACCATACAGGTACTCCTCAATGTCATGGAACTCAGCATAGATAATGCATTCAAGAGGATGCTCCTGCTAACGAAGTCCATGCTCAAAGAGTCCTTGCTTGCAGTAAAAGAATCTAATGCCGAACTTGCTAGAGAGGTTATAGCAGGGGATGATGAGGTCGATAGATTCAGCTTCTATATAGTTAGGCAGTTGAATATAGCAGTTGAGAATGAGTACCTTCTAGCAGATATGGGTTTATCTAAGCTCGGCCATTGCCTAGATTACAGGCTAATAGTTAAGAGTGTTGAGAGGATTGCTGATCATGCTACAGGTATAGCACAGCAGGTGCTTGAGAATAGTGAGAGGATAGATGATGATATCATGAACAGAATAATAGATGTAAGCAATGAGATAATCAATGTGCTGGATGAGACATCTCTAGCACTCTTCAAGATGGATACCTATGAGGCAAAGAATGCAATAACGAAGGCTAAGAGCATAATAGAGAATGAGAAGGCTCTGATGGATGGGTTTAGGTATAGCGGTGATAAAGCATCATACAATGTTAGGTTCATACTTGAGAATGTGAAGAGGATTGCAGAGTATGTGAGCGATATAGGAGAGTTGGTACTGAACATGACGATAGAGCGGACACTTGCAGGCAGACCCTAGCAATACTAATTATATCGTTGAAAGAGATAATTGATTTATAGATGGATGGTATGAATAAGACATTGCTAATAACTTACCCATATGAAGACTCTATTAATGAGGCTCTAGCTCTAGCAGAGGCAGCAGGTTACAGGGTTATAAATGTTGTAACCCAAAGGTACCTTACAAAGTCAAAGTACGGTATAGGCTCTGGCAAGCTTATGGAGGTTAAAGCCCTTGTAGACTCTCTAATGCCAGATGCCATTATATTCGATGAGGTTCTGAAGCCTACACAGGAGTACAACCTTGCTAGTGTATTGAAGGTTGAGATAATAGATAGGGAGAAGCTCATCCTAAACATATTCGAGAGGAGGGCAAGCACTGCAGAGTCAAGGATACAGGTGAAACTTGCACAGTTAAGGTATGAGATGGCTAGAGCAAGAGAGAAGGTTAGGTTGGCAAAGAAGGGTGAGCAGCCAGGGTTCTATGGACTTGGAAGGTATGAGGTCGATGATTACTACAGGGATGTGAAGAGGAGGATATCAACACTCAAGAGTAGGCTTGATGCGGTTGTAAAGAGGCGAGCATTATATAGGAGGCAGAGGAGTAAGGAAGGGTTACTAACAGTCTCCCTTGCTGGGTACACATCTGCAGGGAAGACAACGCTCTTCAATACACTGACTAGGGAAGAGCATGAGACTGGGCAAGGTATGTTCACTACTCTATTAACCTATACTAGGGCAATAAATATAAAGGGTAACAAGTACCTGCTCTCAGATACAGTAGGGTTCATAAGCAAGCTACCAGCATATATGATTGAAGCGTTCAGATCAACCCTTGAGGAACTTACATTCTCTGATCTTGTAGTACTTGTTATAGATGCCAGTGAACCCATAGAGAATATGAGGAAGAAGTACGAGAGCAGTATGAAGATACTCAATGAACTTCAGGTACAAGAGGATAAGATAATCTATGCATTAAACAAGATCGATCTAGTTGGTGATGAGGATGAGGTATATAGGAAGGCTAGATCGATTGGAATAGATGTTAGGGATGGAGATGCTAGAGAGACTAAATGGAGTAGATGTGTTGCTATATCAGCAAAGACTGGTAAGAACATAGAGGTGCTCCTTGATACGATAAGATGGTTTACAGATAAGGGTTACTACAAGGCAGGTGATGATGTAAAGGATGAGGATGAAGAAGAGGAAGAACATATCAACAAGGGTACAGGTATAGGTAATAAGGATGAGCTTATGAACATACTAGATCTGGATGAGAGTAGTGGTACTTAGGATAGGGCATAGATACGTTAGGGATTATAGGGTTACTATGCATGTAGCATTGGTAGCGAGGGCATTCGGTGCAAGCAAGATGCTCCTAGCAAGTGATGACTCTAGCATAGTTGAAGGTATAAGGGAGGTTAATGAGCGTTGGGGTGGTTCATTTGAGGTCGAGTGTATAGGGAGCCAACAGGCTAGATGGATAGATGTTATTAATGAGTGGAGGAGGAGTGGCAATATAGTTGTTCATCTAACCATGTACGGGCTTCATATAGATGATATCATTCAAGAGTTAAGGAATAAGTGCAAGGATGGGAGCAAGGATCTGATGGTTGTGGTTGGTGCAGAGAAGGTACCTAGGATAGTGTATGAGGTTAGCGATTACAACATAGCAATAGGTAACCAACCGCACTCTGAGGTTGCTGCTCTAGCCATATTCCTTGATAGGATATTTGAAGGTAAGGAGTTAAGGATTAACTTCATGGGCAGGATGAGGATAGTCCCAACTGCTAGAGGGAAGAGGGTATTGGATATGAGCAGTATGAGCAGCAAGAGCGAAGGAGATGAGAATGAATAACATCTAACTCATATTATATAACTTTCTATATAGAGGAATGAAGATGCATAATTTTTAAATAGTGTAAGGGTTAATGAAGAGCATGCCTATAAGGAATGGGCAGGAGTACATAGAGAGTCTAAGGAGGCGTAAGATAAAGGTATACCTATTTGGTGAGCTCATAGAGAATCCCGTTGATCATCCAATCATAAGACCATCAATCAACGCTGTTGCAGAGACCTATGATCTTGCAGTTAGAGAGCCTGAGCTTGCTACAGCATACTCACCTCTCATAGGCAAGAGGGTTAATAGGTTCCTCCATATAGCAATGAGTGCAGATGACCTTGTGAAGCAGAATGAGATGCAGAGAAGGCTTGGACAGTTGACTGGTACATGCTTCCAGCGCTGTGTTGGTATGGATGCCTTGAACGCTCTATACTCTGTTACGTATGAGATAGATGAGAAGTATGGTACAGAGTACCATAAACGCCTCACCGACTTTATAAGATATGTGCAGGAGGAGAACTATGTCATAGGTGGAGCTATGACAGATCCAAAGGGGGATAGGAGTAGGAGTCCATCAGAGCAGGATGATCCTGATGTCTTTGTGCATATAGTGAAGCAGGATAGCGAGGGTATAACGATCAGGGGAGCAAAGATGCATCAGACAGGGTGTATAAACTCTCACTGGATAGTTGTAATGCCAACTATGAGGCTGAAACCTGAGGAGAAGGAGTATGCTGTATCCTGTGCGATACCTGTAGATGATCCTGGCTTAACATTCGTATATGGAAGGCAGTCATGTGATACAAGAAGTATGGATGGTGAGATAGATGTTGGTAATGCAATGTATGCTGGGCAGGAGGCGATGATAATAATAGATGATGTATTTGTGCCATGGAAGTATGTGTTCGTGTGTGGTGAGACGGAGTTCGTACCAGCATTAGTTGAGAGGTTCACAACATACCATAGGAGAAGCTATGTCTGCAAGTCAGGGGTTGGAGATGTACTCATAGGTGCTGCCGCTACAATAGCAGATTACAATGGTGTATTGGATGCATCCCATATAAGGGAGAAGTTAGTTGAGATGGCATTCCTCAACGAGATAGTCTATGGTACAGGGATAGCCTCATCATACAAGGCTAGAGCAACAAAGTCTGGAAACTATCTTAACGATGAGATGCTTGCAAATGTATGCAAACACCACCTAACAAAGTTCACATTCGAGATTGCAAGACTTGCTCAAGATCTTACAGGGGGTATAGTTGCTACCCTACCATCAGAGAAGGATCTGAGGCATCCAGAGATAGGTGCGAAGCTGATGAAGTACCTTGCAACTAGAGAGGGTATAGACCCAGAGCATAGGGTAAGGATGGCTAGGCTTATAGAGAATATGACTATGGGCAGGAATGCTGTTGGCTACCTAAGTGAGTCACTCCATGGTGCAGGTTCTCCTCAAGCACAGAGGATACTCATAGCAAGGTACATGAACATAGAGGAGAAGATGAGGTTGGCAAAGAGGTTGGCAAAGATAGATGAGAATGCTTCTAATAGTGAGAAGCAAGAGAAGGCCTCTATACCATCATCGACATCATCAACATCGACATCCTAGGCTAGGCTTATAACTAATTACAATATATAATAGAGTTCAAAATCCATATTCCATTCATCCTTAAAGTAAAGATTAAATTCTAGGTATAAAATGGTATCTTATGCCATTAAAGACCCAGGAAGAGTTCATCTCTAGCCTTAGAGATGGTAGGAACGTATACTACAATGGGGAGAGGGTTAGTGATGTTACGACCCATCCAGTACTTAGAATATTCGTTAACCATTGGTCATTGCTATACAAGGCTAAGCACGATCCCAAGGTTAGGGATATCTTCGTTAAGAGACTGGATGAGTACGGAGAGGCCAGTGCATACTTCAATATACCAAGGGATGCCAGTGATCTTCTTGCAAGGGCCAAACTCATAGAGAGTACTACAGCCTACTGTAATGGTCAGTTCAACATAGCACAGGCAATAGGTACAGATGCTATCTTTGCACTCATGAGTATATGCTCAGAGGTTGATAAGAAGTATGGTACCAATTACTACAGTAATGTTCTAAGGTTCTACGATAGATGTGTTAGAGAAGATCTTGCCATGGCTGTAGCACAGACAGATGTGAAGGGTGATAGGAGTAAGAGACCTCATGAGCAAGATGACCCAGATGCATACGTGCATATAGTTGAGAGGAAGAGTGATGGTATAGTTGTTAGGGGTGCAAAGGTGCATACCACTGGTACACAGGCAGTTAATGAGATAATAGTCGTACCAACCAGGAATATGCTTCCTGAGGATAAGGACTATGCTGTAGCCTTTGCTATACCAGCCAATGATAAGAATGTGAAGATAATAAGTAGAACACAGGCATCAAAAGAGTTGGGAGAGTTCGATTACCCAATGAGTGTTGGAGCAACTGCTCAGGAGACACTAACAGTCTTCGATGATGTATTTGTACCTAAAGAGAGGATATTCCTTGCTGGGGAGTATGAGTATGCTGGCGCATTGGCAAGGTTATTCGCACTCTGGCATAGATTCACAGCGATATCATACAAGCCTCCTATAGGGGATCAACTGTTGGGTGCTGCTGCTCTAATAGCAGAGTACAATGGTATAGCAAAGTACCCCCATGTTAGGAGCAAGATAGTCAAGTTGATAAGGTATGTTGAGACTATAAGAGCATGTATAAGGGCAGCAGCAGTAGAGCATAAGGTGTACCCAACTGGCATAGCGGTACCTAACCCAGTCTATGTTTACATAGGCAAGTATCATCTTGCAGATAACTTCCATGAAGCAGCAAAGACGGTCCAGGATCTAGCAGGAGGGCTGATGATAACACAGCCCACTGCTAAGGATCTGGAGAATCCAGAGACTGCAAAATACATAGAGAAGTATCTAAAGGCTAGACATGATGTACCAGCAAGGAATAGGCTCAAAGTACTCAACTATATAAGGGATCTTACAGCAAGCACCTATACTGGAGGATACAACTATGTACTCTCAGTACATGGAGAAGGTTCTCTAGAAGCACAGATAATAAGCACTTACACAGAATACGATATAGATAGATGTGTGAGATACGTTAAGAGCCTCCTCTCTCTAGAATAATTTAAATACTATCTTTTATTTTAGTAGTTTATGGGTAATGATAACTACTACCAGATGGATTATGAATATCATTATGATGACCATTATAGGATCTATGGCAAGCGTGCTCTAGATGTTGAGTATGGTGAACCTTGCATCTTCTGCAACAGCAGGATAGATGAGTTCGGTCTCTGTGCATGTGGTGCAGGTGGCTCCTAATATATGTGTATACGTATATACGTGTATACGTGTATACGTGTATACGTGTATACTGATGCAATTGATCCTGGATGGATGAATTGTTGTAACATTATTTTATGCCTGCAATATCATTGTGTGCATATCATCTCCTAGTAAGCATTACAAACCTCCTTAACAGATCTAGACCATAAGAGTTACTAGCCTCTGGATGGAACTGTGTACCAAATATGGGCTTGTATAGGTGCATTATGATCTCGTTACTACAACTCTTAGAGTATGCTACAGATTTAAGTACAGATGGTAGCGTTGCTATACTGTAATCATGGCTCTCATAAACCATCATCGTTGTATCATTACTTGCAATAGGGTTATCTTCATGTACATAGACCTCCTCCTCCCCTGTTACCTTATCTCCCTTCCTTATAGTCCCGCCCATAGCCAATGCTAGAATCTCAGCACCATAGCATATCCCTAGCAAGGGTCTATCCTCCCTATATGCTATATCCACAAGGCGCATATTAATAACATTCATACTTCTATCGTTTCTCCTTCTACCAGAGAGGATTACACCATCATACTCTTCAATATCCACACAATCAGGGTATGAAGCAACAAGATCGCTATACTTCTTCACATCATAACTAACATCAATTGTATTAAGAGAATGTATAAGATACGGCATAAAGGATGAGAGGTTATCCACAACTAGTAACATCTTCGTACCATCTCTCCCTATATTCTTTCGTCCCTTCATCAATTGCCTATCTTTATAGTTACGTAATGGAGTTCAGCAACGCCATCAACAACGCTAACAGCACCGAAGTTTATGTTATCCTGCTCCTCCCATACAATAACTCTAGATAGGTTTCTTGCCTTAACCTGTGATGCTATGAACTCCTCCATACTACCCTTCACGTTCTCAAACTCATCCTGTGTCAAGTATGATAACTCTCCCTCCTTGAATGTCAATGGTATACTTATACTACTGGGTTTAACTACTGCTATACCATTATCCTCGAATACCTTGAGCAGGTTGTTTATCTTAGTATTCTTATCAACACCAACCTGATCTTGAGCAAGCCCTGCAAGCTTTGCTAGATACGCGTTGAACGCCTCAACTGGTGTATTCCCTAGCCCAACATAATAGGCTCCAGTGAACGCTGCCCCAACTGCAGCTATCTTGCCTATCTGTGCTACTACTCCTCCAGTCCCTGCAGTGTAGACTGGTATAAAGTAAACATCCTGCTCCCCTATCCTATAGAGTATGTTATCCCCTATCCTTGGATTCCTGAGTAGTGTCTTGAGCGTAGCAAAGTCTGGATCTCTATCAAGTGCTTCTTGAACTGCACTTGGTCCTAAGAGTTGTGTGCTAGATCCTATGGGTACCTTGTAGAAGATGAGTTGGCCATCATTGGGATAATCATTCCTTACAATCAGATAACCAGCAAGGTTCCTACCTGCAGCACCCCTCAACTCTAGGGAGAGCAATCCTATATACTCTATCTCGTTTATATTTGGAGGCCTAGCATATATGTAGTATGGCTCAAGTCCCCTAGGCACCTCATAGAACTCTCTAGCAGTTATGAATGTTGGTATATCTGTAACATGGTAGAAGTTGTACATCTGAGTCTTCCACCAGAACAACTCTACTGGGTATCTCAACTGGTTATGGAGCCATTGGGGCACTTCCATACTCATGTTATCTGTGTCTGCATACTGTTGTACAAGCATCTTTGTGAAGAAGTCCTCACCTCTAACTATCACATCTATGGTGCCATTGTAAGTATCGATTAATGCATAGCCTACAAGCCTATACAGTGGGTTATTTGCGCTCCATGGTACATTAGCCGTATCTAATCTAACTATCAATGGCATAAGCCAATAGGTATTCTTACCATCTGTAACTGGTACAACATCAACCTTCTCATTCCCGAACCTGTACTGGAAGTATGGATAGACTAGGCTTACCCTATCATGTATATCCCTGTACCTCAAGAGGTGTATAGCCTTATCTGGGTATGAGAACATGAAGTTAGGCTCGAAGAGCCATGTTAGAGGAGGGTTAACAGTAACGCCTCCACTCCCAGAGTAGAAGTGGCTATCTACTTCATCACTAACCTGTCTATTCACAGGAAATGCTGCCCATGTAGATGTGAATAACCTACCTTCACCATAGTACACCCTCCTCTGAACAAAGAAGTTGTTGCTATCCACCTCATTACCATTATGAGCATCTAGCATTAGGAAGCCATTTGGCACATGTGTGTATACAAAGTGCTCAGCGAACCATCTATTCTCTATTGGTATGCTCTCAGGCAACTTGGGTGTCATCGCTGCGCTCCAGTAGAGGTTGCCGTTGAACCTTATGATATCTGAATCAGCAAAATCAACATATGGTATCAGACCTATCGCAGGTCTAAGCTTTGCAAATGCTGCATCCCAATCCCATATGCGTATCTTGCTAAGAATATCTGAATGCTGAAGAGTGTATTGTGGTATCCTCGATGGTGCTACAGCGAAGAGTTTCACATCGTATGAGTACTCTGTTACCTTGTCAAGTTCAGCAAGGTACCTATTAACTGCTATCTGCTGTGCTGTATAAGGTCCTAACCACTCTATCTTCCTTGAATCTGCTATGCTATTATTAACAGCCATTATAGATGCTATAACAACTGCTATAGATACTATGGTTAGTATCCTTATGTATATCTGACTCCTTGATGGCAGTATTATAACCTTAGAGATCCTCCTATCCATTATGGAGAAGGCTATGAACGCTAACCCTACAAGTATGGTACCTATTATAGCATATTTGGTATTGTAATCTATATTGTATGTGAAGAACATGTTGAATGCAGACCAGAAGAGCCCTATGCCTATTATCATCTCTATAGTTGCTATATAGAGAAGGTATCTAGGTCTACGCTCTACTACATCTGCAATGTATTGTGTTATAACATTTATTATGTTATGCAACCCAACATACAGTACTAACCTTATCCCTATGACAGCAAGAATGGGGGGTATGAATAGTGTTAGTGCTGGTATCATTGGTATTACAAGCTGCTCTGCTATGTTAGGATCTGGGGATACTATGAATGGTAGAGAGAATACGTTCTGCACCGATGCTAAACCTATATCGTTACCATCAAGCGTGTATGCTAGAGTTAGACCAAACATTATATTGCTGAAGAGAGGTGCAAGGAGAACAACCTTTGTTGCCTGCCATATTATGAAGTTTACCCTGCTGAGCTTGAAGTCTTGGTATCTTAGGAGTTCACCACTACTTATATAGGATAGAACAAGGGATACTATCCACCACACCATCGATCTCCTATTCCTTATATCAACCCTTATCAGTGCTATAGAAGCAAGTATGAGCCCGCTAAGTATGGAGTAGTAGAGCGGTTTGGTGAAGAGGTTACCAAACTCCTGTATATTTAGTAGGATAGCAACACTCTGGCTACCAATGAGTATGAATATTATTACACTTATCAGTACTATAAGTCCTAACCTTATATAGGATGAGATATCACGCTCTCGCCTAGGTCTATCTTGTGCTCTACTCCACAACTCCTATCTAGTATAGTAAGGAGGACTTATATTTTAATTTACTATACTAGACTAACTGCTAACTATAGCAATAGTAATTTAACATTTCTTTAATCACTCTGATGGTTGCTTGACATATGCGATACCCTTACATATTAGGTATGATGCAGCGTAAAGCGGTAGTTTAACCTCCTCATGTATGTAAGGCCCAAATGAATTGCCCTTAAGTGTGAACCTTGGAGCATCTATCACATAGACATAAACCTCTCTATCGCTTATAAGGCATGCATCAACTAATGGGTTGAATGAATCTATATCAGATAGCTTGAGCGGTACCTTTGCTAGACTACTCTTGCTGTTGAGTGTACCAGGGAGCCTGAATATTCTATGCATATCTATGGTAACATTTGGGTCTACCTTTGCAGACAATGCTAGTATAGCATCCTCAACGCTCTTTATACTTACATAAGCATCCTTAGTAGCAAGATACCTACCTATCCTTCCCATCCACCCATATGCTCCATTGAACACAGACCTTGGGATGTATGCACTGCTATCATCATCACTGCTATTACCATCACTATTCAGATCATTACCCCTATCTTTACCCTTATTACTTACATGAGTGTTACCTTTACTACTAATACTACTCTTACTCCTATCCCTCCTCTCTCTCTTTCTCTTTTTACCATGTCTCTTCCTTAGAGCATCAATCAGTCCTCTGCCTAGTATGTAGTTAACAACCTCTAGCCTTGCTGCTGAATCTAACATGGTATACCTTCCTTTAACATAGACATGGAATCCGTAGTTGCCAGAGAAGTATACCTTGATGTTATCCTCATCAACACCAAGATCACCAACTAGGATATCAGCAAGCTTCTTCACCTCCCTCTTTCCTAGGGATATGCACTCATCGCATGGGATGATTACATGGTTGACCTTACTTGAGCCACATCTATTACACATGGCTGTGTATGATGGCTCTATAGGCTCTGAGCATTCTACACATATGCTGATATCATGCTTGCTGGAGCATCTAGGCTTGAGCTCCTTCACATCTATATCGAAGATTAGATCTGCAGCCTTCAGATCCTTATCCTCCATTGGTCTGCTTGGGTTCATATAGTATGCTGCTGAGCAGTACACATCTGCAGGCACGTTCATTATAAGCAGTGCTATCAACTCGTTCCTATCCTTAATACTCAGATGCCTTACAATAGTACCATCGAATCTGGAGTATCCAAACTCCCTCTCCTGTATGGCATCTGGCACCTCTACCATTGCTGTATTCTTAAAGTAATACTCCTTGAATGCTTGCCTGAGGAGGCTTGTAGTATATAACCTTATATCATCACCCTCTCTACCATCTATCATTCTACCACCGCTTAGAATAGTAGTAAACCATCATCTCTATACTAACTACCATTACCCCTTTCACCTTCGTCCCTCTTCTCTTCTCCTCCTCTTACTAATCCTATCCCTCTTCTTGCTCTTCCAAACTGCAATGGATTGCTTATACCATCACACTCATCACTCCTAAAGCATAATCCTTGGCTTGCTACCTTCGAGCATGATGGGCATGAGTACTTTACCCTATTCCCTCTCAACCCTGCCAGATGCTCCACCTGATACCTTGTAATCCTTTCATTGTAGTCTGGTGCATTCCTGAATAGTTCACATACCTCCTCCACATCTTTACCTATACCTAGCATATACGTTGCAAGGAGTATCCTTGCTGTATGTGATGGATTGTTGCCTTGCTCAAGGGCCTTCAGTATGCTGAGTATGCATGGAGGATAACCTTTCCTCTCTATTGTTAGAGATTCATTCCCCATCAACTCATCGCTACCAAGCTCAAGCATCATACCCTTCAATGCAGTTACACGCTTCTGTAAAGCCTCAGGTATATCTCTAGAATCAATATTCAGCCTCTCCAGTCTATTGATTATTAGAGTGTATACCTCATCCCTTATGAGCCTTACAGTATCCTTGATGCTTAGATAGACATAGCCTTTATGAACAACCCTATTAACCAATCTCCAATAGTCATCGTGGAAGTGTGTAGAATATCTGAGGTAATCCTCAACCGTTATCATATAGGTTGAATAATCACTACTGCTGTAGATGGCATCTATACCAAATACACCTTTGAATATCTTGTTAAGAATATTATCTCTACCTCTCTCATCTCTTACACTTTTAAGATCATCCACAAGGAACCCCTCTGCCCTCTTGGCCTCGCTTAGAGCGAACCTCCTGTAGAGCACCTTGCTCCTGATAGCCTTTACCATTATACATGCAAGTATGAATGATACAAGCTCCTCATCAACACTTGCAATCTCCTCTGGCTCATATACGATGCCTTTGATGGCAGAGATAACCCTCTTAGTTGCTCTATCTACTATATTGCTCATATAAGGCTCATCAAACTCCTCAAGCCTATAATCAAGTAGTTTAAGGTAGTTACCAGCATCCTCTATGAATGGGTACCTTGCAAGTAACCTACTACTAGTACCGCTCATACCCTAGATATAATAACAAACCTAAAATTAAAGTTTGAAGGGAGGAGCACCATGCCAGATGTACGCCTTGGTGTACATGTATCCATCTCAGGTTCTATAGATAAGGCTATTGATAACGCATTACGCATAGGCTGCAATGCATTCCAGATATTCACTAGAAATCCTAGAGGATGGGTAGCAAAGCCACTACAGGAGGAGGATGCTGAGAGGTTCAAGATGAGGTTGGGCTCTTCTGGCATATATAGGGATGCTGTATTTGCACATATGCCATATCTACCAAACCTTGCATCTCCAAAGCAGGAGATATACAGCAAATCCTTGGCAGTTCTTGTTGAGGAGGTTAGGAGATGCTCTATGCTTGCTATAAAGATGCTTGTAATCCACTTAGGCAGTCATATGGGCTCAAGCAAGGATCAGGGGATGAAGAACATAGTGAATGCTTGTAACGAGGCCCTTGAAGAGAGCAAGGATGTTACAATACTGCTAGAGAATATGGCAGGGCAGAAGAACAGTATAGGAGCAAGGATAGATGAACTAGGGAGGTTATTCAATATGCTCAATGGTAAGAGGGTTGGTGTATGCATAGATACATGCCATCTATTCGCTGCTGGCTATGAGTTAAGGAGTAATGATGCATTGGATAGAGTTGTTGAGGAGTTGGATAGGCATATAGGGTTCAAGAATATAAGGTTACTACACCTCAATGATTCAAAACATGCTTTAGGCTCTAACGCTGATAGGCATGAGCATATAGGACTAGGTTATATAGGGGAGGGAGGGTTCAAGAACATCCTTACTAGAGAGGAGTTCAGACGCATCCCATGGATACTGGAGACCCCAGTAGACTCAAGGAGGGACGATATAGGCAATATAATGAAGGTTAAGGAACTTGCAATGCTTATATGACTCATTCTTAATGGTAAGAGCATGAACTATGATGAAGTAACAGATCTAGCGTTGAGTAGGGGGTTCTACTTCCCTAGTTGTGAGATATATGCTGATGCACAGGCAGGGTTCTGGGAGTATGGACCTCTGGGAGTTGCTCTGAAGAATAGGTACATAGAGTTGTGGAGGAGGGAGTTGGTTAGGAGGGATGGGATGCTTGAGATAGATGGTAGCCAGATAATGAGCAAGAGCGTATTCATAGCCTCAGGACATCTGGATAGCTTCAATGATCCAATAGTTAGATGCTCCAAATGCTCATCAGTACACAGGGCTGATAGGCTTGTTGGTGAAGCAATAAATGCCATTGTACCTGAACGCATAGCAGATGAGGAGTTGGATGCTCTCATACTCAAGCATGGTATAAGATGCCCAAAATGCAAGGGAGAGTTGAGCAAGGTTAGCAGGTTCAACATGATGTTCAGGGTAAGCATAGGGGCTGATGGCTCTGAAGCCTATCTTAGACCAGAGACATGCCAGAGTATATTCGTTGACTTTGCTAGGCTCTTCAAGGTCATGCGCTGCAAACTACCAGTAGCAATAGCACAGGTAGGCAAGAGCTTCAGGAACGAGATTGCTCCTAGGCAGAGTATAATAAGGTTAAGGGAGTTCTATCAGGCAGAGATAGAGGTATTCTGCAACCCTAGAAGGTTGGATGATATAGATAAGTTTGATGAGGTCGAGGATGTAATGCTCAGGATTCAAGATAGCGATGGTATGCATGAGGTTACAGCATCAGAGGCAGTAAGCAAGGGCATAATCCCAAATAGGCTAATAGCATATTATCTTTCACTACTAAGCGAGTTCTACAGCAAGACTGGTATAGATATGAGTAGAGCAAGGTTCAGGAGGCTTGCTGATGATGAGAAGGCATTCTATGCTACTGTTGCTTATGACTTTGAGGTTGAGACAAGCCTTGGGTGGTTAGAACTTGTAGCATGCAACTACAGATCGGACCATGATCTGAAAGGGCATATGCAGGTTAGCAAAGAGAATATGGAGGTTATGGATATTGATGTTGGTGATGGTAGTAGTGTTAGTAGCAAAGTACTCCCTCACATATTCGAACTCTCCATGGGGGTAGAGAGGAGCCTATACTGTATACTAGAGCATTCATTGTATGAAGATAAGGAGAATGGTAGGCTAGTGTTAAGGCTCAAACCCTATCTAGCCCCTATACAGGTTGGAGTATTGCCCATAGTTAAGAAGGATGAAATGGAGGTAAAGGCCAAGGAGATATTTAATATGTTGAGGAAGGATATGGATGCGTTCTATGATGACTCTGGCTCTATAGGGAGGAGGTATAGAAGGCTTGATGAGATAGGTACACCATATGCAATAACCATAGATAGGCAGACGCTAGTTGATGGTACTGTAACTGTGAGGGAGAGGGATACAATGAAGCAGATTAGGATAAGGATAGATGATCTTAAGGATGAACTTACACTAAGGCTTAGTTACCCTAGTTAGTTATATAATAGATAGATTGGTTGGTTGATTGGTCTATCATGGTATGGTTACAATGTAGTTGAGTTGTCCTTGCTTCAAGATGAGTATAGTTAACCTCTTACCCTGCTTTAGAACATGGCCATCTACACCTTCTAGTAGTAACCCCATCCCATCATCTTGAACTGTAACCTTCCAGTTCCTGCTAACCTTTACCTTGATTACCTTACCCTCATTGATCACTATCCTTAAAGAGTCTATATCAGTATCACTATCATTCTCTACATGTATGATGATAAGCCTCTCCCCGCTATATCGAGTATATGAGGGTACGATCTTGAATGCAGGTGCCTCGAATACTAAACCTCTCACAAGCCTTAGTTCACTACTCTCTGCTGATGATTTAAGATAAGCGTATCTTATGCCTTGCTTATTATTATCATAATACTCAACCCCATTGAATGTAACTATAGCCTTTATTCTAATCTCAGCGCTATTTGGGGCTATTATACTGAAGAGTTCATCTATTGGTATAGCAAATCTATACCTTCCATCGATCACCTCAACATTACTCTTGTATGCTCTTGTTGTATCTGAGTCTACTAGGGTTACGCTCAGACCTGTGTTGAACGGGATTACACCCTCTCTATCCATGAGGAAACCTTCAACCAATAGGGTATCGTTTGAACTGCTAAGATCTACAGTTATGAATGTGCTCCTTGCAAGTACTGTACCGCCACCAGCAGCACCTCCACCAGCAGCACCTCCACCACCAGTTCCACCACCTGTGCCTGTACCTGCAACAGTTCCACTTGAAGATACTATCAAGTTTACAAGAGCAGATACACTATCCGCTATGCTTAGTAAGTAGCCAATAGAACTGTTGAGTAGATCACTTATGTTAAAACTCTCTACTAACTGGAGGGTTAGTTCTAGCACCCTTCCAAGTGCATGATCAACGTTTATACTCTCATCGATGAACCTTACGAATCCAGTGTACACTGATGGTAGATCATCTAATACATTTGCGCTATCCTCTATGCCTTTAACTACATCTATGCTCCTATCCAGACCATCTATAATTCTAACAGTCTCGATGGAGAGTAATGTACCTATCTCTCTCTGGAAGCTTGTAACATTGCTAAGTATATCAACTGTAGAGAGTGGTTCGATTAGAACTCTGCCCATATCACTTATTATCCTAGATAGATCATCCACTATACTAAGGGGTTCATCAAGCGTTCTTGAGAACCCAATCAACCTACTTGCTTCATCTGTAACAATGATACCATCTGTTAGAACCTTTATAGTAAGGTTGATTATATGATTAGCAAGATCAGAAGCACTAAGGGAGTCCTGCAATGCTCTTACAAACAATAGATAAACATTAACCACATCCACTACTGCATCGATAGAATCTACAATAAGCCTTCTGTATGATATGCTAGAGTCTATAACCTCTGATATCTGTGTATAATCAATAAGCCTCAAGAGAAACCCCATGCCTATATTATCAGCAATAGCAAAAAGATCTAGAGCCTCTCTTGAGATATCTAGCATCCTTGCTATCTCATCTGATATAGTGATTGGTGAGGAGATTAACCTTGCTACATCTATAGATCTTGTAAGAGCATCTATAGCATTAAGTGTATCACCAACTGGTAGAGATAATGATATCTGTCTTATGGAAGAATCTATTATGGATATGGTATCATCGACTAGCTTTAGGCTAGATAGTGTTCTTGCTATAGTATCGCTTGTAGATGGTAGATCTACAAGTAGTCTTGATTGATTCATGCTTCTTGTCTGTGAATCTGAAGTATGAAGGGTTATAATCATACCCCGTGCTGATTCTATCTGCCTGCTCAGCAGATCATACTCACCCAACTTCACAATCTCACGGACATCACTTGTAAAGGCTAGTGTATACTCTATCCTTGGAGCATTACTGATCCCAGAGTTCCTTGTATAGAACTGCCATCTATCTACTCTATTATCTCCATCAGTACCATCAGCAGTCCTTATCATGTATGTTGTGAAGTTCCTTGCATGGTTTATATCCTTCTGCATAGCATCCTTTACTGATATGCTTACAGTACTAGGAGGATTTATACTTGCTGGTATCAGAACTCCAGGATCATAGCCTATTGATGGTGCGTTGAAATCACTAGCATCAAGTGTACCATAGTCGTCAATATGTATAACAAGTGTATCGCCCAACTGTGGATTGTTAAACGGTTCAGAAGTATCTAAAGAGCCATTTCGAATGGATCGCTCTATGATTAGCTTCAATTCTGCTGATTTAAGAACCTTGCCATGCAATGATGATATGGGGAATTTAACAAACGATCTATACTCCCTCCTAACATTATCATCACCGACTAGCATAACTGCAGCAGTGCGACTCACTTGCCCACTTCTACCACCATTACGCACATGGCCATCATTACACTCATCACTGCTAGTATTATTACAATCATTAATTATTACTGATGCTGCTTCAGCACTCTCAATCTGCAATGGATAGAGTATGTAAACCCATTCGTGTCCATTCCAGTATCTATCTGTATACTCATTAACCTTGTAGAGCATACCTCTACTTTGCTCTAGCGATGGTACTACCGGAATAGATGAACAAAAAATTACAATGAGTAGTACTGCTATTACATGCATACTTGCTATCCCTTCCCAGCTAATTCGTATTATTATGTTATGTTTATCTGCCAGTTTATTGTTATTGAATCACCAGCCTGTAAGGTTGGAGGGTTGCTTATCAATGCTACAGCTACAAGTGTACCCCCGCTTGAAGAGTCGAATAGCCCAGCCTTGTTTATGGTGAAGGAGGTTTGATTACCAGATGTCATTGTGAATGTCTTGCTTATCGTTATCTGCCCAGTCCCTCCATTAGTTGCTGTACCTTGAGCCCTTCCAAGCCCTTGCGATATTATCTCCCCTACTAGGGTTGTATCACTTGGAGTAGGTGTAGTAGGGTCTGTGCTCAATGCTATATACTGTGCTGTACTAGATGCTGTACCAAATGCTTGCTGCCTTATAAAGTCCTTCCCAGCATCTGTTATAAGGTTATGGGTCTCATACCTGTATATTATATTGCCATTCCTCTCAACGGTTATGAGTACTTTATCATAGAACCCTGCACTCTCAACATTATTGTTGGTGCTACTGACAATACCTATGATGGCACTATTTGTAGTGTATACTGCCAAGAACATTCCTAGTAATAGGGTATTTATTCCAACGAATAGCCATATTTTGGTCATAAACTAACTCTATTACAGATATACATAAGTTTTATGGTCAACTTACCTACATATGAGGATAGATGAGATGAGTTATATTGCGAAAACGGCGAATTAACAAACAAGCAGAGCAGGATATGAGAAGATCTACTCTATTCATCATGCCTGTAATATCATGGCTAGCAATAATTTACATCAACTTACTCTTGACTATTAGCATACCAAAGCAGGATATCAGTAGTTATGACCCCAGTATTATGCCCTCTGGCTCAAGTAGATGGGTTGATGATGGGAATAGCAAAGACCCCCAGCCTTGGAGGTTCAAGGTATGGAAGTGGCGTGAATTCCTTGCATGTGAGAGCATAACATTGGATATGCGTAGTGATGGTACATACAACTATGTTAGGCTCAACGGCTCTAGCATAGAGATGAGTCTACTAACCCTGCCAGAGATGGATTACGTGTATGTTGCTGGTATAAGTGTAGGTGATGTATGGGAAGAGGTTGGTAATAGCAATCTATACCAACCAGAACCACTAAGAGTAGCGATGCTAGATACTCTAGCCCTTCATCTTAACATTCACGAGTTCAGGGGTGCACCACTCTCGCCATTTATATTACCATCATGGTATGCATTGCTTACAGATATATGGTTCAAGGTTGAGAATGTTACAATAGAGGTTGATGGTACGGTAGAGCATTACAAGGAGAAGGTTCTAGGCATAGATGTATTCCATCGCACAATGAGTGGAGGGCTCAACATAGTAATGGATATGGGTATGAATGATGAGTACTCTAGGATAGAACCATGTAACAGGAACTTCATATACAGTATAAACCTACCATCCCATACTAGTATAGATGTACTTGAACTGCTTAACAAGGCTCAAGAAGAGGCAAGGAAGAAGGGCTGGTACTTCAGCATCGATGATGTTGAACTTGTCATGGTTGAGACTGTGCTGGAGAGTTACTGGTCATACACATATGCAATGATAGAACCCCCAAGCATAGTGTATAGCATGAAGGGTACTGATTGATAGATGGTATGTAGATGATTGTAAGTCTTATCATACAAGCACAAATACTTTTAACTACTAATGCAATGATTTCATGAGTCCAAGGAACAGGCTATAGTTATTATCAAGATATACTATGAAAGATACTTAAAGAAGCTATATCAAACCTCTACTATTGCAGAGGAGTGATGATGGTATAGTAGGTAGAGGTTATGGTGGAGATGGTGAAGATAGGAGTGTAGTACTCTCCATCCTAATACCCACATACAATGAATCAGAGAATATACCCCATCTCCTGCGATCTATAAGGGATGGTCTACAGTCATTGCTGAAGCAACTTGATGCAAAGGCCGAGATAATAATAGTTGATGATGATAGCCCAGATGGTACTGCAGATGTTGCAGAGAGTTACTCTACAAGCATCATAGGTGAGGGAAGGCTTAGCGTTAAGGTACTACGCAGATATGGTAGAAAGGGCTTGTTATCTGCTGTACTGGATGGTCTAAAGACAGCTCAAGGCAGCAATGTTGTTGTTATGGATGCTGACCTCTCGCACCCTCCATCACTCATACCTGTAATGCTCGATGAACTTGTACAGGATAGGTGTGACCTTGTTATAGCATCAAGGTATGTCGATGGTGGCTCTGTAGAGAACTGGAGCATGAAGCGCAAGGCATTAAGTATATCAGCCAATATACTTGCAAGGATGATCCTCAACCTTGATGTGAAGGATGTTGTATCTGGCTTCTTTGCATGCAAGAGATGGATACTCGAGGGTATGGAGTTCACAACCTCAGGCTACAAGATACTGCTTGAGGTACTTGTCAAGGTGGATAACATAAGGGTGAAGGAGATACCATACACATTCGTTAATAGAAGCCATGGGAAGAGCAAGTTCAGTACAAAGATAGCCATAGACTACTTGAGAGCAGTATGGCTACTTTACAGGTATGGTAGGAGGAAGAGAGGAGAGGAGAGGAGAGGATCTGTACTCTTCCTCTCAAGGGCAGCAAGGTTCTATACTGTAGGTACGACTGGATTACTTGTAAACTATGGTACCGCTTCGCTAGCAAGCTCACTAACAAATATGCATATCGCAACACTTGCAGGCATACTCTGCTCCATAACATCTAACTTTATCCTGAACAAGTTATGGACATTCGAAGATACAGATCTTGCTGTTATGTATACGCTTAAGCAGTACTCATACTACATGGGTTTGAGTTCGGTTGGTGGAGCATTACAGTTCATTTTAACACATGTGCTAAACCAGATTTATGGTATGCAGTATAACCTTGCACTGCTGATAGCCATAGGATTAGCATCGATGTGGAACTTCCTATCAAACAAGAAGTGGACATTCAAGGAGAGGATCTGGGGCTAGGTTAGCCAATAGTAGAATAGTAGATATATACAAATAGATAGTTGTAGCATAGTTCATGTGTTTGATAGCCTGGATTCACTTAACAAGGCTATAGTATCATGCAGAGCGTGTGAGAGGCTTGTAAGGTATAGGGAGTATATAGCAAGTATGAAGGTAAGGAGGTTCAGGGACTGGGAGTACTGGGCCAAACCAGTCCCAGGGTTTGGAGATGTAAATGCTAAATTGCTCATAATAGGCTTGGCACCTGCTGCACATGGAGCAAATAGAACAGGGAGGATGTTCACTGGTGACTCATCAGGCTCATGGCTTATCAAGGCGCTCTATGAGACTGGCTTTGCAAACAAGCCTACAAGCATAAGTAAGGATGATGGTCTAATCCTGAGCGATGTGTATATAACAGCAGTGCTTAGATGTGCACCTCCAGATAACAGACCAAGTAAGGGTGAGATGGATAACTGTATACCATATCTAGTTCAGGAGATATCTCTGCTCAAGAATCTAAGGGTAGTACTTGCTCTAGGTGTTATAGCATTCAATGCATACTGTAGGATCAATGGAATATCTGCAAGGTTCAGACATGGTTCATCCTATACTGTAAGGGATAGGGAAGGAAGAATCATTACACTACTCCCATCATACCATCCAAGCAGACAGAATACACAGACTGGAAGGTTGAGTTGGAGTATGTGGATAGATATCTTCAGGAGGATTAGGCTTATGCTAGATACGCTAGATAGGTCTGAACCTAAGCCCTAGCCTCTTCAATGTAGAAGCAAGATGCTCATCCTTATCCACATCTAGAACACTTAACCTTACATCATCCACACCTCTACTAAGCATTTCATGCTCCTCTAGGTATACCTTGACCCTTGCTACTGTATCAACTACAGGGTTAATAATCCTAACATTGGGGTAGAGTTGGTGCAGTGTATCCTCTATAAGTGCAATATGCGTGCTACCTAGCACTAGACTATCTATGCTTGCATCCTTCAGCAACCTTCTACACACGTCTGCTACAACTTGTTTAGCATCATCCTCAAGGAACCTACATGACTCTACCAGATCTATGAGTTCTGTAGCATCAACGAGCATTATACTTACCCTGCTCATATATACCTTGAATACATCCTGAAGATCAACGCTCCTTACAATTGCTCTACTTGCAAGTACAGCTATACTCTTGCTACTTGACTCTTCTACTGCTCTAGCAAGGGAGTGGTGAAGGTATACACCAAACAGGAGTGTACTCCTCCCCAACCTAAGATCATTCAACACAAGCATGGATGGGGTTATCGATGCAACTACTATGCACTTTGGGTCATACGCTTCAAGCCTGCTTATCCCTCTTGCTATTATCTCCTTTAACTCATCTCTACTCTTCAAGCCATATGGATAGTTCCTCCTATCAGCAAGGTATAGTATATGCTCATCTGGTAGTTCATGCATAAGCTCCTTTATAACAGATATGGAGCCTAGACCAGAGTCAAACACTCCTATAGGTTGCATGATAAGCATCTAACCTAAATACAACTAATAACCATTTCTTTCTTAACCATGTCAAGAACTATGCACATACAATGATAATAATTGCTATACACATTCTTAACATGACAGAGTTTAGTAGCAAGTGGGTAAAGAAGGACGATAGAGGGATGGGTGATAGAGTTAAGGAGGCTCTCAAACCACAGGGACCACTCAGGCCAAGGGTTGAACAGGCTATGAATAGGATACAGTTACAGATACAGAAGATAGACTCGATGCTAGCGAAGATGCGTGAGAGGGATGCTACGCTCTTCAGGAGGATAGTTGAGGCTGTACACAAGCATGATATGGAGACTGGTAGGATGCTCTCAAATGAGTTGGCTGAGGTGAGGAGGGTAAGCAAGACCATGAGTAATGCAAAGATAGCGTTGGAGCAGGTGCACCTTAGGCTAAGCACCGTACATGATATAGGTGATCTTGCTGTATCACTTGCACCTGCGATAGGTGTTATGAAAGGTGTAAAACAGGGTATAAGCAGGTTCATGCCAGAGGCTGAGGGTGAGATAAATGAGATGACGAGTACGTTGAGCAACCTCATGGTAGATACTATGCAAGGAGGTAACTTCAACTTCGTTAGTGATGTTAGTAATGAGGAGGTTGAGAGGATACTTGCAGAGGCAGCAGCAGTAGCAGAGAAGAGTCTGGATAGCAGGTTACCATCAGTTACAACAGCATCAGCAGAAGAGTTGCCAAGGTTCTAATAAGAAGAATAACACCCTTATTATTTATTATTATAATTAACAGACGTCCTCCTCTACTACCTATCTACCTACTGTACTTTAGCACTTCTATATGTATGTGTGAACCCAGCATCGTATACCTTTGAGAACTCGTATCCCCTTGGCCTTACCACATCTCCTACTATTATAACAGCAGTCTTGTTTATCCTAGCATCTCTAACCTTCTCCACTATATCCTTTAGTGTACCAACTATAACCTTCTCATCATCCCATGTCGCTCTATATACTACAGCAATAGGAGTATCCTCATCGTAACCAGCAGTAATCAACTCCTTAACTATATCCTGTATCAGATGAACACTAAGGTAGAAGGCCATAGTGCATCTATGCTTTGCAAGTTCCCTTATGCTCTCCCTCTCTGGTACTGGGGTTCTGAACTCTGCCCTAGTTATTATAACAGATTGTGTAACGCCTGGAAGGGTAAGTTCTGTCTTGAGTCTAGCAGCTGCAGCGAATAGAGCACTTACCCCTGGCACTATCTCAACCTCTATTCCATCCCTAGCAAGTATATCTATCTGCTCCCTACTAGCAGAGTAGAGTGAGGGGTCACCGTCATGCAGTCTTATAGTAATCCTTCCTTTTAGTGCGTTATCCTTGAGCACTGAGTATATCTCCTCTCTACTCATGGAGGATGCATCGTATAGCAGTGCATCATTCTTAGCATATGCAAGTATCTCAGGGTTAAGTAGAGAGCCAGAGTATACTATAATATCAGCCTGCTCTATGAGCCTCTTTGCCTTCAGAGTTAACAACTCTTTATCCCCTGGACCAGCACCTACGAAGTATACCTTGCCCTTACTATACTTGCCATCTGCACCACTGCCTATCTGCCCTTCTTCCAAAGATCTTCACCTCTACTCTGCTACATCAGTCTACAATCACTGTAGTTACTATGTTGGTGCTGATGCTCACGCTTAACTACCATCATGGAGAAGTACTTACTCACATTACTAGTATCTATATCCTTGAGTCTAGTCATCTTTATAACCTGTCCTTCAGACCCTACATCCTGTGCTATAGCAACATATGCATCATCTGGCATATACTCCCTCATCATCCTTATAACATCATCAAAGTACCTACCATCCTTCAGAAATACTATGGTATCACAACTACTGACTATACTCTTCACCCTCTCAAGGTCATAGCATGCAGGCACTACAGCCATTATCTGCTCACCCTCAACCAGATTAATCTTTGCTTGTGATGCAAACGATGTGAACGATGCTATCCCTGGCACTATCTCAACCTCTATCTCTGGGTATCTAGAGCTCAACTCATTGTATAGGTATGTAAACGTACTGTAGAGTGAAGGGTCTCCAACGCATAGATATGCTACTAGATTGCCCTTCAAGCATGTACTTGCTATCTCATCAGCATTACTCCTCCACACATCCACTAGCCTACTCTTATCCTTCACCATTGGGAATATTAGGTTCTTAACCTCAACCTCTCCACTCTTTATCCTTGATTCTATTAGTGGTTTAACTATGTTAAATGCCATACTCTCCCTCCCTTCTCTAGATGTTGGTGCAAAGATCACATTGCAGTGGTTAAGCACATCCAATGCTTTGAGCGTTAAGAGCATTGGATCCCCTGGGCCACAGCCTATACAATAGAGTTTATACCTGCTAGCGTCGTCAATCTTCTTACCATCCTTCATACATCTTTATCCTGATGAGATGGGTTATAGTGGTATTTAAATAGTGAGAATCATGCATGCTACACTATACTATACTATGCTGTAATGTAATGTAATGTAATATACTATGGCTTCTCTGCTGAGATTATTAGCACTGGGTTCCTTGCTATTAGCATTGTACCAGTCTTTATCCTCTTCCCCTTTGCTATAGTAACTTGGGTAACATCTATATCATTTAACCCTAGATCGTATATAGCACTCAATGCACCATTCATGCTCTCAATCATTATCGAGTCTACAACTATCCTTCCCCTGCTCTTCAACCTAGTATATGCCAGTTTAACAATATCGTACATCTTGCCCCCAGCACCCCCTATGAATACCGTATCTGCTTCTTCAGGAATAGCAGCAAGTACATCCATCGCATCCCCTTGTATTATCTCCATGTTAGTTATATTGAACCTACTTGCGTTCTCCCTAAGTAATGCTATTGCATCCGCATCTCTATCTATGGCATAGACCCTTCCAGTGCTACCTACCTGTAACGCAGCCTCTATGCTTATGCTCCCTGTCCCAGAACCTATATCTATAACCTTGTAACCCTCTCTCAGCCTAGCCTTACTTAAGGCTATAACCCTAACCTCCTCCTTGGTTATTGGAACGCTCTCAACCCTAGCAAAGAGTTCATCAGGTATGCCAGGTGTTCTATAAGGCCAGAGAGTAGAGTTCATACCCGCTCCTCTTTTTAATTCGTCCATCTACCTACTGACCTTGCTCAACTGCTAACTGCTGATAGACGAATGTGTTGTAGAGTATCCATACTAGGAGGAACATGAATACATACCCTCCCATCCCTGTAGTCACAAGCTTCCTAGACTCTGATGGGGGTACCCTCTTACCAAATGAGAACCTAGCGATTAGATAGGTTATGAAGTAGAGTAGGAACCCTATACCTATACCCCTGAATGCCTGAGGGTTCATACTTAAGAATCCCATTGCTCCTGCTACTATCCCTGCGAGTACAGCAAAGCCTATCCTAAGCCAGAATATCTTGTCTATAGGGCTCATCGCCTTGTATACTCTTATGATAGTTTAATTCCTTTTGGTTATTATGATTACGATGGGCTTAACTTATATTGCCATCATCCTTAATATATGAAGGGGGATGAAAAGGTATGGTAGGAAGGAGGGATAGGGAGAGTACAGACCCACATGTAACGACTAGGATACTTGTTAAGGATGTGATGAACAGCCCGGTGATAACTGCTAGCCCAGATAGCAAGGTCAACGAACTTGCAAAGATGATGAGCGATATGAAGATTGGTAGTATAGTGATAACTGATAATGGTAGAGCCGATGGTGAGCCTGTTGGGATAGTTACAGACTGGGATATAGTGAGTAGGGCATCTGTAAAGGATGAGAAGCCCAGTAGTATAAAGGCTAGAGAGATAATGCAGCAACTTGTAACTATAGATAGCGAGGCAAATGTTACAGATGCTGCTAGGCTACTACGCAAACATAATGTGAAGAGGCTTGGTGTCATATACAAAGGCAAACTTGTAGGAGTTGTATCCTCCTCAGATGTCATAGCAGTTATGCCAGAGCTTGTCGATGTTATATCTGAGAAGGCAAGCATGATGAGAGGAGAACTTGGAAGGAGCCCAACCTTGATCTCAGGTTACTGCGATGAGTGTGAGGAATGGTCTGATTACCTTGCATATGTTGATGGCAAGTTCTTATGCGATGAATGTAGGGTTGGTGGATGAAGACTGCAAACAAATGAGAATTGATGGAAATGTAATAGTAGTAGTAGAAATAAGAAGGATAATAATAGAGGATTGATATAGATATATAGTTATGATGGTAAGACTGCTCCTAGATGGCATGCTTGGGAGCATGGCTAGGAAATTAAGGATATTTGGATTCGATACCCTATACTATAATGGATTGGATGATTCTGCTCTTCTCGATAAGTGTATAAAGGATTGTAGGATACTCGTAACTAGTGATGAAGAACTATTCCACCATGCCTCTAGGCTAGGTGTAAGGAGCATACTTGTGAAGGGTAATGGTATGGATGATATGGTATATTTGTTAAGATTGGTAGGCATAAGATCTATTGGGTTTGATATCAATAATGCAAGATGCTCCCTATGCAACTCAACGATAATACATGTCAGCAAGGATTCACTGAGAGGGTTACCAGATGAAGTACTTAAGAGGTATGAGAACTTCTATATCTGCAGTAGCTGTGGCAAGGTCTACTGGGAGGGTAGCCATATCAAGAGGATACTTGAGTTTGAGAAGGGGGTGAACAGCAGGCTTGCTGATACTTAGCGATGAGGATGGCTATACACTGATAAGGCTTGCAAGGAATGCTCTGGAGCATTACCTAAAGCATGGCAAGATGATAGATGTGGATGAGCATATAAGATCTAGATACTCGATGAAGGCTGGAGTATTTGTAACTATAAATGAGTTGATTGGTAGAAGCAGTAATGATAGCGCAATTCATGGCAAGAGCATATACATCGATTATGCAAAGGAGGTAAGGGAGGAGTTGAGAGGCTGCATAGGATTCCCATTACCAAGCAGGGAACTCTGCTATAGTGTTATAGATGCTGCAGTAGCAGCAGCAACGAACGATCCTAGGTTCAAGCCTGTGAATAGTTCAGAACTGGATAGGATAACGTTAGAGTTGAGCATACTAACTGAGCCAGAACTCATAAAGGTTAGAGACCCAAGGGAGTACAAGGATAAGATCAAGGTGGGAAGGGATGGTCTTATGATAGTATGGAGTTATGGCTCTGGACTCTTGTTACCTCAGGTTGCTGTTGAGTATGGATGGGATGAGGAGCGGTTCCTATGTGAAGCATGCATGAAGGCAGGGGCAATGCCAGACTGCTGGTTCTATCAAGATACAAGGGTTTATAGGTTCGAGGCAATCATATTCAAGGAGATAAAGCCAAATGGTCCTGTTATAAGGGTAAGACTCTGAAGAGTCAATGATGGTGATGATGGTGCAGGTGCAGATGTATGTGCAGATGTATGTGCAGATGTATGTGCAAGTAAGATAGATGGTTATTGCTATTACGTTAATAATAAGCATAATAATGATGATTAGAGTAGTGGTTAGCGTATGAGCAAGAGAGCATATATTGGAGTATATGGGGTTGGTTTAGGACATGCAAGTAGGATGCTCATGGTAGCAGAGAGGTTAAGGGCTCATGGTTATACTCTAGAATTCTCATCGTTTGGTGACGCTGTAGATTATATAACTATGCATGGTTATGGATGCAGTGTAGTGCCAGAGGTCGAGTTTGGATGGAACCCTATCTCTGGCTTCAACGTTAAGAGGAGTATAATGAAGATACCTGAGAACCTCTTCAACTTTACAAGGCAGCTGAGGCTTGAGATGGAGAGTATAGCAAGGTTAAGGCCAGATATTGTGATAAGTGATACTAGGCTATCTACACTCTTTGCAAGCATAATGCTAGGTATACCATGCATGGTAATACTCAACCAGATCAAACTCCTCCTATCACCAAAGTTAAGAGAGTTCAGGATAGTTAGGTTATTCGAGGATATGCTTGGTGAGTGGCTTGGGATGCTATGGAGTAGAAGTAATATGGTCCTTGCCCCAGATCTTCCTCCACCATACACCATATCAGAGCAAAATCTATGGCATATAAGTAATACCTCTAACATATTGGAGTACTCAGGCTTCATGATACCAAAAGTAATACTGGATAAGGCTAGGGTTGAGAAGGTAGCAAGGGCACTAGAGATCAATGGATATAATGGTAATGGCAATGAGTCTAGTACTGTTGTATTCGTGCATATAAGCGGACCATCTGAGACAAAATACTTGCTCAAGAGCATAATTGAAGGGCTGAATAACATGAATGGACATGATGGTAGCAATAGTATAACTGTGGTGGTATCTGAGGGTAGACCAAGAGGGGATACAGTACCTAGAAGGATTCGTAATGGTTGGTACTTCGAGTGGTGTCCATGCAAGGATGAGCTGTTTACAATGAGCAAGGTTATAGTTATGCGTGGGGGGCACTCAACTATAGCACAGGCTATACACCAAGGCAAACCATTGGTATGCATACCCATAGAGAATCATAGTGAGCAATTAGGCAATGCAAGTAAGGTAGAGAGGCTAGGTATAGGAATAAAGCTCAGGGAGAAGTATCTGAGAGCAGAGCGTGTGTACGAAGCAGTATACAACATACTTAACGATTACAGTAGATATGAGAAGAATTTGATGAAGGTAAAGGAGATAGCAGCCAAGATGAATGGTGTAGAGGAGGTAGTGCATAGAGCACTTCTACTATCAGGTTGATCCAATCCATGTAATATAATAGATTATCTATCTATCCTTGCAATTACGCTTAATACCATCTATTATATCATGTGCCATGTTAGGACCTAGATTAACCTCTAGTGTATGGATGTTATTAATACACTCCTCAACATACTCATTTATATGCTCATAGTTATCATCAACCACTCTTGATCCAGTTAACTTACTCATAACCTGTATCTCCTTCATACAATCCATACCAAAGATCTCTGAATAGTGCAGGAGATCTTTAGAGAACATCAATGGGAGCATTATATTCTTGCAACTCATACTACTCATCACACTATCTATGAAATCCATGCTATGTAATGAGGAGGATAGTGGTAGTACAATTCTACTACTATCGTTAGCCATACCAGATACTCTTGCTAGTCTATCTAATAACATCGATGAGAGTACTGTGGTATTATAATGATAATGCTTATTGCAGTAACCCTCATCATCCTTGCCATTAGGGGTATAGTTATAGTATGTATATCTCAACTCTATACTCTTCCTTGAGAGCATCCTTGCTATAATCTCTATCTTCTTAGCAACTCTCCTCAACATCTTATCATCACCATATACTAAGATGATCGATGGATAGAATCCATGCTCTGCTACTACATATGCTGCTACTGCAGATATACAATCATATATACTGCATAGAGCATGACCATTGGAGCCTATAGGTAGCCCTCCAGTCCCATTCCTGCATAATCTTGCTACATAAGCATTCTCATCAGATATATAAACCCTTATCAGTCTATCATAATATTTGCTTGATGGACTCACATTTAGCAAAGATAATTCAGAGAGTAATACTGCTGTTGCAGCAAACTCTACATCCCTAGCAACTAGACCTTTAGTATCACCAAGAGACTTTACCTCTACATGGAACCTCTCATTCCTATGCATTATATCCTTGCCTACGCTAACTATAGCATCGACTAAGGGGTTTAGCATATTCTCTGCTTCATCTGCTATACATACCTTATCTGCTATACATATACTCTCTACACCAAATACATGATCTAGCGCATACATAGCATCTATAGGCTCTTCAGCATCCAATATTAGGAGAGGCCCATCCTGCTCAATGCTGCATTTGATCCCATGTATATCTAGAGTTCTTATTATGTTAGTTCTAAGGGTATCAAGCCTAGATGATGCAGATAATGTAGGCTCTACAACTACGAGTACCATGATAACATGAAGCATGTAAAGGGGTAATATGTATTACCAACAACCTCATCATATTATATCATATCATATTATATCATATTATTATAGATTTAAAACTGGGTTTAGCAAAGTTATTCATATGCAGGATAGTAGTGCTGCTGTAAGGGTTACAGTGGATGAGTGTATAACAATGCAGGATGGTAGCATGGTTGAGTTAAGAGGTTGGGTTGCAAACAAGAGTGATATAGGCTCTTTAGCATTCATACTTTTGAGAGATGGTTCAAACTATATACAGTTAGTTGGCAAGAAGGGAGTAAGTAGTGATGATGTAATGAAGGTTATGAAGGATGTGAGCATAGAGTCTGCTATAATCGTTAGAGGTATACTCCGCTCAGATGCTAGGGCGTTGAATGGCAAGGAAGTACTCGTCAAGACCATCGAAGTTATTGCAAGAGCAGAGGAGCCATGGCCAATAAACAAGAGTACTGTAAGGTCTGCATCCTTCCTATATGATAACAGGCATCTCTCGATAAGGGGTATGAAGAGCAGTTCTATAATGAAGATAAGGAGCGAACTGATCAAGGCTGCATTTGACTTCTTCTACGATCATGGGTTCACGTTCATAACAGCACCATCTATAGTAGGCACTGCAGTGGAAGGGGGAGCAACACTCTTCGAGTTGGAGTACTTTGGGAAGAAGGTCTACTTGACTCAGAGCGCACAGTTCTATGAAGAGGCAGCGATATGCTCATTCGGCAAGGTATTTACAATGCAGCCAGCATTCAGGGCTGAGAAGAGCAAGACACCAAAGCATCTTACAGAGTTCATAATGATAGAGGCTGAGGTTGCATTCAACACACAGGAGGATAACATGAGGCTTCAGGAGGATCTACTGATATACATATGCAATAGGATAGTTGAGAAGAGGAAGAGAGAGTTAGATATGCTAGAGAGGAGACTGAATACTGTTGATAGACCATACCCAAGGATCAAGTACGATGAGGTTAGGGATATCGCTCTTAAGCATGGCATAGAGTTTGAGTGGGGTGAGGATATACCAACGGAGGCTGAGAGGCTAGTATCAAAGATGTTCACACAACCATTCTTCATAACCGATTATCCGATCAGTGCTAGAAGCTTCTACCACATGTGCAGGGAGGATGATCCAAGGATAACGTTGTCTGCTGATCTCATTGCCCCAGAAGGGTTCGGTGAGATAGCTACTGGAGGGCAAAGAATACATGACTACAACACTCTCCTTGAGAGGATAAAGAGTAACAACCTTCCTCTAGAGTCTTTCAGATGGTATCTTGATCTAAGGAGGTATGGGATGCCACCTCATGCTGGTTTTGGTATAGGGGTTGAGAGAGTACTTAGATGGTTATGCAACCTCAAGCATATAAGGGCTACATCACTCTTCCCTAGAACCATAACTAGAGTGTATCCATGATATAAAGCAGAGTAATTCTAATCTCATGAAATAAATTTATTTATACACGGGATAGTATTAATCAAGTTAATGTTCAAGGGCAAACGTATAGAGGTAACTAAACGAAATATAATACTCAAACTCTTATCATTCACCCTAGCATTCGTTATAATAGATACGCTGATAACATACTATGGCATCTCACTTGAATGGGTCCCAGCATACCTTGAGACCAGTATAGTGTACAATCTTTATGGGCTTGATGTATTTCTACTGGGCAAGATTGTTATTGGTGCTCTTGTTATATACATCTTCTACAGGAACCTTAACTTGAAGAGAGCAGATGGTAGAAAGGCTTACAGCATACTCCTTCTAGTCTTTGCATCTATATCATGGTTTGCAGTAATCTCTAACATACTAGTGATCATAGATCTTAACTATCTTGTTGATATATATTATCTGGCTATAGTACCAGTTAGTGCAGTACTACTATTCTTACATGGGCTCTGGTGGATGAGACTCAAGATTTAGGTTATTATGATAGAGATATGCCATAATAAAATGATAACATAATTCATCCTATCATATAATATCAATCCTATATGCTAATCTCTAACATTTATACAGAAAGGCTTAGATTTATAAATAATTGATCCTCATCCTATCAAGATGCAGAGCGTTGAGGCTATAGCAAGAGAGTTAGAGAGTAAGAGTGCTGAGGAAGTGCTAAGATGGGCGATCGATAGGTTCCATCCAAGGATTGCTCTAGCATCGAGCTTTGGTGCAGAGGACGTTGTACTCATAGATATGCTAGCAAGGATAAGGAATGATGCTAGGGTATTTACACTAGATACTGGAAGATTAAACCAGGAGACATATGATGTTATGGATGCAGTAAGGGATAGGTATAATGTGAGCATAGAGGTCTACTTCCCAGATGCTAGGGAGGTTGAGGAGATGGTGAGGAGGCATGGATTAAACCTATTCTACCATAGCGTTGAGTTGAGGAAGTTATGCTGTGAGATAAGGAAGGTTAAGCCATTGAATAGAGCCTTGAGCAGTCTAGATGCATGGATAACTGGGCTTAGGAGGGAGCAAGCAGATACAAGAGCAAATATAGCCAAGGTTGAGGTTGATCTACAACATAATGGGATTATAAAGATAAATCCGCTAGCAGACTGGACATGGGATATGGTCTGGGAGTACATAAGGAAGAATAATGTACCATACAATAGGCTGCACGATAAGGGTTATCCAAGCATAGGATGTGAGCCATGCACGAGAGCAGTTCAACCTGGAGAGCCATTCAGGGCAGGGAGATGGTGGTGGGAGCAGGATGCATACAAGGAGTGTGGACTACACTTGAACCCCCTAAAGAAGGGTAAGCAACAATAACGGTAGGAATGAGTTATGCTGATCTCTATGGTAAAGAGTATGCCTGAACCACATGGTGGCCATCTCATAAATAGGGTTCTGGACAGCAGTTCCAGAGAGAGGGTACTTAATGATGATGATATTCTTAGGATTAATATAAGTGATGATCTAGCAAGCGATGTTTTGAATATTGCAGATGGTATACTTAGCCCGCTTGAAGGATTCATGGGCTATGAGGATCTTATACATGTGCTTAGAGAGGGGAGGCTCCCAAATGGACTTGCATGGACCATACCAATCCTATTGGATGTTGATCATACTACAGCAGTAATGATGAAGGATGCTAGAGATGTTCTGCTTGTAAGCAACAATAACGTTATGGCACTTATGCATATTGAAGATCACTTCAATTATGATAAGATGGATATAGCAAGGAGTGTGTACCAAACTAATGATGTCTCCCATCCTGGAGTAGCAAAGACCCTAGCCATGAATGATACATTTGTTCATGGCAAGATAGATCTGGTTAGTAGGGCAATTGGTAAAGAAGGATTGATGAGGTATAGGCTTACTCCAGAGGAGTCTAGGAGGATCATTGCAGAGAGAGGGTGGAAGAGTATAGTAGGCTTCCAGACAAGGAATATACCGCATCTGGCACATGAGATGCTCCAGAAGTCTGTTCTTAACTTCTTCGATGCGCTCTTCATAAACCCATTGATAGGCAGGAAGAAGTCTGGTGACTTTAAGGATGAGGTTATAATAAGAGCCTATGAGGTGTTGGTAGAGAACTACTATCCAAAGGATAGGGTGCTCTTTGCCACACTGCATACTGAGATGCGTTACGCTGGACCAAAGGAGGCTATACACCATGCTATAATGCGCAAGAACCTTGGATGTACACACTTCATAATTGGAAGGGATCATGCTGGTGTTGGCTCATTCTATCATCCATTCGCTGCCCAAGAGATATTCAAGGAGTATCCAGATCTAGGGATAGAGCCTATATTCTTCCCTGCATTCTTCTACTGCAAGAGGTGTATGGGGATAGTTAGCGAGAGGATGTGCCCCCATCCAGTAGATTACAGGCTTGAGTTGAGTGGTACAAGGTTGAGGAAGATGATAAATGAGGGTGAGAGGCCATCAGAACTACTCATGAGACCAGAGGTAGTCGATGTTATAATGCAGTATAAGGATCCGTTTGTATAGTAGCGAGCAGAGTAACATTACTACAGAGTAACATTACTACAGAGTAACATTACTAACATTACTAGTGCATAGCATAACATAGCATAACATAGCATTTTAATTACTCATCCATTCTATTCTATTCAGTATGGGGAGTAAGAATAAGATTCTTCTATCATTAGCCATAATAACACTAATAGTAATTGTGCATCCTATACATGCTCAAGTAGACAGGAAGGTTGATAGACTTGTCATACCATTCGATGCAGCGAACAGTACCATTGATAGTCCTTACCTCTACAAGTTAGAGAGGAGGCATATAGCAAACTGGATAGTAACGATAAACAACAATCTGATCTACAACCCAGAGAGTAGTGATGCCAAAGTAGTCTTGAGGTTCAGGAATGCACTCAATACAGGTGAGTTCCTTGAGTTGGGGATGGCAGGGCAAGAGAGAGTACTATGGTTTGGTGTATCCAAGGAGAGTATCGGATATATGACAATGTACAAGAACAGCAATGCGTGGTTCCCTGAGCGAGCAGTGATGATGACATATGCCCAAGGCGAGAGGCTTAGTATCAATAATGGTCAGAGGATAGTGGTTGATAGGCTCAACATAGAACAGTTTGCAATAGATGGGGTAGAGGTGTATGGAAGGGATGGGTTAGATGCTCCATATAGTGCACTTGCAGGAGTTATAACAATAGAGGTTATGTCAGGGAACCCATTGGATAATCCTATAATGAGTGTACCATTCATAGTTACTGGAGCTGTTGCTGGTATAGTGCTCATACTCCTAAAGTTCAAGAGACGGGATAAGGATACTGGGCAATCAAACTGATGGTAATGTTTGCATGCTTTGTTGTTGCTATTGACTAACTACCACTTGCTCCTGTTGTTATTGACTACTGTTGGCTATTCCTCTCCATGTAATACCTACAGATGTCTTTAAGCATGCATATACTGCACAATGGTGCTATCGGTCTACATACATTCTGCCCAAACATAACGAATGTATCGTTTATCATCTTCCAGTAAGCCATATCAACATTCTGCATAAGCATATGCTCAGTCTCCTCTACACTCTTACTGGATACTAAGCCAAGCCTATTGGCTATCCTATGCACATGGGTATCAACTGGTATGGCAGGCTTATCAAAGGCATATACAAGAACACAGTTTGCTGTCTTCCTACCAACCCCTGGTAACCTGAGCAGACCTTCAAGGGTATCTGGAACTCTCCCATCATGCTCATATGCAATGATCCTTGCAACCTCCTTTATCCTTCTGGCCTTCACTCTGTAGAAACCTGCTGGTCTTATGAGCTGCTCTATCTCATCAACACTTGCATCTGCAAGTTCCTTTACATCATTGAACCTTGAGAATAGATTCCTTACCGCTACCCTTGTATTCTCATCCCTAGTCCTTGCTGAGAGTATAGTTCCTATTAGTATCCTAAGAGGGTCTCCACCCTCTTCCTCCTGCAGTTCCCTCAGTGCCGTTAACCTTGACCTCATCTTTGAGCCTCTAGAGCCTTCAGCCTCCAACCTCTTCATGGTAAAATGCATGAGTCCCAATACCCTTTCTATATCCATACGCTTACCATTAACATAGGCATAAAGGCTTTTAATACATATGGTAGCGAGATAATATATGCAACTAAGCAGGGAAGAGGAGGATGCCCTTGATGGTAAGTATGGTAAAGCATTGGCAACAGCATACAGGATACTACTTGCTATAGGGAATGCAATGGATGCAGATAGGCTCATACCTGTTAGATGGGCACACATCTCTGGTGTTAACTACAACACAATTGGGGATGCTGGACTAGCATTCATTGAGGAGATGAGCAAGGATGCGGTTGAAAACAATGTTAAGGTTAGGGTTACTAGCACGCTCAACCCAATGGGTTATGATCCAGCCAAAGGCTACCATGATGATAGGTTCGTTGAGATGCAGGAGAGGATAAGACGTGCATACGAGGCTATGGGCATCATGGGATCTTATACATGTATACCATATGAGGTATTGCCAATACCTTCTAGAGGGGAGCATGTATCATTCGCTGAGAGTAATGCAGCGATATATGCAAACTCCATACTTGGACTTGTCACAAACAAGGAGAGTGCCCTTAGCGCTCTTGCAAGTGCCCTAACTGGGAAGGCACCATACGCTGGCCTAAGGGTTGAAGAGGCTAGAAGTGCTCATACAATGATAGATGTGAAGCATGAGGTTAAGGATGAGTTGGATGCTGCACTACTGGGCTACTATGCTGGTAAGATCAATGAGCAGTGTATATCGTTCAGGCTAAGGTTAGGGCTAGAAGGGTTGTTATCACCTACTAGCAGAGATGGAATGGCTACCATCGATGCTAAAGCGTTATGCTCAGCCTTGGGTACATCTGGCTCAGCTGGTATGTTCATCATAAACCATGCTGGCTCTTCTGATCATGGTGATGTAAAGCATAGGATAGAATATACATCAAGGGATGCAAAGAATGTTAAGGATGAGTTGAGCGATGAGGATGGAGGCGATGCAATAGTCTTTGGTAGCCCACAGTTTGGGATGAACGAACTCAAGATGCTTGCTGGTATGCTTGAAGGCAAGAGGTTCAGAAAGCGCTGTCTACTATTCTGTGCAAGGCGTGTTTATGAAGAGGCAAGGCGTATAGGCTACATAGATGCTATGGAGCATGCTGGTGTAGAGGTTTACTCTGACTGCTGCTCATGTTTAACCCCATTGATTAGTAGAGAAGATGTTGACTCTGTTATTACAAATAGCGTAAAGGCAGCATACTACCTCAAGAATTGGAACAGGGTTGGTGTATGCCTGAAGAGCATGAGAGAGATAGTTAGGGATGAGTGTATATGAGTGTATATAGTGTGCAATGCAAGAGCATAGTCAAGGGTTATGGAGAAGGTTATGCCCTAGCAACAGGTGAGCCTATAAACCTGCTAAGCATAGATACCAATGGTGTAGTGAATGATTCAGCACATATTCTGAATGGCAAGAGCGTTGCTGGCAAGGTTCTGGTATTCCCTAACGCTATAGGTAGTAGTGTTGGTGCATACAGGTTGTATGCTGCAAAGGTTAATGGTAATGCTCCTACCGCTGTTATATGCTCAAAGGCAGATATAATAACAGCATCTGCATGTGCCATATCCAACATACCCCTTGTTGAGTGTGCTGAGTATGATAGGCTTATGGGGTTATGTAGTAACAGTAGTTATCTGATAGTTAGAGCAGATGCTATAAACGCCTCGATAAAGATAATGATAAGGGATGAGGTTGAGAGTAAAGGAAGGGAAGGAGAGTAAGATTTGAATATAACCTCTATGTATAAGTATCAGATGGGCGATCTGACCCGAGAGGGGATGAAGAGAACTACAAGTTACTAAATAATAACACCATTAATATCTAGCCATCATAACACCTTATTATGAGAGATAAGATGTATAGTAGAACGAAAAGGGTGGAGTAATAGTATGCCAATGTACCTCGATGATATTGATAGGAGGTTGATCCTCCTACTCATGCAGGATGGCAGACAATCGTTCAGAAGGTTGGCAAGGAGTTTAGGCGTAAGCACACCAACTGTAAAGGCAAGATATGATAGGCTCGTAAGGCTTGGGCTCATAAAGAGGATCTCTGCAATCATAGATGCCTCGATGCTCAACTACGTTAGTGCACTATTATACATCAAGGCTAGTAATGTGGAGGATGTAGTTGCAAGGGTTAAGGAGATGGAGGAGGTAAACTTGATACTCTTGACATCTGGAGATGCAAATGTAGTGCTTAGGGCAACGCTCGATGATGTAACATCTCTAGAGAGGCTAAGAGCAAGGCTAGCAGATATACCTAGCATTCAACTAATCTCAAGCCAGATAATAACTCAGACAATAAAGGAAGAGCAGATGATACAAAAGTCAGTAGTGGTAAGGCTAGAGTGTGATTATTGTAAGGGCAGTATCGTAGGAGAGCCTATAGTCAAGGGTGAGTATAACTTCTGCTGTACATCATGCCTTAGGTTATTCGAGGTAGAGATAAAGAGAGGACGGGATGAGTCATTAAATGTATGTTAATGTTGATTATATTGCTTATTGCTTATTGATTACAACTGTTAACCTAGGCGGTATCAAATCTATCATATGATAATGGTTGCATTTAATTGTAAGCACTTATAATTATTTACAGTATGAGTAAGGATACTAGCATGGATAGAGGTAAGAGGGTAGTACTCAAGATAGGGGGTATGCACTGTGCAGGTTGTACAAGAGCCATACAGGGCTACCTTCTAGACATGGATGGTATAAAGGGGTGCGATGTTAACCTAGCTACTGAGAAGGCAGTGATAGAGTACGATCCATCAAAGATAGACCTGATAAGGATAGAAGAGGCTATAGAAGAGGTTGGTTATAAGGTTGTGTATGAGAAGGCAATCTTTAGTGTTAAGATGCTTACTGATGTAAGTGATGCGGTTAGACTCGAAGGCATACTTAAGCAGATAGAAGGTATTAGAGATGCATCTGTAAACCATGTTAGTTCAAGGGTTACAGTAGAGTACAACCCAGCGATACTCTCAATCTCAGAGATAAGAGAAGTTCTTGATGAGCATGGGTATAGTGTAGTAAGTGAGGATCTATATACTGCAGAAGAGGAAGAGGCTAGGATACTCAAGAGGCTCTTCATCATTGGTTTGGTACTTTCAGTACCAGTGATACTCTACAGTTATCCAGAGTATATCAGTAGCATACTACCGCTACTACCATTCTCTGGCTCCAATATCGCTGCATATACAATGCTTGTTCTTGCAGGTATAGTGCAGTTCTTTGTTGGGAGAAGATTCTATCTTGGTGCATACAGGATAGCAAGGATAGGATCTGCAAACATGGATGCCCTTGTTGCAGTTGGCACTACAGCAGCCTACATATTTAGTGTAGTGAACACATTACCAGAACCCTCATGGCACTCGATCTACTACGATGTCTCATCCGTTGTGATAACATTCATCATGCTAGGCAAGTATCTTGAGAGTAAGAGCAAGAATAGGGCATCATCACTGCTAAGGAAGATGCTTGAACTACAGCCTAAAAAGGCAAGGGTCGTGAGGGATGGGGTAGAGGAGGAGATCTCTGTAGAATCTATAAGGGAAGGGGATTTGGTGCTTGTCCATCCAGGTGAGAGGATACCTGTTGATGGCATAGTAGTTAAGGGTTACTCTGCTGTTGATGAGTCCACGGCAACTGGTGAATCCATGCCAGTTAGCAAGGGTCCAGGGGATGAGGTTATAGGAGGTACGATAAACAGAGAGGGATCTCTAATAATAAAGGCTGCAAGGGTGGGGAGCGATACATTCCTTGCACAGGTGATAAGGCTTGTTGAGGATGCTATGGGGAGTAAACCACCAGTGCAGATGCTCGTTGATAAGGTTGCTGGCTACTTTGCGTTCATGGTCATGGGTATAGCACTTGCAACGTTCCTTGCATGGTATACAGTTGCAGGAGGTGCTGTAGAGCAGGCAATAATACCTGCTGTTGCTGTACTTGTAGTTGCATGCCCATGTGCTCTAGGGCTAGCAACACCAACTGCTATAATGGTAAGTATGGGCAAAGGTGCACAATATGGCATATTATTCAAGAATGGCAAGGCTCTGGAGGTGCTCAGCAGGGTAGATGTTGTAGTATTTGATAAGACTGGAACACTAACCTATGGAAGGCCAGTGGTTACAGATGTTATACCTTTGAGCAGTGCAAGTATCATGGTAGATGCTATTGGTAGGGTTGCTAATAACGATCGTGATCACGATCCTCTAAGGAACCTGCTTGAGGTTGCTGCATCTATAGAGAGGAACTCAGAGCACCCATTGGCAAAGGCGATAGTTGAAAAGGCCAACAGCATGGGGATAATGCCTAGCGAGATGGTCGAGGACTTCAAGGTAATCCCTGGAAGGGGAGTTAAGGCAAGATATAGAGGTAGAGAGACTATAGTAGGGAGCCCAAGGATGCTTGAGAGCATGGGGATAACACTAGATAACTGCAAGGAGCATCTATCAAACCTTCAGGATGATGGGAAGACTGTTGTACTTGTATCCTTTGATGGTGTACCTGTTGGCATAATAGCGTTGATGGATGAGCCAAAGAAGAGCAGTATAGAGGCTGTGAAGATGCTTAAGAGCATGGGGATAGATGTTGCTATGCTTACTGGTGACAACAGGAGGAGTGCAGATGCCATTGCAAGAGCATTGGGGATAGAGCGTGTACTTGCAGAGGTTATGCCATCTGGCAAGGTAGATGCAGTAAGGATGCTACAACGTGAGGGGAAGAGGGTGGCTATGGTTGGGGATGGCATAAATGATGCCCCTGCCCTAATGCAGGCAGACGTTGGCATTGCTATGGGTAATGGTACAGATATTGCAGTAGAGGCTGGGGATATAATACTTGTGAAAGATGATCCCATTGCAGTTGCTACAGCAGTAGAGTTGAGCAGGAAGACTATGAACAAGATAAGACAGAATCTAATATATGCATTCATGTACAATGTAGCACTCATACCAATAGCCTCACTAGGTCTGCTATATCCAGCACTCGCAGGGCTCGCTATGGCTGCAAGTTCAGTATCCGTTACAACGAGCTCATTGCTGATGAGGAGATGGGTACCAAAGAGTAGAAGGTAGGCAAGTAATTATATTATACTATACTATATTATATATCCTCATCTATTGTATAATGCTAGTATAGGTTAGATCCTCATGAACCTTACACGAAGTATTCCATTGATATACTGCAAGGATTCTGGCTGCTCATTAACAGGAGTCCTAAGTATTGCTTTACCTGAGTACCTTCTATATCCATCCTCTGTTAGAGCATCTATGCTGACTATGCTGTTATCAATTACACTTATGGAGATTGTACGCTCATCCACTCCTGGCATCTCTGCAAGCAACTCAACATACCTGTTTGTAACTATCCCCTCTATCCTCAATGGTCTAAGTATCTGCTCTCTAGCATGGTATCTCTCACCATAATCCTTATGGCTTATACCTGCCCTTGCCCTTACCCTTACCCTTACACTGGCACTTATCCTTATTATGTACCTATATGTAAAACCAAACGCTAGCCCTGCTACAAATCCCCCTATATGCGCTAGATATGCTACTCCTCCCCCAGCACCAAATGCTGCTGCTATCAACTGGTATATGAACCAGAGGAAGAGGTATGCAAATGCAGGTATCCTTGTTGTTGTTATGAGGAAGAAGAATACCAATGTTACAATCCTAGCATGTGGGAACATGAGCATGTATGCCCCTAACACTCCAGATATTGCGCCAGACGCACCAACTGCAGGGATGAGCATCTGCTCCCCTCCAACACTCATAGCCCATGCCAGATGGGCCATTGTAGCAGCAAAACCCCAGAATAGGTAAGATGCAAGGTACTTTGCATGCCCAAACCTATCCTCTATGTTATCCCCAAATATCCAGAGGAAGAGCATGTTACCGAGTATATGCATTACGCTCCCATGCATGAACATCGAGGTTAGTATAGATATGCTAGCATCGATGTACTGTGCACTACTAACATCTTCTAGGAATCTTGCTGGTACAAACCCATGGTTCAGGAAGAGCATTATAGTTGCCCTCTGATCCATGAAGAGTCTAGTTACTATAACCTCCCATATGAAGACTATAAAGTTTATTGCTATAAGGGCATAGTTAACATACGGGCGAGTGGTTCTAGGGTTCTCATCGTAGAGCGGGAACATCCAGTATAGTTACTATACAGCGCTATTTATAGCATGGTATGGTTATTATTGAAGGTTAGTGTTAGAGCATGTATGCCTCTAGTGACAATATCACTATGGCCTGGAAGGACGCAGCAGCAGAAGGAAGAGTTAGCAAAGGCTATAACAGATGCAATAACCAAGGTTCTAGGCAGCAAGAAGGAGCATGTTATAATAGTCTTCCAGGATACGCCTAGGGAGAACTGGTACATCGCAGGGGATCCACTGACATAATAGATAGAGATAGATAGATAGAGATAGATAGATAGATAGAGATAGGCATCAAAATATATTATCTATATCATTATTTTATCAGGTTGATGGATGCTAATATTACCAATACTAATGATAATGATGATAAGCAGCAGAAGAGGAGAGTGGCAATAGTACAGTTCAGATCCTCCATAAGCAAGGAGGAGAACTTAGAGAGGGTTCTACACTACATAGATGAAGCAAGTAGGCTAGGTGCATCACTCATAGCATTCCCAGAGTTCACCATGGCGTACTCGCCTGAAGATCAGGGTGTAGATGCATTATACGATGTAGCAGAGAGCATAGATGGTAACTTTGTATCAACAGTAAGGGAGAAGGCTAGAGCATGCATGGTATCTACTGTAATAACAATCTATGAGAGGGGTGAAGGGAGCAACAGGGTTTATGATACAGCACTTCTCATAGATGGTGATGGTAAAATAAGATCAGTCTACAGGAAGATACACCTATACGATGCCCTAGGCTTCAAGGAGTCATCAAAGCTTCTAGCAGGGGATGATATAACGATGCCAGTAGGTACATCGCTAGGCAGGTTAGGCATGATGATATGTTATGATGTTAGGTTCCCAGAGATCTCTAGGATACTTGCCCTGCTTGGGGCAGAGGTACTTGTGATACCTTCAGCCTGGGTTCAGGGTAGGCTTAAGTATGAGCATTGGCAGACAATGCTTAGAGCAAGGGCTATAGAGAATGGATGCTATGTTATTGCCCCAGATCAGGTAGGCAATATATACATAGGGCATAGCATGGCTGTTGATCCCTTTGGTAGCATCCTTGTAGATATGGGTGGTGAGGATGAAGGGCTGAGCATGGTTGAGGTTGATACAAAGGAGGTGTATGAGGTTAGGAGTAGATTGCCATTACTGAGAAACAGGAGGGTTGATGTATATGCTAGATATGCAGATACCATGCAGAGGAGTGTATGATTGGATGATATGAGCAAGTTATACAGATTAATTAGTGCTAGATATATAGTATATAATTCAAGGATAACATGCAATGGATATTACTATCCTATCACAAAAACCACTATAGATATACAAGATGGTCTACTTACATTTTTATATATGGTGTTGAGATAGGTTAACGTGAACAAGGTCTGTGTTATAGGTGCTGGTAGTACAAGATATGGTAAACTCAGCGAGGGTATAGTTGAGTTGGCAGTCAACGCATCCAAGGAAGCGATAAAGAGTGCAGGTATAGAGGCTAGGGCTGTGCAATACGCATTCATATCCAACGTATTTGGTGTTGCAGATAGACAGGTGCATCTAGCCCCTGTTATAATGAGCGATCTTGGGCTTATGGATGTTCCAGGTTTAACTGTAGAGTCAGCATGTGGGAGTGGCTCTATAGCCTTCAGGGAGGCATATGCCAATGTTGCTGCAGGCTTTTACGATGTTGTTCTAGTCGTTGGTGTTGAGAAGGTTACCCATACTGGCACTGCAAGATCAACTACGCTCTTCTCATACTGCTCAGACTTCTTCTACGAGGGAGGGAGTGGAGTATCGTTCCCAGGGCTATTCGCATCCATGGCTAGGGCATATATGAACAAGTACAATGCAAAGGAAGAGGATCTTGCATTGGTTGCTGTGAAGAACCATGAGCATGGGCTTCTAAACCCTAAAGCCCATATAAGGAAGAGGATAACCGTTGGGGATGTCTTGGAGTCTCCTCCAGTTGCAAGCCCTCTAAAGCTGCTTGACTGCTGTCCATTCTCAGATGGTGCCAGCGCAGTTATACTTGCAAGTGAAGAGTATGCAAAGAGCAATGGTTTAGAGTATATAGAGGTGATAGGCTCTGGAAGGGGAGCATCACCGGCAACCTTACAGGATAGAGAGGATATAACTACGATACCAAGTACTAGAACTGCTGCACAACAAGCATTCAAGCAGGCAAAGATAGAGCCTAAGGATGTTGACTTTGCTGAGGTGCATGACTGCTTCACAATAGCAGAGATAGTTGATATAGAGGATCTTGGCTTCTTCCCCAAGGGCAAGGGTGTAGAGGCCGTAAAGCAAGGAGTAACAAGGCTGGATGGCGAACTTCCAATAAACCCATCTGGAGGCTTGAAGTCTAAAGGTCATCCAATAGGTGCTACTGGGGTTGGACAAGTGGTTGAGGTCTATGAGCAGTTGCTGGGTAAGGCAGGAGAGAGGCAGGTCAAGGGTGCAGAGATAGCATTGACACACAACTTCGGTGCTACTGGTGCTAGTTGTGCTGTGCATATCTTCAGGAGGGTATAGGTAGGGAATAGGTAGGTGCGTAAGGATGAGTGTGAGCAGGGAGGAGTTCGTAGCCAAGTTGAAGGAAGGTAAGGTACTCCTCTATAGATGCAAGAGGTGCAATAACCTACAGTTAGCAACCATCGTATTCTGTAGGAAGTGCAACTCGGATGAGTTTGATGTTGTAGAGGAGAAGGGTGAAGGGAGGGTAGTTACATACACGATACTCTATGTCCCTCCTGAGGGTTACGAGAAGTATGCGCCATACGGTTGGGCTGTAGTTAGACTCGACTCTGGTGTAAACATATCAGGCTTCATAGATATCAAATCTCCCAAGGATCTACCCATCGACTCTAGGGTTAAGATAGTTGACTATGATGGGAGGGGCATAGTTCTACAGAGAGATGGCATCAACAATACCAACAATCCTGATAACTGATCTATTATTTATGTGAAACGATCTTGATAAGATTATAAAGTATGGTTGGCTACATATCTTATTGCACTGTATAAGAAGTTACAGTATGCCTATAGAGATTATATGCAGCAAGTGTGGTACAGTGATATCCACCATCGCTATATTGAAGCCGGTTAAGGATGTGTTAAAGAACGGTAACAGATGCCCAGCATGTGGTACGCCGCTTTTAACAGATTTCGCTATAGAGATTACTAGATTTTAACTAACAGATGTGAAGATAAACAACAACTCCAACTGTTATTTCCCACCCATACAACTTTCGTTACTCTTGATCTATTTAATTCATTGTTCATCTATCAACTAACTACCCTTGGAAGCATCACATGAACCTCTCTACCATCATCGCTCATATCAACATCCATGCTCATCCTGCTGGTTATCCTTAGTCCATATGGTGCTGAATGTATCACTGCAACTATCCTACCACCATCCCATACCTCAACCATGTACTCATCCTTACTACCATACTCTACTGCCAACCTGAACTCTACCATGAGTATAATTAGATATGCAGATAGATATATCCATCATCCTTGACCTCAACACTGTAAACCTTTAGATCACCTGACCTGTACCACTCTGGGTCTTGCTCAGGCCAGTTATTCCCATTATGCCATGGCTTAGTCTTTACAAGCCTACCAGTATCTATATCGAACTCGAACCCATGTAGAGGGCAGACTATATTGTTGTCATTGAAGTACCCTCTATGCAGATAGGCGTAGCGATGGGGGCAATGAGGATCGCATACAAATACCTTACCGTTATGCTTCCCTACAATATACTCCCTTCCATCAACCCTTACAAGTCTCATTGACTCATCTCTAACCTCATCTAACCTGCATACCCTGACAAGCACGCTAGAGAGAGTGTACAAGTAATTTTTAAATGTTAAGAGGCTGAGAATGTAATGAATATGTTATGTATGATGTGGTAGTGGTTGGAGGGGGTGCTGCTGGTCTAACTGCAGCGCTATATACTGCAAGACAAGGTATGAGTACCCTAGTACTTACAAAGGATATAGGAGGGCAAGCAATACTCACACCAAGCATAGAGAACTATCCTGGATTTGAGAGTATAAGTGGGCTAGAGTTTGCTGAACGTGTGAAGGAGCAGGTAGAGAGGTTCAATGCTGAGTTCAAGTACGAGGAGGTGAAAGGCATAGAGGTTGCTGACGGCTACTATGTAGTTAAGAGTACACTGAATGAGTATGATACAATAGCTGTTATACTTGCATTTGGGAAGACCCCAAGAGACCTTAATGTTACTGGAGAGGCAAGGCTTGTAGGCAAGGGAGTATCCTACTGTGCTGTATGCGATGCCCCTCTATTTAAAGGCAAGAGGGTTGCCGTTGTTGGTATAGGTGATCCTGCACTAGATGCTACACTAATGCTCTGTAGTATAGCTGAAAAGGTATACCTCATATCCAAGGGTTCAGCATTTGTAGGGCATGAGGATCTAATGGGTCTATGCTTAGATGCTAGGAACGTTGAGGTTCTCTTACGTACTAACGTACTGGAGATACTTGGCGAGAGTAGAGTAAAGGGCATAAAGATTAGAGACCCAGAGGGGGTTAAGGAGATAGAGGTTGATGGTGTATTTGTAGAACTAGGCTATGTAGCAAAGACTGAATGGCTAAAGGGATTGGTTGAGTTGAATGATAAGGGCGAGATAGTTGTGAATAAGAACCAAGAGACTTCTAGGGCAGGGATATTCGCTGCTGGCGATGTTACAGATACACAGTTCAAGCAACTCGTAATTTCTGCTGGTGAAGGTGCAAAGGCCGGACTTGCAGCATACAACTATGTGCAGAGGCTTAAAGGTAAGCCACTTGTAAGATCTGACTGGAAGACGCTCCTAAAATAAATTATTTTATTGTTATTGTTAATGCTAATGTTATTGTTATTGTTATTGTTATTGTTATTGTTATTGTTATTGTTAATCCCTACCTTCACCTTTCATTCCATTTCATTTTATCCTACTTATCTGAGATATCCTTTACCATGCTCCTAACAGCATTCAGCAGAGCATAGATCTCAGGACTCCTCATAATAGAGAACAACTCAAATATGCTAACCTTCTTCCTCTTCTTTGATGCCTTTACCTCCTCATACATTATACCAACAGTTCTAGGTACCTTCTCTGCCATCTCATATAGCATAGGTTGATCTATCCTACTTATCATGTAGAGGAGCATCATAAGGTTCCCTATAGCAGACATCAGCTCTGCTCTAGCCATATAGTTGAAGCCCTCATCGAAGCCCTCAGCAAGGCCTTCAAGTGCAGCAAGTATCCCACTCTCCTTTAACCTTGAGAGCGTTCTAAGCAGGCTCTCTATAGCATGAGTTATCTGCTAGCATATCTAGCAGTTTGATTACCTTCTCAGCCTTATCCTCTGGTATATTTAGTGTTAGTGCCATCCTCTCTCACCCACCCCATCTATCTACCAAAGAGCTCAGCAAACCACATCCTCTCGAATGCCATCTTTATACCTCTGAACGCCTTCATGCCTCCAAGCATCCAACACTCAGGGTACTTAGCCTCTCCAGCAAGTACCTTTGAGAAGTCACAGAATACAGCAGCGCCAGCATACCCTATATCCATGACGCATATCCCGCTCCTATTATAGCTCATAGCCATATACGCACCAGAGAGCTCATCCGCTATCTGTGTAGCGATGTAATCTCCCTCAAAGTGTGCAAATACTCCAGCCATCCCTATACCTAGGGTAGGTGCTATTATATCTCCTAACCCAAAGATATCATCATATCTATCATTCCTTAAGTTCTTCCTCGATACGTTCATGTATCCAGTTGTCTTATCTGCAATCTCGCTCTCAGCAACTGCCCTAGATGGCATGTGAGGCGGTATAACCACTGCAAAATCGTAATCTAGAGTATCACCATCCTTGGATATTATCCTCTTCCTCTCACCATCTATATGATCTATCCTCCAGTTACCATGATATCTTATATTATACTGTTCAAGGAAGTTGTTGAACGCCTTCTGCATGAATGGACCAAAAGGCTCCATTGGAACACTCCAAGCAGGATGGAATATACTTATCTCAGTCTTATCATCCACTCCTCTCTGCTCTGATAGATAGCGTAGCATGAGTGCTAGTTCGAATGGTGCAGGAGGACATCTGTAAGGCATTGATGCTACACCTACAACAATCCTACCTCCCTTGAACCCTGCTAGGGCATCCTTCAGTCTAAGAGCATCATCCAACTCCCATGTATGGTGTGCATACTCCATACCCTTCAACATCTCAGGTCTCAACTCAGCACCAAGGGAGACTACAAGGTAGTCGTATTCAAGTACCCTCGTGCTACCATTAACCTCTACGCTAACCCTTCTATTGGCTGCATCTATGGCCTTTACTATACCGTTAAGGAAGCTTATGCCCTTCCTCTCAAGCAGAGCAAGTTCCCTCCTAACCTCATCTGGACTTCTTATACCCATGGCAACCCAGAGATATGATGGTCTGAACTCATGGTATCTACTCTTATCTACAATGGTGATGCTGGTCTCGCCCTTGAGCATCCTACTCAGCCTTGATGCTACAACTACTCCACCAGCACCACCACCAAGGATCAGTATCCTCTTCATTAATGAAGATAATGTTAACGAGCCTAATATCATTTACCCATATTCCTAACTCTGACAATATTCATATACAAAAAGAAAAAGGTTTGACTTAGCCGTGTATGGTCCTGAGATGTTGTCCAGCGTGAGGAGACTCGCCTATGAACCTCCTCCTAAAGTGCGCTGATGGTCTACCGTAGAGGAGCTCGAGGAACCATGCCTCATGCTCTATCTCCTCCTGCATTATCCTCTGTGCAATATCATAGGTCCTTGGATCCTTACCAAATGTCATCTCGCATACTGCAGCCCATGACTTTATCGCACACTGCTCAGCAGCAAGCAAGACCTTTATTATCTCATTTATATTCCTCCAGTTCTCTGGCAGTTTGGCATCTGGGCATGCAGCCTTGTTTGCAAAGTCCCTTATATCCTCTGGGAGTGAGCCTCCCAACTCATATATCCTTGGCACCATAGCCTCAAAGTGGTTCCTATCCTCTATCCTTGCATCCTCTACAATCTCCTTTATACCCTCGCCGTCAAGACCTACACAGTGCATCCTTAGGATAGTGTAGTAATAGTATGTTGTGAACTCTGCACTAACCCCTGCTATGAGAAGATCTAAGAGTTTCTTGACATCAACACCAGCCTGCTTTATAACCTGTACCGCAACAACATCATCTTCCTTAACCTGCATCGTCTCTGCAGGATCGTTGCTCTTGCTCATATCATATATATCTGTGGAAACGATTTAAACTTTATCATTAGAGAGTAGCATGGAATAACCTCAATCTAGTTAACTTTCGTTGCACTTGTAGGTAAAACTATTTTACATAGGTATTTTAATATGATTAGTGTTACGCTTGAGTAATGGGCTTAACCAATGATTATGTTGAGAGAGATGATAATAGTATTGACCCAGTCTCTAGGCGTGTGAAGATGATATTCTCTGTTATGGCAAATCCTAACAGGATAGATATACTAAGGATACTCAACTCTAAAGGCTCGCTAACATACTCAGATCTTAAGGCGCAGGTAGGCTTCAGATCCAAGAAGGAGAGCGGTAAGTTCGCCTACCATCTAAGGAAGCTCTTGAAGCACTCACTTGTAGCACTCAATAGGGCTGAGAGGAAGTATGTTATAACCAACAAGGGTAAGTTGATCCTCAATCTGACTAGGCAGATAGAGGAGAGATCTGTTATGGAGAGCGGGAATATCTATGTGAGGACAAAGGAGAAGATGGAGGAGTTCGATACCCACAAGATAACCCAATCCCTTGTTAGAGAGACCAACATGCCACCAGAACTTGCACAGAAGATAAGTGAGGAGGTTGAGAACAGGGTTCATAGGATGCAAGGTGTATACCTTACCACACCTCTAGTAAGGGATATAATCTGCTCTATACTCTTAGAGCACGGTTATGAGGATTACAAGAGCAGATTCTCTACCATAGGGATACCATTAGCAGAGATTGCTAATATGCTTGGTGATAAGAGTAATGATGTAAGTTTGGTAATAAGCAGTATGGCTGATGCTATACTCAAAGATTACTATCTCTTCCATGCACTGCCAAAGGACGTAGCAGATCTCCACCTATCAGGGGATATAAATATAGCAAACGTAAGTCGTTGGGGCATTATGCCAGATACCATATTTGCTAATATCAAGGAGTTGCTAGACAACAATGATAGCAGCAATAACAGGCTAAGGTTATATGGTATAGATAGGATGGATGAGCCCTTGATCAAGATCAGTATGTTATGTAGCATCCTTGCTAGATATGCAGCAGAGGAGGTGGTGATACATGGGATATCAGATATGCTTGGGTCTAATACAGAGGGAAGTATTACAGGCGATAGGTTTGCTAGAATGCTTATATTTATATCCTCTACCACAGACTCTAGGATATCGCTCGTGTTTAATGAGTTTGATAAGAGTATGATTGGTGAACTGCTAGATGGCTATGCTTACTATGTGAAGAATACACAACAGCCTAGAATCTCTATGGTGCTCTCTAGCAATAATAATCATGGCGATGGTAGTAATAACGATCTCCTTGTTGAGTATGCAGATAAGATAGTAGATATCTCATCTATAGGTGGATCTATAGCTCTAAGCAATATGCTTGCAGGATCAAAGGGTCTTATCTGCAATGATGGGTATAGAAGCCTTGTACTACACTCACTTTCAATGAACCTACCTAGACTTGCCTATGAGTCTAACAATGATGAAGTGTACTTTAGGACAAGGATTGCATTACTACTCAAACCCATAGTAACAGCATTAACATCGAGAAGGATGATGCTCATGGCATCTCTGCAGCATATATTACCAATCATCAGAGATGATGACTATACGGATACTACTAAGATGGTTATAAACATGGTAGATCTACCATCATCCATCTCTAATGTTCTCAAACAGGATGATATAATAGGTGTGGCAAGGAAGGTTAGAAGAACCATAGTAGATAAGAGTAGAGAGATGGGTCATGCTATAGGCATATCTATGATAGATGATGGGAGTGCATCTAGACTTGCTAGACTGGATAGCGAGAGGTATGGTAGGCTACCTACAGGCAATAGTGATTACATACAAGGCATAGAGGTTCATGCTGAGGATATACCCAATCTAGATGATAATTACTATAATGAGATCGTAGAGTTAAGTAAGATATTTGATGGTGGCATGACTCTAACCTTAGATATAAGTAATGTAACCCCTTCCATGGCAAAGAATGCTGTGAGTTATGCTATTGGTAGGTTCAGTTTCTTCAGGATGGTAAGCAAGGGCGCAAGGATATGTAGTAGGTGTGGTGCAAAGTTCAGTACTATGGTTATGGATAATGGTGTTGATACAAACAGATGCCCTAACTGCAAGGCTCCTCTTATAAGTATCAAATAAAATGTGATGATACTCTACTCTAGATATCTAGTAGGATTCAAATAAGGAAGTGTACAAATATACAATGATGAAGGATAGTACTAGTGATGCGAAGACCCAAGACCTAGCCAGTACTATAGGCAAGATAAGGAAGAGGGATGGTAGCATTGTTGAGTTTCAGACATCGAAGATAACCAATGCCATATACAAGGCCCTCCTCGCTACTAAGAGGCCAGACTATACCCTTGCTGAGAGGCTCGCAGAGAAGGTTGTGCAGAGGCTGATCAAACAAGGGTTCAATTCAAGTAACATACCTGGGGTTGAGGATGTTCAGGATATAGTTGAGACAGTACTGATAGATGAAGGCCTGGCAGATACTGCCAAGGCATACATACTCTACAGGCATGAGAGGAGGAGGATCAGGGAGGAGAAGATGAAGATACTTGAGAGGAGCAGGTTGGATGAGGTTGACAAGGCGTTGAGTACAAACTCTCTTCGTGTACTTGCAAGTAGGTACCTGCTCAGGGATGAGAATGGTAAGATAGTAGAGAGTCCAAAGCAGATGTTTGAGAGGGTTGCAATACTCATTGCAATACCAGATATGCTTAGAGATGGTAGGGTCTTCATGCTAGATGGTAGGCTAAAGAGGGATGATCTGAAGAGGGTTGAGGAGTACCTAGATAACCTAGATGGGTTAGATAGCAAGTATAGCATAGGAAGATATAGGCTTAACAAGTGGCATGTTGAAGCGCTGCTTAGACTCTACAAGGATCTAGCACTACAAGGGAGTATGAAGGTAGGCATAGATGAACTTCTCAGCATGTTGGAGAAGGGCGAGTTCGATGCCTATGAGAAGAGGGTTGAGGAGTACTATAGACTCATGGTAGATATGTACTTCCTACCAAATTCACCAACGCTCATGAATGCAGGGGCAAGGCTTGGTCAGTTGAGTGCATGCTTCGTTCTCCCAATACACGATGATCTAGCAAGCATAATGAAGACTGCTACAGATGCTGCCCTAATCTTCAAGTCTGGTGGAGGAGTTGGTATAAACTACTCGAACCTTAGGCCAGAGGGCGATATAGTAGCATCTACAAGTGGTGTTGCATCTGGCCCAGTATCATTCATGCGCATAGTTGATACAACGACCGAGGTGGTTAAGCAGGGAGGCAAGAGGAGGGGTGCAAACATGGGTATACTTGAGGTATGGCACCCAGATATAGAGAAGTTTGTAACAGCAAAGACCAAGCCAGGGGTGTTAGAGAACTTCAATGTAAGCGTTGGGGTATGGTCAGACTTTATAGATGCTGTAAAGAGCAATGAAAAGTATGCACTAAGAAACCCTAGAAATGGGAAGGTAGTAGGCTATATAGATGCTCGACAGATGATGGAACTGATAGCGATAAGTGCATGGCAATCTGCTGAACCTGGCATGATATTCCTTGATAACATGAATAGGTACAATGTCATGAAGGATGTTCAAGGACTGATAAGGGCTACAAACCCATGTGGTGAGCAGAGCCTCTACCCATATGAGTCATGCAATCTAGGCTCCATAAACCTTGCTAAACTTGTTAAGCGTAGGGCAGATGGCGAGAGTTATGAATTCGACTGGCAAAGATACGAGCAGGTTATAAGGCTTGCAACTAGGTTCCTCGATAATGTTATAGATGTTAGCAAGTACCCAATAGATGAGATAGATAGAGCCACAAAGGCAAGCAGGAGGATAGGGTTGGGGATAATGGGTCTTGCTGATCTACTCTACATGCTAAGGATACCATACAACAGCAAGGAAGGGTATGAGTTGATGAACAAGCTTGCTGAAGCATTAACCTATTACAGTATGGATGAGAGTGTTGAGATAGCAAAGTCAAGGGGAACATTCCCACTCTACAATGAGAGTGGTTATATTCAAGGTAAGCTGCCAGTAGCAGGGTACTATGAACTTGCAAAGGAAGAGCATACACATGACTGGGATGCACTAATTGAGAAGATAAAGCGCTATGGTATAAGGAATAGCCAGACTACAACAGTTGCACCTACTGGCACTCTAAGCATGATAGCAGACTGCTCTGGAGGCATAGAGCCTACCTTTGCCCTTGTGTATGAGAAGCATGTAACAGTTGGCAAGTTCTACTACACTAACAGGATATTTGAGGAGGAGTTGAAGAGAGCAGGTATGTACAGTGATGAACTCTTGGAGAAGATAACAGAGAACTATGGCTCTGTTAGAGGGGTCGATGAGGTGCCAGAGGAGTTACAGAGGGTATTCGTAACTGCGATGGATATACACTGGGCAGATCATATTATGGCTCAGACAGTATGGCAGAGATGGATAAGCAATGCAATAGCAAAGACCATAAACATGCCGAATGATGCTACTGCAGAGGATGTAAAGTGCTCATACCTTCTTGCACATGAGCTTGGGTTGAAGGGGATAACCGTATTCAGGGATGGTTCAAGGCAGCAACAGGTCCTTCATATAACTGGTGAGAGTAGGGTGAAGAGGTTCGATGTGGCTCCAAGCAGTTATGTGGTAGAGTATATAAGGAGATGCATCGAGGATGGTCCATTACTTAGAGAGATAGAGGATGCTATACTCAAGAGTAACAGGGTGAAGAGTAGCAGGGGATACGCTCTTACAGCAGTTAGTGATGAGGGTGAGGCTCTATGCCCGCTCTGCAAGTCCAAACTGGTCTTTGCTGAGGGTTGCAATACATGCATGAACTGTGGATGGAGTAGTTGTATAGTCAGTTGATCAACCCAGATATAGCATGTATCCTCATCCATAACTTGAATCTCCCATCTCTTTATTTTAGTCATCTGTTAGCAGCAGGTTGTATGTATCTACCTATCCTCTAAAAGAACTGAAAGAGTAGTCTCTAATACTATAGAGTATGGATAAGAGGAACAAGTTCACCATAGTTGCAGATATACTTACAGTATTAGAGAGGGAAGGGGCACTCTACAAGACACAGATAGCCAACAAATGCAATCTAGATACGAGGATGCTTAACAGGTATATTAACATGCTTCTAGATGCAGGGCTTATAACATACTCTCCAGATCTTCCTAAGGCATTCATCATAACTGATCAAGGGAAAAGGTATCTTATGCTTTACAACAGGATAAAGCAGATGCTATCAGATTACGAATTCAACCTACACTGATTGACCATTATTAGTATTGGCCAGTCACTGACTATCGTTATCATACAGGAGGATCAGCATTTATGATCAATGCTAGTAGTGCTGCCCTAACATCCTTACCATAGTATACTTGCTTGAAGTACCTTGCCCTTGGATCTAAATCAACATCGTATGTTACCTCATCCACCCTAGGCAAGGGATGGAGTACTATGGCATCACTCTTTGCAGCTGCTAGCACTCTAGAATCTATGATGTAACTATGCCTCACCTTCTCATACTCCTGCATATCTGGGAACCTCTCCCTCTGTATCCTTGTCACATATATCACATCCAGCATACCTATAACCTCATCTATCGAGTCATGCTCCTTTATCTTCAAAGAGTCTATTGCATAGAGTGATTCCTTCCTTATCCTCAACAATGGCGGTGCTATTAGATGTACATCTATACTATACTTGCTTAAAGCATAGAGTAGGGAGTATACCGTTCTACTATACTTCAGATCACCGACTATGCCTATCCTAAGCCCATCTATACTACCCTTCTCCTTCAGTATGGTGTATAGATCTAACATTGCTTGGGTTGGGTGCTCCTCTACACCACTCCCAGCATTTATCACAGGATTCTTAGCAACCTCTGCTGCTAGCCTTGCTGCACCATCCAACCTATGTCTTATAACTATAACATCGCTATAAGAGTCAACTACCCTTACAGTATCTACTAGGCTCTCCCCCTTCTCCATGGATGACTCCTTACTACTTGCTATACCTATGCTTCTCCCTCCTATAGATAGCATCGCTGCCTCAAAGCTTAACTTAGTTCTGGTACTTGGCTCAAAGAATAGATAGCATAATACTTTGCCCTTGCATATCTCAAGCCTATCCTGCATGCTCATACTCCTTATCCTATCGGTAGTGGTGAAGAGCATATCCATCTCATCCCTCGTTATATCTCTTGTTGAGATCACATCCCTATTATAGAAGGGGTTCTCCATGAACAAGAAGATTATAAACCACTATATATGCAATTAGTGTATGTCAACAGAAGAGCAGCTCCTAGTTAGGAGGATAAGGGAGGGTACTGTCATAGACCATATAGATGCTGGTAAGGCTCTTCTAGTACTCAAGGCCCTAGGCATAACGGGCAAGGAGGGGAATGTTGTTACTGTAGCAATGAACGTACCAAGTATAAAACTGAGGAAGAAGGATATAATCAAGATAGAGGGTAGGTTGCTTGCTGCAGATGAGACCAACAAGATAGCACTTATAGCACCTAGGGCAACGATAAACATAATCAGTGAGTACAAGGTAAAGGAGAAGAGGAGGGTTGACCTTCCAGATAGATTCGTTGGTGTCTTCAACTGCCCAAACCCATCATGTATAAGTAATGCAGAGAAGAGCATACCCAGTAGGATAGAGGTACTTGATAAGGAGAAACAAAAATTAAGGTGTTGGTACTGTAGTAGAATGCTAGAGGTCAGCGAGTTGATATCAAGCATCTATTGAGCCCTAACCCTATCCTCTCAGCATAGTACTCCATCATCCTTGCATGCCTCGCCTTCTCTGCATAGTTATCTGACTTCTCGAACCTTATCATATGGTATCTTAACTGGCTTAGATCACACATACAGATACCAGTAACAGGTTTGTACTTGCTGTTAGATATCTCATGCTTCTTCCTATCAGCGTAAAGTGATATGGCATAAGATGCAAAGGGTAGAGCCATTATTGATGCTATTGCAAGATACACCTTCCAGCCTATGGTTATTGGCCCAGTTAGAAGTAGCATCAGTGCTATCAGTACAGCGCCTATGGGTATGAGCAGTAAAGAGTATACAGCAAGCCTATCGTAGGGCTCAGCATCATGCTCAAACTTGGAGAGTAACTCCTCTAGCCTTGGTTCCATCCTGTATCTGCTCTTACTCTCAACCAGTAGAGACATCTAACATCTATTCGTAGAACTTGATTAAAAAATTTACTGTATTAGAACTAGAAGTTATGGATCGAGAAGGCGTTACAAGATTATTCCCTTATAATTTTATCAGTATTCTATTTATAATATATGGATTATATATATAAGATTGTTATTTTCACAAAACTATCCAGATTTACAAACAGATAATGATGATAATCAAAAGATTACACCCTGATAGGGTTATAATCTATCTCTATTAATATAATTTATTTGTAATTACAATTATTTAATTACAATTTTTAAAATATAGGCATGCTTAATCATGAGATGGGATGAGTATACAGCAGATAAGCGCTGGAAGGATGATTAGAAGGGCAAGGCAGAACAATGTAGATCCTAGCATATTGATAAAGGGAGCATGGGTAAGTACCATACTTGCCCTCATAATAGTGATACCTTTGGCAGGGGTAATACTTGTTGTTAACAACCTTACTGGCAATATAATATTGGCAGCAGTTGCAGGATTTGCTCTCCATGCTATAACATTAGCATTCATTGGGAGGATAAGTGATATCCTAACTGCTGTGCTTGAGTAAGTAAGTGAGCGGGTAAACTAAATGATTATTATTTAACCATTCTTTCCATTCCTCATCTCTCCTTATCCATGGGCATAAAGTTAAAATCCCCTCTCCTCATATGCACTGTGATTAGCAGTTGGCACCACTAAGCCTACCAAATAGGATATTCGGTACCGTAAAGTCCTTTGCAACCAAGGGTTCTCTACTCTCTAGGGAAGTGTTAGAGATGCTTGCAGAGTCAAGGGATATGGATGAGTTCATAGTTAGACTCAAGAATACAAGATATGTTGATGCTGTATCAAGGCTACAGAGGCCATACACTGCAGTTGCTGTAGAGGGTGCTCTCAAGGAGGATCTTGTTAACTTCCATTCAAGTCTAGCAAATGTTGCTAGGGAATCTGAATTGCTCAACACATACTTCATAAGGTATATAATATACAACCTGAAGGTCGTGTTGAAGGCAAAGGCACTCAACAGATCCTATGAGGAGATACTCCCTTATGTGAATATGCGTGCTGAGGAGCTCCTCGGTAGGAGGGATGTAGTTGTTAAGGCATTGGTAGCAAAGGATCTTGATGAGGCAGTTGCAAGTCTAGCAGGTAATGAGTTTGGTGATGATGTGCAGAGTGCTGTCAATGTATACAAGGAGAAGAGAGATCTACAGGTATTCGATACCTTCCTAGATCATACATTCTACATGATGCTCGCTAAGGCACTTGCAGCACACTGGCGTGATTCAGATGTAAAGGGTATAATAGTGCCAGAGATAGATACATACAATATACTTGCCATCCTTAGAGCAAAGTACTGGAACCTTGAAGAGGAGCAGATAAAGAGGTTAGTGGTAAGCAAGGCACCAGCCATAGACCTCTACAAGCCTGGAGGGTCTATAATGCCTCTCAACCCTGTAAGACTCCCAACACTAACTGTTGAGAGCATGCAGAAGATGATATCTGCAGAGGGTGTGGGTAGTGCAATTGCAGAGTTGGCAAATACAGCGTATAGGAACATTGTACCACAACCACAGCAGTACACAAGCGATATAGATGCTATAGCAGTACTAGAGAAGAACCTTGAGGATATGCTCTACAAGAGGTATGTAGCAACATACCGTAGTATGTTCAAGCACTCAACAATAATAGCAGCGCTTAAGTTAAGAGCAGTAGAGGTTAGGAACCTCTCAGCAATAGCTACAGGGATAGAGCAGAAGATGACACCTGAGACGATAATGAAGAGGTTGTATCTACCCTACCTTCAGCAGCATTAATCAACCATAACCTGTCTATGCTAGAATATGCTTCAACTAGCTATTAGCACTGGTACTGGTAGTAGTAACTCCCTTCCTCTCTTTCTGCCCATCCCTCTGCATTACTTTATCCCTACCCTCCCAGATGAATATTGTGTAAAGCATCCTTGGTACTATCTTCTTGAACTCCGTACCCTCTCCAGCATACCACTTGGGGAACCACTCGTATAGGTGCAACCTTATAGCCTGTATGTAGACTATGAGTCCTTCAAGCATCATTACTCCAAGGTTGCCTCCTACTAGCACTGCTATACCTCCCCCTATATTCCCTTGGCTCTCAAACTGCATATATGCACTGTTTATAGTGACCATCAAGGCAACATGGACTATGAGCATTATCCCTAGCCTACTATAACTTATCGTGTGGGAGAGCCACTCCAATGGCCTTATGAAGAATGCCTCCATAACAGCCCCTATCATCCCACTATCCTCTCCCCCGCCATGGGCTGCATGCCTTCTAGCCTCAACCATATGGCCTATCAACTGTATGACCATACTTGCTATTAATGCTGTAACCGCTGCATCTGCAACTATCTCAACCCTTGCCCAATCACCAAGGATAGGGGTTATCCATGGTACCGGCTCCTCATGCTTTATGCCTGTAAGGCTGAACATCCCTATAACATCATACCCTGCACCTATAGCAGAGAGTATTAGTGCAACTACAGAGAGGTAGCCTATAAGCGAGGGTATATGCACTGTTATGGACTCGAATCCCTTGCCTTCCCTGAAGCCCTTTATTATCCTAAGTATGAATGCACTCACAAGGTGTGCTACACCTATAGCAACAGATACCTCTAGAACCTTCAGTACTTGCTCTATGTTCAGTTCTGACACATCCAGTATGCCTATTATGTGACCTAACTGCGTATGGAGTAATGGCTCAAATATAGCAAACTTGTCTATATGCCAGCCGAACATCTCCCCAGTTATTAGGCCTGCTACTGTAGCACCAAGCCCACTAGCAGCAAGTAGTGTACCCCAGCTCCTTATGCTACCAACGCCCCTAACCCTCAAGAGCATTCCTAGGAGGAAGAGCAAGAACCCTTGACCAAAATCAGCAAACATTAGGCCATAGAATACAGGCCATACAAACGCTACCATTGGTGTAGGGTCATTCTCCTTCCTTACAGGTATACCCTGTTGAGATGTTATCACTTCAAATGTCCTCATGTACGTTGGGTTCTGCATTAGAGTTGGGGACTCTGGGTTATCCTCATCCACCTCCTCAACTATACACACCCAATCCCTGCTCAATTCTCTGAACCTATTCTCCATGCTTGCAGGGATATAACCTTCTATTAGGGCGAAGTTCTTAGTGCCTGCTGGTTTGCGCATGGTCTCAAGTATCTCTTTGGCTGCCTTTGCACCCTCATGAAGTGAGAGCATTGTTGGTACAACATTCATCTTGAACTTCTCTATTGCCTGCTCTATCTCCTCCCTCTTCTTCCCATACTCTACTATACCCTTCTCAACTTGCGTATATGCTTCGCTTGGGTTCTGCGATAACCCCTTGGGTATAGCGAATGGATGTACATCAAACGTTCTGAAGACCTTCACAACCCTTTCAGCATCTTCCCTAGTAGTTATAACCAGAAGTGCAGAGTTCAACTCTGTTGAGCCTATAACCCTGATGTATGCACCTTCAAGGCTCCTCTCGATCTCTGCAACATCGTTCTTGTTTACTATGAATATAGATGAGTAGAACCTCTTTAACATACTCATAATACCAGTATTCATACTTATACCTGATGCTGCCCTTAGAACCTCCCTTACACCTTTGTACTCCTCCAATACCTTGCTTATCCTATTGTACTCATTGAGTAGCGATCTAGCCTCCTCTATTATGGGTTTGCTCCTAGCCTCTAGATCCTTTATGAGATCCTCTAGATCAGATATCACCAGTTGGGTTCTAACATTTGGTGCACCTCTGAACATGGTATCTAGAACTCCAGTCTCCAACTGAATATTCAGTGACTTCACAACATCCTCTATAGATTGGAGTAGCTTGCTAGCATCTAGAAGGAGATCATCTATATCTGGATTTGTATAATGGGACTCCTTGTTTATAGGATGGAACCACTCCAACTCTGCTAGCCTGTTTATGGCCTCTGCAGCCTCCCTCCTGGGTAGGATAAGACTTACCTTGAGCAATTTAACCAATGGCATGCTTATCTATACACCTCCTACCCTCATCCCGTTCCTCTCCTCTTCCTATAAATCTAAAAATTCATTACTATACTTCTCTTACCTCTCTTACTGCCCTAGTATTATGAAGACTACCACCAGACCATATATTGCTATAGACTCCACCATACCTATGAATATGAAGACCCTAGACTGGATCTTTGGATTCTCGCTTATTGCTGCAAGTGCTGCTGCACCAACATAACCCAATCCCAATCCTGCTCCAAGTGCTGCAAGCCCAAATGCTATCGCTGCCCCGAGCATCTGCTCTCCAATGACTGTCTTTGCTGCTTGCTCCTGTGCAAAGGCACTACCTCCTGCCAACACCATCATTGCTGTGACTGCGCCCATCACTAAAGCAAGAGACCTATAACTCATTTGGCTATGGGTTAAGATTACCTATATTTAACTATAACTCAAAGAATGCTTAATTTTCATAACGATGATAGAACATGTACAGATTAAAGTGTAAGAAGAGGTTCGAAGTAAATATAGATGGAATAGGGAGAAAATATATAAAATATATATCAACTAGCTTTTAAATACCTTCTGTTTTGCTATCCTAAGCTCATCCTTTATCCTAGCTATCATCCTATCCTTCTCCTGCTTGAGCCTCTCCTCGGCCTCCTTGTATAGGGTATCTATAATATCGCTCATCTTGCTAGTGCTACCTCCTCTTCTTTCTCTTTATCTATCTCTTTCTCTTTACCTTCACTCTCATTGCTCAAGCCTTCCATACTCATAGTACCTTTCTTCCTCTCAAGTGTGCTCTTGACCTTCTTGAGCCTTACGAACTCCTCTCTCTCCCTCTCTTCTAGCACATGACCTATGAACCTTATAGCATGCTCATAGTATGGCACTATAACATACTCTAGAGCATTTATGAGCCTCTGGGTCCTCTCTAACTCCTTTGCTAAGCTGAATATAGCATTCTCATACTCCGCAGCCTTGTATATCCCTGGGAGCAGATTCTTTATCAGTTTAGCAGCCTTGTCAACTGCTGCATTTGTATCAGCGAAGCTGTAGGATAGTGATCCCTTGCTATCCTTGTACGCTACCTGTAATGTTGGTACCTTCACATCTACTATACGCCTAACGTTAACATCAACCTCCATGGATGGAGGGGTTAGAGATGCTATAGCCTCGACTGTATTTGTGCCTAGTGTAAGATAAGCATCCCTAACAGCATCGTACACATCCTGCAATGGAGCCCATATCTCCTCCCTAGCCTTACTTGCCTCCTCTATCATCTCATCTATCCTCTTCAGGAGCACTTCACGCTTATCATCAAGTATCTTGTGTACCATCTTTGCTACTTTGAGCGAGCGCTTGAACCTTATGAGTTCTATCTTAGTTGGGACTATACTCCTGCTAGAGAATGACATATGCTATAGACCTCCTCCAACCTACCACTGCCACTTGCACCAGCAAACTGCACATCATCTCCTATACCTCTAACCTCTAGCCTTGTAGTACTTCTTTATATGTACCTCCTTTATCTTTGTCAACTCTCCTTCTGGGAGCGTTGAGAGTACATCCCATGCCCTTCTTAGTGTCTCCTCAAGGGTTCTATTCTCATCAACCGCCTGCTTTAGGAACTGCTGCTCGAATGCATCGCCAAAGTCAAGATACTTCAGATCAACACCTGTTAACCCTGCCTTCCCAACTATCTCTGATAATGCCCTAACCTCTTGAGCCCTAGCGTATGCATCATACAACTGGTTGCTAACCTCCATATGGTCTGCTCTAGTCTTACCTTCGCCTACACCATCCTTCATGAGCCTGCTTAGACTCATGAGTACTCCAACTGGAGGATATATATCCCTCCTGAAAAGATCCCTGCTGAGCACTATCTGTCCTTCAGTTATGTAACCTGTAAGATCTGGTATAGGATGGGTTATATCATCTGCTGGCATCGATAGTATGGGCATCTGTGTTATGCTACCCTTTACATTCTTTATCCTCCCTGCCCTCTCATATATAGTTGCTAGATCAGTGTATAGATAACCTGGGTAGCCCTTCCTCCCTGGCACCTCCTCCCTTGCAGCGCTTATCTCTCTTAATGCTTCTGCATAATTGGTCATATCGGTAAGTATGACAAGCACATGCATGTTAAGATCGAATGCGAGGTACTCTGCAACCGTTAGCGCTACCCTAGGGGTTATTATCCTCTCTATCGCTGGATCATCTGCAAGGTTAAGGAAGAGTGTACTCCTTCTGAGCGCTCCACTCTCCTCAAGGCTCCTCTTGAAGTACTGGGCCTCGCTGTACTGAACTCCTATGGCAGCAAATACAACAGCGAACTCCTCTCCACTCCCTACAACTGTTGCCTGCCTTGCTATCTGTGCAGCAAGGATGTTGTGGGGCATACCAGAGCCTGAGAATATTGGCAACTTCTGCCCTCTTACGAGTGTTAACATTCCATCTATCACTGATACACCAGTCTGTATGAAGTCCCTTGGATACTCCCTCCTCTCAGGGTTTATTGGTGCACCATTCACATCCCTGAACTCCTCTGCTATTGGCTCTGGAAGCCCATCTATTGGTCTCCCTAGGCCATCGAATATCCTTCCAAGTAACTCCTGTGATACTGGAACCTCCATAGTCTTGCCGAGGAACCTTGCTCTAGTACCCTTTACGCTTAGCCCAGTTGTCCCCTCAAACACCTGGATTACAGCCTTGCCTTGCCCAACCTCCAGTACCTTGCCTAGCCTCTTTATCCCATCTAGAGTCTCTATCTCTACAAGTTCATCGAACGATGCTCTGCTAATACCTTCAACTATTAGCAATGGACCTCTTATCTCACTAACCTTTGTGTACTCAACACCAACCTCAACCAACTACCTGCTTCACCTCCCTAGCAGTAAGTGCCTTGAACTCTTCGATCATATCATCATAAAGTGCATCTATCTTGCTTATCTCCTCCTCACTTATCTCAAACTTTGCCTTGAGTATCCTAGTTATTATCTGCATGGATCTTATATCTGCTAGTGATATCCCTGCCTTGAGCGCCTTCTGTGCCTCCCTATAGAACCCAACCATGAGCCTGAGGAGTTTGAACTGCTTTGCTGGACTACAGTATGTATCTATCTTGTCGAATGCTGCCTGCTGGAGTATTCCAATCTTTATCATCCTTGCAACCTCAAGGACTAACTTCTCCTCATCTGGGAGTGCTTCAGGGCCTAGAAGCCTTACTATCTCCTTGAGTGTATCCTCTCTTTGGAGTATATAGTAACCTTCTTCCCTCAACCTGAACCATTCTTCGCTCACATTCTTCATCCACCACTTTGCTATGCTATCCACGTAGCCTGAGTAGCTTATCATCCAGTTTATAGCGGGATAGTGTCTAGAGTATGCCAATCTGGTATCTAAGCCCCAGAACGTCTTTATGAACCTGATAGTGTGTGTAGTCACAGGCTCGGTAAAGTCTGCACCAGATGGTGATACAGCACCTATGAGCGTTACAGAGCCTATGCGCTCTGGAGTACCTAATGCTATACCTCTACCAGCACGTTCGTAGAACTCTGCAAGCCTAGATGCAAGGTATGATGGGTAGCCTTCCTCAGCAGGCATCTCCTCGAGCCTGCCGCTCATCTCCCTTAGCGCTTCAGCCCATCTGCTCGTAGAGTCTGCTACTAGAACAACATCATAGCCCATATCCCTATAGTACTCGCCCATTGTTACTCCAGTGTATATACTTGCCTCTCTAGCAGCGACTGGCATATTGCTTGTATTTGCTACAAGGACTGTACGCTCCATCAATGGTCTACCAGATCTAGGGTCTGTGAGGTGTGGGAACTCAACGAGGACCTCTGTCATCTCATTCCCCCTCTCCCCGCATCCTATATAGATCACTACTTGGGCATCTGCCCACTTTGCTATCTGGTGCATGGTCACCGTCTTTCCAGTTCCAAACCCTCCGGGGATAGCTGCTGTCCCTCCCTTTGCAACTGGGAAGAGCGTATCTATCACTCTTTGGCCAGTTATCAGTGGTATCTCTGGATCTAACTTCTCCTTCAACGGTCTAGGCCTCCTAACAGGCCAGTAATGGTACATCTTAGCCTCATACCTCCTCCCATCCTTCTCAAGTGTTGCTATTGGATGTTCAAGATCGTAATCCCCTTCCTTCTCTACTGCTACAACTCTTCCCCCAGGGCTGTCTGGAGGGAGCATTATATGATGCTTGATCAATGGTGTCTCATCAACCTCACCTAACTTGCTCCCTGCACTCAACTCATCACCAACCTTCACAGTTGGTGTAAACCTGTACCTCTTCCTCTTATCAACTGGATCCACTGCTATACCTCTGCTTATGAATGCGCCAGACCGCTTCGCTATATCATCTAGAGGCCTTTGAATACCATCATATATCCTCCCTATCATCCCTGGACCCAATAACACGCTTAGAGGATTACCCGTGCCTATAACAGGCTCCCCTGGCTTCAATCCAGATGTCGACTCGTAAACCTGTATGAATGCTGTATCCCCTGTAAGCCTTATAACCTCCCCTATGAGCCTTGACTCTCCAACGTATACAGTCTCGTACATCTTTGCTTCAGACATTCCATCGGCCTTCACTGCTGGCCCGCTTATCCAGATTATCCTTCCCCTTGCTACCATATACTTACACCATAAAGAGTCTGGCTATATCTTTCTTTAGTATTGGCTTCAGCCTCTCCATCCTGCTATCCAGTGTGTTATCAAGTATTATTGAACCATCCTTGGATCTAGCCCTTATACCCCCTAGGCAGTCTATGCTATTACCAACTTCTATGCTGAAGTTGTACCTGTGCTGCAACTCAAGGACTATCCTATCAACTATATCCCTATCCTTATCGTTGCATTCTATTACTGCATCAGTGCTTATGGCATCTAGAGCACCCTCTATTAGCCTCCTCATCATAGCCTCGTACCTCTCATCTGCCCTTACACCATCTATCCTTGATATAGCATCTTTGAAGACATTGTTAACAGCATCCTCTATGAGGAGGAGTTGCTTATTCCTAACAGCAAGTCTACTACTCTCGATAATCTGCCTCTTCAGGTTCTCAGCCTGCTTACTTGCATTCTCAACTATCTTACTATACTCGGCCTCTAAACTTACCCTCGATGTCCTTAACCTCTCGAGTGATTGAGCATAAGATGACTCTATCTGTGCAATAAGATCATTCTCAACCTGAGAGACAACCTTGTTAACTATACTCTCAAGCACGTTATCATTAACATGAGCCATACCTTGTACGCTATGCTCTCTCTTGTAAGGAAATTTTAATCTTACTGAGATAGCATGTGCATGAAGTTTACCAACTCGCTCCTCTTATCCTTGTTTAGACTCATAAATGTCTCTATGAACTCCAGTTCTGACCTTATGCTATCTGCTAGAACATCCCTTACCTTATCTGCTGTAATAGGGGTCATGACATCTATCTCTAGGCTATAGTGCATAACATACTCCCTGATCAGCCTTAACATTAGTGATGGTGCAACCTCTAGAAGAAGGAGCATCCCCTCCCTTAACATATCTTGCTCTATGGTATCTATGCATTGTCTGAGTATGCTTATCTTTGCTTCTCCTAACTCATCAAGGCAAGAGGCTATCAGCATCCCTGCTTGTGTTAATTCGTAGTATGGTACACCTTCATGCTGTAATGCCCTTGGCCCACGCTTAGGAGGTAGCCTACCCTTCTCCCTTATTATATTTGCTGGTATGAGTATCTCATCGAGATCCCTGAATATACTCGAGTATATATTCTGCCAACGTGTATTGAACTTCACTGCTAGAGCATGTGCTATTGCTATCCTTGTCCTGAACTCAGGATCCTGCTCAACTGCAAGATATGCTATTATCTCCCTCTGCCTCTTTGCTTCATTGCTTAGCATGCCTTTCTTGCTACCCTTGCCCTTGATTGTATCGAATACTGCTATCCTTATCCCGATCATCGCCTTTCATCTATCCTTATATTATATCATTAACTATTTTAGTATTTATACTTCTGACAATTCATCATGATTATAGGCAGCCCTTACAATAGTTATAATTATTTGATAATGTTATACTGCTATATTGTTGCATCGAACTGCTTCTCCGGCCATCCAGTGACTGAGTATGTACCATTAACCCTCCATCTAATATCTCCTTCAAGTGCATTCCATATACCCTCTAGACCTCTACTCTTTGTGATCTTCACAGTATCCTTGAGTAGCAACGTTGTATTTGGTAGAATGTAATTAGTCTTACCGCTACCTGCTACTATACCCTCTAGACTCTCCCCTATCATTGATTCAGCAAGCCTTGTACCATCTGCATAGAGTGTATACTTTATATACTCAAGGATTATCGTTGCCCTAGTTGAGTTTAGTATGCTGAATGTAACCTCTATGGTTACTGTTGTATCATCCTTACTTATTACATGCACATTATCCAAGCCTATGGTTAGTTCCTGAACCACTACCATTGGCTCACTACGTTGTTGCTGCCCCTGAGGATATGGTATTAACACTATTACGCCTATTATAAGAGCAGTTATACCAGCACCTACAGCAATCATCTTGAGATTCAAATCTATCGATAATACTGCTAGAATCTAACTTAAATGCTTATACCTTAGAAATGGTTAATATTCATGTACAGAAAGAGGCTGATATATGCAGTATCACGAGGCGATACAGATAGGGCAGGAGAGGGCAAGGAGGTCACAGTACAGGCTCTTTGAGTACACTGGCTTTGCTTACCTACTCAAGACCGTCAAGCATAAAGGCTCTACATTTGAGCCAGTTGGAGAGGAGGATCTGGTCAAGATTGAGAGGGTTGATCAAGGTTATATAATAGCACTATGTGATGCAGAGGGTTATATCAAGGCTCAGAGTAGACCTCTAGGATATGAAGAAGCCATGAGTATATATAATAGGATGGTAGCAGATGGTTTTAATACATTAAAGTGAGGCAATGATTAGATAAAACTTAATTACCTAAGAGAGTGATTTACTCCCCAACTACTATCTCTGTACCAACATCGTATCCATGGATAGCCTCCTTTATAATCTTGGGATCTGCCTTAACAACCCTAGTTGGTATCCTAGATCTCTGTATTATCTTCAATGCCACTATATCCATCAGCTCATAGGTTCCAGCATTGAACCTCTCACCTCCAAGCATGGATAGCAGTTCCTTGATACTTACCTTCTTGAGTAGCCTTGCCTCTCTATGTATTCTAGGATCTGCAGTATATATGCCATCAACATCTGTAGCGTTTATGAAGAGTTTAGCATTTACTCTTTCAGCGATTAGTGCAGATGTTGCATTGGTACTCTGCCCAGCATGTAAGCCTCCAGCAACAACTATTCTACCAGTTGCTGCTGCTATGCTCACCTCTTCAAGGTTCCTTGGTATGCTAGGATAGACTACATCGAGCCCTATAGCATATACCAGAAGAGTTGCATTAAGTCTTGATATCTCTATACCAATCTCATCTAGGCTAGATTCATCTGCACCCAATGCTCTAGCAGCATCTATATACTTCCTAGCCTCATCACCTCCTCCAGCTATGATTATAGGTTGCACACTGCTACCCATCTCTCTTAGCATGGATGCATAGGGAGCGATGGTATCAACTATGCTATCTAGAGCAAATAAACTCCCGCTTAACTTTATAACAACCCTCTCTCTAGCACTGCTCATGATCTACTCTCCTAGATACTGGTAATATAACTATAGTCCTACTCTATAGAACCTCTACTGTTACATTGCTATCCTCTCATACCAGGATTCTGTTTCACTACCAAATACGCTTAGTGCTGCATTTGCAACCTTCTCCCTATGCTCTTCTGTAGTGTATACCCTTATCATATTCATATAGCCCATGATGGAACTTATCAAGGGTATATCCTTCATCTCTATCCTCTTTATCCCAAATGGTTTACCAACCAGTACTAGATCTCTAGGCACCTCTTTACCTGGGGCTCTTGGTATGGATGGTGCCTTTGCACTATCTATATAGACCATATCTGGATCTACACCTGCTATACTTGCTATCTCATTGCACCTATCCCTAAGATACCTTGCATCCGTTAGCCTGTTTATCAACCTGCTACTTGCTTGCAGTATACTCTCATAAACAGATTTGAAGAGCCTCCTATCCCTATAATCCTCTGCCAGTTTCTTTGTCAATGCAAGTTCCTTTCTTCCTTCATCCTTTAGGGAGAGTAGATTAGCAAATGTTGTATCATCTGTTAGCCCCATATAATCCTCTACTCTCTTATAAGCTTCGGATAGGTGCAAGTGCTCATCTGCAAGGATCATAGCCTTCAATAGCATAACCTCTGCTGCCCTAACAGTCTTGTGGAAGTAAACAGCCTTGAACATCTGATACCTTGCTATCAGTAGTGACTCAAAAGAGTTTAGTGCCGCCCTCTCTATTGCTAGCCTATTATCATAAACCTCCAACGAACTTATTATCCTCTCAGCATCTATTCTACCATAATGGGCACCAGTGAAGTAAGCATCCCTCTGAAGATAATCCATTAGATCTACACTCAAACCTCCAGAGATGATCTCGTTCAGGAACATATTACTAGACTGTCCAAATGCAAGATCACTCACCTCATCAGCCCTATAGCCATGCTTTGCAAGTATATCGCTGATCACACTCTCCTTTATCATCATCTTCCCAATATCCTCATGTGTTACCTTGCCCTTAACCTCCAACACTTCCTCAAATAGATGGGAGAATGGACCATGTCCTATATCATGAAGCAATGCTGCAAGCCTAAGCATCTGTATGGTATCATCACTTACATAGCCTTTATCCTTTAGTACATTACCTGCGTAACCTGCTAGGTGCATTGCTCCAAGGGAGTGCTCAAACCTTGTATGTTGTGCACTTGGATATGTTAGGTAGGCACTTGCCAACTGCCTTATCCTTCTCAATCTCTGGAATAATGGACTATCAACTATATCCTTCTCTACACTACTGAGGTAGAAGTATCCATGTATGGGATCGCTTATCTCTGCTACTGCTCTCTTACTCTCTGCTACTATCATACTTTAGATTGATTGCAGTGGTTAAAAATTATTATGCTCATCTATGTATATGCTTGAGTACTATGCTTAGAACAGCCCTATGGACCTCCTCTATGCTTCTGCTACCATCTACCACAACCCAACCGTATCTCTCTGCCAACTCCAAGTAGAGCAATGATACCCTCCTGAGTATCTCTATATTCTCAAACTCATCCTTATGCATTGAGTTTAGAGATGCACGCTCTAGAGCAGTATCAGCACTAACATGTAGCACTATAACAAGATCTTCTTTTGGTAAGCATCTATCAAGCATCTCTAACCACTGTATATCCAGTCCATTAGCAAGACCATACACAAGGTTTGATTGGTAGTATCTATTCAGTATAACTACATCATTCTCTGCTAATAACCTCTCTACCTCATCCTTCTTCTCCCACCTGTTTGCTGATAATAGCATATGCTTAACCCGTAATGGATACTCTCTCTTGCCTTGAAGGAATGCCTCTATCTCCCTTCCTATAGGGGTTGAGTAATCTGGGAAACTCATAGTAGCGCATCTGTAACCCATTCTGGTTAGAGCATCTTTTAGCAACTTTGTCTGTGTTGACTTGCCAGCCTTGTCTGGACCTTCTATCACTAGAAGCAAGTTATGCTCCTCCTTGACTTGACTTAGAATATATGAACATTGCGTAAGAGCCTCTCGAGGCTGTAATCATCAGTGAGTGCTTCATACTCATCAATGCTTATACTCATGTATGATGCCTTATCATTACCATATGGCTCCTTGCATGAGAATAATGTTAATACTAGACCATCATGATCAATCTTGTATCCATTGCATGGCTCATGTGCCCTAACGAGTAACCTTGCATTTACAGTACCAAGTGCATGCTCAGTTATATCCTTGCCGAAGTAGTAGCCGTAGCCTCTTGCTGATGGTCTATAGCCTTGAATATCTCTAGGATCATTCCAAAGTATCTCTTCTAGGTTGCTGCTTTTAGGATACATCTCCTCTGCATATGCTACATCATCAAGGCTCTTCATATTAACTGGTATGCCACCATGCAGTACCAACATTAAACCATCTACCAGTACCCCTGTATACATGATATTGAAGAGTTCTCTCATCCTCAAGTATATCTGGGTTGCATCTGTACCAAACTTATCCTCAAGCATCATTGGCAGATCGTGTGGATAGAATGGGAGATCGATCGGCCCTTCATGGTTACCTCTCAACATTATAATTCTATCTGGATATATACTCTTAAGGTAGAGCAGTGTAGAGTAGACCTCAACTGACATCATACCCCTATCGCCATAATCACCTAGAAGTATTAGTGTGCTATGCCCATCCAAGAACCTTACAATCTCAACTATGGAGAGTAATGCATTGAGATCGCCATGTAGATCACCAATCAGAATAAGCTCCTCAAATGAAGATATTCTAGCCAATCCACCTATTATACTGTGATTACCTACCCTAGCATTGGCCCTCTCCTTCTTAATCATTATAATAACATTATCAAGTAATGATATGAACTCATCCCTCTTTATTGATAGAACCTTCCTTAAATCTACTTCGTGCATGGGTAGAGTACTGTAGATGAAGTTATAAATATACCCATAGGTATCAAGGATGGTATTAACTTAATTTTTACTCTTACTACAATCAAGATATTACTTGCTTACCTCATCCATTACTTGTTTATGCTTGCTAAAGCGAGTTGAGTCTCAATTAAAGGTTTATATTCTATTCAAGAGCAAATCATGCTATGAGTATAGCAGGGTATCTTATGCGTGAGTTGATGAGGGAGTTTACGAGCAAGACCAGGGAGTTTTATGAGTTTGTCATGCCACCAGTTGATATGTATGAGGATGGTTCAGATCTAGTTGTAGTTGCTGATATGCCTGGGTTCAAGAAGGAGGATATAGTGATAAGGGTTAGTGGAAACGTACTCTCAGTTAGAGCAAGTAGGGAGAGGTTAGAGCCAACTGGTATAGTGTACTGGCAGCAGAGACCATTGAAGATAGATAAGAAGATACCCTTACCATTTAGTGTAGCAGAGGAGGATGTGAAGGCTACTTACAAGGAAGGGATGCTAGAGATCAGAGTACCATTGAAAGGGGCAGTAAAGATAGAGTAGAGCAGTAAGAAGGAAATATGATATTATGACCTGTAGATAGATAGGTAGGTTAACTTATAGTATATTTTACTAGTTTAAATATTATATCTCTATCTTGCTATATTTGCTATATTTGCTATATCATCATCATTCATACCTTTCTTGCTATCATTATTGCGCCTATTACCACTGCTGCAGCAGCAAAGCCTATCTGACCCAGTGTTGGATTGGACTCCATTATTATCGCTGAACTTATGAGCAGTGATGATGTTATTATACTCCCTGCTATAAGTGCGCTGCCACTGCTCAACCTTGCCCTAGCTAGTCTACCACCACTATTGCTATCCATAAGGTTCCTCTCAAGGTAGTCCCTTAGCATTGGTGCAACCGCTATGTAATCATTCAAGCCCTTAACTATACTCTCTATAGAACTCCTTATCTCCTCTATATATGCATCCTTTATAAGGCCTTCCTCTTGCAGTAGAGATGAGAGTACCTTCATGAACTGAAAATCAACCTTGAGTGCTAGATATATCCCTTCTAGCAGTGATGCCATCCTCATGTAGAGTGCAAGTTGCTTTGGGAGCCTGAAGGGGAACCTTGTCATGGTTCTGTTTGCCAACTCCATGAGAGCCTTGACCTCCATCTCATCAACCTTCCTTCCATGCATCCCTTCTATGGCAAGCGCTATACCCTTCTCTATCACATATCTATTGGCATCTGGAGCAAGTGCGCCTAGGCTGAAGAGTATGTTAACGGCTCTAGCAGGATCCCTCTCTATAAGAGCAAGATAGAGTCTTATCAGCTTGAGCCTTGTACTCTGATCTAGCCTCCCAACCATACCAAAATCATATAGGATTATTGTACCATCATCCCTAACTGCAATATTACCAGGGTGAGGATCTGCATGGAATATATCATGTTTGAGGAGCATCTTGAAGAATAGTCTATGTAGCCTTATCACAAGCCTTGCCTTGTCTATGCCTAGAGCATCTAGTCTCTCAACATCAGTAACCTTCACCCCAGGTATATACTCCAGCGTGAGAACCCTACTACTGCTCCTCTCATCCACAACATCTGGCACTATAACATACCTCTCGCCCCTCAGATTCTTCTTTATCCTCTTAAGGTTCTCTGCCTCTATCCTATAGTCCATCTCCTCTCTTATGGTCTCAACGAACTGATAATATATCGATTCTAGTGAGAATGCTATGTTAGGATCTAGGAACCTTACAGCATAAGGTAGGAGTAGCCTCATCGCTTCAAGATCCCTCTCAACTATGTAGTGTATGTTTGGTCTTATCACCTTAACAATGACGTCTCTACCCCTGTACCTTGCCCTATACACCTGCCCCAGACTTGCACCTGATATACAATGCTCATCGAATGAGTCGAATACTTGATCTAGTGAACCAAACTCCTCCCCTATTATCCTCTTAACCTCCTCTATTGGTGCTGGAGGTACATCATCCTGTAGTTTGGCGAACTCCTCAAGGTAAGGCTGTGGAAGCAGATCTGGCCTACTGGAGAGCCATTGACCGAACTTTATGAATACTGGTCCTAGATCTATGAATGCCTTTACAGCATTCCTTGCATTCTTCTTCATCCTTCTCTCATCACATCCCTTACCTTCATTCCTAACCCATTCCCTTCTATCACGCCTGAACCGTATGATTACAGGAGCGAGTCTCATTGCTATGTATATGCAACGCCTCCTCAGCCTGTAATCCTTCCTGCCTGTTGTCTCTGCTACTCTGCCCATACCCATCTCTTCTGTATCTCAATATATATCGCTCATCTCATCTAATCAATCTATCCTTGATGAATCTACCCAAGAGGTATAAGATGTAACCAGATGCTACAGATGCTAAAGTACCAGCAACTATAGCACTACTCTTGCTCCTAGTTATCTTATACATACTATCACCTAACCTTAAACCAGAGTAGATGCCAAGTGCACTAGCAACCATCAACTCTGGAGCATCAAGTAGTATATGCATCAAGGGATCTCTCCTTGGATCTACCCTATCAACGTGCACCACATATCTATCCTCATACTCCCTTATGTGTAGATTGCCATATCTGTACTGCTTCTTAGCGCCCATAGGATCTCCAAGGAGTGTCTCCTCTGCACCATCAAGCATTATAGGTCTTGCATCCTTGGGTACCTCTATCTCTCTACTCATAGATAAGTATCCTTACTTAAATAATATAATCCTTGATAATACTAGTTTTAGCATCAAACTGTTAGATGCTAGATGAGATCCTAGCTGATTGATCGGTTAACCATCCCTCATATGACCAGATTATTAATAAAAATTGCTAATACTATAATGGTGTGATCATTCTCCTATTATCTGCAGTACTATACTTCTCTCTCTACTTCTTATATCCAGTTCTATAAGCACTATCTGCTGCCATGTACCAAGGGTTAACCTACCGTCTATGAATGGTACTGTTAATGATGGTCCTATCAACGATGCTCTAATATGTGAGTGCCCATTCCCATCATGCCATCTCTTCTCATGCTCATACTCTATGCCCTTTGGTGCTACACGCTCAAGCATGTCAGGAAAGTCCTTCAACAGTCCTGGCTCATACTCTATGGTTGTTATTGCTGCGGTTGACCCCTTTACGAACAATGTCACTATCCCATTGCTAAGCTTACTCTCTGCTACTGCATTACTAACATACCTACTTATATCGACCATATCACCCTCTCCTCTAGTCCTTATGCTTATGGTCTTTGTTACTATAGGCATGGTTAACGTAATTATATGGTACCCTTTAAGCGTTCAATATGGCAATGGATAAGGTTAAGGGTAGTAGATACGTGTACAGGGGCAAGGTTATAACCGTTAGGATAGATGAGATGGGGAATGGTAAGGTTAGAGAGGTTGTAGAGCATAGAGGCTCAGTAGCCATACTACCTCTACTCGATGATGGCAGAGTTATACTTGAGAGGCAGTACAGACATGCGATAGGGAGGGAGTTGATAGAGGTCCCTGCTGGAATGGTGGAGGAGGGGGAGAGCATCGATGATGCTGCACAGAGAGAGCTTATGGAAGAGACTGGGTATAGGGCAAGGAGGCTAGAGTACGTTGGGAGATGCTACATGACCCCAGGTTACTGTAATGAGTTGATACACTTCTTCATCGCAAGCGATCTTGAGAGGGTCGCTAACACTAGCATGGATGAGGATGAGGAGATAGAACTCATGGTGATAAGCATAGAGGAGGCTGTGAAGAAGGCATTAGCAAATGAGATAGAGGATGCTAAGACACTCTATGCCCTGTTAAGGTATATATATGGTGCTAAGGAGCGACAGATGATATAGTGGTTAACTCCCCTACAGATGTTGTCTCCCTATACTTTACACTGACCCTATCTCCTACTGTATGATCCATACAGTTTGATATATTTATCAGCTTATGGGAATCGGTCTCTACTGTACATGAAGAGCCATTGACAGATACAACTCTGGAACTCTCACTAACCTCATTCTTAATCCATGGAAGGTTTGGTACCATTGCAAATAACGCGATAGCAAATACTGCCCCTATGAACAATGGGAAGAGCCACTTTGAGTACCACCACTCCTCTTCTTCTCGCATAGATTATTATCTCAAAGGTTATAATTAAACGTTATAAATAATGCCTAATATAGAATTAAAGAAGTCAGCCATAAATAAAGAGAGATATTTGATTATACGAGGGGGATAATACATTACATCTTCTTTCTTATTATATAACTTACACCATCTACAAGGAATACGAAGAGTAGTATCACTATGAAGAATGTGAATGCAGCGGCGTAGTTCAGTATGCTAACATACTGTGTTATGTAGTAACCTATACCTCCAGCACCAACTATGCCCAATATACTTGCAGTCCTAAGGTTGTACTCAAACATGAACATGGTATGGCTCACCATCTGCTTCTCTGTATGTTTGAAGAGTGCCTTTGCCATGACCATCCATGGTAAGCCTAGAGAGCCCAAGGCTTCGTAATGCTCCTTACCAACATTCTCAAAAGTCTCATAGAAGAACTTTGAGAGATAGCCTGCTGTGTATAGTGCTAGAGCAACTGCGCCAGCAATATTCCCTGGACCAAACATCACAACTAATAGTATGCCCCAGAATATTGCTGGTACTGTTCTAAGCATGTTTGCAACAGTTCTTATCACTATGGATAGCCATCTAGCAGTTATACCTTGAGCAGAGAGTGCAGATATTGGATAGGAGATGAGTGCACCAACCACAGTACCAAAGAGTGCTATTATGAAGGTCTCACCAACAGCATATAGAGCATCGGGAAGCAGATCAGCCCTAATGTAGAGATCAGAGGCAAACACTGCAAGGTTCCTTGATGCCTTTAACCATGAGTCAAGGTCTATTAAGCCTAGAAGGTATGCCAAGATTATGGCTATGAGCAGTAGAACCCATACCATCATTAGCACTCACCATAACCTTGCTAGCCTACAATCAGCAAGCAGATATGCTTCATCAGCATACTCCTCAGCAAGTGCCTTATCATGCATAACTATGATGGATGATCTAGAGTTGTTCTTGCTCATACCCCTGAATATATCCAATATTGAGCGTGCGTTATCATGATCTAGATTTGATACTGGCTCATCAGCAAGCACAACCTCCGCCCCCTGCATTAGTGCCCTAGCAATAGCAACCCTCTGCCTCTCCCCTCCACTCAACCTGTTAACCTTGCTCCTTGCCTTCTCATGTAAGCCTATACTCTTCAGTATCCTCATAGCCTCATCTATATACTCTCTCTTCCACAGCCCAAGGAGTGCCCTAACCTGTGACTCTGATGCCTTTGCTAACAGTACATTCTCAAGTGCTGTTGCGTTCTCAACTAGCCCAAGGCTCTGGGGTATGTATGCTACCTTCTTCCTCAGCCCGTTGTTGTATCTACCATCTACCTTTATGCCAAGGATCCTTACGATACCCTTAGAAGGTCTTATAGTACCATTTATTATTCTAAGAAGTGTACTCTTGCCAGAGCCACTCCTCCCCATTATTGCTATGCTCTTCCCATGTTCTATAGCAAGGTTAACATTATCAAATAAAATGCTACCATTGTAACCATATGCCACATCTATAGCCTCTACTGCGTATATACTCTCTAAACTCCCTTCAACTACATCCTCTCTACCTTGTAGGATCATATCTTTATCACATTATCAAGTCCTGTTGCCTTTAATGCATCCATCAATGGCCCTAGATGCTGTGACTCATACCTTATCCCAAACTTCACGAATATTGCTGATACGAACTTCTGCACCTTCTCTGGCTCCTCATTGAGATCCCTTAATGCCTTCCATAACTTCATCCTTACATCCTTTGGAAGGTTCTTTGAGATTAGCGTTACATGTGCTGGGTTAGGTCCATTCTCTCCAAGTACCTTACTATTCTCAATTGCTTCTCTGTATAATTTTGCTGGCACATCCCCTGCAGTAACTGTAACATCAACCTGTCCCTGCTTGAGTGCCTCCCAGCATTGGGCATACCCTCCACCAAACATAACCTCACCAAAGAACTGGTTTGGGAGATCTACTGGTCTCTTACTCGAATCTATTGGCTTAACATAACCTTTCTCTACCAATGTCTTCATAGGCATCACAAAGCCAGATACTGAGGTCTCGCTTGGGAAGCAGGCCTTCTTGCCTCTCAACTCATCTAGCGAGTTATAGGGAGCATCCTTGAGCACTATCCAGTATGAGTAGTAGTAGTTGAGTACCTTCTCCTCATCACCTATGAACACTGCCCTCCTCTCAACCAGCATTGGTGCTATTACATCAGCATGCTTTGCTATCATTGCTCCTACTAGTGAGCCAACGCCTAGTGCAACATGTGCATGCCCAAACCTCATACTCTCAACTATCGCAGCGTTGTTCTGTGGGAATAGTATCTCAACATCCATGCCAAGCCTATCCTCGAAGTACTTCTCCAACTCTGCTGCTTCAGCGACCACCTTATCCCTTGGTATAGGTTGCACAACTATAACAAGTTTGTTAAGCCTCTGTTGTGCCTGTGCTTCTACCTGTACGCTACTCACTGTAAGCCCAGTTACTAGAAGTACTGCTGTAATAACAGCAGATATTTGCATGTATCTCATTAGACTAGCCTAATTAGGCTAACCTATTTAAACATTGTTATAACCCCGTTATACGATATAAGAATGAATAAATCTCTAAGGGGAGAAGATACCTTGATGATGAGATTGACCTGCACTGATCCCATATGGGAGATGAGGAGATGCATCTCCCCTGAGTATTGATGATAATATTTTTTTATGGCAAGGAATGATGCTGAGCCATGGATAGAGCGATGAATAATAGCAAGAGGTTTGAATTACCAGGCAGTAGACCACACTATCCACCATCGAAGCCATTCCTGGTCAAGCATATAAGGCTTGAACTTAAGCCTGATATGAATGAAGGGAGCATATCTGCTAGGGAAGAGATTGAGATAACTGCAAACAGTGAGGTAGTTAAGAGTATAATGCTTGATGCTGCTGAGCTTAACATAACAAGGGTGATGCTTGGAGAGCAGGAGTTAACATTCAAGCATATAGATGAGAAGTTAAGGGTTGAGTTACCTACAGAACTTAGGGAAGGTGAGAGTATAAAAGTGATGATAGAGTACAATGCTAGACCAAGGAAAGGGTTACACTTCATAAGGCCTGATGAGCACTACCCAAAGAGAAGATTGCAAGCATGGACCCAAGGGGAGAGTGTATACTCTAAGTACTGGTTTGTATGTTTTGACCATCCAGAGATGAGGTTCACAAGCGAGATCATAGTAGATGTGCCAGATGGGTTCATAGCGGTAAGCAATGGGAGGCTTGTTAACGTTGAGGATAATGGTTCATACAGGAGGTACCATTGGCTTGAGGAGTGCGCACACCCAGCATACCTAACCTCACTTGTGATAGGAAGGTTCAAGGAGGTGAGGGATGAGTACAATGGTGTAGAACTACTCTATTATGTGCCAGAGGATATGGCTGATTATGCTGAACTATCATTTGCAAATACAAAGGGTATGATGAGGTTCTTTGAAGAGTATACAGGTGTGAAGTACCCATACAGCAAATACGCTCAGGTTACCGTTGATGAGTTCATATATGGAGGGATGGAGAACATAGATGCTACTACACTTACAGTAGAGACTTTACATGATAAAAGGGCACATATAGACTTCACAAGCGATCATCTAGTGGCACATGAACTTGCACATCAGTGGTTTGGGGATCTAGTAACATGTAGAGATTGGCAGCATATATGGTTGAATGAGTCATTTGCAACATACTTTGAAGCATTATACTGGCTACATAGCAGGGGAGAGGATGAGTTCAACTACTACATCATGCAGTATGCAAATGAGTATTTTGAGGAGTACAGTAAACGATATGCGAGAGCTATAGTTACAAACGTTTACAAGCACCCAGATGATCTATTCGATAGACATGCGTATGAAAAGGGTGCCTGTGTACTACACATGCTCAGATGCATGATTGGAGATAAGCAGTTCAGAAGGGTTATAAAGCACTATCTAGAGAGGTTCAGGTTAAGCAATGCTGAGAGTGAGGAGTTCAGAAGGTGTTGTGAGGATGCAACTGGCTACTCCTTGCAAGAGTTCTTCGAGCAGTGGTTATATAGAGCAGGGCATCCAGAGCTTAAGATCAAGGTAGATTACAACCCTGATAGCAAGATGCTAAACATCAATATTACACAGGTGCAAGGAATAGATGAGAGTAAGCCCTTCAGGTTCCCACTAGATATACATATAGTCAGCAGTGATGGGGTTAGGGAAGAGATCACAGTAAGTGTAGAGGCTAAGGAGCAGAGCATACATATACCACTCAAATACGAACCAATGTATGTAAGCATAGATCCATTAAATAAACTACCATTGAAGAAGATGGTAGAGTTGAGGATGGATAAACATATGCTCATAGCAATGCTAAAGCATGGCAATACGGTTGAGAGGATAACCGCTGCAAGGGCTCTAGCAAACTCTTCCCTTGACTCTGATGATGTTATAAACGCATTAAGGGATGCAATAGTGAGTGATGTATTCTGGGGCGTTGCTGCAGAATCAGCAAAGGCACTAGCAAGCATAAAGGGTGAGAAGGCATACAACGCACTGATAAGCATAGTAGAATCAGTTGCGCATCCAAAGGCTAGGAGGGCTGTGGTAAGAGCAATAGGCGAGTTTGCAAGGGAGGATAGCATACCATTGCTGAATAAGATACTACAGGGTGATGAGAGTTACTATGTTCAAGCAGAGGCTGTACTTGCGATAGGGAAGAGTAAGAGCAAGAAGGCATTACCATACCTTATGGGCTCTCTACAGATAAGGTCACATAATGAGGTTGTTAGAGCATCCGCAATGGCTGCATTTGGCGAGGTTAGGGATGAGTTCAGCATACCAGTGCTAATTGATCATACAAGGCTTGGGGAGCATAACAGGGTTAGAGAGGCTGCAACATTAGCATTGGGCAAGTATGCAAAGGGCAATGAGAAGGTTACAGATCATCTAATACAGCTGCTTAGGGATCACTGGTTCAGGGTAAGGATAAATGCAATAAAGGCACTCGCAGAGGCTCAGGAGCAGAAGGCGTTGAGGGACCTTGAATGGGTTGCTAGCAATGATTTGGATGCTAGAGTAAGGAGGGCTGCAGATGAAGCCATCATAGCCATTAGGGAGGCTACACAGATACCAAAGGAGGTATCACAGATGAGGGATGAACTGGAGAGGCTTAAGAGCATTAGCAGGGATATTATGGGCAGGTTAGATATGGTGGAGAGGGAGATCAAATCAGGCTAGCTAGAAAGGATATGTAGTAATAAAAAGAAGGTAGAGTAAATCTATCCCCGTTTATTTCTTATTCTATAATCTACGGTATAGGCATGACCAAGTCAGCAATATCTACCCATATCCTTGCAAACTTATCCAGCAGATACATAAAGTCCAGAGCCTTGGCATCTGTACCCTGTTTTATATTGGATAGATGCTCACTTAATTGGGAGTACTGCCTCATAACCTCTATAGAACCCTTCCTATCATGATTTATGAATGCTTTAACAGATATATCCTGTATCCTCTCGACCATCTTTGCCATCTCTACAAGGTTGCTGTGACTGTCGTATACTCCATACTCTAGGAGTGACTCTACAGCCCTTGCAAGTTCAACTGCGCCATCTCCTGCACTCTCTAGCAGGTGTGCTGCTATCCTGTAATCCAGAACCTCTATGCTTGTTAGGTTCATCTTGCTTGCTAGCCTCTGATCTTTCAATAGGCTCCTCAAAAGCCTCACAAGGAGGAAGTACTGCCTATCGACCTCATCATCTCGCCTTGCAATGCTCTTCAGTATGCTCTTATCCCTACTCTGCATAGCTGCTATGATATCCCTATACATGCCAGAGACTATCGTGCTTATCCTGTAGAGTATCTTCTCAGCATCTAGAGTAGCTGTATCTAGGAGGAATTGAGCAACTATATTGGTTGCATCCTCATCAACTATCTCTAGACTAACAAGCCTCTCTATAGCCTCCTTTATGCTCTCCCTCTCCTCATACGATATTGGAGTATTGGCCTTAACCTTTATCAGATCATAGCCTAAGAGATAAGCTCCAGTTATCTTGTTTGCTATAGGCTCATAGTAAGGTGAGGGATAATTTATCACAACAGCCTTGCTCTCTTTAACCTCATCCAGTGCTGGGTATATCCTAAGAGAGTTATCGCTTGTAGTCTCTATCATGATTATGCTCCCCTTATCTATACTGTTACTCTCAACCCATTCCTTTGGGAGCGAGATGAGTATGCTGCTCCCTATCCTCTGCACCTTTCTAGTATATCTCATTTAAATCAGTTTATATTCTTTAAACGTTATTTATATATGCTCTCATCTAGCAATCTAGATGCAGTTATGCGTGGATATGCTGATGCTAAAGCAATGGCAAGTGCATTTGCACCAGGCCATATAACTGGATTCGTTGAGTTTCCTACGATCATGCTAGATGATCTACTACTCAAGGGTTCCAGGGGTGCTGGTGTATGCATAAGCAAAGGTGTAACCACTAAGGTATATCTGCATAAAGGTAGTAAAGATTATGATAATGATTGTACAGTAAATATATACATAAATGGTAAACCGTGCAAGGATGCAGATGTATCGCTCTACGTAGTCAATGAGTACCTTAGGCTGATCGATGGGTATGGGAGGTTCAAGATAGATGTTATGCATGAAGCAGATATCCCAATAGGTTATGGTCTAGGCTCCAGTGGGGCAGCTGCATTGAGCCTTTCTTATGCTCTTAACAGTGCTCTCATGCTTAACCTTAGTGATGAGGAGGCTGCAAGGATAGCACATAGGGCAGATCTAGCGTGTAGGTGTGGTGCCGGTACTGTTATAGCGGAGTACCATGGGGGGTTAGAGATGAGGCTCACGGCTGGCGCACCTGGTATAGGCATGGTTGAGAAGATAATAGATGATGTTGATGATTATAGAGTGCTTATACTCTGCATAAGTCCTTACCCAACTAAGGAGTTCCTTACCAACAGGATAGGGATGATAAACGGGTTGGGAGGGAAGATGCTCAACTTACTTGCAAATAGAAGATCTGTGGATACCTTCCTAGATCTATCATTCAGGTTCGCTAGATCTATAGACTTCATCACTGATAGAGCAGCAAGGGTTATAGATGCCCTGAATGGTATAGGCTACAAGGCATCAGTAGCACTCTTTGGAGAGACCATATTCACCATAGTAAGTAGTGATAAGGCTGGGGAGGTTGAGAGTCTACTAGCATGCTATAGGGATCTATACTCATCCCCAACCTCTGAATGCCATCTACTCTCATGCACTATAGATGCAAGGGGTGCTAGACTACTAAATGATACCGATACCGGAGAACCATCCTAGAGCAGAGTCCCTAAAGGTTAGGGAGAGGCTAGTAGAGTGCCTAAGGAGGGGGATAGTCGTTGAGCAAGGGTTGATAGCACATGGGAGGGGAGAGGCATTCGATTACTTGCTTGGGGAATCTACAACCATGTATGCTAGGGAGGCGATAAGGGCTTCAGTAGCACTGATCCTACTTGCTGAGCATCCAGTTATATCAGTTAATGGGAACGTTGCATGCTTATGTGCAAGGGATGTGGTAAGGCTGGCATCACTAACAAATGCAAAGATAGAGGTGAATCTATTCTACAGATCCTATGAGCGAGAGAAGGCCATAGAGATGCTCTTGAAGGAAGAAGGTGCAGAGATGGTCTATGGGATTGGTGAGAGGGCAAGTATGAGCATACCAGAACTTATGAGTGAGAGGAGGAGGGTTGATAAGGATGGAATATACAGTGCTGATGTTGTATTGGTACCGTTGGAGGATGGGGATAGGACTGAGGCACTTGTGAGGATGGGCAAGAAGGTTATAGCAGTTGACCTCAACCCACTATCAAGGACAGCAAGGAGCGCTACCATAACTATAGTTGATAATATAACAAGAGCTATACCCTTGATGGTTGAGACTGCTAGAGAGTTGAAGGATGAACCAAGGGATAAACTGGATGAGATAGTTAGATCATTCTCCAATGTAATAAACCTTGAGAGATCGTTAGCAGTGATAAGGGGTGCTACTGTAGGTAGAGAGATTGGATTCAGTAAATAAGCAATAGGTGTTATCTATGGGTAAGGTAACCGTTGAGAATATAATCGGTATGAAGGGTAAGAGGAAGATAGTTGCTATTACAGCATACGATTACACAACCGCAAGGATATGCGATAAGGCTGGTGTAGATATCATACTGGTTGGGGATAGTGCTGCAATGGTCATGCTAGGATACAAGGATACGATACCTGTAAGCATGGATGAGATGCTTGTATTCTGCAGGGCAGTCTCTAGGGCAAGGGAACATGCAATGATAGTCGCTGATATGCCATTCATGTCGTATCAGGTTAGTGTTGAGGATGCTCTATACAATGCGTGCAGGTTCATAAAGGAGGGTAATGCGGATGCTGTGAAGGTTGAAGGGGGAAAGGAGTTCAAGCATCTTGTTGAGGCTATGGTTGGCGCTGGTATACCTGTGATGGGGCATATAGGCCTGAAGCCTCAGACCGCATCGCTCTGGCAAGGCTACAAGGTACAGGGTAAGAGCAAGGATAGTGCATACAGACTTGTGGAGGATGCTATAGCACTAGAGGAGGCTGGTGCATTCTCTATAGTTCTGGAACAAGTAACCTATGAGGTTGCAAAGACCATAAGCGATACCTTAAGGATACCTACCATAGGGATAGGCTCTGGCTCTGCATGTGATGGTCAAGTGCTTGTACTCCATGATATCCTTGGCCTATACGAGTATAGCCCGAAGTTTGTGAAGAGGTACGCTGATCTATCCAGCATGGTGTTTGATGCGCTAACAAGGTACAGGGATGATGTACTTAATGCTAGATTCCCAGGAGAGGAGCATACATACCACATGGATGCTCAGGAGTATGAGAGGTTCAAAGAGATGGTTGGAAGGATGGAGTTGAAGAGGAAGGGTATGGATGATAAGGAGGGATAAGCAGATGAATGATTGGGATACACGTATGCATCCATCAAAGGATATAACTGGATCGTATGGAGATAGGTTGAAGGGCAAGAAGGTAGTGCTATGTGTAACTGCAAGTGTTGCTGCATACAAGGCAGTGGATCTTGCTAGGTTACTGATGAGGCATGGTGCTGATGTCTACCCAGTTCTTACCAGAAAGGCTACCAAACTAGTTAGTAGTGAACTGCTCTCATGGGCCACTGGGAATAGAGCAGTTGTTGATCTTACATGGGAGTTGGAGCATATACAGCTTGTAGATAAGGGTAGAGCGGATCTGATCATAATATACCCATGTACAGCAAATACGCTGAGCAAGATCGCTAACGGTATAGATGATACAAGTGTTACAGCTATGGCATCTGTAGCTCTAGGCTCCAAGATACCCATTATAGTAGCATTAGCTATGCATGAGGTTATGTACCATAACCCTATACTTGTAAGGAATATAAGAGCGTTGGAGGGGCTGGTAGAGTTCATCGAGCCTGTGATGGATGAGGGTAAGGCAAAGGTTGCAGAACCTGAGCATGTACTTGCAAAGGCATTAGAAGTATTAAGGCATAGAGAACTCCTAAAGGGCAAGAGCGTCCTTATAACTGCTGGTGCAACTGTAGAGTATATAGATAGCATAAGGGTTATCACGAACCTGTCCTCTGGCAAGTTTGGTACAGCATTTGCTAGGGAAGCTATGCTCATGGGTGCTGATGTAACGCTGATCTATGGCCATGGGAGTAGTGAACCACCTGCTAATGTAAGACTCATTAGGGTTAATACTAGCAGAGATATGCTCAATACTGTAACAAGCGAGTTGAGGAGCAAGCATTACGATCTGGTTATAATGAATGCTGCAGTTGCAGACTTTAGGCCTTCTCAGATTAGCAGTAGGAAGATCGAGAGTAGAGGTGATGATGGGCTCATGCTTAGACTTGAACCAACAGAGAAGATAGTGGATGTTGTAAAGAGATTAAGTCCAGATACGTTCCTTATAGCATTCAAAGCAGATGACTGTAGTAGGGAGGAGTTGATAGCAAAGGCTAAAGCAAAGTTGCAGGAGTGTAATGGAGATATGGTGATTGCAAACTATGCAAGTAAGAGTATTGGTAATGATACCTGTGATGTTGTAATAGTAAGTAAGGATGGTTCTATGATGGATATACATGGTAGAAAGGATGATGTTGCTAGAAGGATACTTGCAGATGTAGCAGTAAGTAGGATAACCAATAATGACTAATAAAAATAATATGAACATGGTGGGTAATATTATTATTATAATTATAATTATAATAATATAATCATCTTAGCACCAATGAGTGCTCATCCTTCCATACATTAAGCACTGAGATTACTTGGGTACTGATGACCCCCTCTATCGTCTTGATCTGGTTTGCTAATATGCTTGCTATCTCCTGCATACTGCTGCCCCTTATCTTGAGTAGTAGATCACCGTAAGTATGCACCTCCAGCACCTCAAGTATGTTGGGAACCTTGGCCAACTCCTGTGCAACGTGCTTTACGCTACCAGGGTTTACAACCACTATAACAAGTACGAGTGTGCCTAGTCCAAGCATGACCGGATCAACCTTGATAGTGAACTTCTTTATTATCCCACTCCTCATAAGCCTCTTAACCCTATGCCTTACCGTACCCTCGTTAACATTTAGTATCTTTGCTATCTTTACGAATGGTATCAGACAATCCTCTTGGAGTGTTGATAGTATACGCTTATCTATATCATCTAGCAACTTGGGCTTCCTGCCTCTCTTCAACATAGATATATTTACTATTCTAGTCTATAAATATCTTATTTGTTACGAAAAGTGTAAAAATTTAGTACTATTGTATGTATATCATGGTTGTTATTATAAATTTTGATATTTGTACGGTAGTTATTAATTATGCCTTATAATTTGACCAGATCCTTTGTGTACCTATTCATTACAACCACTCTACCATCACTATGTATTGCAATAGAGTCTTCTATCCTAACTCCATATCTACCAGCTATATATATGCCTGGTTCAATTGTTATACACATCCCTCTAGCAAGTCTATCCTGAGAGTTACGGCTTATCCACGGTGGTTCATGCACATCAAGCCCTATACCATGACCAGTAGAGTGTATGAACATCTTACCATAACCTTCTCCTTCTATGTATGATCTTGCTACGCTATCTACCTCCCTGCACTGTATGCCCTCACGTACAGCCTCCAATGCCCTCTGCTGTGCCTCCTTTACAGTATAGTAGACATGCTCCTTCTCCCTATCTATGCTAGCTAGAGCAAACGTTCTAGTTGCATCTGCTATGTAGCCTTTATACCTTAGAGTCAGATCAACTGTGATAAGATCTCCTACTGAGACTATTCTATCACTAGGTTCAGCATGAGGGAGTGATGAGTTAATGCCAGATGCTATTATCAATGGAGAGAGCGTATACCTGTATGATGGAGGATAGGCTCCTCTTAGCATAGCTTCATACATCAACAGTGCCTGTATATGCTTCTCACTCACCCCTGCCCTTATAACATACTCGCATACCTTGAAGAGCTCATCCAATATGCCTGATGCCTCCTCTATTATCTCTATCTCATGCTCATCCTTAACCTTCCTTGCATTATAGAATACATCCTTGCTGTACTTCAACCTACTACTCTCTACCAATTTAACCTTCATCCTCTCGAATATGGAATTATCAGTGCAGTCAGTGCATACTATTGCATCCTCTCCCACAAGGGATAGTGCCCTATCTAGCATACTCGAGCCCCTCTCTGCCTCAACAACCTCGCATCCTGCAACATTCCTTGCTCTATCAGCCTCTAGTGATGGCACTATCAGCCTTGCATCTGCTTGGTTGAGCACTGCTATACCCTCGCCCCAGAAGCCAGTAAGGTAGAATACATCCTCTGGCTCAAATGCTATGATCGTATCACAGCCTATCCTATATGCCTCATCCAGTACCTTCTTGCCCCTATAGTCTATACTCAACCTACCTATCTATAACATAACTTTAATATTTATTCTACTGCATTAATGCTAGAGGTAAGATGAGCACTGCTAACAGTGAAGAGAGTAGCAAGAGGGTAAGGTGTGTAGCCCTGCTCTCAGGGGGGTTAGATAGCACTCTAGCAGTTAAACTGATGAAGGATATAGGTGTTGAGGTCAAGGCATTGGCTATAAAGACGCCATTCTGCGACTTCGACTGCGGCAAGGGGTGTGGTTTTAGAGTTAAGGAGGTTGCAGACTCCCTAGGGGTAGATTTGAAGACTGTATACCTGGGAGAGGAGTACATAGAGATGCTCAAGAGCCCAAAGTATGGCTATGGTTCTGGTATGAATCCGTGCATAGATTGTAGAGTAATGATGTATAGAGTAGCTAGGGAGTATATGGAGGAGTGTGGTGCAGACTTTATAGTCACTGGGGAAGTACTCAACCAGAGGCCTATGAGCCAGAATATGAGAGCGTTGAGGATAATCGAGAAGGAGAGCAACCTTGAGGGCAAAGTGCTTAGACCATTATCGGCAAAGCAACTGAAGCCTACAGAGGCTGAGTTGAGAGGACTTGTAAAGAGGGATATGCTACTAGGCATAAGGGGTAGATCGAGAAAGGTTCAGATGGGGTTGGCAAAGCAACTAGGGCTAGATGCACCTAATGCTGCTGGTGGGTGCCTCCTAACTGATAGACAGTTTGCTAGAAGGGTTAAGGATCTACTGGAGTATGTGCACAACCCAACACTTAACGATATAGAACTACTCAAGGTTGGAAGGCACTTCAGGTTAAGCAAAGATGCAAAGTTGGTAGTTGGTAGGAACAAGGATGAGAATGAGATTATACAGAGTTTAATGCAAGATGGTGATATCATGCTTGAAGCTAGGGATGCGAAGGGACCAAAGGCACTGCTTAGGCGCAACAAGGATGATATTGGTGAAGGTATTGTATCACTTGCAGCGTCCATAGTATGTAGGTACTCTGATGCAGATGGTCCATGTATAATCATTATGAGCGATAATATTACCACAAAAGAGATTAAAAGTGAACCTATTGCTAGTGAGATGCTAGAAAGTTACAGAATATAAGAAAATGTAGTAATTAATAAAATAGTATCACAATTAAGTTTATAAATACACCAACTTTACCTACAAGTAAATCATTGTTAATAAATAAGGATATATGAAGAGATATGATTTTTCTCTCTATGCAGAAGGAGAGTGGTGTATCCCTATACCTAAAGACGGTTACCCTTAGGGATCCTGATGATCTCGATATTATACTTGATGATATAAGGCATCACAACATACTTATTATAAGGGTAACCCCTCTAGCACAGAAGAGTCTTGATGATCTCAAGATGGTTGTAGAAGAGATCTACAAGTTCGTAAGGTCCATCAATGGTGATATAGCAAGGCTTGGTGAGGAGAGGCTTGTGATAACCCCGCCTGGGGTAAAGATATGGAAGAATATATATGAGAAGATGAAGGATGATTGATAGATTAGATAGAGAGTAATAATGATGAGGCTAGATGAAGGATAGATCGCTAACCCTCTATAACCCATCAATCATACATAGATTCAGTACAGCCTTATAGCTTCCCTTACCATTGGTGCTGCTGCAGGTACCTTGAATATCCTATAGATTGAACTTGCAAGGTTCTCTACCTTCCTCCTCTCCCCATGGTTAACAATGACCCTCCTCAACTTGGGCTTCAACTTGTTCACATATGCCATTAACTGATTGTAATCACTATGCCCGCTGAAACCTTCTATCTTCTCAACCTGTGCCATTATATCTATAACCTCTATCTTGCCATCTCTACCCATAAGGGATACCTGCCTTGAACCATCAAGTACTCTTCTGCCTAGGGTGCCATTAACCTGATATGAGACGAAGAGTATCTTGTTTCTTGGATCCTTTGCTATACTCTTGAAGTACTCTATAACAGGTCCTCCTTCAAGCATGCCAGATGTTGCCATTATTATGGTTGGTCCTTCCCTTAACGCCTCTTCCCTCTGACTTGAGTGCTCTACAGTTGTGAAGTACTCTGAGGTGAATGGGTTATCATCGACCTCGAGTATCCTTTGCCTAAGCTCCCTGGTTAGGTACTCAGGATGTGCAACATGTATCGCACTTGCCTCTGATATCATCCCTTCTATGAATACTGGAGCCTCAACCATGTTCCCTGCCTTCATGTGATGGTCTATGACCATGAGTATCTCCTGTGCCCTTCCAACAGCAGGTACAGGGATCAGCACCTTGCCCCCTTCAATGAGAACCTTATTTACTGAATTCACAAAGTTGCTCTCAACCTCTTCCCTAGATGGCATTACATCCTCCTTTGCACCATAAGTACTCTCTATTATCAGGGTCTCTACTCTAGGATAGTTCCATGATGCACTATCGAAGAGTTGGCTCCTTCCATACTTCAGATCCCCAGTGTAGACTACATTGTGATCTCCATTCCCTATATGTAGATGCACTGTAGCAGAGCCAAGGATATGCCCAGCATTAGAGAATACCAACTTTATATCTGGAGCAATATCAGTTACTGTCTTGTAAGGTAGGGTTATGGTATGCTTTATCACCTCTCTAACATCTCTCTCAGTGTAGAGTGGCAGTTCTCCTTCACCTGCAGCAACCTTGATCATATCCATCTGGATGAGCGTCATCAATGGCAGTGTAGGCTCGGTACAGTATACAGGACCCCTATACCCATGCTTAAAGAGCAACGGGAGGAAGCCAGTATGGTCTAGATGTGCATGGCTTATCACTATGGCATCCATCTCCTCGAGATCAAAGCCAAGTATATCTAACCTTGGGAATGCATTTATCGATTCACTTGCACCAGGGTTTATCCCGCAGTCAAGGAGTATCTTACTCTCTTTTGTCATTAGTAGCATGCATGATCTACCTACCTCTGAGAACCCCCCTAGGGTCAGCAGGGTTGCCTCAGTGCTCTCAAAGAGCCTAGGTCTGAATATACTCTCTCCAACACCCCTTAACAGTTTATAGCGCTCATTTGCAAACAACTTCTTTGCATAGTTAACCTGCTTCATACTCTCAGATGTGATATGTGATGCCTTCCTTATCCTAACCTTCCAGCCGGTTGAGTCTACTAGATCGATTATGAGTGCTTGTATCTGCTTCTGCTTCTGTATATGTGTCTGGGCCTGAGCGCTAACTCCAGTATCAGGTATACTCGCCTCAGATGATGCCTCATCCCTCTCTCTAACATCTGCCTCTTCATCCTCTACTCCTTCCTCCTGTGTCAGTATCCAAGGCTTCTTCACCTCTACAGTAACCTCACCTAGTGCTGTATCGAAGAACGTTCCAACTATACCAACCTCCTTGGGTATCATATGCATTATTATCTTCCTTGCATCCTCCTCGCTCTTCCTTATAGACTCATCAGTCCTAACCACTATCCTCTTCTTTATGCTCTTCACTATACCTGAGATTATTGCATTGTTCTCAAGCAGGTATCTGGGGTTCTTGGTGTATATTGCTATAGTTGGGCCTTCATACTCTATCTTGGTTACAAGAGCATCGCTAGGGATATTCTGCAGTATAACCCCTATTATGCTTTGAACGCTGTTGACCTTGACCTTACTCATTTAGCCTTAGACCCACGAACCTCCTACTCAACTCTCTATAACCATTCTTATCTATTGCAACAACATCTATACCATCACCAGTACCAGCATTACGCATTATCGCTGCTGCTATTGCCTTCATTGCAACCTTTGATGCCTCATCTACGCTCATATCAGGTCTGAACTCGCTCTCCAATATGCCATATGCCACTGGTGAGCCTGAGCCTGTGGATACAAACACCTCCTTGTTCACTGAGCCAAAGAGATCTACCATGTATACTGCTGGACCCTCACTATCATAGCCCCCAACCAGTATCTCTGCTATCAATGGATAGAACCTCTGCGCAAAGAATACGTTCGCTGCTAACCTAGCAACTGATCTGGTTGGTATAGGTATCCTATTCTCCAACTTGTAGATGCTTGCATGGTACCTCAGTATATCTATCATGTTCTGTGCATCAGCAACACTCCCTGCTATTGTTAGGGCTACATGGTCATCTATCTTTGCTATCTTCCTAACATGCCTATGAGCAATGAAGAGATAGCCAGCGGTAGCCCTTGTATCAGTTGCAAGGACCACACCATCCTTGCACTGTAACCCTACAGTTGTTGTCCCATGCAACCTGTTTGACTCAACGTATCTATTGTTATGCAAGAACAACCCTCCAAGCATGCTAGATTATGCAGGAGCCCTAAATAAGCTTTGCTTTGTGAAGAAGGTGTATGATCAATAGACTATATTTATGCGTGCTAACCAACTAACTATACCACATCTGAATATCTGCCATGATCTACACCTTATCTCATACCTTACTTGATGATCTTTTAATATTATTGCTGCCCCATTTATCTAGTAAGGATATGCTCATATAGTTATGAACCCAGACTTTATCACAGTAGCGATTATATTTGCTCCAAGGAGACCAAAGCCTAAGGCATTTATACCTATCCTTGTTGCCTTGAGCGATCTTGCTGAGATCTTGTTCTCTAGCATAGAACTCACATACTTCTCTCCATCCAGTGGTATCATAGGGAGCATGTTGAATATGCCTATGAAGAATGATAGCATCCAGAGCCAGAGCAGGAACATAAAGACTTCATGTGGCCATGGTATCCAGAATGGCACCCTGGGGGGCATGTGAGGGAACACATCCCTTATTATCCCAATCATACCTCTATTGGGATCGTCCTCAGCCCTCATAACAGTAACTGTTAGCCTCATAGGCTCCCCATCTCTGAGTATGCTAACACTTATCTGCTCTCCTGGAACAAGTTTAACCTTTGCTAGATCTGCTGGTGTTCTTATCATAGTATCGTTTATTGCAGTTATTATATCCCCTGCACGCATACCTCCTTGTGCTGCTCCACTCCCCTCTATTACCTGTACCACTGGCACACCTACAGGATCGTTGTAGAATATGCTCCTAACCTGGGGGGATAACAACTCAAGTATGTTCCCAAATGCTGGGTTGAACATGAGAAGGGCAGCAACTAGGAATGAGAGTAGTATGTTTGATGTTGATCCTGCTGCTATAACCCTTACCCTGGATACCCTTCTTGCCTTATTGAACTCCTCCTCATCTGGCTCCACAAACCCTGCTATAAGAGCGATTATTATTGCAAACCCTCCAGACTTGACCTTTATCCTCTCAAGTCTAGCAACTATACCATGTGCAACCTCATGGACAACAAGCACAATTGGTGCTGCTAGAAGGAAGTACACAAGGTTTGGCACGCTCCTTATAGTTACCCCAGGGATGAGTAGTGTTACCTCAGAGAACTGTCCGCTATCTGCAAAGAAGTGTACAAGGTTGTTAAGCAGGAACCATACTGCAAATACCATCATCACTGCTCCAGCAACTATGCTCACATCTGCAAATACCCTAACTGCACTCCTGTTTATTGTTAGAAGTTTATCCAGAGTTGAGGATACACCATGGTTCTTATAGGTTAGCATGAAAGGCTTGATCTCAAAGCCTCTCCTCTCAAGCCTCAGAGCCTTTGCAGATGCTATTATTATTATCCATGCAAGGAGTAGTGCTACTATACTTGTATTATCTCCAAGTACCATAACACATATCTTTAGCCTGTATGATTTAATGGTTGCTATGAAAGGTATGATACTGATATCAACCTATCCAGATGAGGCAAGTGCATTGAATACTGCTAGGAGTGCTGTAGAGTCAAGGCTTGCTGCTTGTGTTAGTATAGCAAAGATAAGATCGATATACAGATGGGAAGGCAAGGTTGAGGATGCTGAGGAGTATCTAGCATTATTCAAGACTACTGAAGATGCTGCAACAAGGCTTAAAGAGTTTATAGCCTCTAGCCATCCATACACAGTACCAGAGATAGTTAGTATTGCAATGGACTCTGTCAACGAGCGGTATATGGCATGGATGGTTGAGAGCATCTCTTGAACCTTACTTTACAATACAATATTTCTATCTTTGAGACCTTTGTTTATATTTCAATCTTGATATATTCGCTTTTAATAATACTTTATTAATATAAGAATAGATAAGTAAGGTATGGCTGAGCCATTCATAGGTACGATGTATGCCATGACTGCTGTATTTGCTGCAGCTGTTGCAGTATGGTTCTCCATAAGGGCTTACAGACATGCTAGAGTGATTAAAGAGGAAGAGGTTAGGGAGGAGAGGGCTGAGTAAGCTAGACTAAAGTGTATGAACCAATATACTTGTATGATATAGCAATCCTACAGTGGTGTATGAAATAAGGATCTGATCCTCTAGCAAGTATTATAATGCATGCTGCTATTGCTATTAACTTGCTTACTCCCTCCTCAACCCAAATATCCTCTCTAGTGTTGGGTTCTCGTACCTCTTATGCTGTATGTAGCATCTCTCATAGTATGAGCAGTTCATGCACTCTTCAGATGGCTCGAATACTGGCACTCTATTATCCTTGAGTAGCATGTTCAGCACCTTAGCCCTCCTTATAGTCTCATCGAAGAGTCTCTTATCCCTAGTTATGGAGAATTGTATGCTATCGCCATCCCTTGTAAGGTATACAAGTGCGCCTTCCTCCTTGTTGAATACCCAGAGTGATGCATTGAGTATAATAAGAGAAGCAGGTTCTGGGGTACTTGGCAGCCTATCCACTATATCAAACTTTATCACTGCATCATCCACTATTGTATCTGCGCTTGCTATTAGTGTTAGATCCTCAACATGGTACTCCTCCCTCTTACCCATGCTATTACCATACATAGACCTCTTCATGAGGATCAGCCTCTCTTTTGCTGGTATTGAGCGTTCCCTCCTATTGTAGTATGAGCGCCTAAGGCAGACTGCAACCTCATCCACATATATCCTGTTATCCTCTCTCTCTATAGTTATCATGGAGTCTATTGCCTTGTTCACAGCATCCTTTAGGCTCCTCTCCCCTAGCATGAGTATAGTAAGAGAAGGTTATAGATAACAGTAACTATAATCTAGGGAAGAGTATGCCAAGTCTTACTCTATTAGTTGCAATTATCTTGCTGCTCCTAGCATAAATATAATTAGAGCAGGAGTAGAGTAGGAGTAGGAGTAGAACAGAGTGTTGCAATTATCTTGCTGCTCCTAGCATAAATATAATAAGGTTATGCCAAGGATAGTAACTATAACTGTCTATAATGCTTGCTTTTTATAACACGTCCCACTCAGATCTCTCATGAAGATAGAGAGGAAGAGGGCGATGCATATAGCGATGATGTTCTTCATTGCTGGAGGTTGGGGTGCATGGGTCAGCAGTGTTACAGGTTCATCCTTCATCCTCTATCTAACAGTTATAAATATAGTACTTGGGGTAATCTTCCTTGCATACTATATTAGGAGTCGTGCATCTGGTAGAGGTACAGGTAGATAAGGAGAAGGGGATGAGTGCAACATCAAACCTCAAAGAGGATCATGCAATAGTGAGGAGGATACGCAACATAGCAAGGGGATATGCAGAGGTTATATACTCTAGCAATAGCATACCGGTCGATGATGTGAAGAAGGTACTTATCCTAATAGAGGTGTTCATAGATGCTTACCATCACTGCAAGGAGGAGTGCTCATACTTCCCTGCTGTGAATGGTACCATGCTAGAGGATGAGGCTAAGGCGTTGATTGTAGAGCATGAACTAGGTAGAAGGATAGCAAAGATGCTCAACTCTAATCTTGATCTCTGGCTTAGGGATGGAAGGAATAGTGAACCTGTAGCAAGGATGCTAAAAGCGTATGCCGAGTATCTTGATCTGCATATGGAGAGGGAGGAGAGGTTCTTCTCCTCATACGATGAATTAGTGCATAAGAAGAAGCAGGAACAAGTAAGTGATGCATTCAATGCAATAAGGAGGGAGAGGATGGATGATGTTAGGTTAAAGGGCATCCTAACCATGCTTGATGAGCTTGAAGGTTCACTAAGTAAAATAATTTAATCACAACACCATAGCCTATACTATGAACGTTGATACTATTGTAATTGGTGCAGGGATAGCAGGGCTCTCAGTTGCTGAAGCCATGCTCAACAGAGGTATGAATGTGTGTATAGTTGAGAGTAGATACGCAGGGTATGGTGCTACAGGTAGATCTGCAGGGATAGCAACTGTACAGATGATCGATGCTTTAGATATTAGATTATCAAAGAAGGGTATAGATATACTCAATATATGGAGAAGAAGGTACAACCTTGATGGTATATTAAACACTACAGGGTTACTGAGCATATACAGACAAGGGTCCATAATGAACTACATACGGCTATTATCAGAGTCTGGTGTTGTATACGAGGTGATGGGTGCTAGAGAGGCAATGGATAGATGGCCATGGTTGAAGTTGAATATTGCAGATGATGCAGATACTGAAGAGTGTATATACACTAGGGATGATATATGCATGGACCCCCTTGTATTTGCTAGGTTATTTGCAGAGAGGCTCAAGGATATGGGTGTTAAGTTTGTAAATACCAAAGCAGATATCCCAGGCATAAAGGTAGATGCAGAGCATGTTACTGTAAAAGGTATTGGTTATGAACATGATATAGTTGGTGATGCTCTAATTCTATGTACTGGTGCATGGACTAGAGGTCTGAACCTTAGAGGTTATACTTCTACTCCTGCTCCTACACCTACTCCTGTCCCTGTTCCTGTCACTACT
>JBKBIE010000005.1:0-79040 GCA_046299465.1 Candidatus Nitrosocaldus sp.
TGATAGTAGCTGTGCTTGAGAGGACAGGGATTATACAGTATATAACTGTAAGAATACTCAAGCGTGCAAGGAGTATGGATAGACTGCTACTCTTCATCCTACTGGTTATGGGTACTCTATCAGCCTTCCTCATGAATGATACGATAGCATTAGTTGCAACGCCTATGATACTGAGTATGTCAAGGTTTGGTATAAAGCCCAAACCACTGCTTATAGCACTTGCATTTGCTGTTACAATAGGGAGCGCTATGACACCAATAGGCAACCCCCAGAACTTCCTGATAGCAGTTGAGAGCGATATGAAAGTACCAATGCTCGACTTCCTAAAGTATCTAGCATTACCTACCATAGTTAACTACATTGTAACATACTATCTGCTCAGATGGTACTATAAGGACTATAATAAGAATGTTAGTGTTAACATTAATCTTGATTCTTACTCGAGCAATATCACATATGAGTCTAGGATGACAAAGATCAGCATCTTTGTAGTCTCTGCTGTGATACTTGGCTTCTTTACAGTCAGTATAGTAAAGGTAGCAGGTATTGAACCCATACTGGGTATGAGCCATATAGCATTAGTTGGAGGACTTGTATTGCTTGCATGCTCAAAGGATAAAGTTGCTGTACTCAAGCATATGAACTGGGGCATAATAGTGCTCTTTATTGCTATGTTTGTATTCATGGATGCCCTTGCAAAGACAGGTATAATAGCAATGATTGCAGGCATGCTCTCCCCGCTCCAGTTGGATAATCATAGCTATGATGCTAATACACCGATAACAAGCCCATCAACAATACTTGCAATAGTGTCTACAAGTACATTCCTTAGCCAGTCCATGAGCAACGTACCCTTCGTTGCATTCTACATCAATATTATGCATGAACAGGGTTTCTCAAGTGCTGATACAAAGGCATGGATTACGCTCGCTGGGGCTAGTACCCTTGCAGGGAACCTTACTATACTTGGAGCAGCAAGCAATCTTATAATACTTGAAGCAGCAAGGAGGGACGGGTTTACATTCATTGAGTTCTTCAAGATAGGCTCTCTAGTTACTCTAGCCAATATGCTCATCCTACTAACCTTCCTTCTACTGATACCTTAGCATTTATACTAGATTATATCATGCAAATAATTAAAATGGCGCTACCACTAATCGACCTTATCCATCTTGCTATAATCTGTGAGGTCTAGGGACGCTCCACACCTGCACCTTACCTTAACTCTCTTACCATAGAGAACATATATTATGTTATCGGTAACATCTGGAGGGTGCTTGACACTAGAGCCAGGCTTATGGTAGTGTATGAACATCTTCAGGTTCTCGCTCTTACCATACTTTGCTACCAGTTCTTCAAACCTCTTTATCAGCATCTGCTCTTGCTCCCTTGCTCCCTCTTGCCCCTGCTCACCATCTCCCTCTAGCATACCAGAGCACAGTAGAGCATGCAAGCAAACATAATATATAGTTGAGGATCCTCACCTATTGAGTTGGTTGAGGTAATAGACCATGATGTTATAATAGTTGGCTCGGGCCTTGCAGGGCTTAGAGCATCTATAGAGGCAGCAAGGACAAGCAAGGATATAAGCATAGCAGTCGTCTCAAAGGTGCAGGTTATGCGCTCCCACTCAGTCTCAGCAGAGGGAGGCACAGCAGCAGTCCTCTACCCCGAAGAGGGTGACAATCTAGAGTCCCATATCTATGATACGATAAAGGGGAGCGATTACCTTGCAGATCAGGATGCGGTTGAGAGGTTTGTAAGCATAATACCTCAAGAGATATACCAGTTGGAGCACTGGGGCATGCCATGGTCTAGGAGGGATGACGGGAGGATAGCACAGAGATGGTTTGGTGGCTACAACTACCCAAGGGCAACATTTGCTCAAGATAAGGTTGGGTTCTATGAGATGCAGACTCTATACGATACAGCGTTGAAGTACGATAACATACACTTCTACAATGAGTGGTTCGTAACATCTATACTCCATGAGAACCATACATTCAAGGGATTCACAGCCATAGATATTGCTAGTGGGAACTTCAGCATATTCAAAGGTAGAGCAGGTATAATAGCAAGTGGTGGAGCAGGGAGGATATACTCCTTTGCTACATATGCACTATCATCAACACCAGATGGGATAGATCTAGCGTATAGGGCAAGGCTAGCGTTGAAGGATATGGAGTTTGTTCAGTTCCATCCGACAGGGATAATACCATCTGGTATACTGATAACTGAGGGGGCAAGGGGAGAGGGAGGCTATCTTATAAACAAGGATGGCGAGAGGTTCATGAAGAGGTATGCACCAAACAAGTTAGAACTTGCAAGCAGGGATGTTGTCTCGAGAGCAATAATAACTGAGATAATTGAGGGTAGAGGCTTCAGGGATGAGGAGACTGGCATGGATTATGTGCTTCTAGATCTTAGGCATCTAGGGGAAGAGAAGATAAAGGAGAGGTTGGCAGGGATAAGGGAGATAGCCATAAAGTTCTCTGGTGTAGACCCTATAGATGAGCCTATACCCATTAGACCTGTCTGCCACTACATGATGGGAGGTATACATGTTGATATAGATGGGAAGACTGAGATGGAAGGTTTATACTCTGCAGGAGAGGCAGCATGCGTTAGCATAAATGGTGCAAATAGGTTAGGGGCGAACTCTACTGCTGAGTGCCTTGTATGGGGTAGGATAACAGGAGAATTGGCAGCAAAGCATGCTCTTAGGCTTATAAGCAAGAGGAGTGGTGATAATAATAGTATAGCAAGGGATGCTATTGCAAGCGAGGAGAAGAGGATATACGATGGGATCTTTCATGGCTCTGGTGATGAGAACCCATATGAGATAAGAGAAGCATTGACTAAGGTCATGGATGAGCATGCATATGTCTTCAGAACTGGGGAGTCTCTAGCAGAAGGCATAAGGAAGGTTAGAGCATTGAGGGTAAGGACATGGAGGCATGTAGATGATAAGGCTAAAGAGTATAACACAAACTTCATACATGTTCTGGAACTGGATTCGATGCTAAGGATATGCGAAGTAGTATTGGTTAGTGCTTACAGAAGGTTAGAGTCCAGAGGGGCACATGCAAGGCTTGACTATCCAAAGAGGGATGATGTTAACTTTCTTAAGCATACACTAGCATACTATGGTGAGGATGGGCCCCAGATAACATATCTGCCTGTGAGGATAACCAAGTACCAGCCTGCAGAGAGGAAGTACTGACTATACAATATAACACATTACTATGAAACATTAGCACTAACTGTATCATCAGCAACTGGCTCAGTTACTCATATATATGCAGGAAGGTAAGCACCCTTTGCATATGAGGGAGAATAGAGAGGGTATAAAGGGCTGGCTAAACCCAACAAGGTATGGGGCAAACAGATTCGCATACTGGCTCCAGAGGCTTACTGGCTTGGGATTATTGGTATACTTCATAGCACATGTGGTAGAGACCAGTAACATAGTCTATGGGAAGAGTGCATGGGAGAAGATGCTTGCAGTTACCCAGACTACTGAAGGGCATATAATGCTTATTGTAGTGATAGGGATGTGTGTATTCCATGCTGCAAATGGTGTTAGGCTCTACATTGCAGAGCATGGGAAGGGTATTGGGAGACCATGGAGGCCAGAGTATCCGTACAAGCCAACATCTCTAGGGTTAGGGATGAAGGCATGCATATGGGTAAGCGTAGCACTTGCTGCCTTAGCAATGTTGTATGGAGCGTATGTGCTCTTCGGTGAGGTATAATCTAGATGGAGATGGTTTATGATGGTTAGAGAGAGCAGTATAATGAGGATCCATTACTATACTGGTTTAGCAGCAATAGTCCTTGTTGCTATACACATACTCTTCAGGCTAATGGTGCCAGAGGGTTACAGTGCAAGTCTAGAGTATGAGAATGTTATAGCAAACTACAAGAATATCTCATATATACTAGTATTGGAACTCATACTCATTACTGTAGCAGTCCATGGATTCAATGGGCTGAGGGTTATACTGCTTGAGTTAAGACAGGGAGATGCATGGGAGAGCACTGTAAAATGGTTATGTATTGCTGGAGCAGTGGCTATAATAGCATATGGTACAAGGACCATAATCCTTGCTAGTATGGTATGAGCATGGTATAGGTGAGCATAATGAAGAGGGTTAAGATCAGGGTCTTCAGGTACAATCCAGCACATGATACAAGTGCAAGGTACGATGAGTTTGATGTTGATGCTGAGCGTTGGACCACAGTGCTTGATGCATTGCTTTACATAAAGGCTCACAAGGATCATAGTATAGCAGTAAGGTACTCATGTAGGATGGCATCCTGTGGCTCCTGTGGCATGGTAATAAATGGTATCCCTAGACTTGCATGCTACACAAAGATATACGAGTTGGATAGCGATGTGATAACCTGTAAGCCTTTAACAAACTTCCCAATAATAAGGGACCTTGCAACTGACTTTAGAGTATTCTTTGCAAGGCATAAGAGTATGAGGCCTTACATAATCAACGATGCTGTAGACAGAATAGATAGCAAGGAGTTCCTCCAGAAACCTGAGGATGTTGAGAAGTATCTCCAGTTCTCATACTGTATAAAGTGCGGGCTATGCTATGCAGCATGCCCTACAGCTGCTACAGATAAGAGGTTTCCTGGACCCCAGGCTCTAGCACAGATGTACAGATACCTTATAGATAGCAGGGATAGTGCTACCGATGAGAGGCTCAGGATAGTAGATGATAGGCATGGAGTATGGAGGTGCCATTTCGCTGGCTCATGCAGTATGGTATGCCCAAAGGGCGTAGATCCTGCTCTAGGGATACAGTTGCTTAGAGCATATCTGTTGGGTATTGGTAGGGATAGCAAGATTGTAGCAGAACTCTATAGCAAAGAGTCTCCCAAATAATTTATTATTAGTGTATTTTACTTGTATACACTACTACTGAAACCCTCGTTAACCTGCTTATTTATAACCTCTGCCATAAAGTGATTGCTTACTATAACCTTTACGTCCTTGACACCATCTATCCTCTTCAGATTATCCCTTATATCCTGTGCAATCTTGAACCCAAAGACAGCAGGGCAGAACGGACTTGTAAGGTGTAGTTCAACCTTGACACTACCATCCTTGATCTCAACGTTGTCTATCAACTGCAACTCCATGATCGATACATTTATCTCTGGATCTACGATCTTGCTCAACTCTTCAAATATCCTTACACGCATCTCCTGTATATTACTCATATCGATCTTACTCATGGCAAGGTATTTAAAATTAATCTATCGACCTATTAAAGGCTAGAGACTAGAAGGCTAGAACTCTGCCTGCTTCATCTTGGAGCCACACCTTGGACATGAGCCACCCTTGAACCTATGCCCGCAGTTTATACACCTGTATGTTATACCAACACTAAAGGAGCCTCTACCATAGTTGAGCATCCTTCTATTCACCAGTATGTTCAGTAGTATGAATATGGCAAAGGAGAGTGCAAGCCCTATTATGAGTCCGAATAACCTAATTAGTATGAAACTTACTGCAGCGCTTATAGCCATCCATATCAGCATGCGTACATAATAATTCCTCATCATCGCATAGTATTGGCTATCCATGCTTAAATCTTTTGCTGAGAGATAAGGATGAGGTACAGAGGTTAATAATCTACAAAATCTTTATTTTATGTTGGCTTATAGGTGTAGGTGTGAAGGATAAGGAGAGAAGTCATCATGAGATGACAGATACCTCGCATAATCATGGACGTGGTTCAGGGGAAGAGGGCGAGAAGGTAGATGAAGAGTACTTGGAGTCCGATATAAGGATGATGCTCTTGACCCATCTAAGGAGGTTAGGCTTGGATGCTTATATTACTAGTGATAGAGAGGTAGAAGAGGGACCCTATTACAGCTACTACTTCACATCCATACCAAGGATTGTCACTAGCGTATGCTGTATAAAGGTCAACGGTATGAACTTTGACTGTATAAATCTAGTTACTAGAGGCTGAGTTATATGGAGGATAACTCAACTACTCTACATACTTATGGCGCACTACCATTCTACCAGATACACTTTGTGGTTAAGGGCAATGGTAAGATGTTTGAGGAACTACTCTTGGCAAGGACTAGGAAGAAGGTAAAAGGATTGATAAACAAGAGTGTGGAGGATGTATGGTGGGAAGGAGGCAAGATAGCAGAGAGGCTCAACAGCGATACAAGGTTGAAGCACCTACTTCTTACTATATTAAAGGACGATGATATATTCATAGATCCAGTTGAGAATGCCGTAAGGATATATAGTAGGTTCAAGATAGAGAGTGAGGTTACAAGGTACCTTAGTAGAGAGGCTATAGAGGCTTACAACATAATAGCAGGGCATGTGAAGAGCATGATGAAGGAGTTCGAATGATCTTTATGGGACATCCGTCTTTAGTTAGCCTCTTTGCTAGTTGCTAGTTGCTAGTTGCTAGTTGGTTGATTAGGCTCTCCACCAGTCAAAGGCTAGAAACTCTACCTTCTTCTCTCTGACCCTTGGAACAGCAAGTATGAACTGCTTCCTCACTGTAGTTGCCAGCCTACCAGAGAGCACTATCATAGTTGCTGTTAGGAGATCACTTGGATTAACAACCTGCACGAGGTATGGTGCATGGTCTATCCCTGGCCCATGCTCATATACAGCAAAGTCACACCCAAACTTTATCCCAGGGGTTACAACATAGCCTTTATCCCTCAACTCCTTGAATACCATATACTTGCTATCAAACCTAGCATATTCTTTCCTGCATATAGAGGTCATCTCCTTCAATGATATACCAACTATTGAACCATCATTAGCATTCCCTTTCTTACTCCCATCATGTCTATATATGTGTAATATGCCCTTCTTTGCAAGATAGTAACCCTCTATGAGGTCTAGTATGAGTGGAGCATTGAACTCTGCATCCTTTGGTTTTGGTATACCTAAAGGCTTACCATAGAACCCATCTTTGAACAGGGCCCTAGAGTGCTCTATATCCCATATAACTATCCTATTCTCTATCAACTCCCCTTTTATGCTCTCTACCATGGTCTATACCATACCATCATCTATCCTACATGTTAAGTGCAAGTATTACCATATGATCAGATGCCTCTAGGCACTTATCTGCCATGCCTTCAACACCATCTAGCACATCCTTGAGTAGTATGATGTCCCTTGTATCTGTAACATTACCCAAGCCTTTGACTACCAATGCTCTATACTTATCGTCTATCTGCTTCTCCAACCTCTGTACAGTAGGACCCATCTCTATTATGGTCATGGGGTTCATGCTCAAGGCTCTAGCCATCTCATTCAACTTGAATAGTTCCTCTAGCACAAGATCAAGCAGTGATTGTACCTCACCATCTATATTCTTGAATATATCCGGTCTTAGGGCTGATAGCCTGAATGCTATACCACTCATATGACCTGCTATCTCATCCATAAGGTATATGGTTCTCAACAGCTCTTCTCTATTCACCATGAGAGAGCCTATCTCACATATATCCATGGTTATCTTCCTCCTAAGGTTCTCAATCTCCTCCTCAGTACTCTTTATCCTCTCCAGATTCGCACGTACCCCATCACTATTGCCATTTAGTACCATGCTGTATATTGCTAGAAGTGATCTACCAGCATTAAGGAGCTTGCCTATCTCATCTTGGAGTACTGCAAGTGCCTTCCTCTTAGCCTGTATCTCAAGCTCCCCACTATACATGAGTATATTATAACAGGAATCATCTTATAAATGTAACAATATTCTATCTGATTTTCATAATAAATTATCAAAGTACGCATCCAACTGCAGGGTAGAAAAGGTTAAAATCTCTTGCTATGAAAGTATACTCATGCAGGTAATAAAGAGGAGGTGGAAGAGGATAGCAGCATTAGCATTGATCTGGTTCATAGCATTATTCCCTATACCAGTACTACCTCTTTGGGGTGTTACAGTGAATGAACAAGCACTAACCGCAATAATAATTATAGTAGCGATAATCTCTATACCTATGACATTACTTGCAATATTCATGAAGTAGTATCCATACTCTCTTCTTCTTCTTCCTTACATACTGAATATACAGAATTAACCACACCATCTATTATCCTTGAGGAAGAGGCTAGATACTTCCTTGCATCGAATAAAGAGTCTATCTCCTCTCTAGAGAGGAGGGATGTGATCCTTGGATCCTCCATTAAAGCATCTCTAAACTCCACACCCTTCATGCTTGTGTTGAATGCTATACTCTGTACTATAGAGTATGCCTTTATCCTATCCATACCCTTCCTTATCAGTACATCTAACACAAACTCAGCGAATATCTGCCCTTTGCTTACATAGATATTCCTCCTTATGTCATCAAGGTTAACTATCAGACCAGATATAACTCCTATCATGCTATCAAGCATCTCATCAAGGAGGATTATGCTCATTGGTATGATGAAACGTTCATTTGCAGAGTTGCTCAGATCCCTCTCATGCCATAGCGGGATATTCTCGAGTGCAACTATCAGCATAGAACGCATCATCTTTGCTATGCTTGATACCCTCTCGCTCTTTATTGGGTTCCTCTTCACTGGAACTGCGCTACTACCCATCTGCCCCTCCTTAAACGGTTCCATAACCTCGCCTATCTCTGTCCTCTGCAAGTTCCTTATCTCAACTGCTATCTTCTCTAGTGTAGATGCTATGAGCGCTAGCCTTGCTATAAGTTCTGCTATCCTCTCCCTTGATACTACCTGTGTTGCAGCATCTATAGGCTTCAGTCCAAGCCTCTCAGCGACCATAGCCTGAACATCGACTGCTCTATCGCCCATGAGCGAGCCTGTACCAACAACCCCTAACGTCTTGCATACAAGCACTCTATCCTTAACCTCATTGATACCCTTGATATGCATCAACATATCAGATGCCCATACAGCAAACTTTAAACCAAATGAGATTATGCTTGCATGCTGCCCATGGGTTCTACCCACTGCTGGTACATCCCTATATGCTATTGCCTTCTCTACTAGTAGTAGAGTTAACCTCTTCATCTTCCTCTCTATTACTACTAAAGCATCCCTCAACTGCATGGCTATCCTGCTATCTACTACATCGTAACTTGTGAGTCCATAATGTACCCATGGCTTTGCTACATCATCACATACCTCTACCAGTGCCTCAACCATGGCAGCAACATCATGCTCCCTTACAGCCTCCAACTCCCTCACACGCTCAAGCCTTACAATACCAGATCTTGCCTTCCTTGCTATCTCTATACCAGCATCCCTGGGTATTATGCCTAACATGCTCTGCACTTCAGCAACACACGCCTCAAATTCAAGTGAGTACCTTAACACTTGCTCATCATCAAATATCCTCCTAATCTCTCTACTACCGTATCTTCCAGCATCTATTGGTAGTATAGGCATGGTACTACTATTATCCTGCTACACATAGTTTAATTTAAATTATCGTTGCCCATAGCATGGGATATGTTGAGTGATTATATAAAGAGAGTAAGTGATGTTGAGTACAGGATAGAGCCTATAGAGAGCAAGGGTATGAGGGTTCCTGTCACTATATATGCAAATGAGCAACTGCTAAGCAAGATGCTCTCTGATAGGACTATACAGCAGGCAATGAACGTTGCCACACTCCCAGGGGTACAGAAGCATGTTGTAGTACTCCCAGATGGGCATGAGGGCTATGGGTTCCCTGTTGGGGGAGTAGCAGCAATGAACCTTGAGGATGGTGTCATAAGCCCTGGTGGTGTAGGCTATGATATAAACTGTGGTGTTAGACTGATAAGGACAGATCTTGATGAGAAGGATGTTAGACCAAGGTTAAGGGAGTTGGTTAATGAGTTGTTCAGGGCAGTACCATCTGGTGTTGGAAGTGAAGGAGTTGTGAAGTTGGGTAATGCAGAGTTGGATGAGGTGCTTACAGAAGGGGTATACTGGGCGATAAGGAATGGGTATGGATGGGATGAGGATGCCGATGTATGTGAGGAGAATGGTAAGATGAGAGGCGCAGATCCAAGCAAGGTATCCAATATGGCAAGGAAGAGGGGTGCACCACAGCTCGGCACTCTAGGCTCTGGTAATCACTTCCTCGAGGTGCAGAAGGTTGACAGGATATACGATCAGGAGGCAGCAAAGGCAATTGGTATAGAGCATGAAGGGCAGATAACTGTGCTGATACACTGTGGGTCTAGAGGATTGGGGCATCAGATATGTAGTGATTATCTTAGGATCTCAGAGACGGCATTGAAGAAGTATGCTATAACACTCCCAGATAGGGAGTTGGCTTGTGTGCCTAACAACTCTGAGGAAGGGGAAGCATACAGGAAGGCAATGTACTCTGCACTCAACTTTGCATGGAGTAACAGACAGATGATAACTCACTGGACTAGGAAGACATTCGAGAAGGTCTTCAATGCAAGTGAGAAGGACCTTAACATGCATCTAGTTTATGATGTTGCCCATAATATAGCAAAGGTTGAGGAGCACAAGGTTGATGGCTCACTCATGAAGGTTGTTGTGCATAGAAAGGGTGCAACAAGGGCATTCCCTGCTGGTAGGGAGGAGATACCAGAGAAGTATAGGGCTATAGGACAGCCAGTACTCATCCCAGGCTCGATGGGTACTGCAAGTTGGATACTCCTAGGCAATCCAAAGGCTATGGAGCTTACTTTTGGCTCCACAGCACATGGTGCTGGAAGGACGATGAGCAGGGCAGCAGCGAAGCGCTCATACACTGCTCAAGATGTACAGAAGAGGCTAGAGAGTAGAGGGATATACATAAAGGCATTGACTAGAGAGGGTGTCGTTGAGGAGATCCCTGAGGCATACAAGGATGTTGATGCTGTAGCTGATGTGAGCCATAGGGTTGGTATAGCAACAAAGGTCGCTAGGCTGGTCCCAATAGGTGTGATCAAGGGATGAGCTCTAGTAATACTGGTGAGGATGCTAGTTCAAAGCATAGTGATGATAGTGGTTATGACCCTGCAGAGCAGATAATAATGGTCAAGAAACTGCTAGATATGAAGAGGAGGATGCTAGAGCAGAGGCAGAAGAGCGATAGGGAGATACTCTTAGAGCATTTAACGGATAGAGGGGAAGAGGTGCTGGAGGCTGCAGAGCAACAGTATCCAAGGGAGATGAGATTCATAGTCCCAAAGTTCGCAAGCCTTATAAAGAGTGGGGAGGTGAAGGGGATGATAACAGGAGCAGACCTTCTAGCCATATTAAGGTCTGTAGGCTTGAACGTTAGGCTGGATAGCAGGATAATGATAGAGAAGGATGGTAGGCTAATCTCTCTAGCAGAGAGGTTGAAGAGTAGTGATGATGGTAAATGAATTAGGATAGCAGTAAATGATAGGAGAGCCACTACCCTATAATACAGCTCCCTAATACAGGCTGTTGGATGCTTCTAGCACTAAACTAATATCCTTTATCATGGTAGAGCAGTTATGTACGATGATTCCATAGAGAAGGAGTTGAAGGGCAAGACACTGCAAGTCTATCTCTACATGCTCAAGAGAGACGAGCCAGTAGGTGTAAGGGAGATACAGAGGGATCTGAACTTCTCAAGCCCAAGCGTAGCAAGTTACCATCTAGATAAGTTAATGGCCCTAAGCCTTGTATCTAAAGACGAGTATGGTAGATACTATATAGCAAGGAAGGCTGAGATAAGCATACTAGAGTCATTCGTTAACATCCTAGGCTATACCATACCTAGGCTGGCATTCTTTGCTATATTCTTCACAACCCTTCTCATAACATATCTGGTAGTAGATCACCCTTCACTTAACATACATGCACTTATCTTTGCTATAATTGCAAGCGTAGCATTCTGGTTCGAGACGGTAAGGTTATGGAAGAGGAGGCCATTCTAATGTTTGATGTTCTAATCTATAGCATTATATCTTTGGGCGTTGAACTATGTATATGAAAGGTATACTTGTACTATGGGGATCTGCACCTGCACTTGCCATTGCAACTGTGCTTATACTCAACATATTATCTGTAGGGCATGTAGAGAGAGGAGATGAGGCAGTAAGCATAGGTGTTGAGGTAGAGAAGGGTAAAGGTTCTACAGGTGAAGGAGAGGAGCAGCATGCAAAGGTAGGTGATGTGGGTATAGCAAGTGAACCAGAAGAGAGAGGAAGGATGTTGGTGCAAGAACCCTCTATGCAGATGGCTCCAGTGACAGTGAGAGAGGCACAAGTACAGGAGCAGGAGAGGCACCTCATGTTTGTATTACCATACATAACCAGTATAGTAGCAGCATCGCTATCGTTCGTGATAGTTAGAAGATTTGTATATAAGTAGCCATGATGGATGATGATCTATATTATATGCTGGATCATCTAGCAAATAGATAATGTTTGTATCGTGAACAGTTAGAGAACAGTTACTATATGCTAGACCCTCCTACCTCTCCTTCCTCCAGGTTTCCTAGTTGAGTCATGCGGTATTGGTGTGACATCCTCTATTCTACCTATCTTGAACCCTGCCCTTGCTAATGTCCTTATTGCTGCCTGGGCTCCAGGTCCAGGGATCCTTGGGCCTACTCCTCCAACAGCTCTAACCTTTATGTGTAAACCAGTTATACCTCTACTCTTGGCTATCTCTGCAACTACCATTGCTGATTTCATTGCAGCGTACGGAGATGACTCATATCTATCAGCAGTCACATGCCTTCCTCCCGAGCTTATAGCTATCGTCTCTGCCCCACTAAGATCTGTTATATGCACTATTGTATTGTTGAAACTGCTGTATATATGGGCTATGCCCCACTTCTCACTCCTTATATCTTCCTTCTGCTCAGCTGTTGACATAACCTGTTAGTTAACATTAGGGCATAAAAAATCTTTCTATACGCAGAGATGTACTGAAGTGAGACAAACATTTAAATAATAAATAGTATCGCATTTACTGATGGAGTTAGAGAAACTCTACAAGAAGGGCAATGTGGCAAGGGCTGAAGACGGTTCTCTTCTTCTGGTCAATGATGACAAGGTAGCATATTCTGTTAATGAGGTAGTTATAATGATATGGGATGTCTGTAATGGCATCTCATTCAAGGAGCTGGTCAATGTTATAGCAAGTAGTAGTGGAGAGGATGCTGCTCAACTTAAACCAGCCTTGGAAGGCTTGATAAATGAGATGGTAGAAGCAAAGCTTATAGAGGTAAAGTAGTCTACAATTGGTAGATAGCAACAGATAGGATATCTAGTATACAATCTCTAACTGTTGTTTTATATAATTCATATCATATACCATCATACACCAGTTCAGCCTTTCTTCAATCCTATGATGAATCCTAGACCGAAACCTCCAAGCAGAGGAATATTAGTTAGTATTGGGGTTGCTGGAACTGTTAACTGATCTGTTATACTGCTTCCTATCCTCCCAAAGGTCTCTTCGAACTTTGCATAGTTTATAATTATATATCCATTGTACTCAAGGTAAAGCAATGCTATGAAGAATATGCCTAGAATGAATAATGCCAACTTGGTTATCTTCTTTATTGCAAAGCCTATGAAGAAGCCTATTATTCCTCCTATTGCTATCTGAGAGGTTAGTAACCCTCCTATCCCAAGCGGGTCCATACTGATGGTTACGGAAGGCTGCTTTATAACATTACTATCAATATAATTTGCCTAGATGCTAACTATTAAAAATTGTATGCTCAGTTAAATAACCTTGATACTTTGGCACCTACATTCACTACCGTATAGAATAGTATCGATGCCACTATTGATGAGAGTACTGCTGCTTGATAGGGCTGCATACTAACGTTAAGTAAGTGATAGTGTAGATATGCCCTAGCAGCTATATACACAATCTCTGCTATCGATAGGGTACCTATCAACTTCTTTGCATCTCTCAATACCTTGCTCCATAACACATTGTTAGCAGAATCTCTATACCTTCTCCTGTTATCCCTATAGTATAGGTATGCAAATAACGGTATGTATATGCCATACTCTACAGCAACGCTCAGTGTTGAGTTGATAGTAGCACTCCTATTCATGGTATAGTAAGCCTCTGCTGTAATAGTACTTACTAGAAATGCGCATACCCCTGCTATGAAGACATTCTTATTGAGCATCACATAATCCTTATACCTATTTAAAATCTCGGTTTTTATGCTCATAGACTATAAATAGTTAAACTAATATTAAAGTTTTATATACTATTGATAGGATTAACTTAATTTCTTCCATATAGTCCTACCCTTATGATCGACCAGTTCTATACCCTCTGCCCTCAGCATCTCCCTTATCTCATCTGCCTCCTTGTAACGCTTCTCCACCCTAAGCATATTCCTCCTCTTGATCATCTCCTCTATCCTTACCCTCTCCTCCATGCTCACTTCACTCCTTTTGAGGCCTAGGATGAATAGCATATCGTTCAGTCTTTGCATCACTGCTTCTGTAGCACTACTATCAAGCATCTCCTCTCCAGCATACCTGTTGATTGCTTTAACAGGGGCAAGTAGTGATGCTATTGCCTTAGGAGTATCCAGATCATCATCAATGCTCTCCATGAATATTCTGTATGACTCATCCACGATACTCTTAAGCTCACTTGCTACCCTTCTCCCATCATCACTAGCAGGTATATTCATGGAATACTCCAACTCATAGAGCGCATTCTCTATATCCCTCCATACAGCAAGTGCCTGCTTGAGTAACATCTCATCGTACTCCAAGGGCTTCCTGTAGTGTGCTGATAGGCAGTATAGCCTTATTGCATTTGGACTCCACCTGCTCAGTGCAGAGTGTATAGGCTCTATGTTCTTTAGGGACTTTGCCATCTTCTCGCCCTTAACATTGACCATGCTAACATGTACCCAGTGCTTTGAGAACTCCTTGCATGTTAAGGATTCAGACTGAGCAATCTCATTCTCATGATGAGGAAATATCAGGTCCTCACCACCTCCATGTATCTCAAATGTCTCGCCAAGGTACTTCATGCTCATTGCAGAGCACTCTATATGCCAGCCTGGTCTGCCTCTACCCCATGGACTATCCCATGAAGGTTCATCATCAGTAAACTTCCATAGCGCAAAGTCTAGAGGGTCAAGCTTCTCCTCATCAACCTCTACTCTAGCACCTGCCTTTAGTTCATCTATAGGTTTTTTGGATAACTTACCATAATCGGTATCCTTTGCTATATGGAAGTATACACCCTTGCTTGTTCTATAGGCATAACCCTTATCCATCAGCCCTTTTATGAGTCTGTGCATATCCTCTATATGCTCAGTTGCTCTAGGATATTTATCTGCCCTTAAGACGTTGAGCCTATCAAAATCCTTGAAGTACTGCTCTATGAAGTACTGAGCAAGCTCCAAGGGCTTCATACCCTTCTCCCTTGCTGCCCTTATTATCTTATCATCAACGTCTGTGAAGTTCTGTACAAAGATTACCTTGCAGCCTTTATGTATGAGATACCTCCTTATAACATCGAAGACTATTATTGTTCTAGCATGGCCTATATGCGAGTAATCATACACTGTTACACCACACAGATATATTCTTACTATGCCATTGCTTGGCTTGATCTCCTCAACCCTTCTACTCAATGTGTTGTAAAGTCTCATCCTTTTAGAGTCATAACTCTGGCCTTATGAATATCTTCCCATCCATAATCACTATTGGTCTCTCTATCAAGCCTGGATCCCTGCTCATCATCTCTATTATCTCCTCATCTGTATACTTGCCATCGATTATATCCTTGTATGCCTTGCTCCTCCTCCTTACAAGCATCCTTGCATTAATACCTGCCCTTGCAAGTATATCTCTTATCTCATCCTTGCTTAGCCTATCCTTGAATATATCCCTCAACTCAAGTTCATACCCCTTCTTGCTCATAGCCTCTATGCTCCTTCTACATGTTATACACTTGCTGTAATAATACACTTTAGCACTGCCCATGGAGCAACTACTGCATCCCCTCTTATCTATATATCTGAACATACCTACTTGTCTACCCTCTACTCTACTTACTGACTACTTCCACCAGAGTACCAAGGCCCTATCCCAGCCACGTGAGACCTCATACCATGCTATCTTGCATACATTCTCATCCCTCTCTCCAAGATCTATATGATCTGAACCTACCTCTGCACCATATGCAAGGCAGGAGAGGTCATGGTACTGCTGCCTATATGTTAGGTAGAGACTGCTTGGATGTCTTGCTTTTATATCGCCTTTTTCTTCAAGCCTTGCAAGTTCCTTGTAGAGCCAAATGAGTATATTTATATCATCTCTATCCTTAATAAGCATATAGAATGCAAAGTCATCCACAAGAGACTCTTCTCTACTACCCGTATGGAGGTCTGCTATCCTTATAACTACATGCCCAACCTCATGGTATAGGATATACTTTGTGAATACGTTGAATGCAATATCCTTACTTGCTAGCCCATTACTATGTATAGAATCAACCAGATCACTTATCTTATCCAAACATAGTACCATCTTGTTAACTTTACGAGTGTACACTTCAGACTCAACGTATGCAGCATACCATACATCTCCACATCTCGATACTGCTATGGGTATATCGTATGGTAGTTTGAGTCTGGAGTTTAGTGATCCAACTATGGGATCTATGATAGAAGCGTACCTACTTCCAGTATCGTACCTAACCTTAAAGTCACCATTATCCTCCCTGTAAGTATATTCCTTCAGATCATCCTCAATACTCTTAAACCTCTCCTTGAGAGCATCGTAATCTGCCCTTAACTCCTCAAGCGATCTGAGTGTACGCTTATGCTCTTCTCTACTCCTATCAAGCTCATCATAAGCCTGGAGTAATTTTGCCTTAGTGCTACTTAACTCATTCCTTGCATCGTTAAGGTCTCTTCTGCTCATCTCCAACTCCCCCTCAGTAATGCTCAACCTCTGCCTAGTACTCTTCAGTTCTTCATCAACCTTCTTGAGTATACCTCTTGTAGAGTCTAGCTCCTCCCTACTCCTCTCTAGCTCTACCTTGGTATCGTTGAGGTTCTGCATAGCATCATTAAGATCCTGCTTGAGCATTGTGTTATCCTGCATAATCCTGCTAAGTTCTGTTCTTAACGTATTGCTCTCAGAGTAGAATACAAGGCTCATGATACCAGTTATGGATGCAAGCACAAACCCTATAACAACAGTTATAGCATGACCCTGCATAGATATAGTTAGTTATGGACGTAATATACTTTAGTAAGTGAATGTATAAACATACATGGAAGAGCATTACATTTAGTAGATTTAACCAGCCTTCATCCAAGGTTTGAGGAGCTCACTCCAAGAATTTAGCGCAGATGAGTACTCATGGAAGCATCTATACGCTCTCTCATTAGGGAGATCATCGCTATGGTACCTTGATGGATCGCTCCCATAGGCTAAGCATAGGATATCGTAGTACCTCTGCACGAAGAGCATATGTGTATCCCAATACTTGGTGGTGTTGTTTGTATGCTTATCCTCTCTCATAGCATAGTACAGCCAGATTAGAGGATGTATATCATCACCCTCATTTAACATGGTCACTATGGCAAAGTTATCTGCTACATACTCTTGCATACCAACTATCGGTAGTTTATATACATCGATCAATGCATGGGCAACCTCATGGTAGAGTAGAAACTTCACCAGCGTAGAGAACCTTGAAATATCATCTGGATAGAGTCTCATGAAGTTATCTATACTGGAGTAGCAGAGTACTATCCTCTTTGTACCCTGCTCATAGTAGCCAGATGCGCTCTTACATCTCTCATCCTCATCAACCACTATATCTATATCATAAGGAAGGATGAACTTGGAGTTGAGAGCATCAACATATTCATCAAGCATCTTTGATCTGCTTAATATGCTCTTTACATTAGAGTACCTAGCATCATCCTTCATATGCATTATCTTAAAGTCTCCTAGATCCTCAACCTCTCTACCCTCTAATCCTCTCTCCAATCTTTGTTCTATTGAGTGAGTAAGTATATGCCTCAATGTATCATCATTACCATCATCATCATTACCATTACCATCATTACCATTATTACCACTACTATCATCTTGGCTATGTATATTAACTAACTTGTATCTTACATCATTCAATACTTCGGTCATATCCTTTAACTCGAGCAGTTTAGAATCTATGCTATCGATCTTCTCATCTATAGTATAATATCTCTTCTGTAGATCATCAACTTCAGCAAGTATACTCTTACTAGCATCAAATCTACCCTGATACTGGTTCATCTCTGTAGTAATGTTGTACACTAGGAGTATGTTTGTAATCCCTAGTGCTACTGCTGCTAAGGCAAAGAGTATAGGCATGCGCTCCTCCTTCCTCATAAACATTACTCTGTATATCTTTGTACTAAGTAGTAGTATGTGTCATCTATAACTTACACCTTAAATATAGCAACCCTACACTATTCCATGATGGAGAATATAATAGTGATCTACTGTAATAGTGCTAGCAGCGTTACTAGCAGTTATGAAGGTATACATCCTCCAGAGACTATACCAAAGCATATAAGGAACAGGCTTGATACAGCAAGGAGCCTATTCTCTAGACTTGCTAAATCCCATGTAGATGATAGCATAATAAAAACCATCATCTTCGCAAGGAGCAAGACTGAGGCAGAACTTTATGCAAAGCTCTCCTCACTCCCAGATGCTAAGGTTGAGGAGTGTACTAATATAGGGGATATGGTTGAGAAGGTCCTTGCCATTATAGGCTTCTATAGGAGGAGGAAGGGTAATAGTAAAGATGCAAACTCTACAGGTTTAAGGGTCTACTTTGTACTCTCTAATTGGCAGTGGCAGTATATAGAGCCATTGCTTAGGCTTAAGGATCAGCAGTTTAGATTCTTCTTCGAAGGCGCATTAGATGAGAGGGGTGTAGAGGAGATAGATAAGGAGAGGAGGATGGAGAGTGTAGTCAGCGTAAGGGTAGAGAACTCTATAGTAGATAGGTTCATGAGTATGCTTACTAGCGATCTCAAGGGTTGAGACTGATTAATAAGTTACTACAAACACCAAATGAAAGTATTTTATACTCTTCAGATCAATATGCCATATGTTAGACCTCTACGCTGTACTTAAACTCGTGGAGCAGGAGGTTGAAGAGATGAAGAGGAGGCAGCAGTATGTGATAGCTGCATACCAGCAGCAGACACGGGAGGAGTTGGCAAAGAGGCTTGTTGAGGCTGGAGAGTATATACTTGCTACAGCAGAGGCAAAGGTAAAGGAACTCAATGGAGTAGAGCATGGCAGACCTTACATCATCGCCACTGATAGGCATGTACTCTACATATCGGTTAAGAGGTTCAGTTATGAGCATCTAAGCGTGAGTATAGATCCAATAGTATATCCTACACCATTCAACCTAAGATTCATAATAGATGAGCCATGCATAGCATTGCATACTATATCATCAAGCACAGGCATACTCTCGCTTAACAGGAGGACCATTATAAGGGGTGTAGATGCTATAGAGCAGGTTGATAACAGTACTATAGATGAGATGGTTAGGCTATGGCTAAGGGATTATGATGATGATTCTACTACTTCTAGAATCATAAAGGGTATAGCATCTCTTAGGAGCATGAGTAGATTGGTTGAGTATATACTCACATCTGGTAAGCATGTAAGGATGAGCACAATATACAAGTGCGAAGAGCACGATATTGATCCACTGCATAAGCACGATACAATGATACCTGCAAGTTCTGTAAGGGATCTCATAAGATACCATCTCAACATCTGAATGGTATAGTGATAACTAGTATAGTTATGTTGATAGAAAGATTATTTATGTAGGGTTTAGTAAGTTATGATATGGCAGATTATATGCTGCTATACCCTAGGACCGTGAGCCTAGTAAGAGGCCTGATACACCTGATCAGAAGGGATGAGGTCAAGGAGGGTCCACTTTACCTTCTAGTTAGAAGGGATGCTAAGGATGTTGTTGAGACGTTCCTAGCAGAAGGGTTCCATAAACTACTCTTCTGTGAGAATAGGAAGAGGATGCAGATAGGGCAGGGGTTAGCCAAGATGTTGAGCAAAGGGTGGGAGATGCATGTTAGGCTTCTGCGTGTTAACGGTGTAGATAATGTTATAGCTATAGGAGGGGAGGTGGAGATATCTAGGAAGTATATACAGCATTTATTCAGTGCTAGGGGAGCAGTGCTCTATGAAGTTGCAGATATGCTGAAGAGGAATGGTATAGATTACAAGATATGGAATGCTAATCTTAATGAATATGTTAGCAGGATAATAGATAATCATCAGATCAGGCTTAGGGGGATACCGTTACTTGTACCATGGGTACCATCATGCTTCGTTGGTGGAGGTTATGGACTAATACACCTGCTCAGGTTCCTCGGCATGATATAGGAGTAATAAATAATAAAAAATAAACATTATATCTAATATTGTAATGTATACAAGGTTAGTTCACAGGGGTCTATCTCAAGCAGAGGTCGAGGCGCTATTCAACCTCCTCAATGAGAGGTTTGAGGTTATAGAGGAAGTGGTGAAGGATGAACAGCAGCAAGAGGGGATGGCTAAGAATCGGGATGGGGATTACGATCTTAGTGATTGGGTAGGTATGGAGGAGAAGGGTAGTAATAACAGGAGCAAGGAGAGTATGATACTGATTAGCGTATTAAGCATAGATCTACCCATACAGTATGATATGAACTTCGTAAAGAGTATTGGTTTTGAGAGGTGGGAAGTGCTGAAAGAGATCATCAAGAATATAAAGTGGAGGAGGGGCAAGGGTAGGCTAGCATTTAGGCTTAAGTTCCTAGGCCCACCAACTATAGTGTTCAGTACTGCACAAAGTAATAGCAAGGTATTCAACAAGGCTATAGAGGCTATAGAGTATGTTATAGACACAGTGTTATTCAGATCACTTCCAGATGCTGAAGAGGTGAGGTTTGTCTTCTCAAGCGAAGAGATGAGATGGTACCCAAGGAGCGCATACCTCGATGGCAAAGAGTACAGGTATATAGAGGGTGTATGGAGTATGATTACATGAGATTGCTACTAGTATAACTAATTACGTATATCATGATGATTCTGGTCCATTCAGTAATGAATGTTCATTGAGTATATCACTCAATTCCTTATACTCCTTATCTATGAAATCTACAGCCTCGTCTAATCTCTTGCTCTTACCATACCTATACCTGATCAGTTCTCTATGCCTCCAGTAACTGTTATTCTCATCTACCGCTAATGTTGTGAAGTAATCTGGCCCCTTGAGGCTATCTGGGAGTTTTATATTGTAAGGCAGAATATACTCTACAATGAACCACTCATCACCATCAGGATAATCACATCCTGTATATAGGTCGAAGAAGAGGTGTAGATGATCGTTCAGAGTTACACCTTCTCCCTCTATATTTGGATGCTTTATGCTTGATCTCTTATAGCCACGCTTCATCAATTCTGGCTCAAAGTATATACTAACTATGGCCCTCCTTAGTATCACATTTGCCTCGCTTAAATTCAACAAGAGTAACCCGTTATAGTATTTTATAACTTTTTAACCGATGGAGTCATTCTTATATAGATTGTAGAGTCGATCTCTATGGCTATCTATGGCTATCTATGGCTATAACCTATTCTAATACTCCTCTTCTCTGTAACTATCATGTTAACCCTTAAATCACTTTCACTGTGAGGTATACTGCTAAGTACTTGAAAGTCATACGCAACTCCAATCTTTACAGCATCTGGATTCCTGCCAAGATACCTATCGTAGTAACCCTTGCCATACCCTATCCTATATCCATGCTCATCCCATACAAGCCCTGGCACTATTATGAGATCTGGCTTAACTATCTCGCATGAATCTGTAGGCTCAAGTATACCATACCTGCCTAGAGTAAGATCCATTGTAGGATCTCCAACTCTAGCGAATACCATGGCATGCTTATCCTCTATGCGTGGATATGCAAGTACCCTACGACTCTCGATTAGTCGTTTCGCAAGTGTAGAGGTATCTACCTCAGAGCCTATTGGGCTGTAGAGTCCAACTACGCAAGACGAGTTGAACTCATAACTCTCTAGAACCTTCTCCTGTATGATTCTACTTGCTCTGACCATCTCTTCCCTGCTGAGAGTATTCCTTAGGTTCAGCATGTACCTCCTTAACTCCTGCTTCCTCTTGCATATCAGATCTTCGTACATCTCTACCCTACTCAAGAGATAGTAGCCTAGCAGCACAACATATATTAATTAACTATCTCTTCACATCTAGAGCATCTAGATCCAGATCTATACCTTCATTGAGCACTGCTGCAATTACTGTATTCCTTAGGAGCATAGCAACGGTCATAGGTCCAACACCCCCAGGCACTGGAGTTATGTATGATGCCTTCTCCCTAACATCTGTATCTGCATCACCAACTAGTCTGCCATTAACCCTGTCTATACCAACATCTATCACAACTGCTCCATCCTTAACCATATCCTTGCTCAAGACGAACCTGGATCTATCGCCCACTGCAGTAACCAGTATATCGGCCTCTCTACACTTCTCCTTTAGGTTGGTGGTCTTTGAGTGGCATACAGTCACTGTTGCATCCATATGTAAGAGCATCATGCTCAGTGGTTTGCCTACAAGCACACTCCTATTCACTATAACAGCATGCTTCCCTGCTGGGTCTATCCTGTAATGCTTCATCAACTCAACTATACCAGAAGGGGTACATGGAAGAAGCTTTGCAACACCGTATGCTAGTAGTCCAATGTTGAACGGTGTCAAGCAGTCAACATCCTTACTTGGCTTTATCATGCTTGTAATAAGGAACTCATTGATATGCTTTGGGAGCGGTAACTGAACTAGTATACCATGCGTCCTCCTATCCTCGTTGAGTATCTCTATCAATTCCATAAGTTGGTTTGCACTGTAATCCTCAGGGAGGTGATGGTTTATGGTCCTTATACCAACCTGCTCACATGCCATATGCTTGTTTCTAACATAGGTTGCTGATGCTTCATCATTCCCTACAAGCACAGTTGCAAGGCATGGTTCCACACCTTTATCCTTGAGCATCTCAACTATTCTCCTAACATGTTCAGTTACCTTACCTGCAACGCTCTTACCATCTATCAGTACTGCTGCCAAATTAGTGAATACTCTTTGCTATAGCAATTAAAATCTTCCTGTAAATCGATGGTGTTGATAGTTTCCATCGCTATTAATAATCTTCTTGATAAGTGCAAGTTCCATCTTAAGCATTGATACATGTTCCTCAAGCATCTCTATTCTACTCTCAAGTAAAGAGTAGAGCGTAAATATATCATCCCTCTCCTCTTTCTCTTGCTTATCCATATTCATGGCTAGATATATTAAGGGATTTATTAAGTACTCTCTAAAATGATAAGCTAACGATATACTTTCTATATACAAAATGCGTAATATAGATATATGCTAGAAGAGGCTTAAGTATTATGAGTGAGCAGGGGTGTGCTGTGATTGTTAGATGTAAGAGGTGTAATGGTTGGCTTGCATCAACTAACCCTAGATTCATAGATGAGCATATAACAAATTGCTCAGAGAGCACTAGCGAAGAAAGGAGTGTAGAGAGTATTGAGGTAAGAGGAGAGCAACAGCAAAAGGGGTATTACTACCTAATGCAAGAGCCAAGGATAGAGCATAACCAGATCGTAAGATGCATAGCAGAGATAGATGGTATAAGAACCAAGGTAGTTGTATCACATATAAGGAGGGGCAAGTTTGTAGTTCTAAGCACTAGTATATACGAGTATAGATATCTTGTAGGAAAGGTTATAGACGCATCCGATATATGTGCTATAATACTATAACCCCTCATATTATATTATATTACATTATATATTCTCCTCTTATTTGAGTATCTTTACCCTCCTACCATCTACCATTAACCTACCCTCAGCGAAGAGTTGCACTGCTCTAGGGTATATCACATGCTCCTTCTCAAGTATCCTGTTTGCTAGACTCTCAACATCATCATCGTCCTTAACCTCTACAACCTCCTGTAGTATTATAGGCCCTGTATCAACACCCTCATCAACGAAGTGTACAGTACATCCAGTAACCTTTACGCCATACTCTAGCGCCTGCCTTTGGGCATTAAGACCTGGGAATGCAGGGAGAAGAGATGGGTGTATATTCATTATCCTCCACCTGTACAGTTGAACAAACTCTTTACTCATTATCCTCATGAATCCTGCAAGGCATACAAGCCCATTATCTGGTCTAACATCATACTCTTTAAGACATTCTACTATCCTCTTATCATACTCCCAGTCAGCACCCTTCCTACCGTTATCATCTATAACGATAGTATCAACACCATACTGCCTTGCAACATCCAATGCTCTAACGTTAGGTTTATTGCTTATCACAACCTTTGGTACAACTCCCTTTATCGTACCATCCTTTATGCTCCTTAGTATAGCCTCCATGTTGCTCCCCCTACCAGATACAAGTATTGCAAGGTCTATGCCCATACACTTGCTGTTAACCTCTTTATATATAAGTGCATATCCGCCAAATCTTAATAAGGTATCAGTAACCTCTTACTCTGATGCTCATCAGTTCGGATTCTGGGATCATTGTTGAGTATAAGGGTAGGAGGATTGCATTAGACCCAAAGAATGATGTAAGAGCAGATCTTGTATTTGTATCACATGCACATACTGATCATATGCATAGATCAAGCATTGGCAAGGTGCTAACATCAAAGGAGACGTTAAGGATAGCAGAGGCACGAGGGTTCAGATACCCTAACGCTAGTCATGAACCTGATCCAAGTCTAGAGATGATAGACTCTGGTCATGTTCTAGGCTCAAAGGCACTCCTTATAGATGACAGAATACTGTACACTGGTGATATATGTACAAGGGATAGGGCATTCCTGAATGGTGCAAGATTGCCTAGATGCGAGATCCTCATAATAGAATCAACATATGGTAGGAAGGGCTTCAGATTCCCAAGCGTAGAGGATATAGTGCATAGGGCTAACATGCTAATAGCAGATATGTACTCCAAAGGTCTTCCAGTGATACTCATGGGCTACCCATTTGGGAAGGCACAGATCATAACAAGCCTCTTCAGGCACTGGGAGCCCCTCTACATACATGAGAGTGTAGCAAGGATGAACAGTATATACAGAGAATTAGGGGTAAGGCTTGGTGATGAGCATGCTACTATAGTGCATAGCAAGGATGGTGATAGCCTAAAGCGTGGTCCATGGCTTATGATTGCACCGAAGCAGAGCAATAACTCTCCATTAGTTAAGATGATGAAGAAGCATTATAATGCTGTAACAGTAGCATTTACAGGTTGGGCACTAGCCTACTGGCATTCAAGGTTCCATGATTATACTCTACCTTTAAGTGATCACTGTGACTTTTATGAACTTATACAGGTTGTAAATTCATGTAAACCAAACAAGATCTATACATTCCATGGGTTTGCTGCGGAGTTTGCATCCTACCTTAAAGGGATGGGTTACGATGTAGATGTTATAGGTAGCAAGTGCAATATACTTGATTACATATAGTAATGGATTCAACGTAATGAATAATAGGACTTCCATACTTGCGTACATGTGTAATGATAAGATACGCTGATGAGCTCTACACCTACAGGGATGAGGATGTAATAGATATGCTGGATAGCGTTGTTAAGGAATGGTTCAAGAAGAGGTTCAGGTCATTAACCCCTCCACAGAGGTACGCAATACCAAGCGTACTCCAAGGCAATAACACCCTTGTAGCTAGCCCAACAGGTTCTGGCAAGACTCTAAGCGCATTTCTAAGCATAATAAGCGAGCTTGTAAGCCTTGCAAGGAGAGATCTGCTTGAGGATAAGGTCTACTGTATATACGTGAGCCCATTACGCTCATTGAACAACGATATAGCAAAGAACCTAAGGGAACCTCTTGCTGAGTTATCTGCAATGGATGCATCAATAGGCAAGATAAGGGTAGGTGTTAGAACTGGAGATACGCTACAGAGTGAGAGGGCAAGGATGCTCAGGAAGCCTCCCCACATACTCATAACTACTCCAGAGAGCATAGCGATAGTGCTATGTGCACCAAAGTTCAGGGAGAGATTGAAGGATGCAAGATGGGTTATAGTAGATGAGATACATGAGCTATGTTCATCCAAGAGAGGTGTGCATCTGAGCCTGAGTCTAGAGAGGTTACAGGAACTATGCACAAACAGGCTAGTGAGGATAGGGCTAAGCGCCACACTCCACCCATTGGATGAGGTTGCTAGGTTCCTTGTTGGTTACTCTAATGATGTTGGGGATACTACAGAGAGGGATTGTGTCATAGTCGATGCTAGATTCGTGAAACCGATGAGTATAATCACCATCTCCCCTGTCAGGGATATAGTACATGCAAAGGCAGATGAACTTAACAGGAGGATGTACTCTCTTATCAAGGATGTAATAAAGAGGAATAAGACCACGCTCATATTCACAAATACTAGATCTGGGGCTGAGAGGGTTGTGTACCATCTCTCGAAGATGAATGTTGTTGATGCAGATGATGAACTTGCAGCACATCACAGTTCCCTCTCAAGGGAGATAAGGCTTGATGTTGAGGATAGGCTCAAGAATGGCAAGATGCGTGCAGTTGTTACAAGTACAAGTTTGGAGTTGGGTATAGATATAGGGAGTATAGATGCTGTTGTGCAGATAGGCTCCCCAAAGTCTATAGCGAGATGTATACAGAGGGTAGGTAGATCTGGGCACTCTCTAGAGCTTGAGTCCAAAGGTTACCTAATTGCTATGGATAACGATGACCTTGTAGAGGATGCTGTTATGTGCATGAATGCTATGCGTAGCAAGATAGATAGTGTGCATATACCAAGTAACTGCTTAGATGTTCTTGCACAACATATAGTAGGTTTGGCAATAGAGAAGAGATGGAGGGTTGAGGATGCCTATAGGCTTGTGAGGAGGAGTTACTGCTATAGGGATCTGAGCATGGATAGTTTCAGGAGGGTCCTTAGGTACCTTGCTGGTATGTACAAAGGCCTTGAAGGGCATAAAGTCTATGGTAAGATATGGTACGATGAAGCTACAGATGAGTTTGGGAAGAGAGGCTCTACAGCAAGGATGATCTACGCTACAAATATAGGAACTATACCAGATGAGGTTGCTGTCAAGGTCTATACTAGAGATGGGAAGTGGGTAGGGAGCATAGAGGAGGAGTTCCTTGAACGCCTCAGCCCTGGGGATATATTTGTGCTTGGAGGCAAGACATACGAGTTCATATCAAGCAAGGGCTTGACAGCAATAGTTAGAAGCGCTGAAGGTATGAGGCCAACGATCCCGAGTTGGTTCAGTGAGATGCTCCCACTGAGCTTTGACCTTGGAGAGGAGATAGGGAGATTGAGAGGCGAGTTGTTCTCCATGCTAGATAAGGGGATGGAGATGATCGAGAGTAAGGGTAGTGGCAGTAGAGGTAATAAGGGTAGAGGTAGGGGGAGAAGTAATGCTAGCGCTGATGCAATCCATGCTAATGATATAGAAGGATTGAAGGGTAGGATAGCAAGGATGATCATGGAGAGGCTATATACAGATGAGAATGCTGCACATGCCATAGTAGAGTACATCTATGCACAGTATAGATTCCTCAAGGCATTGGGGGTCAAGGCGTATCCAAGCGATAGCATTCTGTTGGTAGAGCATTATGTTGATGAGCAGGATAGGCATAACCTCATATTCCATTGCGTATTTGGGAGGAGGGTTAACGATGCACTTGCTAGAGCTTATGCCTATGCTGCCAGAGTCATGATGAGGAGGAACGTCGCTGTTACCGTGAGTGATAGTGCGTTCATGCTAACATTAGGAGAGTGTGATGATGAAGATATTCCATCAATAGTAAGTAGGATAATAGGTTCTGTCAAATCATCAAACATAAGATCGCTCTTGCTCAATGCGATAAAGAGTACTGAGATGGTTAGGACAAGGTTTAGGCATTGTGCAACCAGAGCACTTATGGTGTTGAGGAACTACAAGGGTTACGAGGTTACTGTTGCAAGGCAGCAGACCAATGCAGAGATACTCATGAGATTATGCGAGAGGCTCGATAACTTCCCTGTGCTAGAAGAAACATACAGGGAGGTTATGGAGGATCTGATGGATGTGAAGAGGGCAGAGCAGGTACTCATGGATATTGAGCAGGGTAGGAGGAGGTTCATACTCTGCAGCAGTAGGGATGTGCCATCACCATTCAGCCATATGCTCATAGTCTCTGGCTATAGTGATGTTGTGCTCATGGAGGATAGGAAGGAGATGCTTGAGGCATTGCATGAGATGGTGATGAGGAGGATAAGCGCTAAAGGCTCATAACTAACTAATTAATTAACTAACTAACTAACGACAAATAAGAATATACTCTATCACATCCAATCTACTAATGGAGATATAGATGGGCATAGAGCTCATGGAGTTGGAGGAGGGCGTTAGCATAGTAAGCCCATATCCATGTGTGTATCTAGCGGAGCATGATACACTTCTGTTTGCTGATACGCATCTAGGGTTGGAGGAGCATAGAGAGAGATTAGGTATACATATACCATACCCTGTTACCCAGCATATAATAGACTGCATACTTGGACCAGTAAGAGAACTATCATGCAGGAGAGTGATTATACTTGGGGATGTAAAGCATGAGTTTGGTAAGCCTAGTGCAGATGAGTGGTACTCCCTGAAGAAGCTAGTTAGTGCTCTACGCAAGAGTAACTGTGAGTTGGAGGTTGTTAGAGGTAACCATGATAACTACATAATCTACATACTGAAGGAGTTGAATGTTAAACTACATGACCCTCATCTACTGCTTGAGTGTAGTGATGGTAGCAGCATATTGCTCATCCATGGTCATATGGAGAGCGAGGTTATCTCTCATACATCAACCAACGTAAGGCTTGTAGTTATGGGGCATGAACATCCATCGGTAGCGATCAAGGACGAGCTTGGGACAAAGCACAGGTTCAAGGCATTCCTATATGGTATTATGAGCAGTGATTGTGCATTAGGTCATGCTGGTACCAGTAGTGATAAGAATACCCCTAAAAGGAAGGGTACAAGCATCATAGTTCTACCATCACTCTCTCCTCTAGCCTATGGTAACCCATTGAATGAGAACACAATAGTAAAGAGTCCCATACTGAGACGTATAGGAGTTGAGGAGTTGACACCCTACCTAATAGAGGTTGGTCTTATGGTGAAAAGATTCCCTGAGATGAGGCATCTTATGCTTACTCACTAGTTGTTAATCACGGTATCGATTAATTAATTCATACAATACTACTTGTATGAATTCCTAAAGTATGGTATTACTTTCTTACCAAAGAGTTCTATGTTCTTGTAGTAACCTTCGCCCCAGAACCTTATTATGAAGTGCTCAACACCAGCCTTTATGAACCTCTCTATGCTTTGTATTACATCATCTGGCTTCCCTATACCTATTGCTGTCCTAGCAATGCTATCAGGGATCTGCTGTGCTGCCTCCCTCATCTTCTGCATGAGATCTGGCCTTGACATGGCATACTCTGTGAAGTACTGCCTAAAGTCAAAGTCCTTCGGCATCTCCATGTTGTACACCTTGAGAAGTTCTGGTTTGTAGAGGCTTACCTTCACTGCACTCCTTAGTTTGAGCCATGCATCCTCAGGATCATCTGTAAAGTACACATCGAAGTCTAGACAGCGTTCAACCATATCCTCTCTATCATGGGCCTTCGCCTTCTCACCTATTATCCTTGAATGGTACTCATACAACTCTGGAGTATATGCTATTGGTAGCCATCCATCCCCATACTTTGCTGTTATCTCTAGCGTCCTCTGTGCACCTGCTGCTATGAAGATTGGAGGCCTTGGCTGCTGTATGCTCTTTGTCTGCAGACATGCATTATTGAGTCTGTAGAACTTCCCCTCGAAGTTCACCCTCTCATCTGGAGAGGATTGGAAGAGCAACTGTATAACTTGCAACTGCTCCTCCAACCTTGATACAGGTTTATCCCACTGTATTCCAAAGTCGTTTATGTTCTGTGCCTCGCCAGCACCTATGCCTAGTATTGCTCTACCTTTAGATACCCTGTCAAGTGTTACTGTCTGAAGTGCTACAGTTGATGGATGCCTTCTAATAGCATCTGTAACACATGTTCCAAGCATTACATTCTTGGTAACTTGGGATGCAGCAGCAAGAAGTATCCAAGCATCGTTCACTATTGCCTTTGGCCACTGGGGCACATTTGTATGGTCCATGCTCCATACAGAGTCGTAATCTAGTCTATCAGCAAGCATGTATGCCATGAGTTGTTGATCCTCCCCAAGTCCTAGCCTAGCAACGTTCAACCCATTCTGTATCCCAAACTTTATCCTACCATCTCTAACCATGCAATTACTCATATACAGGTTACTAATAAACTAATTCGTGATTACTACATAATGCTCAAGATCCTCCATAGGCATGAAGGGTTGATGGTATACAGGTTACTAATTCGTGATTACTACAAACAAATTAAAGGAGGGATATATTGTAGTGCGCATTTAGAACAATGTAATAGCGTTATACATAATCCGTGTCAGGCAACCTTTATCACAGCTCTACCCCTTATGCCTCCCTTCTCCAACTTCTCAAATGCTTCATTAACCTCTTCAAGCCTGAACCTCTCTGATATCACGTTAGCAACATCTATTACCCCTCTGCTTGCTAATGCTATTATCTCTGGCATATCTATTCTAGGCTTCCCCCCATAAGAGCCTATTATATGCACACCCTTCCTTACTAGGAAGTTTATCTCAAAGCCTGCTTCATTACCCTTTGATGATAATCCTACAAGTACTGCTCTTCCTCCAGACCTTACAGATCTTATAGCAGCGCTTATAGTCTCCTTCATCCCTATAACCTCTATAGCAGCATCTACACCCCTTCCATCTGTTATATCCATTATTGCTTTAACGGGGTCATCCTTCTTCGAGTTTATAACATGCCTTGCTCCAAGGCTCTTTGCATAATCTAACTTCTCATCCCTTACATCTATTGCTATTACATCTGTGTTGAATACCTTGCTTGCTATCTGTACAACATTGCTACCTACACCACCTATACCATACACAGCAACCTGCTCTGCTGGCTTGAGGGATGCATTTCTACATGCACCATATGCAGTCATTATTGCGCATCCTAGAATTGAGGCATCATCTAGGTTCATGTTGTCTGGTACCTTGAATACAGATGTTGTTGGTATAACAGAGTACTCTGCGTGTGCAGCCATTGAGTACATGTAAACAGTACTACCATCCTTTGCTGTTAACCTACTTGTGCCATCGTAGTAGACCCCCCTAAGCCTGTTATAGTTATAGAAGTTCTCACATAGGTCTTCATAGCCTCTAATGCATAACCTGCACTTCCCGCATGGCAGTATGAATGGCCCAACGACCCTATCCCCTCTCTGCACGTTATCAACACCATTACCTACACTCTCAACTATGCCAGAGACCTCATGCCCAAGTACTGCTGGTAATGGAAATGGTATATGCCCTCTTAGCACATGTAGATCTGTATGGCATAGCCCTACAGCATTAACCTTTATAAGTACCTCATTATCCTTTGGCTTTGGATCGTTCAACTCCTCTATGCAGAGTCCAGATTCTACGGATCTTAGTACTGCTGCCTTCATGGCATAGATTAATGAGTATGCCTACTTAAACTAATCTCTGATCTGTAAACAGATCAATAAGAACTATCGCCTAGCCTAACTATACTTCTTGCTATTATCACCATTACTCCTCTTCTGAACTGGTACATACTCGCAGCCTAGAGGTCCACAGTACCTCCCAACGTATGTTGCTGCTGGCCTGTAAAGTACTGGTTTAGGCTGTGCCTCTGCAAACTTCTCCTCTATCACATGCGCACACCATCCAGATATCCTTGCTATTGCAAATATGCATGTGTAGAGATCTATTGGTATACCCATTGTGTAGTATACAGATGCACTGTATAGATCAACATTTGCATATATATCAACCCCCCTTCTCCTCTTAACCTCTTCCTTAGCTATCTGCTCCATCCTGCTTGTTATGGAGTACCACTTGCTACCTGTCCTTGCTGCTAGCCTTCTGCTCATCTCCCTCAAGATCTTTGCCCTAGGGTCATCTGTCTTGTATACAGCATGCCCAAGGCCCATTATCTTATCTCCAGCATCCAACCTTGCCTTAACCCACTCCTCAACCTTGCTCTCATCCCCTATCTCTAGGAGGTTCCTCATAACAGCAACGTTAGCACCACCATGCAAGTCTCCAGATAATGCTGCTATAGCAGCACATATACATGCATACATATGCGCCCTTGTAGATGCTACCTGCCTTGCAGCAAACGTCGATGCATTGAAACTATGCTCAGCATGGAGTATAAGGCAGATATCGAACATCCTTGCAATCTCCCTGTCTGGTACGCTCCCTAGAAGCATGTAGAGTGTATTTGCAGCATGCGACAGATCTGGATTGGGTTCAGGTATTGGTTTGTTACTCCTTACTGCATCCCATGTAGCAACTATGGTAGGCAGTCTTGCTATGAGGTTTATACTTCTCTCTATATTTGCTGGTTTACTCTCATCCATAGGATCGTAATCTGCTAGCATTGCAACTGAGGAGATGAGCACATCCATAGGTCTTGCACTCTTCGCTCTATGTAGCATGGCATCTATAACCTCTCTAGGTAATGCTCTAGCCCTTCTAAGTTGCTCATCGAACTCATCCAACTGCTCCTTGGTTGGTAGATCTCCATAGAGTAAGAGGTATGAGGTCTCCTCGAATGTGGAGTTCTTTGCAAGATCGAATATATCATAGCCCCTGTAGAGTAGCCTACCATTCTCCCCATCTATGAGGCATAACTTGGTATCTGCAACCTCCACATTCCTTAGCCCAATATTCTTTATACTGAACACATACTTACTTTAGTTAGGGGATTATTAAAGTTAAGGCCATAAAGAGGCGCTATCTCTATTAGTGTTAATAAAGCGTCATGAATGACATGAAAGATTAATATAATTTATTATCTATAATAAGAGTATGGTCTGGGTATATGTTGTCGTAGGTCTGCTGATAATAATAGTATTGTTAGTCTTACTGAAGGGGGAGAAGGGCAATATACGCATGGGTTATAGCAGCAAGAGAGTTACAGATACACTTGGTATATGCTTATCCTGTGGTAGCAAGTTCAGGGGCTCAAGGTGCCCTTACTGTGGGTTCGAGCATGCTGAGAGCGAGCATAAGTTATAGAGCGCATTAAGCCTATATCTTAGTATATATAATCTTTTGATGGATGAGTAGCATGAGAGATGTTATAAGGGTTTGTGCTATAGTTATACTTATACTCATACCTCTTCCATCCTTCATCAATGGATCTTATGGAAGCAGCAACAATAATAGTGATAATAGAGTAGATCTACCTTATATTTGGACAGTACCTAGTCAGATAATTGTAGGGGATGAGTTCAGGGTAAGGGCTATAGTTGCTAATAATAGCAATCATGTTATAACATACAAGGGGTTATGCGAATCTCCACTCTCTGTAGAGTTTAATGAACATGTCAGTGTAGAGAATGTACCATCCTGTCTTGGATTTACTGTTCATGAACTGAACCCTGGAGAGAGCATAGAGGTTATAGGTCCTCCATCTGGTATAGTGTATAGAGCAGTATCTGCAGGTAGCGTAAGAGCAACTGTAACATTCACTTACTTCATAGATGATAGGATGGAGAGTATCTCAAAGGAACTAGTATTCAGTATATATGATGGTATATCTGCCATATCTGATGAGCCATTCACATTACCAATAGGGAAGAGCGCTAGAATAATAATAGATGAAGATTCAATACTAGTTAGATTCGTTGATATCCTAGAGGATTCAAGGTGTCCTATTGGCGTATACTGTATACGTGCTGGAAGTGCAACAGCCATGCTTGAGGTAACAAGCATTTATGGAAGCATGCATATAGATCTTGCAGTTGGGGATAGGCATAATAGTGTAGTAAGGATCATTGGTTATACTATAAGACTGCTAGATGTACAGCCATATCCTGTTATAGATAAGGAGATCGATAAGGATGATTATACTATAACGCTCCTAGTATCAAAGAGCGTACCAATAGAGCATGGTGCAGTAAGAGCATACAGCGATGATGGGAGAAGGATGATAATAGTATGGAATGAGCGTAGTATGAAGGGGTTCATGATAAGTGAGTCTAAGGTAAAAGAGTTCAGAGTAGAGCATAAAGAATGTATGGGCATGTATGATATATGCTTCAACGCAATCACAGAAGGGGGTAGAATTGCAATAAGTATAGATTACAATGATGATATGCATATGCTACTCAATGAGAGATACCTTAGTGTTAAGAGGATGCTTATACTATTCGATGATAAGCGTGTAGAGTATACACAGTCTCTACTTGGTATAGGGGCAAGTGATGGTCCGGTTATGGTAATGGATATACGTGAAGATGGTTCTGTTACTGCAATAAACTACCAAAGGTACCCAACAGAGGCAAGTAGACCAGTGATATTAGATTCTGACGATAGTGTGAGCAATGGTTGTACGATAACCTTCAAACTTGTAGGTATCGAAGGACTAATGGCAAAGGAGAGAGGAGTGGAAGGGCCATTCGCCATATTCATAAAGGAGGTAGTAAATAAGGATAGATGCCCAATGTACTCTTGCTATATGAGTAATGACTACTGAACCAATCAGTTCACTAATTCATTGATTCATTGATTGATTCATTGATTGATTGATTCATGAATCAGCCAGTTACCTTCTTGAACTCCTCATATATCTTCTTAACCTCATCTATAGATGCCTCATCCTCAAGTGTAGTTGTATCACCTATCTGCGCATTATTAACTATAGCCTTGAGTACTCTACGCATTATCTTCCCACTCCTTGTCTTTGGTAACTTGTCTACAAAGTATATCTGCTCTGGTCTTGCTATTGCACCAAGAGTGTTCTCAACATGCTTCATTATCGATACTCTTAACTCACTGTAATCTGTATAGCCCTGCTTTGGAACTACGAATACAACTATGCTCTCTCCTTTGATTGTGTCTGCCTTGCCTACTACTGCAGCCTCTGCAACTGCTTGGTATGCAACTATTGCACTCTCAACCTCCATAGTGCCAAGCCTATGGCCAGCAACCTTCAGGACCTCATCTGCTCTACCTAGAAGCCAGAAGTAACCATCCTCATCCACTATGGCATAATCTGCAGAGTAGTATGCGTTACTGAACCTTGACCAATATATCTGCTTGTATCGTTCATCATCTCCCCATATCGTGAGCATCAACCCAGGCCATGGCCTCCTCACTATAAGATAACCCTTCTTTCCTCTAACCTCATTGCCATCATCATCCACAACTGTAGCATCTATCCCTGGAAGTGGGATGCTTACAGATCCAGGTTTCATAGGCAAGAGTTCTATCCCTGCTGCATTAGCTATCATCGCTGCTCCAGTCTCCGTCTGCCACCATGTATCAACTATTGGGCATCTCTCCTCCCCAACTACCTTGTAATACCAGAGCCAGACCTCAGGGTTTATAGGCTCCCCTACTGTACCTAACAACCTTAGGGATGATAGGTTATGTACTTTAGCATATTCTATATTGTAGCGCATAAGCATCCTCAATGCCGTTGGTGTTGTGTAGAATATAGTTGCTTTATACCTCTCTATCAACTCGAACCATCTATGCACTGAAGGATAGTCTGGAGTACCTTCATACATTATTATTGTAGATGCATTAAGCATTGGTGCATATACAACATATGAGTGCCCTGTAACCGTTGTCGGATAGTTAATTTTTTATAACTATCCGTTCCACCTCTGCCTTGAAGGCTTCAGTGGCTTTCGGGGGCAACGGTAAAGCACCCCACATCGAGAGTCTTGTGGCTATGTTCCAGGCTGCTGTTAGATGCCTATCTGCCTGGAATCCACACTCTCCACATTTAAAGAGATGCCCATTCGGCTTACTCAACTTGCCACATATCGGGCATCTCCTAGATGTATTCTTAGCACTAACATATTCTGGTTCAAAGCCTTTCTCTATAGACTTGTATGAGATGTAGGATTGGACCTTTCTGAATGGTATTGTATGGAGCCTCCTGTTCATTCTACTACCATACTGTATTCTCTCTCTTATGTCTTTGAGATTCTCCATTACAGGCTTTACGTTCTCTTCAGCAACTATTTTAGCTATGAGCTTTGATGCCTTGTGAAGTATCTCATTAACACGCCTCCTTTCTCTCCCAGAGTACTTTGCTAGTAACGTATCCTTGGTCTCTCCTGAGGTCTTACCCTTACCCTTACTCTTGCTCTTACTCTGGATACTCCTTCTCTTTCTAAAGTACCTATCCCTAATGTATTTTGCCTCTGCTATATCTATCTTTATGAACTTTACCTTGTTAAGTTTAACTATAGCCAAGTCTATACTCTTCTCATTTATATCAATACCTAAAATACCATCTACCCTTCCCTCTTCAACAGTATTCCTAAAACTTACGTGTAGATGGAAGTTATTATTCTCATCCTTCACAAGTCTTGAGCCCTTAACCTGCCAACCAATAAACTTCTTAGCATGCTCATGAACCTTAAACGGGATGGTTATATGCCCTCTATGTGTAGATAACCTCAGACTACCCCAATAGAACCAGAATAGATGTGTATCATCTAGCAGGATAGATCTTATGTTTAAGTTCAAGTTCCTGATGTTTGGAGGGCTAACACTCCCTTTCTTCCTCCTACGATAAGACCTGAAGATTGCCAAAGCACAAGTTATTGCTGTATAGATGTAGTGTGAAGGATACTCAGAATACCTTGATCTTAAATCTCTGTAAAGTGCATTATGGAGCTTTTGGCGTGAGGTTATGTTGAAACACATAGCATTATCCAAGCATATCTTGACCATTTCAGTGTAGGCTTTGAAAAGATCCTCAAGTATTGCTCTATGCTCTTTACTAGGCTTTAACTTAAACTTGCAGGTCTCATTCAGCAACAAGCTGTTTAACACCCTCAACAACCTCCTTGTACTTATGGCTTCTTACCCCATAGAGTTTGCCTGCAAAGCTTGAAACAAGAGCCAATAAGTCCTCTACAAGCTCCTGATGAGCATCCTTGTCCTTCTCCTCACCATTGATAACCTCTATCCTCACACCATGAGATGCAAAGTAACGCTCCAAGTATTTGAAACCAAACCTAGTAAGCCTATCTTTAAATCCAATTATGACGATTCCAACCTCTCTCCTCTCTATCATATCAAAGAGTCTATTTAGCGACCTTCTATCCTCATTAAGCCCACTGGCAACATCTTCTAGTAGTAAGGTAACCTCATAACCCTTAGATTTAGCGTATTCCAATAAACTCTGCTTCTGCCTCTCTATCTCTAAATCACCCTTTCTCTTTTGGTCTTGAGATGAGACTCTACAGTAAATAACGGCTCTTCTAGATACATCTGGTTCTAGTTTAATGATGCCCATTAAACGTTCAACTTCACTCTCAGGTATCCTCCTTCGCCCACCAACCGTTCTAACAACTCTGATCTTACCTTGCTTATCCCACTTCCTAAGCGTATTTGGATGAATACTTAACCTCTTACAAGCCTCATTAAGTGTCAGCAGCTTCTCTGTCACTATGTAAATAAATAGCAAGATTTATTATATAAAGTTAACTATTTGAAAACTGTTTCTGAACCCATCCTATATCTGCTGTGCAAAAGTACACATCCTCCTCCCTTATCCCAAATATCCATCTGAATGTTGCATTTGCATATGTGAGGTAGCCCCCAGTTGAGTGTACTATACCCTTTGGCTTACCTGTTGTGCCAGATGTGTAGAGTATAAAGAGTGGTTCGTTACTCTCAACCATCTCTGGTTCGCAGTGATCATCCTGGCTATCAACTATATCATGCCAGTCTATGTAGGGCACATCGCTACTGCTACTGTTACTGCTACTGTTACTGCTACTGCTACTGTTACTGCTACTGCTCCTGTTATCACTACTAGCATTATTGCTCCCATCTATACCAAGCCTCTTGAGTATCATTATATGCTCAATGCTCTTGCATGTATTTAGTGCAGAGTCAACATTATCCTTTAGGTTTATAACTCTGCCCCTTCTATAATAGCCGTCTGCAGTTATTATAAGCCTTGATCTAGAGTCATTGAGCCTATCTGCCAATGCTCTAGCACTGAAGCCAGAGAATACAACTGAGTGTATGGCTCCAATCCTTGAGCATGCAAGCATTGCTATTGGGAGTTCAGGTACCATAGGCATGTAGATAGTTACCCTATCACCCTTCCTTAGCCCTAGACTCTTTAGGGCATTTGCAACCCTGTTAACCTCTCTATGCATATCCCTGTATGTTATACTCCTTCTCTCATCATCATTCTCCCCTTGCCAGTATATTGCAACCTTATCACCCTTGCTATGAGTATGCCTATCAAGTGCATTGTACGATGCATTTATAAGCCCGTTTGTAAACCACCTTGCAAATGGAGGGTTCCAATAAAGCACATCATCCCATGATCTGAACCACTCTAGTAGCGATGCTTGTTCAGCCCAGAAGCCCTTTGGATCTCTCATTGCATGCTCTCTCATACCCATCAGTATCTTGCCATCACTTGTACCTTTTACTATCTTGGTCGAACCTACAAGCATAATAAGATAAGCAATGACAACTAACTAATAAATATGTAGTCCCATACCTTACATCTAGAGCCATCAACATTTTAATAACCTTGTAAGCAAGTACCTATATGCGTGTTGGGTATGATGCATACAATGTAGATGATATACTGCGTGCAATGATCAGGGATGGTGACTGGTGTTGTACATTTCTGCAGAGAGGGAGCATGGATGTTGGTGTGTTACGCTTAAAGCCTGGTGAAGAGGATCCACAGGCTCCACATGTTAACGATGAGGTATACTACATCATAAAGGGGGATGGGTTTATAAGGATAGAGGATAAGGATATACCCATAAAGGATGGTAGTGTTATATTCGTACCTGCAAGGGCAAAACACAAGTTCCATGGGAATACAAGGGAGTTGGTTGCACTCTACATATTTGCTGGTAGAGATGAGGATCTAACATGTACAGATAGATGATCAAATCTCTTGCCATCACGTAACTGCCTTTACAACGAGTACTGAGCATCTACACTTCCTAAGCACCTTCTCAGATACACTACCAAGCAGCATAGACTGTATCCTACCAAGTCCTCTACTCCCTATGACAACCATATCAGCATGGATCTTCTCAGCAATCTCACATATCTTATCTCCAGCATCACCATAATGTACCATAGACTCCACAAGTATATCAGTTGAAGCAGCAAAGTACCTATCTATGAGTTGCCTATGATACTCAGAGATCCTCTTCTCCTCACTCTCTATCCTAGCCATATTGATCTCTCCTTCACTTGCCACTAGAGGAAGATCTACAACTGTTAGAACTGTTACATCAGCACCAACCATCTCTGCTATCTCTGCTGCCTTCTCAATAACATACCTTGCGTTATCAGACATATCGATTGCAGCAAGTATCCTCTTCCTCTTACCTCTCTCTATCATTGCTCTAATCCCTCCCTCTCATAATCTAATCCTCACAACTCATATACATAGCACTCTCTATCATACTTATACATTCTTTGGAGTAAACCTCTTCGCTATCATTGTTGGTACTACAGCACTAAATATAACTGCTATAACGGTTATTGAGAACTGCTCCTGTGTAAGGAACCCTAGATCTCTTCCTAGCGTTGCAGTTATAGTACCAACTGTAAGCCCAGTGCTCAACAGCAGCGTTGAGAATGTTGGAGCCTCTGGCAGCCATCTCCTGCATAGCATGTAGCATCCAGCAAACTTCGATAACATCTTGACCAATAGAAGCATGAGTACCATGAGTATGTTCTGTGTTATAGCATTAAGAGATATCAGCATCCCTGCCCTTATGAAGAACGCTGGGGAGAGGATGGTGAATGTTACAGTCCTCATCTTAGCAAGTGTCCTATCATGCCTCTGCAATGTATTAGCAAATATAAGACCTAGCATGAATGCACCAAATACAGCATGCATCCCTGCCTCATCAGCAAAGAATGATACTAACAATAGCATGGCAAATATGAACCTCAACTCTATCTCAACTACCTTCTCCCCATACCTTGTTATCAGCCTGTTAGTTAGCCTTGGTATTATGAATGCTAATAAAGCTAGTGTTAGTAGGAATGCTACAGTTACCATATTGAATCTTGGTTCTATGAGGCTTATCCCTACTATTGTTAGGATATCGTTAACGAACGTTACTGCTACTATGGTCTTTGCAAACTGTGTGCGCATGATCCCATACTCTGTAAGCACGGCATACACAACTGCTATTGATGTTGTTGTTAGTGCTAGGCTTGCTGCTAACTTTGCATTCCAACTCCAGTCGGTGAAGAGTGTAAGGAAGATCAACTCACCTATCAATGGGGCTAGGAATGCTAGAGTACCTATCACACTGCTGACCTTTGCCTTGCTCCTAAGCAACCTGCTCTCAACCTCAACACCAGCAAGGAATGTAAGTGTTAGACCACCAAACGTTGCAAGGAAGTCTAGCCATCCCTCTATCTTTAGGAAGAGTACATTTGCTAGAACTATCCCTAACGTAACCTCTATTATGGAGGAGGATATCTTTGCTCTTGAACTTACAATACCAGATATGACTATGGCTGATGCTACTACAGCACTACTATACAGATCTACCAATCCCCATCATCCCCCAACATGCCTTTGCCACCATTATACATTAACAGTAGGCATCATCAGCCACTGGGGGCGGTTCAGGCACTCCATACTAATATGCCTAGGCTGATGCCATAGCCTCTTCTGTCTGCTTGCTTAGCCCTTCAGTATATTAAACGTTGCTCTATACTTTTAATAATTCTGGATATAAAGGGGAAGGAGATTAAGTTTAATTAATAGCAATCCTACGATTGTATATAATGTATAGAAATCTTTTTACATTTAATAATGCATGTATAAGCAGTATGGGTAGAAGATGTCTGCTTCAAGAGAGAAGGCTTTCAGACTGATACTCCTCCTTGGGCTTGTCAGCCTTACTGCTGATATGGTTTATGAAGGTGCTAGGAGCATAACTGGACCATACCTGCTTATACTTGGGGCAAGTGCTACTATAGTAGGGTTAGTTACAGGGGTGGGAGAGGTTGTTGCCTATGGCTCAAGGGTACTGTTTGGTCATATTGCAGATAGGAGTGGGAGGCATTGGACTCTGATTATAACTGGGTATATGATGATACTATCTCTTCCATTACTTGCATTTGCTAATAGGCTTGATTTAGCATCTGCACTTATAATACTTGAGAGGCTAGGCAAGGCAATACGTACACCTGCAAGGGATGCGATTGTAGCAGATGCAGCATCATCTATAGGCAAGGGCAAGGGCTTTGGTATACATGAAGCATTGGATCAGATAGGCGCTGTTGCTGGTCCATTGCTAGTTACCTTACTCCTCTACCATGGAGGGTATAGCAGTGCATTCCTCTACCTATTCATACCAGTGATTGCTACTGGTTCATTACTTGTTTATACTAGAAGGTTTGCTACACCTAGCCTATATGTAGATGCATCGCCAAAGGTATCAAGTTCAAGTTCAACTTCTATGCCATGGATATTCTGGCTCTACCTAGCCTTTGTATCCATAAGTATAGCAGGGTATGCACACTTTCAGATCATATCATACCATATCAAACTAACTTCAGTTATAGATGATCTGTATATACCTATGCTGTTTGCTCTTGCAATGGGTATAGATGCATTAATGGCCTTGATGGTAGGGTATCTATTCGATAGGTATGGACTTATAGTACTGATACTAATACCATTAACCAGCATGCCTATTGCACCCTTAGCATTCTCCTTGAGTAGTAGTCACATAATTATTGGTATAATACTCTGGGGTGCTGTAATGGGTATGCAGGAGACTATAATGCGGGCATCTATAGCAGTTATGATTGATAGAACAAGGCTTGCAACTGCATACGGGATCTTCAATGGCATCTATGGTATAGCATGGTTATCTGGGAGTATGGTAATAGGTATACTCTATGATTTATCAGTTGTTAGCACAATTATATTCTCGGTTATTCTATCTGCAATCTCACTTATACCACTCTTAGTCCTGTTAAAGGGTACTGGGTCTAGGGCATCTAGTACTTACGAATAATTATGCTTTGTTGCATAACTTAATTTTGTTAGCACTTCCAGTATAATACATTAATCAAACCTAAAATTGTACTTTAGTACATAATTGCCTATTTAAGGCAATAATAAAGGATAATCCATTTATCGCTAAGAGCCTCGGGCGGGATTCGAACCCGCGACCTAGCGCTTACGAGGCGCTCGCTCTAACCTACTGAGCTACCGAGGCATTAGAGGTCTATGGCTTTAACGATCAGACGGTGATAAATAAATTGCACTTAAAGCTTAGCATACAGGGTGCTGGCTTGAAGGTCTCTGTATCTGGTGTTAGGGGTAGATTCCCTAGAGATCTTACTCTAGAGCATGTAATTATATTCACTAAGGCATTCTCATCCATGATTAGCAATAGATGTGCACTAGCAATGGATACTAGAGGATCTAGCAGGGTTATAGCATTGGTAGTATCAGCAGTACTAAGAGAGCATGGTATAGATGTGTATAACCTGGGTGTAGCACCAACACCAGTGCTAGTTAGAGAGTCACAGGGATCTAGTGTTGGTGCAGGCATCATGATCACTGCTTCTCATAACCCGTTGGAGTGGAACGGTCTCAAGTTCGCCCTTAATGGGAGAGCTATACCTGCAGATCTGCTACCCCTTGCTACTAATACTAATACTAATACTAATACCAGTATAAACAGGATAGGTATAGAGCATAGATCAACACCATCTTATACCGATGATCTCTTTAGATTCTTAGCGCTAGATTATCACAGTGCTGGAGCTGTAGTAGCAGTTGATACAGCAGATGGTTCCAGTAGATCCTACATCCTTGAGATACTTGCCAGACTTGGCTTCAAGGCAGTTCTGATGGATAGGGTTACTGCTGACCCAACCAACTCAGATCTTACACACTTGTGTAATGCTGTTACTAATGGGCAATGTAGGCTAGGAATAGCACTGGATATGGATGGGGATAGAGCTGTTGTGCTTAAAGGCCCAAGATACAAGCCAGATGATATACTGTTAATATGCTTAGCAAGGGTAGTGGAGGAGATGGGATGCAAGAGTATAGCAGTGAGTATAGATACAAGCAATGCAGTTAAGGACATTGCAAGGGCAATGAACTGTACACTTCACTATAGCAGAGTTGGAGAGGCGAATGTTGTAGATACAATGCTGAAGTATGGCTGTGAGGCTGGAGGAGAAGGAAGCAGTGCTGGATTCATAATGGCTAGGTTTAACCTATGCAGGGATGGGCTTCTCGCATCGGCAATAGCACTATCCATGCTTGATAGGCTCGATGAGGTATTGGAGTACTCTAAGCGCTACAGTATAAGGAGGGGCAAGGTTGATGCTAAAGGCATTGGCCATGATAGGCTTATCGATAGACTCATTAGCAGACATGATCACTCTGAGTCGATAACTCTAGATGGTATCAAACTTGTGATAGACGAGAGTACATGGGTACTTGTAAGGCCATCAAATACAGAGGATGTTGTAAGGCTATCTGTAGAGTCAGATGGTGTAGATAGATGTAATGAATTATACAGGTTGTATGAGCAGATAATAAAGGAGGCAGGATAAGTAGTATGGTTGGGGAGAGGAGGGTTATAGAGATCATATCATACCATATAGGCAAGAGATGCTACGACGATGTTGAACTTGTAAGGGTTAATGGCCTCGAGGTTGCCCTCAAGTGTGATATGCTGGTTGAGAGTACAGATGTACCTAGAGGTATGGAGCCATGGCAGATTGCAAGGAAGAGTATAGTTGCACCAGTTAGCGATATGGCGAGCAAGGGAGTAAGACCATTATATGCTCTGATCTCCCTCGCGCTTCCTAAAGGTATGGATGATGAGGATTATGTAAGAGGTATAGCAAAGGGCTTCAGGAGGGCTGAGAAGGAGTTCAATATAAAGATAGTGGGAGGGGATACAAATGAGGGGAAGGAGCTCATAATAGATTGTTGTATCCTTGGTATAGTAGAGGGGGGAGGCAGGTTTGTAAAGCGCTCAGGTGCATCTACTGGAGATCTGATCCTTGTATCTGGGCCATTTGGGTATACAAAGGCAGGGCTCAAGATACTGCTTGATGATGCAAAAGCTAGTGCATGGTTCAGGACAAAGGCGATAAAGAGTGTATTGATGCCCAAGCCAAGGCTAAGGTTTGGGCTAATGCTTGCTAGATATGCAACATCTGCAATGGACTCAAGCGATGGTCTAGCATATACTCTTCATGAGATGAGTAGAGCAAGTAGGAAGCGCTTCATCATAGAGCGTAAGCCCATAGGAAGAGGTGTTGAGAGGTTTGCTAGGGATAACTCCTTGAGTATAGATGATCTTGTATTCTATGCTGGGGAGGAGTATGAGATAGCTGCTACGGTAAGGAGTGAGCATCTTGAAGATGTTATAAGCATAGCAAGGTTAACAGGCTGCAATATAATTGTCATAGGCAGGGTTAATGATGGTACTGGTGTATATATAAGGGATGAGCATGGAGAGAGGGAGTTGAAGGGGTATGGTTGGGAGCATCTAACATAATCTAATCTACTCTAATCTAATCATTCTGAAGTATGGCTTTGCTTACTTCTTCTTACTTGCAGAGACTATGGATATAACATCCCTATCCTTCAACTCGTAATCTGCAGGTAACCTCAATCCATCCCTCACATCTATAGCATAGAGTAATCCTTTAGCAAGGTCAGTATGTATCTGCCTTGCTAGATCTTCAACGGTTGAACCTGCTGGCAATAGATACACATCTGGAAGTACATTACCATCCTTGTCAGATAGCCTTGATGCATCGGCAACAGGGTATACTGTATTCATCTTAAGCAACTTGAATACAGCAACGTTTATTGAGTGCTGTACACCTGTACGCATATACTCCCCAAGCACATCCCTCCTTATGAAGTTGAGCGCCCATCTCTGCCTCTCATTCAAACCATCATGCTTGATCACCTCGAACCTCTCATCCCCTGGTATGTATCTTATCAGTCCTTTGCTCTCAGCCCTCCTTAGTGTAAGTTCAGCCTCCGCACTTGCTGGAACAACAAGCATATCTCTGTACTCCTCCCTTATCCTCTTGAAGTTCTCAGCAGCAGTAGGCACATCTATCTTGTTTGCTACTATCAGTGTTGGTTTGGAGATATCCCTTAGAGACCATGCCAACCTCTTGCTATCTTCCATGCTGTAATTGTCAAACTCCTTGCCTTGGAGATTGCTATCTATCAATGCCTGCTGAACGTGGTGCTCCTTAACCCCTACACCGCCCATGACCCTTGCTATTGCTGTTGTGAGCTTCTCCCCGCTACTTACAGCCCTTGATATCTTATCCCTATTCCCTTCTAGGAGTTTGAGGTACCACATCACCAACTCCTCCTCTATATCTGCTATATCTGCCAATGGATCCCCGGTGCCTGGCTCTGTTATCCTACCTGCAGCATCTATACTGCCAGATACATCGACTATGTGAAGTAGTGCATCTGATTGTGCAGCAACTGCAAGGAACTGATTGCCAAGGCCTTTGCCCTGCCATGCACCCTTGATGAGCCCAGGTAAGTCTATCAACTCTATGGGTATGAACCTCCATCCATCCCTGCAGATAGAGTTCTTTGGGTTATCTGTAACATCGAACTCTTTATGTACGCACAGGGTTATAGCGTATGATGTGCCATAGTTTGGCTGCTTTGTGGTGAATGGATAGGTTGAGATCTCAGCATGGGATAGGGTAGCAGCGTTAAAGAACGTGGTCTTCCCAGTATTTGTCTTACCTATAAGACCTATCCTTATTGGCACATAGTTACTTAATAGCGTGGTTATTTAAGCTTCTCTATCTCTATCTCTATCTCTATCTCTATCTGTATTTATCTTCTCTATAGCATGCTTCAACTCAACTGCTCTCCATTCAAGCTCATCCATCTCATTTCTATCCAAGGTATCATTCCATCTCTCCAGTAATATGTTTAGTATCTCTGCTGCATTGTATGCTATATTCCAGTATGGATGATGCTCTGCTGTAGTATATACAAGTTCTAACACATCCCTCAGCCCTGATCTTGCCCTCTTGAGCATATCCGCTCCATCTGTATAGACCTTCAGCACGTTATTCTCCTCATCCATGCTAACCTGTACACTTATATTCAACCTCTCCGCTATGCTCTTCAACTCATCCCTTAAGACTTCCATACGTACAACCTCTTATGCTCCTGCATCATACACCTATTGTATACAACCTTTATCCCATGCTTCATTGCTTCCTCTACAGCCTCCTTGTCGTATATACCAAGTTGTAACCATATAGCCTTCACACCCTTTCTTATAGCATCCTTTACTACTGGATAGACCTGATCTGAAGGCCTGAATACATCGACAACATCTACAGTATCTGGCACATCCATGAGGCTCTTGTACGATCTCTTCCCTAATACTTCATCTGCGAATGGGTTAACAGGGATTATGTTGTAACCATTCTCCATCAGGTACCTTGGCACAATATGTGCATCTTTACTTGGATCCCTTGAGATACCAACTACCGCTATATTCTTGAGTGAGAGTATACTCCTTATCTCCTCATCAGAGTATGGATCCCTCTCCATCATCTCTACATGATTGGTCACCAAGTTAAATATATCTTTAATAGCATCATACTTATTTGCCTATGATGATTGGTAGCGAGAAGGCTAGGCTTAAGGATCTGCTGAGTATGCTTAGGGCATCGAGTGGATATGTATCTGGCGAGTACATGAGCAAAATGCTCAAGATATCAAGGGAGGCTGTATGGAAGCAGATATCCATGTTGAGGGGATATGGCTACAGGATAGATGCAAAGCCTAGGCTAGGCTATATGTTGATAGATAGGCCTGATAGACTATACCCTTGGGAGATCATGTATGAGCTTGGAGGCTCCACTATGGTGAAGGAGATTATATACTATGAGGATGTAACATCTACTCAAGATGTAGCATTGAGACTTGCTGAAGATGGTAAAGACTCTACACTAGTAGTAGCAGAGATGCAGAGCAAGGGAAGGGGCAGGTTATCAAGACGCTGGATATCACCGTATGGAGGAGTGTGGTTCTCCCTAATCACTAAGCCAAGGGTAAGCGTGAGGAATGCTACCTTGCTCTCACTTGCAACTGCTCTCGCTGTATGCAACACCATCAATAACAACTTCAATATCCCTGCTAGAATAAAGTGGCCGAACGATGTGGTTACCAACTACAGGAAGGTTGCAGGCATACTCATAGATATGAGCGTAGAGCATGATATCATCGACTATTGTGTTATAGGGATAGGGATCAATGCAAATCTGAGCATAGAGAGTATAGAGAGCATGATGAGTGATGAGGATAGAGGCTACTATTACTATGGCTCAACATCCCTTATGCATGAGATGGGTAGAGCAGTGGATAGACTGAAGTTCGTTGCATCTCTCTTAAAGGAACTCGAGAGCATATACTCTAAATTATCGTACAAGGATGAGATACTTGCATCTATACGGGCTATGATGTTATTCGGTCCTGTTAGCATTATAGAGGGCGAGGGTAAAGATGTTAAGACTAGAGATGGTGTAGCAGTAGATGTAGATGGTGATGGTTCACTCTTGGTTAAGACCGATGAGGGTTTGGAGAGGATCACCTCTGGTTACGTACATATAAGATATGATAAAATACATAAGGTGTAGATAGAATAATCAACCTCTATCAATTAAATAGATAGAATATTAGAGTATCACCTACTCCTTGAGCTTGAGGCAGATCCAATCTCCCAGTTCTGGCCTGGTCTTCTGTTATACTTTAACCTCTTGACATAGTTTGATCTGTTCCTTACCTTTGGTATAGGACTCTCCCTTGGTCTAGCCTGTAACTTTGGTGTCTGACTCTTAACCTTGCCAGCCTTTGTTATCGAGCCATGGGTTGGCATCTATCCAATCACCTATACATACTCTTCATACCATATATTTAAAAATATTGATAAATATGATTCCTTCATTGTTACTATTGCTGCTTAATTATTACCTCTCCTCCCTTCAGTTCATTGAATACCTGCCATGCCTCATCAACACTAGCATTATCATGTACTATAGCCCTAACTGCCCTTATCATTGCAACAGGATGATCGGACTGCCATATATTCCTGCCCATATCAACGCCTGCTGCACCATCCCTTACAGCATTGTAGGTTAACTGGAGCGCATCCTGCTCTGGTATCTTCTTCCCTCCAGCGATAACCAATGGTACAGGGCAACTATCAACGACCTTCTCAAAGTTCTCGCAGTAGTATGTCTTGACTAATCTTGCTCCTAACTCTGCTGCTATCCTGCATGCCAATGCTAGATATCTAGCATCCCTAGCCATCTCCCTCCCTACTGCTGTTACCGCTAGCACTGGTATACCATAACGCTCAGCCTCATCGACAAGCCTTGCTAGGTTCACTAGTGTTCTATGCTCATGCTCTTCACCAACGAATATGGAGAGTGCTAAGGCAGATGCATTAAGCCTTATCGCTTCTTCTACACTAGTTGTTATATCCTCATCGGATAGATCCTCTTTGAGTATACTAACACCTCCAGAGACCCTGAGTACTACAGGTATATCCGTGCTAGCATCAACACAGTTCCTAAGAACACCTCTAGTAAGCATCAATGAATCTGCATATGGCAGGAGAGGTTCTATTGTGCGCCTAGGATTCTCTAACCTGCTCGTTGGTCCTTGGAAGTACCCATGGTCCACTGCTAGCATAACCGTTCTTTTATCGCTCTTGAAGATCCTTGATAGCCTATTCCTCATACCCCAGTCCATGCTCATACATTAATGCATGTTGGATGAGTATTTAACTCTGTTGCTCTTCCTCTTTATAGGATATGATCGGAATCTGAATAAGCAAATAGCCTAGTAGGTAGTGATCAGATACCTACATACCTACATACCTACATACCTACATACATACATACATAGATTTATTAGTTGGTATCTCCACTGTCTTCTACAGTACAAGACCATAATGTCAGAAAGCGATAAAGGTGTAAAGTTAAAAGCACTCAACCTCTTTGAGAACTCATCCCTTGCTGCATCTGCGCTCTTCATACCAATACTTGCCAATACACTGACAGGCTCATACATGCTGGTTGGGATAATAGCAGCAGGGTATGGTGTAACCCAAGCACTCTCATATGCATACTTTGGAAGGCTTGCAGATAAGGATGGTAGAATGGTCAGGTTTGTAAGGCTAGGCTTCCTTGCATCATCATCTGCATTCTTTGCCCATGTACTAGCATACGATGGCTTAACGCTTATGCTGGTAAGGCTTATGGCTGGTGTTGCTACTGGCATGTATGCTGGGGCTATGCTTGCATTATCACACGAGAAAGGTAACAACGGTAAGCTTGCTGGTATAGTATCGTTCGGCTCATTGGGATGGTTGTTGGGAAGCATAGTATCGAGTGCGATACAGCAACTAACAAGCAGTTACGCACTAGTCTTCATACTCTCTGGCTCTATATTCTTTGCTGGGTTCATAGCATCCCTTGGACTGAAGGTTAGATCTGATATAAGCAGGAGCAAGAATAACGCTATAGATACATCATTGCTACATGTGGTAAGGAAGAACTGTAGGGTATACACATCGTTCATGCTAAGGCATGTGGGCGCTGCAGCAACATGGAGTATATTCCCCATCTTCCTTAACCAAGAGTTGAGGCTCAACGGCTTAGAACTAGGTAGCCTATATGCAATTAATGCATTGATCCAGTTCCTCTTCATGAATACTGTTATGAAGAGGGTTAGATCAGATGCTAACATACACAGGTTGATACAGATAGGTGCACTGTTATCATCGCTTGTATTTTTAGCATACTATACATCAAGCACATACATGTATATCATACCAGCACAGATACTGCTTGGGATATCGTGGAGTATGATCTATCTAGGCTCACTCTATGTACTCCTTAACAGGAGTAACGATAAGGAGAAGGCGTCATCAACAGCACTGTTAGAATCAAGCATGAGTATATCAATAATAATAGGCTCGATCATTGGAGGGCTTGTGGCAGAGTTTGCTGGTTTGAGGAGTGTGATGTTACTCTCATCCTTCTTTTGCATAACATCGTTCATAGTAGCTGTAAATTGGAGAGGTCTTACAGGCAGGAAGATAATATATAATATTAATATAGACTATGCCGGATATGTAAAGATGAAGATTATCAAGTGCTTGAGATCTGAGCATAACCTAAACCATCACTAACAACAACGACCGCTCACTCCCCTGTTACTATAACCTTCATTGCATCACTTGCTCTATGTGCATGTTCTATAGCCTCTATAGCATAATCCAGTCTGAACCTATGCGTAATTATCCTTGCTATATCTATCTCCCTTCCCGCTATTAGATTGAATGCCTCCCTAGTATCATGGTCAGACGCAGCAAGGCTTGGTATGATCTTTATCTCATTATTGAATAGATGATTTAGATCTAATTGAATGCTTATGCCTTTAGATGGTACACCAAAGAGTACAATCTTACCCCCTCTCCTGACCATCTTCAATGCTGTATTCACAGCATTAACATTACCAGTTGCAACTATAGCGATATCAACACCCCTCTGCTCTGTAGACTCTCTTGCTATCTCTACTGGATTATCCTTGCTAGCATTAATAGAGATGTCTGCCCCAATCCTACTAGCAAAACCTAGCCTGAATTCATTGACATCAACAGCAATGACCTTCTCTGCACCATTCAACTTTGCAAGCATAACATGCATTATACCTGCAGGTCCAACTCCTAGGATAGCAACGTTATCACCCTTTCTCATTGACGATGCTGATAAAGCCTTTATACAGCATGCTAAAGGTTCTATCATTGCTGCTTCCTCAAATGTAACATGCTCTGGAAGGACTATAACACCACCCCTAGCAACATTCCACTCTGGCACAAGGAATAGTTCTGCAAGCCCACATGGCTCTATGTTGCTCCTCTGATAGTACTCGCACATGGTATAATCTCCATGGTTACAATAATAACACGAGTAACATGGTACGTGATGGTGCACAAATACCCTATCCCCAACCCTTATATCCTTAACCTTGCTACCTATAGCAACAACCTCTCCAGCAGGTTCATGCCCTAACCTCCTAGATACTACACCATACCTCCCATAGACCTTCTCTATATCTGAGCCACAGAGCCCACATGCACGCATCTTAACCAGTATATCCCCTTCTCCAACGTCTGGTATAGATACATCCCTTATGCTTACACCATTCTCATCTAGTAGTACTGCCTTCATCCTCACACATAACACTATGCTATACTACTACCTTATTAACTATGAGCCCTTGTAAGAATAACATATCCTACTATCTGAATCTATCTATCTATTTATCTATCTATTTATTTATTTATATTATTATATTCCCAGTATCTGCTTGAGTAACGCTCTATAGTTGACCTGAACCTTCTTGCTTCCTGGTGCTGGTAACTCGAATATTATAGGTATGGGGTTCTTTGCCCTTATCTCTGTAAGTTCTTTCCTTATACCTGCTGCTATATCGTCACTGACCAGTATGAGTCCAGTCTCATTACTTTTACCCACAAGGGCATTTATCTTACTCAGAGCATCCATTGGGGAGTCTACGCTTATCCCCTCAACCCCAGCCAGTTGGAAGCTTGTAACGAATACCTTGCTACCTAGGACCACTACACGCATACCATCTATCTTATGGAAGAACCATCCTAATCTAATTTATTCCTTCCCTCATAATTTATCCTATACTGAAATAGATAAGAGATGAAGAGATGACATTGATTGATCGTTGATGATGACTGATATTAGCCAGTACTCACCCTCTCCATCTATTTATACTCATTCGAATATCCTCTCTATCAACCACTTCGTGCGCATATGCTTCGCTATATCAGATATAGTGACTATGCCTACCAACTTACCATTCTCAACTACAGGTAACCTTCTTATCTTGTTGTTGAACATCCTCTGCACTGCAGCCTCTATCGGTAGATCTGGCTCTGCGGTTATTATTGGTGTGCTCATCACATCATGTATCCTTACCTTGCTACTTGGTATATCTTTGGCACATACCTTCCTTACAAGATCCCTCTCTGTAACTATCCCCACCACATTGTCATGGTGCATCACAACCACACTCCCTATACCATGTTCAGCCATAAGTCTAGCCGCATCTTGTGCAGTCTTATCTGGGCTTATAGTTACCACATCCCTCACCATTATATCCTTCAGCAGTATATCCACATGTTAGCTCATGGATGATGGATTTAAAAATGTGTCCTTTACTCTGCTTTATAATCCTTTTATATAACTATGGCGGTATGCGCTCTAGGGTAGGGAAGAGTACTGGTGATAGATATGATAGATATTAGCATACTTGCTGGTATTATATATATAGCAACACTGCTAGGGTTATGGATCATAATATCCATACCAGTCTATATATCAGCCAAGATACTGACTGCAGGGCGTGTAAGGTTCATCCATACAATGGGCGCAACTGCCTTGGGTCCTATCCTCTATACTGGGGTGATGTTAGTATCTGCAGCATTACTTAGCGATATACTTGGTACCAACGCTATAATCCCTGCAATGGTACTAGCATTCCTAGCATGGCTATGGGTGTATAAAAACATCTTCAAGACTAGTTGGAAACAAGCATTTGGTATAGCTCTTCTAGCCCTAATCGTATTCATAGGGATTATGATCATATTCTTATTAGTTATGGCCATTATTATGATACCTCTTCTAGGGGAGCATACGCCTATGCCAGAACCTATCCCATTTCCATATCCACAGATATAGATGTATAGATGGTAAGGGAAGTGGTTGGTTTGGTTACCTTGATAAATATGATAGATTAATCTATTAAAGTCAAGTCAATCTAACTCCATGAGATCTTTAGTGCTCTCCCTTGCTATACTGTTATGCTTTCTGCTTGATTGCCATTCTTCAACAGCGTTTATATCTGCACCAACTCTCTTCTCCCCAACCTCATCTATCTTAACTATAGAGGGTACGTTGATCCACTGCCCAACTAGTATAGCCTCGCCAACGTTGAGCGATGGTAGGTACTCTAGTAACTCTTTACTCACAGCCTCGCTTGCCTCATTTATATACCTCTGATCCTCTGGATTTGTAAGCCTTAATATGGCTAGAGAGCCCATCTGGCTGAGAACATCTTGGTCAAGCCTCCTAGGCCTCTGCGATACTATTATTAGGGATACGCCGAACTTCCTACCCTCTCTTGCTATCTTACTTGCTATATACTTTGAATCTGTATCCCTGTTGTTTGGTAAGAAGGCATGTGCCTCCTCTATAGCACATATCACTGGGGTATCGAACTTTACTGTGTATCTCTCAGATCCATAATTGTTACCCTTTCTTAACCTCTCAGCCCTCTTCCTATCGTCCAGTATCTCTTCTAGATAGTATGCTATAGCTATATTCGCCTGCTTCTCAGAGAACTCAATCATGTTTAGTATATTAACTTTGTTTGGTTTGAGCATATCCAATGGCTTCCGCATGCTTGTATCCAGTAAAGGTCCTAGTCTTCTAACTGCAGAGTCTATTATGCCTTGGAGTCTATCACATGCCTTTATAACCTGTATGTTCTTCTTGCTCCCCTTGCCTTCTTCACTATCCTTCAACGCATCTATATTGGCCTTAAGCGCTGCCCAAAAGTCCTCACTCCTTTTAACATCATCTGTTAAGACCTTGCCTAGTACTTCCCTCTGCACACTAGCATACTCCCTTATCTCAAGAAGGTCAGCAAGCCTCTCAGCCTCATCTATGTAGCGAGGGTTTATCCTTGCATCCATAACCTCTACATTTTGCATGTTGAGATTATACTCACCATGATAATCAAAGATTATCATCGTACCATTCAACTCTGCTACCCTCTTTGCTATCAGTGCTAGTAGATTTGACTTGCCTCCACCAGTGACAGATAATATTGCTAAATGCCTACTTGCTACTCTATCTAGGTTTACTGATACCCCAACGTTACTATTCCTGAGTAGAGAACCTATCCTGATCCAGGATGAGCCGTTTATGTTGAATACCCTGTGGAGTTCATCCATACCTGCTTCAGATACTACACTTCCAGGCTCAGGTGGCAATGAGGGTAATGTAACCTTGCCTTCTGCAAGTTCATCTATATAGCCTAGAACCCTAACCACAGCAAGATAACTCTTATCCCTTACATTCCTCTCTGCTATAGCCTTACCCTCACGCGCTGCATGGTAGTTGCTCACACCATCCATTATGCTACTTCTTATAGATGATTGCTCAACCATGCCAAGTATCATCCTACTACCTGTATCAACTACAACGTACTCTCCCACACTAACAGCCCTCTTAGCCATGAATGTAAACCTGTATGGGTGAGCCTCTCCAACAACGAACCCTAGTGGCCCTTCACTAGAATCTGTGTTTAGACCTATTCTAGCGCTACTCATTCAGAACCTCCCTCCCACCTTCTTCTATGCTCAATCCAAGCATATCTGCAAGTTTGATCATCTCATCATTGCTTATCTTACATCTCTCATGTGCAAGTCTTAGCACGTAAGGATAGCCTGATATACTCTCAGGATAGAGCATGTTGAGCACTTCTCTAACCTCTTGCTCACTCCTCTCTCCAGGCATCTCGACCTTGACTATGGGTGTGCAAGGTTTGAGCCTAGTATAGACAACAGTTATATCCTCATTGCCTGCTTTCTGCATACTCAATGCATAACCTGCATCAAGGGTTGCTTTACTGAAGTAGTATATATCTGCTAGGTTACCATTGAGCATTGTATTGCTTGCAGAGCTCTTTGCTATGAATAGTACTTTGCTACTTCTCATCAACTCTTTTGCATACTCGTATGTTGCTATGAACCTCCTATGCCTCCTATCATAGAACCTAGCAAGGAGCGAACCATCTATCAGTATGTGATCTGCCTTGTCCATACTCTCACTTGCAAGGTCATACTCTACCTCTATACATCTAGCAAGTAGCTCATTCCTAGGGCTTATAAACCCCTTATCATCCTCTGGAAGATTGGTAACATCAACCACCATTCTAGGCTTAACTATGAGCGATGCATCACTCCTTACGGATACACCTGCTATAGCGTAAAGGTAGAAGCCTTTATACACTATGTAGTTGAAACTGCTATCAACACCAGCAAGCATAGAGGGTTTAGGCGATGGTTCATACTCAACCCATTTACCCCTTGCATTCTCTAGTAACTCCTTTGCATTCCTTACCTTCTTGATTATGCTATCCCTCTGCCTCAATGCATACTCATACACCTCAAAGAGCATACAGCTACTCCACTTACAAAGTATATATAATGATTTGGCACGTTCTGTTATGGTTTTAGAGGATATTGATAAGCCTTTTTATAGTTAAGAATGGAATAACTAGTATGGTTAAAAGCCATCTAATGTTACTAACAGCAGTACTACTGCTTATAGCCTCTACTATAGCTCCTTACAATTCATATGCTCAGGATCTCAGCATGGATGAGGATCTAACGCTTATAGTGAGCATAGAGGAGATTAGAGGGCATCTCATGAAGGCTTTAGATAACAAGAGTATAGGCAATGATGATAACGCTGTTGCTCATGCAGGCAATCCTACAGCAGAGTATCTAGGCGAGATAGCACCAATTATAGAGAAGAGGAATCCTGAACTGATAGATGAGTTGCGGGATAAACTTGTAAGGCTTCCATCTAAGGTACCAGCAATCTCGTATGAAGAGTTGAAGGCAGAGATAGATGCTATAGATACACTTCTTGAGGATGCTTCCAACCTTATAAGTGAGGAGAATAAGGGTAATCTACAATTCTGGTTCGAGGTAGTGAAGACGCTGCTTGAGCATACAGGGATGGAGTATGAGGAGGGTGTTGAGGAGGAAGGTACTGTAACCAGTACAATAGAGTACGAGGATGCACAGGCATTTGTAGTTAGGGCAGAGTATATATTCACAAGTAAGGTAAAGGATAACATAGGTTCAGATACAAGTGCAGTAATAGAGCGTTTCTTCAATGATGTAAAGAGTGCTATAGAGGAGAAGCGCTCCGCAGATAAGGTAAAGGAACTGATAGACGGTGTGATGCCAGTCATACCAGAGTTCCCTATCAATCTTATGCTCATACTAGTTGGTGTAGTTGCATTAACAGTAATGGTTGGTAGAGTACTTATACCTATAGGGGGTAATACACAACAGATATAACAAGATCTTATATTATCCCTTTTTCTTTTAATCATTATTCATTAACTTCTTGATACTTATAATATCACTCTCGAAGACTTCTCTGAGTTTATTGTTGTAGATCACATATGCTGGATGGTATGTTGTGAAGAATAACCTCCCCTCATGTTTAACATATCTACTCCTATGCTCTCTGAAGGAGCCAGAGAGAAGTGTATCATGTGCAGTCCTACCTAGAAGGCATACAACCTTTGGATCAACAAGCATTATCTCCCTCATAAGATATGACATACATGAGTATATCTCATCCCTCCTAGGCCTCCTATTCAATGGTGGTCTACACTTCACTATGTTGGTTATGTATACACTAGCCCTATCTATCCCTGCTCTAGCAAGGGCATGATCTAGTACCCTACCAGCAGAGCCTACGAATGGTCTTGCTAGGGTATCCTCTGTTCTGCCAGGAGCCTCACCTATGAACATGAGTTGTGCATTACTTGCGCCTTCTCCAGGTACAGCATTACTCCTGTATTCTGATAACCTGCACCTCTTGCATGCTCTGACCTCCTCAGCAACTCTACTTATGCTATCACTGCTAGCATCGTAAAGGCTATCCAATCTACTACCCTTACTCTGCAACACTCTTAACCGTTGCTATGGCTCTAACGTAAGGACCCCCATTACCCATACGTAATGTCTGCATAGGATCACCCTTACCACAGTTGAGTATAGGTCTTATCTCATAGTGCTTGCTACATGCATCTATTGAAGCAAAGAACTCTGGCGCATTGCCCATCACTATAACATCCCTAAGCATACCAGATTGACCCTCAACTATCTCTCCATCCTCTATCTTCCTTGCATATTGGCAGGAGATACTCCAGTTGTATCTATACATATCTATGGAGGGTACCTTCTGCCCATGTATCATGTAGCCATGTCTAACATCCTCGATCATCTCTTCCATAGAGTAGTCTAGAGGCTTTATGTAGGTACATGCCATCCTTATCAATGGAATAAACTCATAACCCGTCGCCCTCATCCCTGCATTGGGCTCAACGTTGAATATGGATGCTGTCTCCCTACTCTGCATATGCTCTACCAGCACACCCTCCTTTACCAGTACCTTCTCCCTTGCCCTAACACCCTCATCATCATACATGTAATGACCGAGGCTACCTGCTATAGTTGGGTCATCTGAGACGTTGAGCATATTAGAGCCTATCCTCTTACCAAGCATCCCTGTCCACCATGCACCACCAGCCCATGCCATCTCATACCCTAGCACTCTATCTGCTTCTGATGGATGGCCTAGGATCTCATGCGTTAGCAGTGCAACAAAGTCTGGGTCCATGATCACAGTTGCTTTATCCTCTTTAGCAGGTTTTGCATTAAGGAGCATGAGAGCATTTGATGCTACAGTAGATGCAGTAGCAAGAACATCTGTATCCTCTAACATCTCAAGACCTCCTCGCCCTCCTTCAGTTCTAGATACAGTCTCATTCAGACTACCTTCATGTGCAGTCACTGATAGACTCATAACACTATCCATGTAACTCTGGAGTATGTTGGAGCCATCACTGCTAACGAATAACTTCTCAACATAATCGTACCCTGCTGATATAGATCTCCTATGGATCCTCCTATCTTTATCAGTACTCCTCATAGCATCATCTGCATCCTTTGCAAGCCTTACAAGTTCATCGAACATAGCTCTAGTATCCTTCTTGAATCCAATGCTTACCTTATCTCTATACGCCTTCACATATGCAAGCCTCACCTTATCTCTATCCTTTAGCCTTGCACCAGATCCCTTTGCAAGCTTGAATGCCTTCCCAACACCTTCCTTGACATCATCACTGCTTGAGGGTTCAGTGATAGCATAGAAGCCCCATGTACCATCGACCAGTACCCTTATACCCATACCACGCTCAGTACTGTATGCTACATGCTCTATCTTTGCATCATCAAGAAGGAGCCATCTACTCTCCCTATACTCATACCTTGTATCTGCATATACTGCGCCCAGTGTAAGGGCATGCCTTATTGCTATTGATGCTAGATCCTCATCTACGCTCATCACATCATCTACACATGCATGTTATTTATACCTCTTCAGCATAAGTAGATATACAGCATTCTTGGGTAAGACTCTATGCTACTGATTCAGTTATCGGATCTGCACGTGAGCAATGGGTTCAGGAGGGATATGCTTGAGCAAGCTATAGATGAGGTTAACAGCCTTGCTCCAGATATAATAGTTATAACAGGTGATATAACAGAGAATGGTATACTCCAAGAGTATGAGAAGGTAAGGTCATACATAAACATGCTGAGATGCAAGAATATAATAATGCTTAGCGGGAACCATGACTATAGGAATACTGGCTACCTTCTATTCAAGAGGTTCTTTACTTCTAAACAGGTTTATGAGGATGATCAATGTATAATAGCAACTCTAAGCACAGCAAGACCAGACAGGGATGAGGGAGAGGTAGGCTATAGACAGAACCTCTGGCTCCTCAACACTCTTACAGCAAGTAACGATAGGAGGGTTAAGATCATAGCAATGCACCATCACCTCATCCCAATACCAGATACTGGGAGTGATAGGATAATAGTGTTAGATGCTGGGGATGTTCTACAGACAGCATTGGAGGCTGGTGTTAACCTTGTACTCTGTGGGCATAAGCATAGACCATGGATATGGCAGCTTGGTAGCCTTACCATAGCGTATGCTGGCACTACTTCATCTGAGAGGATGAGGGGATTCTTCAGGAACAGTTACAACATAGTAGATGTGAATAAGGATAGGATAGATATAACGCTCAAGGTTGTAGGAGGCGAGAGTATGCCGTTGAAGGATATAGTCAAGGCTAGAGAGGTAATGATGGAAGGTTAGCAGTACTAGTAGTATTAGCAGTATAGTATAATAGAATATGAATATAGACTTTAGTAGTTTAGAGTAGTTATTATATGTATAACCTTATAATCTTACCATCCATCTCCATCTCTTTCCAATCTATACCGGCACTGCTATCTGTTGTATTGGTTATCTCAACCCTCTTTGCTCTAACAAGGTAAGCAAGTTCATCCTTGAATCCCTTAACCATCTCTATACTCTCATCATCTAGACCAGAGATGCATGCTACCTCAACTATATCTGTTGGATTGTAACCCTTCTCCTTCCTTAATGCTTGTAACCTCCTCGCTATATCTCTAACCATGCCTTTTGCTACCAACCTCTTATCCCTTGCTGTTGAGAGTATGACTGCTCTACCCATCTTCTCATCCATCTTCAGTGTATACCCTTCAGTAGGCTCGATCTCAACCTCTAGTTCATCTCTTGCTATCTCTATAACCTTATTTGTATCACCATTATCACCATATTCTAGAGTGGACTTATCCTTTGTACTCAACCCTCTGAGTAGTTCAACCTTATCGATGGTAGAGAACCTCTTCATCACTCTTGGTAGATCAGCCTTTGCCTTACTTGCTATGCTCTTCAACTTGAGGTTAATATTGATACGTATAGGCAGTTCGAGTTCTACCATCTTCAATGCCCTCTCTATACCATCTTTGGCATCTATAGCAATAAGCGTTGCATCCTCTACATTCATCTGAACCTTCATTATATCCATCAATGCCCTTAACGCATCGATCTCATCACTGGCAAGGCATATGTAGGCATTGCTGAGTGGCCATCTCCTCTTCAGCATAGCCTTCATCCTAGCAGCATTTGCTAGAGATATAATCTCATTAAGTAATGTGAACGATCGCTCAACATCCATATTCGTAAGCGCTTTTGAGGGTTTAACCCACTCTTCAAGCATTATGCTCTTCTGCTTACTCTTGAAGCATGCAAGGTAGAGATACTCTGTGATGAACGGGCATATAGGATGGAGTAGTATATCTATGGTTAAGAGTGTATGTGCTAACACAGAGTATATTACAAGCCTCCTCTCCAGCCCTTCACTACTATCATCCCATAGCTCATATCTTGTGAATGGCACATAGGTCTGGCTCAGATCATCTATTATGAAGCTCTCAATTGCTCTTGCAGCCTCATGGAACCTGCAGTGTTCATAACCATTGGTAACCTTCTCTATAAGCGCCTGTAACCTTGATAGTAGCCATACCTCACTGGCTCTCAACATGTTACTACCCATAGCCCACTCTAGTGTATGCTTCTCATGCTCATAGCCATCATAACTTGCATTCTGGGTAAGGTAGATGTGTAGGTTGTATAGCGTGCTTAGAACCTGATATACCCTTCTTCTCATCTCATCGATACTGAAGCTTAGGGCATCTATTGGGCTTGCCTTCCACATGAAGTAGAACCTAACCATATCTACTGGGTTGTTCTTGAGCAGTTCTATAGCATCTATCACATTACCTAAACTCTTGCTCATCTTATTGCCATGCTCATCAACTATATGCCCTTGGAAGAGGAATGCCTTGAATGGTGCCTCATCCTTGCCCTTCATTATAACATTCTCCATTAGCAGTGTGTATGCCCAGCCTCTCGTCTGATCTATACCCTCAGTAAGGAATGGTACAGGTACCAACCTCTCATACTCTTCATCGCTCATGGATGCGTATGGCGCTGCACCGCTATTATGCCATGTATCAAGCACGAATGGCTCTCTATATGCTTTGGAGTTGCATCTACTGCACCTTATTACTACTCTATCTATCCATGGTCTATGAAGCTCGAATCTTGGGCCATCTGGTAACTCTAACGCATTCTTAACTATCTCATCCCTGCTGAATAATGCTATCTTTGCCTTGCATGATGGGTTAGAGCATACCCATATGGGTAATGGAGTACCCCATACCCTCTCCCTAGATATACACCAGGGCTTCCTCTCACCTATTATAGCAATGAACCTATTCTTGGGCTCTGGATAGAAGTACTCAACCTTCTCAGCTGCACTTAACGCCTTATCTGCTATCCTATCGATGAGGTAAAAGTACTCCCTTCTCGCTATCCATACAAGCCTATGGTGTGACCTCCAGCATGTAGGATACTCATGCCTTATCTTACCTATCTTGAGTAGAGAGCCTCTCTCCTTGAGGAGTTCAACAACCTTTGCATCTGCATCCCTAACGAATAGACCAGCAAATACGCCAGCCTCTTCTGTGAATACTGCCCTATCATCTATTGGATTGAATACTGGCATGGCTCTCTTACTTGCTACCTCAAAGTCCTCCTCACCATTTGCTGGGGAGAGATGCACTATACCAGATCCAGTATCTATAGCGACGAACTCCTCAGCAACTACAGTGTGAACCTTATCTCCTATCCTCTTGAGCCCAGGGATAAGGTCTATGAGAGGATGCTCATACCTCTTCCCTTCCAACTCATGACCCTTTACACTCTTTAGTATAGAGTATGAACCTTCCTCTATACCCAATTCATCCATCAATGGCTCAAGCCTATCCTTGCCAACTATCCAGACCTCTCCTTTCTCATGCATCTTTACATATAGATAATTAGCATCTGGCCTTACTCCAACCATCTCATCAGTGACCACTGTGAATGGCATTGTAGTCCATACTACCATGTAGATAGGATCTGTTACCCCATCATCACCATCGATTAGCCTAACCTTGTAATACAACGATGGATCATCTACAGTCTCATATCCCTGAGCAACTTCTGCATGGCTGAGCGAGGTCTGACAGCTTGGGCAGTAGGCTACAACCCTGTAACCCTCAGCAAGTATGCCTTGCTCCCAGGCTCTCTTCAGATACCTCCACTCCCTCTCTATATACTCATCCTTGTATGTCCAGTACGCATGCTCATAATCCATGCTCATGCCTAGCAGTGTATCAGCCTCAACCCACTTCTCGTTGTACCTCTGTACCAACCTCTTGCACTCCTCAACCAACCTCTCCATACCTATACTCTTAAGATTCTCTAACTTGCTTCCTGTAAGTCCAAGTTCCTTCTCTGCCTGTAACTCAACTGGCAATCCTTGGGTATCCCATCCTGCCCTGAACACAACATTGAAGCCCTTCATGGTATTGAACCTATACCAGATATCCTTCATGATCCTACCCCTTAGATGGCCTAGATGGGGCTCGCCATTCATTGTTGGAGGACCCTCTACAAACCCTATAACCTCTCTACCCTTGAGCCTATCTTCAAGGATCTCCTTTAGGTTTATGCTTGAATGGTAATCCCTTACTATACTCTCCATGGACTTTGGTTCAAACCTCTTGAGTTCAAACATCACACCAGAGATAAGTTATGGAGAGGTTATAAAAATTAATACTAGAACTGTTAGAGTATGAGCATGAGGTTAAGAGTAGGGCATACGCCAGATGCTGACGATGCATTCATGTTCTATGCTATAGCAGAGGGTAAGGTTAGCATGGAAGGTATAGAGGTTGAGCATATCATAAGGGATATAGAGGAGTTGAATAGGATGGCATTGAATAATGAGCTTGATGTTACTGCAGTATCAGCATATGCATATGCATATGCATATACTAAAGGCTATGCTATACTTAGGAGCGGTGCAAGCTTTGGGCTATCCTATGGCCCTATAGTGGTTGCTAGGAGTGCTATTAGTGCTGATGAATTGGCATATATGAGGATAGCAGTTCCAGGAAGGTTAACAACAGCATACCTCTTACTAGAGATGGCATTGAGAGATTACTTCCAGAGGGATCCTGCTATAGTAGAGATGAGGTTCGATGAGATCGAGGATGCTGTGTTATCAAACAAGGTTGATGCTGGCTTGCTTATACATGAGGCACAGATAGCATACAAGCATGGTCTGCATAAGGTATTAGATCTTGGAGCATGGTGGAGTAGCATAAGCAATGGCTTGCCATTACCATTAGGCATAGATGTTGTTAGCCTCTCACTTGGCAAGGCTCTACCTCAAGTAAGTTTACTACTCAAGCGCTCTATAGCATATGCATATGAGCACTTCGATGATGCCCTAGAGTATGCGATGCGTTACTCAAGAGGTAAGGATAGAGATACTATTGCAAGGTTCGTAAAGATGTATGTGAATAACCTTACCCTAGATATGGGAGATGTAGGGTACAAGGCATTGAAGAGGCTCTACTCCCTAGCAAAGAGTAAAGGTATTATAGTGGATGAGCCAGAGGTCATCCTAATCTAATCTGATCCAATCTAATTATGAAATATACAATAGCAGATAGAATAAGGGTAAAAAAGGTTATTAGAGCATAGTTCCATATTCATTATATGGATATAAGAGTGCTCATAGTAGGGGCGGTACTAATTGCAGTAGGTGTAATTGTAGGCGTATTCTTCGGTAATATAGTTAGAGCTGGTCCATTAGAAGAGTTCAATACAGCTAGAGGCTTGGCACAGATGGGAACTCTTATAGCAGGCATAGGTACCCTTATGGTATTGATAAGCTTTGGGTTGAAGAGAAGGAGAACCCCGTATGGTCCTGGAAGTGGCAAGAATAAGGTCCCCTGATTGATTATGGGAGATGCCTTGTTGGTAATGAATGGTATAGTAAAGCAAAGGATTTAAGGTTCTTCAGCTATGATATACTTATGAGTCTATTCCTGGCACAGAAGAGATTAGCAAGGAAGGACATGCATACACTTTACGATGCTGCATTCTCTAGGCTAGAGTCACTATCGAGCAAGGATCTGATGGATATCATGAAGGATAAGAACATTAGCTACGAGTTGAAGGAGAAGGCATGGAGCATACTCTGGAAGAGGCTAGATCCTCAGGACAGGGATACTGTGGAAGTTTAACATCGTAGTATAGAATGAGATTACCATATGTGCTAGTAGCATTATGCCAAGGGATGACTATCTACCCATTATCCCTGCATGTATCTAACCTGAACATGCTTTAGGCTTAATGTAGAGTGTTGCTACTTTCAAAGATCTCAACAGCAATCCTCATTATAAGCCCTGTACATGCTATATCATCAACTACAAGTATGCTCTTACCCTTTACCCTTTACCCTTACCTTACCTTACCTTACCTTACGCTCTATCTCTATGAATGTGGTATCTACAGATGCTATATTCATCATTTCATCATAATACTTTCCTTATTGGCGCAAGATCATCTACTGGGAGTCTATTGAGAGAATATCTGCTATTATAGTTGCAGGTATAATGCCTCTAAAAACTGCTATATGTATTATGCTTATGTTACCATCCTCCTCTAAGAGTATGTCTATTTACCTCATCCAAGTGTATGTATCTCTTGCATGTTACCCAACTCCATCCAATCATAGAATATGGTTAGAAGTACCTTACTATGTTATGGAATGTATCCCTTAATGCTGGTACCCTACCTATCTCTCTAACCATATATACCAACTCCTCTATGCTTGTTGCATTCTTTATACCAGTAGCCCTGTATATCTCCTCAGCGAATGCAGTACCAACGAGATCATTGCCACCATAGCATAGCCCTATCTGAGCCAGTTTCTTCCCAAGTGCAAGCCAGTAGACTGAGATGTTGTTTATTGCATTTGCAAGCATCAGCCTAGATACTGCTATTATCCTTAGATCGTAGGTTGATGGGCACTGCTCTCTTACAACTCCCTTCTCATACAGTTCTGTATTCTCTGGACTGAACTTTAAGGGTATGAATGTTAGGAACCCTCCAGTCCTCTTCTGCACCTCTCTAAGTTTGATGAGATGATCTATCACATGCTCTCCTCTCTCTATATGCCCATAGAGCATTGTGCAGTTGCTCCTTATCCCTAGTCTATGTGCCTCTTCAGCAACCTTTAACCACTCATCCCCAGAGCATTTGCCCACAACTATCCTATCCCTAACCTCCTTGTGGAATATCTCTGCGCCCCCTCCTGCTAGAGCATCGAGCCCAGCATCCCTTAGCCTTACAAGAACCTCCCTTACTGAGTTGCGTGTAACCTTTGCTATGAAGAAGACTTCTGCTGGGGTTAGAGCCTTGATAGTAATGCTATTGAACCTAGCCTTTATAGCCTTGATCATCTGCTCATAGTACTCAAGCCCAAGCCTTGGATGGAACCCTCCAACTATGTGCAGTTCATTGGCACCCATTGCAGCACCCTCCGCAGCCCTCCTAACCATATCCTCTACACTTAGGGTATATGCATCGTTATCCCCCTCCTTCCTATAGAAGGCGCATAGAGGGCATGAGGCAGCGCATACATTTGTATAGTTTATATAGTATGAGCATGTGAATGTGACTGTATCACCCTTTAGCCTACCCCTAACGATATCTGCTACCATACCAAGGGTATGGATATCCTCATACTCCATCAACTCTAATCCATCCTTGAATGATAACTCCTCACAGTTGAGAGCATGCTCCAGTGCCTTACTAGCATAGATGTTTATGTTCACATAGAGATTGGTACTGATACACTATAATAAGCTATAATGCTAGTCTAGTGCATAATCAACGGCTTAAGGATGGACCAAAGGATAAATACCATAGCCCTTTGATAGGGATTATTGGTGTAAGCATGGTATGAGCGATACGGTAACACATTTGATAAGGAGCGATGTTGAAGATATACTCATCAGGGCATTGAATGGTGAGCAACTTGGTTACGATGATTGCATAAGGCTTATGAGATCTAGAGATGTAAACCTTATAGGCAAGGTGGCAAATATACTCAAGGAGAGGCTTTACGGCAAGACTGTATCCTTCATAAACAACCTTATCCTCAACTATACCAATGTGTGTATAACATACTGCAAGTTCTGTGCCTTCTATAGACCCCCAAAGCATCCTGAAGGTTACACAGTGAGCATCGATGAGTGCGTAAGGAGGGTTGGTATAGCAAAGGAGCTGTTCAATATAAGGCAGATACTTATGCAGGGAGGGCATAACCCTGATCTTAGAATCGAGTACTATGAGTCTGTATTCAAGGCCATAAAGGCAAAGTTCCCTGATATTGCAATACATGCACTCTCCCCTTCAGAGATCGATATGATAGCAAGGGTAGAGAGATCAAGCACAAAGGAGGTGCTCTCAAGGCTCAAGGATGCTGGACTAGACTCTATACCTGGAGGGGGTGCAGAGATACTGGATGATGAGGTAAAAGCAGTGATAAGCCCATTGAAGATAAAGAGTGAGGAGTGGTTAAGGATAATGGAGGAGGCACATAGGCTAGGGATACCATCATCAGCAACCATGATGTATGGCCATGTTGAGAGCATAGAGCATAGGGCAAGATCGCTCATGAAGATAATAGAGTTGCAGAGAAGGACAGGAGGGTTCATAGCATTCATACCATGGAACTTCGAACCAAACAACACAGAGTTGAAGAGGGAAGGGCTTGTAAAGTATTCATCTGGGGGCATGGAACTACTCAAGATGATCTCCATAGCAAGGATAATGCTTAACAGGCTAATAGATCATATCCAGTCATCATGGCTAACAAATGGGATAGGCATGGCACAACTTGCGCTCCATTATGGCTCTGATGACTTTGGAGGAACACTTCATGGCGAAGAGGTTGTATCTGCAACAGGGGCAAGGGCAACAACACTTACAGAAGAGAGGATAGTTAAGGCTATAAAACAAGTAGGTATGACTGCAGTAGAGAGGGATAATATGTACAATATAGTAAGGAAGGTACTTTGATTAATCATCAACCATCAATTATTAATAAAATGCAATCTAACCAAAGTACTCATCCCATCTTCTATCTACTAGAGCCTTTGTATGCTCATCGACCACTGCAGGTTCTAGCGTGTAATATGCGCCCTCATCCTTCCACTTGCTTGTAGCATCTATACCTATCTTGGAGCCTATATTGCTGTTGCTTGCTGAAGGGTCTAGTGTATCCGTTGGCATGTTATCCAGTACGATTATATCCCTAGCAGGGTTGCATCTCGCTGTTACTGCCCATATAACCTCATCCATATTATGAACATTAACATCATCATCAACAACTATTATCATCTTTGTCAATGCTAACTGCCCTAAACCCCATAGCCCTAGCATGACCTTCTTTGCTTGAGCAGGGTACCTCTTCTTTATAGAGACTACTGCTAGTCCTTGGAACCACCCCGCTGCTGGCATAGCAAAGTCAACAACCTCTGGATGGAACATCTTTATCAATGGGAGGAATGCTCTCTCTATAACATATCCTATATATGCATCCTCAAGCACTGGCTTACCTACTACAGTTGTAAGATATATTGGATCGTCTCTACGCATTATACCCTTGAGGTTGAATACTGGATAGGGCTCCTGCTGACTATAGTAGCCTACATGGTCACCGAACGGACCCTCAAGCCTTAGATCTGTTGGGTCAACATAGCCTTCAAGTACTATCTCAGCCTCTGCTGGTACCTCCAAGTCTATACTTTTGCACTTGACCAACCTTACCCCTTTCTTCCTTACTATACCAGCGAATAGGTATTTATCAAGTCCTTCAGGTACAGGTGCAACAGCAGAGAATACTGTTGCTGGGTCAGCGCCTATTATTACAGCAACCTCTATCCCCTTGCCCTTCTCCCTACTCATAAGGTAGTGCTGTGCACCCCTCTTGTGTATCTGCCAATGCATTATGGCATGTTTATCATCAAGTATCTGCATCCTGTATACTCCAAGGTTCCTAACTCCAGTCTCTGGGTTCTTAGTAAGCACAAGTCCAAATGTTATGAACCTTCCAGCATCCTTGGGCCAGCACTTCAATGCTGGTAATGAGAGTAATGATGTCTTCTCACCATCCTCATAGACCTCGTTTATAGCACCATTGCCAACTATCTTTGGTGCTGCATCTGCCATATCTGAGAGTTTGGGGAGCATCTTTATCTTGCCCAATAGGCTTGAAGGCACCTCCATCCTTGCAAGTGATGTTATCCTCTCACCAATCTCCTCAAACTCCTCCATCTGTAATGCTAGTCTCATCCTCTCTATGCTACCAAATGCATTGCCTAAAACCTTCATACTATAGCCATCAACATTCTCGAAGAGTAGTGCTGGACCCTTTGCATACATGACCCGCCTAAGTACCTCAGCCATCTCAAGGTCAACACTGACTTTTGCCTTTACCCTCTTCAGCATACCTACATCATCTAAAGCATCCATGTAATCTCTTAGACTCTCGAATGGCATAGCCTTAATCAGATGGATATCTTATTTACTCTTACTCTTACTCTTACTCTCACTCTCTAATGCCACCATCTCCTCAACCGCCTTTATGTAAGATGTTATATAGGAGCTCAACTTAGTTAGATACTCTAATACCACTGCTAGACTATTGGTGTAGTTATGCAATGATAATATATACTCATCATCCTCTGTATAATCCAACTCCATCTTGATCCACTCATCTTCTCCTCCTCCTCTGCTATCTTGTCTTGGTATCGATACCAACTCTATCTTACCAAATGGGTTTCTATGTGCAATGAAGCCATTGAACTCCTTAATCATCATAATATCCTTAGCAATTATACTACTTACTACTCTACTTGCCTTCATGTTACCCGTGACCCATGCATTCGTTAGAAGGGAGCATGCTTCAAGTTCATCATCTATGCTCTTACCCATCTCGTCACGCATAACCATCCTTATCAGGTTTATATGAGAGATGTAGTTCTTTACCTGCTCCTCCTTTATCGCTATTGCAGCTATGTTCATGCCCTTACCCTTCATCCTAGTGAACCTTGATGGTCTAGCAGTGAAGTTGCCCCTTGCTACTATACCCTGCTCAGCACTCATAAGCGTAAACCCATTGCTCATCATAGCCTTTGTGAACGCATCTGTATCAGCAAGTATTGCTTCCTTGAAGAAGAGTTCCAATGCTATAGTCATCTTTGTTATCTGCATCGCTCATCAACCATAGCAGTGTAGCGTAATACAACCCTTTCTGAAGACGCGTTAATACTATTCCTCATCATAATTGTTAGTTATGTATATAACGTATGTAAATATATAAAATAAAAATGTTTCAAAACTACATTATTTTTATCTTAATATTATCAGAGTATTAGTAGACTGTTATCAAATACAAAAGGTTAATAATATGTTATAAGTAATAATTGGCATGTTGAGTTCGAGCGAGGATATGGAGGCTAGAGCGTTTGAGGAGTTCGAGAGCAAGTACCCAGAGGAGTTAAGGAACCAGATATACGATATCGTCTTGACTGCTATAGGAAGGTACATAGAGGGTAACAATCTAAGGGATAGCGACTTCCCAAGGGTTGCATCATCAGCACTCTACATACTAGCATTATCCCTTGCAAGGAAGGGTCCTATAGAGAGTGTCGAGAATGCTGAGAGTTATCTATTCGATCAACTCCACAGCATACATATGAAGGGTTACAATGCGATAGAGGAGATATATAGGAAGGCCATGGAGGCAGGAGAGTAGTAATAATAGGGGTAGCGATGGAGTCTTAGGATTCCATTATTTATTTACTGGCTAGTCGACCCATTGATCTGGGAGTACTAATCCCGAGCTGTCTACTGCAAATGCCATATTGTTAAGTGTTACCTGAAACTTCATCCTGCCTCTAACTACTATAACTTCCAGATCATCTATTGCATCAGGATCTACACTCGGTTCAATCCTCTTTATAACTGCATGTATGCTCTCATGTGATATTATAGCATCTATATAATGTTCTATATCCTTGAACCCACTAATACCATGCTTCGCATGCATCTCGGAGTTTATTATCAGCATGGTATTGCCTTCGTATGTGAAGTATGGAGGGGAACCATCTATTGCACATGCAAACACAATATCATCTATGCACATATCACCCATAAAATCAAATCTTTATCAATTAAAAATTTTTAATTTTTAATTGCTGTATATAGCCTCAATCTGTACCGTTACTGCTCCTTGACTCTCATGATTCTATTCCTTCCAAGTACCCTCCAATACTCAACCTGTACTCCTTGTCTAACCTTTGCTTTTGCATCCTCCTCTATAGAATCGGTCTCAAAGACCTCGAATGTTTCTAGATCCATTAGCTGTAGCATATTATTATTTATGGATATTATCTGTCCATTCCTCTTCTCTATTATTGGTACCTCAACATTTGCATCTACGGGAGAGACTATACTACGCTTCACACCATCGAATAGGCCTATCGCTACTACCCTAGCCTTAGCTGAACCATGCTATCTGGGCAACCTTACATTACATTAGTGGGCAAGGTTGCATACCAGGCTTACTCTTCTCATATGAGACTATCTTACAGGGTTCTCCATCTATTATTATGTAAGAGCCTTCCTTCACACTACCTAGATCTACTGGCTTGCTCATACAAGATTGCACATATAGGAGTTATTTAATAATTTGCATATCCAATAGATGTTAGACCGCTTATTTCAACTGCTCAAGTATTGATAGGCTCATTAGATGCTCAACATATATGCCTCGCCTTATTACATCTAACCTAACCTTCTCACAGTATCTCTGCTCACTTATATGACTCTCATCACTATCCAACTGTAGGAGCAGTATATTATCAGCGTAGGGATATGCGAACTTGAGCATCTTCTCTGGCAAAAGGCGCATGCTTACAAGGTTTGCAGTCTTTATCCTCCACTGCTTTCGTTGGAATACATTCTCTAGGTCCTTAACCTCTACCTTGCCATAACCACGTCTAAGCACATTAACGGATACAAAGTTCAACCTTGATATCCTTGGTCTATCCAATAGTTCAAGTCTGTTTGAGAATAGTATAGATATGTTGGATGGTATATAGGTGTATATATCCTCTACCACCTCCTCCCTATTATTATAGGTAGCAATAAGGTAATGGTTAACATACTCTGTAATGTATGATCTGAACTCATTGGACATGGTTACTGTAGCGAAGTACAGATCGATTATGTTTGGCGAGCCCTTCCAGTATGCCTTGAGCCTCTTGCTACCTTCATCATGCATGTAAGGTACACAAACTATATCTATCAATACCTAGCACTTTATTGGTAATTAAATATAAATAAGTTAAAAATATGATGTGTATAAAGCACGTTACGCATATGAGGTAATAGAAGAGGTAAAGATAATATCATAATGAAGGAGAAGACTGATGAGATGGGCTTGAATGAGGGTAGGAAGGAGGGAGAATGTGTAGAGCATAACGTTGTGCTAATAAACAACATAACCAATGGGATAGGCTTGGCTTTATCATCAAGACTTGCAGATATAGGCGTTACAGTCTATACCATTATCCTTGATAGTGATGATAGGCATGATATAACCTCTAACGTGAAGATGGTTGAGGCTAATAGCAATTCTCAACTGGAGGAGTGTATAAGCAGGGTAGTGAAGGAAGCAAAGAGGATAGATGTGTTGGTAAACCTTCCAGCATATGCATATTTGGGCACAATTGAAGACATAGAGATTGAGGATTTGGTGGAGCAGTTCAATGAAAATCTATTCTACACTGCCAGGCTTATCAAGGCTGTTGTGCCAGTCATGAAGGTACAGGAGAGGGGTATGATAATCAATGTTACCTCACTCGCAGGTATGATGGGGTTCCCTGCAATAACAGCATTTGCAAGTAGCATGTTTGCACTGGAAGGTTTGAGCGAGTGCTTAAGATATGAACTTATGCGGTATGGGATAGATGTTGTGCTCGTAGAACCTGGGGCAGTGAAGAGCGATAAGGATATCCTGAGGCTACCAAGGATAGAAGAGTACTCAGATACACTCAAGAATGTGCAGAGAGGCTTGGCACACCTGATTGAGCATGGGCTCAATGCTGATGATGTTGCGGATACAATAATCAAGATAATAGGATGTTATAGGCAAGGGTCTAGACCAAGGATGAGATATATAGTTGGGGGTCATGCATATACTATGTTTGAGGCCAAGAGGAGCATGAGCGAGGATGAGTTCGAGGAGTTGATAAGAAAGGATGTAGGTCTGGATTGATCAGCAAAATCAATCTAGTCAATTAACTAGAATCAATCAATCAATCAATCAATCAATGTATGGCTCATTAGTTATTGTTGGTACATAAGCATATATCATTACATCTAGGGCGACTCTAATGGATTAGGCCTCTCAAGGAGTGTTGCTCTCACATCAATCACATTCCCATCCCTTATCACGGTCAGTGTTACTTGATCACCAACAGACTTTGTCCTTTGAAGGTAAACAAGTATATCATTTATCTTCCTCACAGGGTTACCATCTATCGCTACTATTACATCCCCTCCAACCTTTATCCTTGAACCATCGCTTAGCGTAACAGTCCTGTTACCTCCCTTGATACCAGCCTTCTCTGCTGCACTATTTGCAACTACATCTATGACAAGGAAGCCTCTGGCCTCCTTCAAGCCTAGGATCTCTGCAATCTCTGCATTGACATCCCTGCCTGATACTCCTAACCATGGATGCCTGTACCTACCATTCTCAATAAGAGTTGGGACTATCCTCTTAACAGTATCCGATGGTATAGCAAAGCCTATGCCAGAGAACTCTCCTGTCCTTGACGCTATAGCTGTATTGACACCAATAACCTCACCATACATGTTTAGCAATGGTCCACCAGAGTTACCAGGGTTTATTGCAGCATCTGTCTGTATAACATCTGGTATATTGAACCCGTTTGCAGTCTCAAGCATCCTACCCAACTGGCTCACTATGCCAGAGGTCATAGATCCACTAAGCCCAAATGGGTTGCCTATGGCTGCTACCTGCTCCCCAACCTCCAGTCTAGATGAGTCACCTAGAGGCAATGGCTTTAACTTATTCATGCTTACATTATCAACCTTGATGACTGCAAGATCTGTGTATGGATCAACACCTATAACCCTTGCTCTGTACTCAGTACCATCCAAGAATGTTACACTTATCCTACTAGCATTCTCAATAACATGGTAGTTTGTGACTATATGCCCTTGTGTATCGTATATGAAGCCTGAACCTATACCCCTAGCACTACCCTTCTGCACAGATACCTGTACTACACTCTGCTCAGCATACTTGAAGAGCTCTGTTAATGCAAGCCTACTCCTAGGAGTATTCTCTGTTTGCTCCTGTCCCTGTAGATCTGTGCCTTTCTGGGTTGGTGAATGTTCTTCCCGTGTATTCTCTTGCGCACTAGCCTGTCTTCCTTCTTGTGCATTGATTTGTGGCTTTGTAACTTGAGATGGGTTTAGTAGGTTATAGTTGTAATATGCCAGGACTATTGCTATAGATACCATCGTAATTATTATTGCTATAGTTATGATGTTAGCCCTCATCATCTACATCACTGTATTCTTCAATTAATGCTTTACTTTCAGATCTTGAAGCCATCTGCTCTATATAAGTCATGTGTATAACTTCTATTCCTCCATATCACACCATGCTTGCTCTTCCTCATACCCAACAGGAACCCCATTGGTATGAGTAGAGAGCCCAATGGAGATGCTAAAGCGTATAGTGGGTTTATACCCAACCCCTTGATTATATGGATGAGTGATGTTGCTGCTATTATCAGGCATGTAGCGATGCTTGTTATTGCTATATACATGCTTAGACTAGATTGCATTGCAATAGTGTATGGTAATAGCAGGAATGGGTATAGGAAGAGGAAGAATGTGATAAGGAATACCCCAAATGCCTTAGCCTTACTAGCATGGTATATTGGCACCATTAGCCTAGATAGACCGTTTATCAATGTGCTTATATCCCTAGCCCATACAGCAGAGAATAGGTTATCAGCAAGGAACATCCTCATCCTGTATCCTTGTTTCTTAACCCTAGCCCCTAGAGCACCATCCTCTACCATCTCATTCCTCACACCCTTGTGTGTACCTACAGCCTCATAGACCTCACGCCTTATTATGTAGTAACTCCCAAAGAAGTATCCTGTATCATGCTTGTTGCTGTTAACCCTCAGAGGCGAGTATCTACTATGCAGGAATACGAGAAGCAATGGTAGCGTAGCCTTGGTCCATGGGTCTATACACTCTAGTCTAGGTACAAGGGTTAGGGCATGTAGCCCATCTTTTAGCATCCTCTTCACTGCTAGAGGGAGGAGCATCTCATCATGTACACTATCAGCATCTGTGAAGAGCAGGAGTTCAGCATCAGACCTTAGATACGCTTGGTAGCATGCCCAGTTCTTCCCTACCCATCCCTCTGGCTTCTCACCAGCATGCAGGAAGAGCACTCTAGAATCTCTCTTGGCAAACTCCTCCATGATCCTTGCTGTATCATCACTGCTAGAGTCATCTACCGCTATTATCCTAAAGTTTGCATACCTCTGCTTAAGTAGGGAGTTTAGGCACCTTGCTATGAACCTCTCCTCATCCCTTGCTGGCACTATTATATCTACTCTAGGCTTATGCGATGGTTCATGATCATCATCTTTATAACTGCTAGAGTAGAGCCTTGGTGCATACCTGTATGATCTTATGGTGTAGGTTAGGAGGTATAGCCATGTGCCAAGAACACCAAGCACTATCGTAAAGAGTACAGCATTTAATACATCAACCACTGTAATCATCATATCCACTCCCTGCACTGCATCAGCATAATATCATTATATCTAAACAGTAAGCATTTACTCAGACTCAGGTGAGTTAATAGCAACAGCATCATTGCTTATCCTCTCAAGTGCATCATTAGTACCTTCTTCTATATGCCCTTTAACCATCGATGAGAACATGGAGAGCATACCTTTCAACCTTATATCCCAGAGTACATCAACCCTTGTCTTACCATTCAGATCCGTTAAGGTTACTATCTTATGCCCTATCATAGGCCCATCGAGTATATTTGTATCGATCCTCTTCTTCTCTGGCTCTAGAATAACCTCTTCCTTGCATACTGAGTTCCTGAACGCTATAGTAGCCTCTCTACTAATCCTATTGCCATCCTTGCTGATGTTCTTTATACTCCTTGTACCATGCCAATACTTTGGCTCATTATCCACATCGCTAACTATCTTCCATACCCTCTCTATTGGGGCATCTATTACCCTGCTAACCTCTAGCTTTATGCCCATAGCATTTAGTCCCTACTCCTTCTTTTTTAATTTATCATGCCTATATCGAGTACTTTATACTTACCATTGCTGTTCTTATCAACGAACCTTATGAACTCTCTAGCGCATCTAGAGCATAGAGGGATAGGCTCCTTTATCATAAGACTATTCCAGTATACAGCGTAGAAGCTCATATAACCCTTGTAGGATTCACAGTCAACACACCTTAGGTTCTTAAGATACTTCAGATCTATCCTCTTACCATTATGCATGTTCTAACTATACAGGAGACTGCTATGAACAGTATTCTGTAAGATCCATTACATACACATCTGCCTTAGTAGTACAGGCATGATATATATGGTGGATCCTCACACCACTACTGGATGAGCATAAGTTATGATGAGTTCAAGAGGCTCGATATAAGGGTTGGTATAGTGGTGAAGGCTGAGAGCATAGAGGGGAAGAGTAGGATAATGAAGGCCATAGTTGATATCGGCAATGAGAGGAGGGAGTTGATAGTTGGAGGGGTTGAGTATTACAAGCCAGAGGATATGGTAGGTAGAAAGGTTATAGTCCTAGCGAACCTTGAGCCGAAGAAGATAGCAGGGATAAGATCGCATGGGATGTTGCTTGCTGCAGATGTAGATGGCAAACCATATTGGTTAACGGTTGATGGAGATGCACCTGTAGGCAGCAAGGTAAGGTGATTAAGCAGATTCTATTGTAGATGAGTGATAGCATAACAAATATAATGCATGCTAGATGAGAACCAAGCTAGCCTCCTCTTCTATCCATGTTCACCATCCTCAAGAACTCCAGCAATGCTGTATAATCCTTATCTGCCAACTCTGTCTTGCTTGCTAACCTGTACAACTGCTCAAGCATCGATGCCATTGGTAGAGATATGTTAAGTGCTCTAGCAGTATCGTTTATAGTCTTGATATCCTTGAGCATCATCTCTAGAGCAAAGGACTTCTCATACTCGCCCTTGACCATCTTTGGACCCTTACGCTCACTCATCCCGGTCTTGAAGTACGTTGAGTTGAGTATCTCGAGGAAGAGCATAGCATCTAGACCTGAACGCTCAGCCAAGAGTATCCCCTCAGATAGTGCTGCTGCTATCATCGCTATCTGAAGGTTCAGCGCAAGCTTCATAGCATGTGCAGAACCATTGCCCCCTATGTAGAATATCCTACTTGCTATTGTGTTGAATACATCCATGAACCTCTCAAACTGCTCTCTAGCACCTCCAACCATCATTATAAGATTGCCCTGCTCAGCAAGCTGTGGTCCTCCCATAACAGGGGTATCAAGCATTACTATCCCATGATCATTGAGCCTAGATGCTATAGTCTTTGATGCAAATGGATTTATAGTGCTTACATCAGCAATGGTCAACCATCCCTTCTTCATCTTCATCTTCATCTTCATCTTCATCCTCGTCTTCTCTTCTTCCTCTTCCCTACCCGCTTCCCTGTCCCTGTAAAGCTTTGCATGTATCACGCCATTGCTTGCAAAGAGTACATCCTCCAATGCATGCTCATCCTTAACTACTGTTATAAGTAGATCTACCTGTTCAGCCACCTCTCTTGGTGTATTTACTATTACTGCACCTGCACTCTTCAGCGTCTCAGCCTTCCATCTACTCCTGTTGTATACTGTAAGTGTATAGCCAGATGCTAGCAGTCTCCTTGCTATTGCACCTCCCATCATACCAGTCCCTATCAGACCTATCCTTGTATCTCTCATATGTTAGATGAGATTTATAGAATAATTTAATCTCTACTCTATTGAATATTATATGCTTTAGATATGAGTTCTACTGTTAAGCCAAGGTTCTTCCCAGAACCCTCTTCAATCTGTAGTCTACATGATTCTCCTGTTGTATATACCTTCATGCTACTAGCCTTTACCGCATCGAAGAGTTCCTTGCCTATGAGCATAGAGAGTTTATAGTTATCCTTTATGAATGAGTATGAGCCTCCAACACCACAGCATCCCTTCTCAAGTACACTGAACCTAAGAGAGGGTATGCTCTTGAGTAGTGATACAACATGCTTATCATAACCTTGAACTATTGTATGGCAGTGCATATGCACTAGTATATCCTTATCATTAGCAGCAGCACCATGCTTGAACTCTACAAGTTCAGATCTCTCCATTAGATTGTAAAGGAATTCATGTATATCCTGCACGTTATCTGCAACTACTCTAGATCTCTCATCATCGAGCACGTTAAGATACTCCATCCTTAATGCTAGGGATGCACTTGGTGAGAAGGTTACTATAGGTATGCCTCTCGATGCGTAAGAGTAGAGGTTAGCAACGTTGAACTCTACAGTCTTCCTTGCTATATCTATTGCACCTTCAAGTATTGCTGGTAGGCCAGAGGATAGCTGATCTGGGAACTCAACCCTGTAACCATTGAGGTTCAGTATCTTTACTATCTTGAGCCCAAGCATAGGATCTATATACCTTATATATGTATCTGCAAAGAATGCAACGCTCTTCTCCAACGTTGGCTGTTTATACTTATGGAAGAGTTCATCGAATATATTGCTACTGAATCTTGGTATCCTCTTCCTAGCATCTATCCCTGCTATATGCTCAAGGATCAGCCTGAATAGTCTACTGTTAATCAGCATGTTTGATAACCATGAGTATTTACATCCAAGTCTAGCATACTTGTCAATCTCAGTGAAGTACCTGTAACCCTTTGGCAGTCCATTCTTCATAGCATATCTAGCCCTTGCCTCTGCCATTATCTTGCCAACATTAACGTTAGATGGGCAATCGATTAGGCACATCTTACACTGTATGCAGTACTTGTAGATCAACTCCTCATACTCTTTGCTATTCATTATACTAGCACTATCAAGAGTATCGGAAAGGTTGAGTAGCCATCTCATCACATTGTTCCTCCCTCTACATGATGCCACCTCATCATGTAAACCCTTGTAGACTGGGCACATCCTAACCTTGTAGTTCAACTCCCTACACATGCCACATCCATGGCATAGAGTAACCTCATCACTGTATTCTAGTTCATTTTCATAGCCAGTTATCCTCCTTGATAAAGGACTGTTCTTAGAACCCCATATTAGAGCAGTACTGCTACTTGGTCTCTTACCATAACCATAACCATAACCATAACCATAACGTATATTCTGTATGAATATCTCTCTCTTACCTGTATCTGTTATAACCTTCTTCTCAGGGTTCATTATATTCCTTGCATCTAAGATACTCTTTACCTTAGCAAATAAAGAGTATATCTCATCACCGTAAAGCAACCTTACAAACTCTGATCTTGCAAGCCCATCTCCATGCTCTGCCGATATGCTACCATTCATGCTCTTAACTACCTCGAATACCTCATATGCTAGAGCCTTCATGATCTTAAGCCCATCCCTACTGTTAAGATCAAGCATAGGTCTGGTATGGAGGTTCCCATCACCAGCATGCCCATATAGGGAATAAGGTATATCATACCTCTTGTATATACTCCTTAATGCATTGACTAGATCAGGGAGTCTATCTACTGGGACTACTGGGTCCTCTATGAATGCTATAGGCTTGCTATTGCCCATCCTAACCTTCATCGTATATGCAAGTGCCCTCTTCCTAAC
>JBKBIE010000006.1:0-53283 GCA_046299465.1 Candidatus Nitrosocaldus sp.
GGGACAACTATGAAGGTATGCAGAAGGATGGGTAGGAGGTGTATAGGGATAGAGGTTAACCCTGCACTTGAGAGAAGGATAAGGAGGAAACTTTTACATAATTCTACTAGTGAAAATGTAGGGTTACATAGTGCAAATATTAGCCTATAGCAAGGTAAGTAACAGGCAGGTTAGTTTCTGCAGTATTAGCCTATAACCTTTATTAGCCTATAACCTTTACATCAGCACCCATACCTGCAAGATCATTCAAGAAGGATGGGTATGATACATCAACGCTGCTAACACCTCTAACCACTGAATGTTCAGTGAGCATCGATGCTATGCATAGTACCATGAATAGCCTATGATCACCATAGGACTCAAGTACAGCATTACTGAGGGTCTTTGGAGGAGTTATCACAAGACCATCATCAAGCTCCTTTACAACCACTCCAAGCTTGCTCAACTCTCTAGCAAGGTTTGCTATCCTATCAGTCTCCTTGAACCTTGCATGTGCAACACCCCTTATCTCAACACTCCCCTTACTCTTTAATGCAAGTACAGCAACGACAGGTAGTAGATCTGGTGTATCAGCAAGGTTGAATGAGCCACCATCCAACCTGCTCTCCTCAACATGCACCATACCTCTTCCAGTATCAACATGTATATTTGCGCCCATATCCCTTAGTATATCAACTATCCTAGAGTCCCCCTGAGGTAGTGTAAAGTCAAGGCCATATACCTTAACGCTTCCAGCAAGGGCACCAGCAGCAAGCATTATCGCAGCACTAGAGAAGTCTCCTGGTACAGTAAAGTTAGCATGCTTGTACTCTCGCCTTGCTATATTGTATTGCATGTAATCATAGTTATCAACGACCGCTGAGAATATCTTCATGACTGCTATGGTTGAGTCTATATATGGCTTTGATACCTGCTCCCCTCTAATACTCAACTCCACGTCATGCCTCGCATAGACAGATGGTATGAGTAGGGCAGAGATGAACTGGCTAGATACGCTTCCAGTTATCCTTGCATAACCGCCCTCTATACCATTCCCATTGACTAGCAATGGAGGAGTACCATCTTTAAGTGATCTGCATTGCACTCCTAACTGCTTTAATGCATCAAGCAAGGGCTGCATAGGCCTCCTATTAAGGCTAGAGTCACCATAGAGCAATGTGCTTCCTTCCTTAACGAGCGCTGATACAGCAGCAAGGATCCTTATGGTTGTACCAGAGTTCTCTGCATCTATCTCCCTATAGCCAAGGCTGAACTCCCTTCTACCATGGATTATCAATGCCCTGCCTCTTTTACCCTTGCTAATCCCCCCATCTTCATCAGCAACCTCTATGTATGAGCCGAGTACCCTGCAACCATGTATTGTAGCATTTGTATCCCTGGCAAGGAGTGCATTCCTCACTATAGATGCTTTGCCATCATCCACAAGGGAAGAGATCACAATAGCTCTATGTGTATAGCTCTTGCTTGGAGGGCAGACTATGCCCCCATCTATCCTTGAACGCCTAACCTCAACGCTATCTCTCAACTATGCTCACCATCGCCTTCTCATTACTTGCTCTACTCCTTATAACCTCTCCGTAGTTCTGCCATACAGATGCTATATCCCCAGCCTTCTTCTCGCTATCAGTAATAGCGGTAACTGCAGGACCATTACCACTGATCCCTGCTGCTAGGGCACCATTCTCAAGAGCCTCCAAAACAAGATGATAGGGGATTGATAGTAGAGATGAGACGAGCAGACCGTTAAGCACCATAGCATCCCAGTACCTCCCATCCTCTGCTAACTTTACAGCATGGTTGAAGTGCTCTACAAGTAAAGGCTGTTTAAGCTTCATAGGATCACTCCTCCTTACCCCCATGGGAAGGAGTATCACAACATCGATCCTCTCATCGACCCTCTCATGTTTGAGTATCCTCCTAGCATGGTTATCTGTAACGAATATGCCACCAAAGTAGCATGCACATGCATCATCAAACGCTCCAGTTATGCTAACCTTGCTCTCTATAGATGCTGAGACTGCAGCATCTATAATATGAATGTCTCTAGCAGTTATCCCATCACTACCATTACAACCATCATCATGGGCATTGATTAGTCTATGGCATGCAAGTGCTATAGCATTGGATATGGCACTAGAACTCTTGAGACCATAGCCCATGGGTATCTTTGACCTTATCTCTATATCAATATCCTTATCCTTGAGTATATCGTATGGGATGATCCTCTTGATTATGTTATAGATAAAGTCTGTACTCCCTGTATTTGCCGTTATTATACCGCTCCCCTCTCTCATGCTAACATCAACATTCGCTCCTAACCCTATACCAAGGGTTGAACCCTTGCAGGTTGGTATTGCATTGACTATGGAGATTGCACTATGCATCTTAACCTTTGCAATCCTAGCCTTGCTACCTTTACTCTCATTACCCATGTTAACTACCCCAGCAAAGATGATAGTACAGCATTACGCATAACATCCCTGGGCGCATCTATACCAAGCCAGATATCCAGAGCCTTTGCACCCTGCTCCACTAGCATCTCATAGCCATGGATAACAGTAGCATTTGCATTCATAGCATTCCTTATCAACCTAGTCTCCATAGGCTTATAGACCAGATCATACACTATACTCTTACCATCTATATCACTGCTATCTAGTATGCTAAAATCTTCATACCCACGATAGCCATGCATGCCTAGAGGTGTAGCATTGACTATAATATGGCATCTCTTAGAGTAGATCTTTGCATGCTCAAGTTGCACTACCCTGCACTCTACCCCAGCGCTGACTGCCATATCATAGAGTGCCCTTACCTTACCATCATCGACCCTCCTGCTAGCAATCACTATCTCACCAACATGCTCATCGATCAGTGCTGCCAACGCTGCTCTAGCAGCACCACCAGCCCCTATAATCATCACATCCTTACCGTTCAACACTATACCTCTCTTCCTCAATGGCTGTATGAAGCCATATACATCTGTATTGTAACCCTTCAGCATAGAACCATCAACCTTCACTGTGTTGACTGCATTAACCCTTCTACAGAGAGGATCTAGGTGATCTAGCATATCCATTATCCTTATCTTATGTGGTATAGTTACGTTGAAGCCTAGTGCTTTGTTCCTGAGCATCTCAACTGCGCTGCTCAACTCATGCTCCCTAACCCTCATAGCAATGTACCTGTAACTAAGCCCTAGGGAAGAGAATACAGCATTGTGCATTGCTGGGGATAGGGAGTGCTCTATAGGGTCTCCTATGACACAGAAGAACTTGCCATCCCAATTACCATCACCATAACCATCCCCATAACCATAACCATAACCATAACCACTATTACTACTACTATTACTACTACCTACACTACTCCTGCTACCTTTACAGTAACGCTCATCCACATGCATATCCCATGATGGATGGAATCTATCACCCATCTCAATCCATCTCATCTATACGTGCCAGTACTGAGCCTATAAGCCCTACTACCATATTTATGGTATCTCTATCATTCCTGATGCTTTCTGCATAACCCATCTCATGCATTGCCTTGTATATCCTTCTCATCTGTGCTAGAGTGAGTTGGGATGGTGCTAGAGGTTCATCTAGAGCAGCATATGTGAATGGTGCACCCAGCATAGTGCATAGTACTCTTGATGCAAGACCATGCTTGCCCATACAGAATGCTACCAGTTGGATATCCTTGCCCTTGACCATATCGTAGAGGGCAAGTATGATCTCATTATCCTCTATGCTCTCTGCCATGGTCACTATCTTAACACTATTACTATACTCTAACATCCCATCCATTATCTCAGCAAGCCTATCTATGCTTGGGGTATGGTTGAAGTCATGATAGGATATCAGCAGATCACAGTTGAGTACTCTAATGTGATCATAGAGTTCCTCATCCTTCTCTATTGTATTATACTCTATATCTAATAGCATTGGTCTGAACGAGGCTAGCCTCTTCAATACTATAAGCCTATCAGCCTCGCTCCCATCGAAGACTCCGCCCTCATCCCTGCTCCTACATGTGAAGATCATCCTATCCCTATACTCCATAACAGTATACAGTAGATCGTTTATTGCATCCTTGCTAGAGTAATCGAACCTAACCTCTACTATATCGGAGCCTTCGTTGAATGCCCTTGCAATACCCTCTGCAAGGCTCATGCTATCTCTTGCTGGTATGCTTGTACATATCTTACCGTTCATACACAATTACAATCCTATCAATAGCAACATAATATAAAGGATAGATGGTAGATGTTTGTGAATCAGTTTATGTTGAATATGAGGTGAATTATTCTACTACTTCTCAAGTATGAACTCATCTACCTCTATGCCGAAGTGTCTACCTCTGCTACTCTTTGCATATACCAGTACCTCATCCCCAACCTTCATATCTGTGACTGCTATAAGCCTACAATCCCTGCCTATGAACCTTATAGTCTCTGCATTCTGCACTATTATGCTACCTTCTTCCTTCACACCATCTATATCAACCTCAGCCCTAACAAGCCTCATAGGCCTAGTCTCTATCTTAACCCTCCCTATGACTGCATTCCTAGCCTTCCCATCCTTATCTACTACAAGTACTTCATCACCAGCCTCTAACTCTGAGAGATACCTTGTCTTGCCATCTGGCATGAGTGTGTAGCAGTGTACTGCTCCAGCATTCACCCTGAACGGTCTTGGGGATGTGAACTCAGAGCCTATAGCCTCATTGTGCATGAGGAACATGAAGTTTGCCTTACTCCCTATTAGCATACCTTCTCCAACATTCAGCATTGATGCTGTATCAACACATACCCTTTCCCCAACACCAGAGTCTCTAACATCCTTGACTATAGCATACCTTAGCCTGAACTCCTTGCTCTGCATATAGACAAGGCTCTGTTTGACACTTGCTATATCACTAGCCTCTAGAACAACACCATCAACCCCAAGTTGGAGTACATTAAACAGTGTCCTAACCTCCCTAGCATCCCTTGCATATGCAAATATCCTTGTATCCATACCCTGTAACTTTGCTATTATATTCTCTAAAGGTATTATCTTCCAGTCATCAGCATCAACCAGTATGAAATCAGCATTGCTCTTTGCAGCATAAACAATGGCATCCTCATCACTCTTGCTCCTTATCTTGACGAGTAGACCTGCACTCTTGCTACCCTTCTTTATCTTTACGAGTTCATCCATGCTTGAACATATCTTCATATCAGCAGAATCACTCTCATGGATTGTGATGAAGCCATCCAACGATGGAATATTAGGCGATGACGGGTCTATATAGATGTACCTTATACCCTCATCCCTAAGTTGGGTTAGTAATTGCTCTACCTTAGAGCCTATAGGCTTAACTATTAGAGATTTACCCTTGCCAGTATGTTTCTCTGCCATGGTTTATCCACCAACCTCCTTCAGCGCCTCCTTGACACTTGCATTATCAAATATTATGCTTGCTAGAGCCTTTATCATTGTTGGAGGATCCCTATGCTGGAATATATTCCTTCCAAATGTAACACCTATAGCACCAGCCTCCATCGCTCCTTTGGTCATCTCTAACACCTCCTCATCGCTACTTGTCTTTGGGCCTCCTGCTATCACTATGGGTACAGGGCATCCCTTCACTACCCGCCTGAAACTATCTGGATCCCCTGTGTATACAGTCTTCACTATATCTGCACCAGCCTCAGCACCAACCCGTGCTGTATGTGCAACCACATCTGGATCATGTGGATTCTTTATATTCTCGCCTCTAGGATACATCATTGCTATGAATGGCATATTCCACTCTATACACTCGCTTGCTACCTGTCCCAGCTTGATGAGCATCTCAGGCTCCTCCTTGGAACCTATGTTTATGTGTACTGATACACCATCTGCACCAAGCCTTACAGCATCCTTAACGCTACCCATGAGTACCTTCCTATTTGGTGCAGGGCCTAGACTTGTGCTACCTGAGAGATGGACTATCACACCAACCCTGCTTGGTCTAGGCATGCTCTTCAGTATACCCTTGTTGACAAGCACACTTGTAAGCCCAGAATCCTCACACCTATATATCATGCTATGGATATCATCTATCCCTGCTATAGGACCTGAGGATATGCCATGATCCATGGGGATGCAGAGCATCTTACCATGCTTAAGTATCCTACTTAGTCTAACCTCCCTCCCAGTAACCATAGAGAAGAAAGAAAATGAACCTATTTAAAAAAGTTGTTAAAGTCTCTGTTGTGTTGAGTTTATGATTGATCTATAAGTTGTAACCTAAGCTACGATCTCTGCTGTAGCGAACCTGTTTGCAACGTTGGATATCCTTATCTTATACTCCTTACCTATCTCTGCTCCCTGTACAAATATCACAAAACCCTTGATCCTTGCAACGCCATCGCCCTTCCTACTCATCTCATCTATCCTTACTGTGTACTCCTGTCCCTTCTCGACTGGCTTAGGTCTTATATCGAAGCCTGTATTTCTTTTCGTACGTTACACCTCCTACAGTTCTTCTCTTCACCTAAATATAAATCAATAGAATATAATGGATTGTATCCATGACATTCTTGTAATGTAATTCCATGAATAGTAGAGTAAGTAGTATCATGATTACATGGTAAACGTTAAATATGATATCATAGTTGTGCATCCTATATGAGTAGTGAAGTAAGTCAGGATGTGAATGTGAAGACCATCGATGTTAGAGGCTTATTCTGTCCAGAGCCAGTATTCAGGACCAAGATAGCTATGGAGAGGCTCTCAGTTGGTAGTATGCTCAAGGTTATAGCAGATGATCCAGACGCTGAGGAGGATATAAAGAGATGGGTTCAGAGGACTGGCCATGAGCTTATAAATCTAAGCAAAGATGGTAACAATCTCATCTTCCTTATAAGGAAGAAGTAAGACTAGAAGAGAGGAGAGGAGGAGTTGGATGAGGGCACTTACACCAGAACTCCTTAACAAGATTGGGAATACACCCTTGATAGAGTTGAGATCATTCTCTAGCACTGATGTTAAGATACTGGCAAAGTTGGAGTGGTTCAACCCATTCGGCTCTGTGAAGGATAGAGCAGCATACTGGATGTTCAAGGATGCAGAGAATAGAGGCCTAATATCAAGAGGGAAGCATGTGATAATAGAACCTACATCTGGTAACACTGGTATAGCACTTGCAGGGATAGCAAGGCTCCTAGGCTATGATGTTGAGATAGTTATACCTGAGAAGGTTAGCGAGGAGACCAAACGCATACTTAGAGCATTAGGAGCCAACCTCTATGAGACGTCCGATGACCTCTGCCCTAGAGTAGGTGTTGGTACTGATCAGAGCATATCCCTAGCAAAAGCAGTAGCAAGGGCTAGGCCAGACAAGTACTACATGCCAAACCAGTATGAGAACGATGCCAACTTCCTTGCACATTATGAGGGCACTGGCCCTGAGATATGGGCACAGACCAATGGTAGAGTAACACACTTTGTTGCAGGGGTTGGTACTGGAGGCACTATAACCGGCGTAGGTCTATACTTGAAGGAGAGGAACAGAGCCGTAAGGGTTGTAGCAGTTCAGCCACAGAAGCAGCATCTAATCCAAGGACTTAGGAACTTTGAAGAATCCAATGTGCCAGCACTCTTCGAGCGTAGAGCAGATGTTGTTGATGAATGGTATACTATAACTAATGAGGAGTCGTTCAAGATGGTTAAGGAACTTTATGAGAGGGAGAAACTTTTGGTAGGACCCTCATCTGGCTGTGCGATGGCTGCAGCATACAAAGTTAAGGAGAGGATAGAATCATCACTTCCAGAAGTTGTAGAGAATGGTGATGAGAGTAGGGAGAAGGTCATAGTTGTAGTATTCGCAGATAACGGTAGAAAGTTCAGAAGCCTGTATTCTCAACAAGGGGTATTCAGTAGTGAAGAGTTTGATGATGCGCTAAGAAATGCTGTTATGCTAGGCGAATCATTCTTTTAATGTCTTTCTATAAATAGGATGGATGGTATTATTAACTTGCCATAGGATAAGTGGAAGTTAGTTAAATTATCTATATTTATTATTTATTATTTATTATGATACTTCTCAGCAAGATACCTCTCAACATCTAGAGCAGCCATACATCCAAACCCAGCAGCAGTTATAGCCTGCCTATACACAGGGTCATGCACATCCCCAGCAATGAATACACCATCTATATTGGACCTTGTATAATCCCTAACTTTGATGTAACCATGCTCATCCATATCTATCTGACCTTTGAATATCTGTGTGTTAGGCTCATGCCCTATAGCAACGAATACACCTCCACACTTCAACTCATACCTCTTATCATCCTTAAGATCCCTTATGAGAACAGCATTGACCTTCCTATCCCCAAGTATATCTTCAACCACAGAGTTCCATACGAAACTTATCTTTGGATTTGTGAATGCCCTCTCCTGTAGTATCTTGCTTGCCCTTAATCTATCTCTTCTATGCACTATCTGAACCCTATTTGCAAACTTCGTTAGGAAGAGCGCCTCCTCGACAGCACTATCCCCTCCTCCTACAACCACTATATCCTCGCCTTTGAAGAACGGCCCATCGCATGTTGCACAGTATGATACCCCTTTACCAGCGAACCTCTCCTCACTCTTCAGACCCAGTTTCCTTGGAGATGCTCCAGTAGCAATTATAACAGCATCGGCCTCGAACCTCTTATCCACAGTATTTATAATGAATGGATTGCGTAGGAGATCAACGCTAGTAGCGACATCATCAAGCATTGTTGCACCAAACCTCTCTGCCTGAGCACGCATGTTCATCATCAACTCTGGTCCAAATATGCCATGAGGAAAGCCTGGGAAGTTCTCAACTGTACCTGTGTTCATCAACTGCCCCCCTGGAAGATTCCCGCTTATAACCAATGTATCTAACTTTGCCCTAGCAGTGTAGATTGCAGCAGTTAGACCTGCAGGACCAGAACCAAGGATTATAACTGAGTATCTATCCTTGAGTTCTCTACCTTCCTCCATTGATGCTGTTGATAGGTATATAGAGTTGGACATGGGAGAGCATCCAAGCAAACCTTATTTAAATCATGATACGATAATATAATATGCAATGCTATGGAGAAGAGGCGCTATTGCTCTATGATGACAAATGTTACTACTGTACAAGGTTTGCCCTCTTTGTACATAATCTATATGCTCATCTAGGCTACAGTATTGTACCCATGGGGCTCTACACTATAGATGGTTACAAGGTCAAAAGATCTATTCTATATGAATACTCCAGCAACCCAGATGGTATGTTCTGGTTTATACAGATAGAGCCTGATAGTATCAAGGCTTATGGTGGTAGAGCAGCACTCCTTAAGCTTATAATAGAACTGATCAAGGGTATAGTATGTAGGAAGCGTATAATTGGATATGGTAGAGTCGCTATAACTGTACTCAACGAACATCATATGCATAATAATCATGAACTCCAATGTATGAAAGCGTATGATAGGCGATGTGGTTTATTATCAAGGTTCTCTAGTCTACTAGCCAATAGCAAGAAGGTAACCATAGTTAGAGAGCATAAAAATTAGTCTATGAGTTGATCTATCGACCTTATAAGTGGTTACTACATACATGGAAGATATAATGTAGGATCAAGGCTCTACGCTTACCTCTATCTCCTCCTTCAACTTCATAGCTGCTATCTCTGCTGCTCTCCTCCCAGATAGTAGCATACCTCCAAATGTTGGGCCCATCCTTGGGAGTCCAAATGTCTCAGTAACACTCATGCCAGCAACTATTAGGCCTGGGTATACTTCTGATGTATGCTCAACAACAAGGTCTTCAGACTGTTCAACCCACATTGGGTTCATACCAGAGAACTTCACTAACCCTCTATCCATAAGCCTCTTAACTGCTACGGCATCATGGCCAGATGCATCTATAACAACCTTTGCCTCTAGTGCAACGGGATCAACACATGTTATATTCCTTGGTAGTGCAGATACTGGCATCCAGTTGACTACAACACCAGAAACCCTGTTCATCCTAAGCACTAGATCATCGAACTTTGTGAGGTTCAGGAACTTAACTCCAGCATCACATGCAGATGCTATCAACTTGGAGCATGCATTTGGGCCAGGGGTAGCGTATAGGCCATCACTAACCTGCTTGTACTTCACGCCCAACTCATCTAGAACCTTGTGTGCTGGCGCTCTAACAGTTATGGGATTCATCATGAAGCCTCCTATCCAGAACCCTCCCCCAAGGTAGTTGTTCTGCTCAACTATGAGTGCTTTGAAGCCCATCCTTGCAAGATCTCTTCCAGCCATGAGTCCTGCAGGACCAGCACCTATTATTATAACATCGCTATCAGCATACTCCATGAATGTCTCATGGAACATCTCTGCTATAGCTCTTGTTATCTCCTTCTCGCTAACCTTTGCAAATATAGGCATATGCATACTCCTCAGCAGTGATATATAATGGTTGGTATACTATATGCTTTATAGATGTGTAATTAGGAGAGGACAAATCTTATATAGTATGAGAGGTAATCTAATCTTGTACTAGAAGTTATGGATAGCGATAGTAGCGATAGTGATGACCATACTTTAGGCTTTGATGCTGGAAGGAGGGTATCTAAGATAACATTCATAACACTATTCGCTATTGGTATCGCTGAGGTAGCCATAGGGTTAGTCAGTAATAGCGTAGTGCTCATAGCAGATGGTATAGACTCGTTTGGCGACTCTGCAATAACACTCATAGTGCTACTTGGTCTATTCTTTGCTACTAGGCATAATAATAAGAATAGCAGTAGCAACAGCAACGGTGTAAATAGCAACATAACTCAATCTGGGTTCGGTTACTACTACAAGATAGAGAGTTTTGCTGCATTCATTGCTGCAATAGGCATGGTTGGTATGGGTATAGTTATAATATTTAGGGCTATAGAAGCGTTGATCGATCCTATAGATATTATTCATCCAGAGATAGCACTGGTAACCCTTGCCTTTGCTGCTGGTATCTCTGGCTATAGAGCAGTACAGATGAACAGGATAGCAGGTAAGTACAACCTTCTCTCGTTGAAGGCTAGTGCAAGGAATGCTATAAAGGATAGTATGGCCTCAATAATAGGGTTCTTCAGCATACTTGTAGCAGTTTACCTTGGCTTCCCTCAGGCAGATCCCATAGGCGCTATCATAATAGCAGCGTTCATCTTCTCTATATCATACTACATACTCAAAGACTCATCCCTTGTGCTACTGGATGTTATAAAGAACCCCCAGATGGTTGATCAGGTTAAAGCTTTAATAGAGAAGAGTCATGGTGTTAAGGTAAGCGGTATATCGTTACGCCCAATGGGACCATTCCTACATGCTGATATAAGCGTTGTTCTGGATGGGAGTATGACAGTAGCAGAGTTCAAGAGGCTTGCTGGCAGCATAAAGAAGAGTGTAAGGAAGAGGTTCCCTAGCATTCAGAGGCTGGCAGTGATAATAGAGGAGCAGCCCTAACTAGTATAACACAATGGCAGTATAATATCTGTTTAGTTTATTCTGTGTTTAGGTTAACATGTATCACTTCACTCCACCTCACCTGTATCCTCTTCACCAGTTTGAACCTGTCTTGTAACCTTCAACTGCCTCCTATACATAGAGATTATCTCATCAACATGGGTAGCATCCTCAGCACTCTTATCATCCCTTACCCTCCCAGTGAACTTTGGGAACCTTAGTGCTAGGCCATTACCCTCCCTTATAGCATTCATAGCACAGGTATGTAATGGGCTTAGTGTTATCTCCGATGCTATAACCTCTATGACTATCCTAGGCTCGAACCATACATCAGCATCAAGCTTAGAGTTTACTCTAGCATGTTTATGCTTTATTATGTATGGGCTTAGCATACTATAGAACCTCTCAAGATCCTCATCTGTGAACCCTGTACCAACCTTGCATACTGTGTAGAATGTATCATCCTCTCTATTATATGATGCTAGAAGTAATGCACCATATCTACCAGCCCTTCTACCCCTACCATGGAAGGCACCGACTACTACAAGGTCTATGGTATCAGCGAGCTCACTCCTATACTCTCTCTTCAACTTGATCCATGCATATCCCCTTGCCCCAGCCCTATACGGGCTGTTAAGATCCTTGATCATCAACCCTTCACATCCTTCATTTATCGCCTTGAACATGTAATCCTCCATGTTCTTAGCATCGCTTACTATCAGCATAGGTACTATACTTACCATGCCCATGCTACCATTAACAAGACCTTCAAGTACCCTCCTCCTCTCTAAATATGGTAGATCTATACACTCTTTACCATCTATGTAGAGTATATCGAATAGGTTAAGTGCTATAGGATACTCTCTCATAGCCTCCTCTATCCCATACTTCCTACGCCTATGCATCAACTCTTGGAATGGTAGATACTCCTGTGTATCCTGGTTTATAGCTACTGCTTCCCCTTCAACTATTACATCGACCTTGATACTTGCTATTATAGCATTTATAGCATCAGGGTAGTGGTTTGTTATATCCTCAAGCCTTCGAGAGAATATCCTAACCTTCTCACCACGCTTGTGTATCTGTAGCCTCTCACCATCCAACTTGTACTCTGCAGCACATCTCCCTCCCATCCTCTCTAGTGCTTCTTCTGCACTGGATACCCTCTCAGCCAGCATAGGTCTTATAGGTCTGAAGAGTTCAACCCTGATAACCTTTACCGCATCAAGCCCATCCAATGCAATGGTCCTTGCTACTAGCCCAAGATCACTTGTAAGGTTATAGGCTCTCTCAAGTACATCCCTATTCTCCTTGCCTTCTGTGAATGCTACTGCTAATGCATCCAGTATAGTGTAATCTGCAACGCCAAGCCTCAACTTCCCAGTTATCATCTTGAGTATGTACTTACCTTCTCTAGGCTCTGCATCATTGAGTAGGTTACAGACGTACCTTATCTTTGTATCTTGAGAGCCCTCGCCCTTGAGCATGGCTATCTTCTCTAGCGTAGAGTATACTCGCTCTACCGTTAGTTTATCCTTGAAGAGCACTACTTGAAGTCTCTTACTCAATGCTTCTTCAGCAGCCTCCCCTATATCCCCTGTCTTTACATACAACTCCTCAACCTTCTTCATATCAAGGCCGGAGGATATCGCTAATGCTCTTAGAGCCATCCTATCTGCTACTCCAAGTTCTATACCCTCGTACTCTGGTCTTAGCCTTCCAAGCATAAGGTATACAACCTTATCTATAAGTTCTCTAGGCGTGCTCTTCAGCAACCCTACTATCAGGTCTGTGAGTTCAGTCCTCTTACTTGTAGCCTCCATCCTATCAAATACATCAACTATTGTAGAGTAGTCCATACCATACAAATAAGGTAGCATGATAGGTTAATAAGTTACTATCCCTTAGTATTGGTATGGGCGGTGCAGGAAAGAAACCAGTAGGAGCAGAGGCGAAGAGGCAGTTGAAGGAGCAGGAGCAGCAGGAGGCAAGAAAGGAGAAGGGCAAGAAAGAGAAGGGGGAGGAGAGGCAGAGAGGCGCTGTTCTGGTGGATGAGAAGCAGTTGCTCAATACTCTATCCTCCATGAAGGCAATAACTGCTCATGCTGTATCAAGGAGTATAGGGGTGAAGGTATCGGTTGCAAATGCCATGCTGAAGAGGCTCGAGACTCAAGGCATGGTAAGGAGGTTTGGTGGATATAGTGGACATTACGTCTATCAACTAGTAGATAACAGAGCAAAATAGGTTATTAATGCTGTAATTATGAAGAAGGATGTGTTGTATTAATAACAATCAACTAACAGCAGTTGCTAATCAGATCTAATCAATAGCAAGGAAGAGTACATCCCCAGCACTAACACTATCAAGTACTTCAATATTACTTGTAACCTTTCCCAAAGGGTTGAACATCATACCTTTAACATCTTTGAGGAATATACATACTGCACCATTTGCAACCATGAACCCTATATCCCCTCTCTTGAACTGATCCCTCTGCTTCTCCCTACCAATTGCTAGCCCTGTCTCCATGTAGATGAATGACCCATCATATCTATGAGCTCTACCTTCAATAGGCAATGCTCTAAGTATCGAGCCTACTGTTAGTGGTGCTAGATGTCTAGCAAACTCGCATTCACACCTACCTTTGCCCTTCAGTTCAAGGACAAGTCTTATTCTAGATACTGACATTAAGCGAGTACATACAGTAGTAACGTTTATTTGTATTGTTAAGGATTCTGCATCTGTTTGGAAGAGGGTAGATCTAAGACCAAGAAGAGTAAGACATCAAAGAGGAAAGATAAAGAGGGAAGTATTGATGCTGAGAAGGTAGAGAAGGCAGATAGCAATGTTAATGTTGCTATTGATGTAGAGAGTGCAGAGAAGGACGTTCATGAGGAGAGTAGTTCTACACTTGTTGCTATTGAGGTAGAGAGAACCTCTAAAGCAGATCAACGGGTACAAGTGCAACAGGAGCAGTTATTGAAGAATAGTAATGAGATAGGCCTAAACCTTGTAGAGGTTAGATCTGAAGATAGAAAGGTTGTGATAGGTCCTGCTAGACTAACAAGGTTTGAGAAGGCTAGGATAGTTGGTGCTAGGGCATTACAACTATCTCTAGGGGCACCGCCACTAATCAAGGTACCAAAGGATGCAGTAGACCCCATCTCTATAGCAGAGTATGAACTGAACAGTAAAGCCTTACCTATATCAATAAGGAGGATACTCCCAGATGGGCATTATCAAGATATCCCTATAACGTGGCTCATGAACTGATCCCTCATTATTTAGTTGTAGATATAATGGAAACGAATAAAAAAGAAAGGAAGAGGTAGTCACAGTTAATGAAAATAAAGTTAATTCAGTACTAGTAGATAACTCATCACTTGCTTCTTACCATTGCTACTTTATGGGCCTTTCTCTTGCTCATTATATCGAGTACTGTATATGTACCGAACATCCCTATCATGAAGGCAACTATTGCATACACCTCTACCATCCGGATCACCAAGACTATACTATAATAATTTGAATATAAACATGATTCATCATAAAATAATAGAACTCTATTATCTAAAATAATCGTCAAGATGGCAGCTTATTATTCATTAATTTTGTATCTAAACAAAACAACAAAGATCAGACCTCCTTCAACTTGCTCTCATCGAATGAACCTGATGAGTACCACTTGTACCTGAAGAAGTCTATGCACCACTCACGGACTAGTGGATCACTACCAAAGAGCATGTAGTTAAGATCTGTATTCCCATGCTGATCAGGGAAGAGTACTGCTGCATGCTTATCAGTTGCTATAACCATGACCTCAACCCTATCGCACATCCTCCTCTCAACTATACCCTTCCTTATGTACTCCTGCCAGTTTAACTTGTTGAGTATCTCCCTCCTACCCTTGGGCACTATAGTATTGTAACCAAATATATATGAGAACTTGATACCCTGCTTGACCCTCTCTACAAGAGGTTCTATGAGGTCTAGAGGTACTTGGGCCATAAGCTCCATTATATACTCTTGAGCATCAGCATACATCATCTTCCAGCGCTCAAGCACAGCAACTACTCCATTAACAAGTTCTGTGTTGTTGAGCGCACCTATACGCTGTATGAACTTCATTGGGAGGTCTCCAAATGTATGCTCCTCAAAGTAGCGCTTGTTCTTTGCTAGGAACTCGAATGATGGGATCTGCGTTATCACACTTCTGCCATATGTTGTTAGTGAGAGCATGCCATCTGAGTCCTTCTTCACAAGCCCAGCATCTATTAACCTGTTTACATTCCTATGCACCTCCTGCACTGTAGCATCCAACTCTTTTGCAAGTGTTGAGAGCTTCATGTTCTTCTCACTCAACTTGAAGAGTATGCTCCTCCTTAACTCCCCAGCAAGTTCCCAGAATATATCGTATGGCGATGCCTCATCTATCATACTTTTACTCATATTGGTGAATCATGCATAGTTAAATCTAAATTTTTTGATTGTAATGGCTCTAATCTTAACACCCTTTCTCAATAAACCTCCTCCTGTAGTTATCTATAGCCTGAAGGATCACCTGCTTTGCCTCATTAACATCCTTCCATCCTATAACCTCAACCCTTTTGCCCTCGAGTTGTTTATAGACCTGGAAGAAGTGCGCTATCTCCTTCAATACATGCTCCTCCATATCACTCATGTCCCTGTACCCTGCATACCTGGGATCATCCCTAGCTACACATAGTATCTTATCATCCTTCATTCCAGAGTCGATCATCCTCAGCAGTCCTATGGGTCTAGCCTGTATGAGCACTCCTGGGTATGTTGGGTTGCTTACTAGCACTAGAGCATCTAAAGGATCTCCATCCTCTGCAAGCGTTCTAGGTATGAGCCCATAGTCTCCAGGGTAGTGGAGTGGGGAGAAGAGCACCCTGTCAAGTTTGAGTATGTTCCTATCCTTATCATACTCATACTTGTTCTGTGAGCCCTTGGGTATCTCAACTATAACATTGACTATCTCCGGTAGATGCTCCCCAGGCTCTATATCATGCCATAGATGCATACTCTAGTATCCCTTTGCAAGAATAAATAATTACCTAATTGCATCAAAAGTTATTTATCTATTGGAGTAAGTTACTATTGCATGGGCTTGAATAAGCAACTCAGGGATGTGCTTGAGCAGTTGATAGACGATACAATAATGCAAAGTGCAGAGTTTGTTAATGTTGCAAGATCGTTCAGGCCACTGGTAGATAATGATGTGGATTTTGCATTAGGTATAGCGGTTGGGGAGATAATAGGCGGGTTCTACAACTACTTCACAGTTATGAATAGAAGGGCTATGAGCCAGGAGGAGTTGCTTGAGATGTACTACATAATAAGGGGCAGAGCAGAGGAGATAAAGAATGCTATAGTTGGTGTATGATAGGCTTGGGCAGGGGGGTAGGCTGGTATCATGCACAAGATAAAGAATGCTATAGTTGGTGTATGATATTAGCATCAAAATATACTTTGATCTGAAATATGTAAATTAACTATGCCATCGTATCAGGTTATCGAGTACTTCTCTTTGAACTCCTTCACCTTCCCAGTTATCGTATCCCAGTCCCAGAACCCAACATTCTGGCTTGCAAGGGCAACCTTCCACTCACCCTTCCTCATCTCCCATGAGTAGAGCCTCAACTCCCTTCTTCCATTGTTGGTCTCAACAACCACTAGTGCAATCCAGCGCTTGCTGCTCTTGTATATTGTATGACCGTCCAGAACCTTCTGTTCAAACCCCTCGTAACTCTTTACTGGGTACTCTTCCTTCTCAGCCTCCTTACCTTCCATTCTTGCTCACCAATCAACCTTACTCCTCATTCTGATTATTAAGCATCTTCATATACTATATTAAACTATTTAATTGTTATTTACACACTAGTATTATACATTGCATGCTAGAGACCAAAACCTATTTATGTTTATAACCTATTAAATAGAACATGGGTAGATTCTTCTGGGGCCCTTCAAGTAAGGAGGCTGCCAGAAAACGTGATAATACAAGGGAAGGTAGTGATGATAATTATAAAGAGAGTAGCGAAGGCAGAAAGAGTAGAGAGGCCTCTAACGCTGCCATACAGGATCTATTCAAGAAGGGCTTGAATAAGATGGCCGATGAGAACCTAGAAGAGGCTATACAGTACTTTGACCTTGCTCTAAGGCTTGACCCAAACTTTATAGATGCATGGATAAAGAGGGGCTACTGCTTCTTCCACCTCAACAACTACTCTCAAGCAATAATCTCATATGATAAGGCATTGGCTATAGAGCCTAGCAATACAGAGGCATGGAACCTCAAGGCCTTAGCATTCTACAGGATGAAGAACTATGATAAGGCTATAGAGTGTGTTAACAAGGTTATAGATATAGATCCAAACGATGGTATGGCATGGTACAACAAAGCCTGTTACCTATCTCTAGCAGGGAAGGTTGAGGAGGCTATAGATGCTCTAAAGAGGGCAATAGAGATAGATATCTCATATGCAAAGAAGGCCGTTAAGGATAGAGATCTAGATAACATAAAGCATGATATAGTCTTCAAGAGGATAATAGAGGTTGTTGTGTTAGAGGCTATAAGGATGGGTCACAGCAATGTTGGTAAGATGATCTGGGTTACAGGTATGAATAGACAGGAGATAGAGGAGGCATTGAACTCGTTGATCCTCAAGGGGCTTATAGTAAAGAAGTCAGGTATACAGTTGGGCTTGACCATGGGTAAGGAGGAGCAGTACGAGCTCTCGCACGATATTGCAAGTAGGATGGGTCTTGAGAAGGATATAGAGAGAGGAGTAGCAGCATCTACCCATAGCACAAGTGGGAGTAGAGAGGCTCTAGAGAGGGTTAGAATCTTCAAGGAGTTGAGCGAGCATATAGATAGGACGAGGAGTAGTGTAGAGAAGGCAGATGTAGATGCTGTATTAGAGCATATAAACAAGTTGCTCGAGCCAAGGTTCTTCGGCTCAATACTGATAGAGCATATGCCAGATCTCCACAGGGATCTTAGGCTCTACCATATAAGGTTGAAGGATGAAGGAAAGAACTATCTCAATGCAAACAAGAGAGAGATACTAGAACTGATAGAAGAGATAGATGCCAAGGTAGATGAGAAGGTAAGAAAGAGTATAGCCTAACCTCCTCCATATTATTATATATTAAACCATGCCCCAGTTCATATATGGCTAGGATAGAGAGGGTAACTGTTCTAGGCTCTGGGACAATGGGTCATGGTATAGCACAGATCTCAGCCATGGCTGGCTACAAGGTGATTATGCGTGATGTGGATCAACAATTCCTTGATAGAGCAATGGAGAGGGTAAGGTGGAGCCTCAACAAGCTTGTGGAGAAGGGTAGGATATCGAGTAGCGATATGACTAGTATCCTTGATAGGCTAAGTGTAACAGTGGACCTAGAGGAAGCGGTGAGGCAGAGCGATCTTATCATTGAGGCTATACCAGAGGATATGAGGCTCAAGAAGGAGACATTTGCGAAGATAGATGCTATAGCCCCAGAAGGTGCAGTACTAGCATCAAACACAAGCACCCTACCCATAACAGAGATGGCTAGCGTAACTAAGAGAGAGGATAAGTTCATAGGGATACACTTCTTCAACCCTCCTCAGTTGATGCAGTTGGTTGAGGTGATACCAGGAGCAAAGACATCAAGGAGTACAATCGATCTGGCAATAGATTATGTTAAGAGCCTAAAGAAGGAACCAATACTCTGCAGGAAGGATGTCGCTGGGTTCATAGTGAACAGGATATTCATCCCATTGGTACATGAGGCTGCATGGGACCTTCATGATGGTAAGGCAGAGATGAGGGAGATAGATGCAGCATTCAAGTTCAGACTAGGCTTCCCTATGGGAGTATTCGAGTTGGCTGATTACACAGGTATAGATGTTGTCCATAAAGCAACGAAGGAGCTGCATGCTAGGGATAGGAGGGTTGTCAATCCATGCCCAATAATAGAAGATCTTTACAGTAAAGGATACTATGGGCAGAAGTCTGGTAGGGGATTCTATGAGTATAAGCAGGGAGAATACGCAAGGATAGAGTTGAGTATACATGAGGCTGAGCGTTACGACCCTGTAAGGCTACTTGCCGTTGCAATCAACAACGCATCTTGGCTGATAAGTAATGATGTTGCAAGCAAGGATGATGTTGAGAGAGCGCTCATGCTTGGCATGGGTATAAGAGAGGGTATATTCAAAGTAGCAGAGCGTGTAGGTTATGCAAGGCTTGTAGATACACTAAGAGCATTGAAGGCTAGCAGCAAGAACGAGTTCTATGATCCAGATAGGTTCCTATTAAGCCTTGTGAAGTATTAGCAACATGATTAATAATAATAGTAGTAGGTGCTTGGACAACTATATTTTATTTGTATATATTTTATGGGTTAAAAGGAAAAGGATTTGATCATGTATATAGCAATTATATTGTGAGGTTCAAGGATAGAGTACATGCGGGATCACTTCTATGTAGTGAATTGGCGTATCTGAAGGGCAAGGATGCGGTTGTACTTGCAATAGCAAGGGGAGGCGTTATAGTAGGCGATGCGATAGCAGAGTGTATAGATGCAATGCTGGATGTGATAGTGCCTAGGAAGATAGGTTCACCATTCAATCCTGAACTTGCCCTAGGGGCAGTTATGCATGATGGTAAGTGCTACATAAACGAGCATATATCAAGGATGCTCAATGTTGAGCAAGGCTATATAAAGAGTGTAAAGGAGGAGAGGATGAGAGAGAGTGCAAGGATGCTCATGACATATAGAGGTAGCACACAATACGATATAGAAGGTAGGCATATAGTGTTGGTCGATGATGGTATAGCGACTGGTGCAACAGTGCTAGTTAGCATAGCATGGTGTAGAGACCGTAAATCAGCATCCATAACACTTGCAGTCCCAGTGATGCCTAGAGATATGTATGATGTTATGAAGGCTCAAGTAGATAATATAGCTGTATTGCTACTTCCAATTGACTTTGGTGCGGTTGGGGAGTTCTACGATGACTTTAGCCCAGTATCTGATAGTGATGTAATCAGTATACTGAGCAAGTATAAGAGTAAGAGTGAGAGTAGTAGTAAATAGGTAGGCTATTAGATAGATAAGGTATAGTAATTACTATACTATACTATACCATCTACTCTCCCAGAATAACTATTTATTCTTTATCTAGAGTTAGAGGTTGGGATGGAGGTTAAAGCGTTTGCAATAGATATAGATGGTACACTAACGGAGAATGGTAGCAAGGTACACCTGCAATCGCTCTCACTGCTTAGGGCATTGGAGCGTTCAGGCTATAGAGTACTCTTTGTGACTGGTAGATCATCTGTAGAGGCTTACATACTGGCCATGTTCCTTGGCACAACACGGGTAGCTATAGGGGAGAATGGCGGTGTTATAACAACATCCCCAACAGAGCATCTACTCCTTGCTGATAAAGGTTACAGTGAGAGAGCATATGAGCTCTTGAAGGGCAAGTTAGCAGATGTCAGATTGAAGCCGGTATTCCCAAGGATGACAGAGGTTGTGCTTGAACGTACATTCAGTATAGATGAGGCTATGAGCATTATAAGGAAGGAAGGTTTACCAGTTATCATAACAGATAGCATGTACGCTTACCATATAAACCATGAGAGTATAAACAAGGCTGTAGGGCTAAGGGTAGCACTGGATAGTCTAGGGATCAGGCCTGAGCAATGTATTGCTATAGGGGATAGCGCAACTGATATACCACTATTCCACTCATGTGGGTATAGTATTGCTATAGGGAATGCTGATGATCATGTTAAGAGCATGGCTAGAGCAAGTGTAAAGGGTAGGGATGGGAATGGTCTGGTTGAGGCACTCCAGTATATCATAGATAACATGTTAGATGTAGTAGATGATGCTCATATTGGTATAGTAAATAAGTAGCATGTAATAAGAGAGTGATAGGATGAGGTTATAAGCCATGACAATTAGAAGGGCAATAGATGAGGCTAGAGCTCTATTGGATGAGGTTATAGGCCATCATTACGGTCTGAAGGATATAGCTTATGATGTTGCAGAACCGAAGGAGGAGCAGTATGGTGATCTATACTCCAATCTAGCATTCCAGTTGAGCAAGGTGCTAAGGAAGAGTCCAAGCGCTATAGCAGAGGAGGTGTGTAGGGCATGCATAAAAATAATTGCGAAGTATAGAATGATAAAGGGGGTTGAGCCCCACAGTGCAGGGTACATAAACTTCAGGCTTGATATGCATGAACTTGCAAGGATAACATTGGAGGAGGTTAAGAGCAAGGGTAAGGCATACGGCTCCAGAGATATTGGTAAGGGGAAGAGGGTACTCATAGAGCATACAAGTGTTAATCCTAACAAGGCATTGCATATAGGGCATGTACGCAACCTGGTACTTGGCGATACCCTATACAGGATCTTGAGGTTCACAAACCATAATGTTGTGGTACTTAACTACGTAGATGACTCTGGTCTACAAGTTGCAGATATAGTCGTTGGGTTCAAGTTCCTAAACTTCCCCCTTGATAGTAGTAAGAAGTTCGATCATTACTGTGGAGATGATGTGTATGTCAAGGTGAATGAGATGTATGAGCATGATAGATCACTGTTGGAGAGGAGGAGGGAGGTTCTCAAGGCTATGGAGGATTACAACTCAGATATAGCAAGGTTTGCTAGAGAGATCACATCTAGGGTACTTAATGAGCAGTTGAAGACATGCTGGAGGCTAAATGCAAGATATGACTGCTTGAACTTTGAGTCTCAGATAATAGCATCAAGGTTATGGGATAGAGCATTGAGCCTCTTGAAGGCCAGTGATATAGTAAGGATGGATGATGACCCTTCATCCAAATACTATGGATGCCTTGTGGTAAAGGCAGGTATAGAGGGTGAGGAGAAGGTACTCGTTAGGAGTGATGGTACTGCAACTTACATAGCAAAGGATATACCATATGCTATGTGGAAGTTAGGAATCCTAGACTATCCATTCAAGTATGTAAGGTATACTGAGCAGCCAGATGGTACAGTACTATGGGCAACATCACTCAACCATGATGGTTCTACATTGCATATCAATGCTGCAGATGTCGCTATAACAGTTATAGATGTAAGGCAGAGTAGGTTGCAGAGGATCATAACGAAGATACTCACAATGTTGGGCAGTGATGATGGTAGGTATAGGCATCTAGCATATGAGGTAGTAGCATTGAGTAGCAGTACAGCAAGGCTCTTCAATATAGAGATAGGGGATAGGAGGTTTGCCCATATGAAGGGTAGGGAAGGGGTATACATAAACGCAGATGATATGCTAGATAGACTTCATAACAAAGCGTATGAGGAGGTTAAGGCAAGGAACCCTGAGGCCGATGAGCAATTGTTACATAGAACTGCAGAGAGTATAGCAGTGGCAGCCATGAGGTACAGCATGCTCAAACAGGATCTGGATAAGATAATAACATTCGATATTGAGGATGCTCTAAACCTGCAAGGGGAGAGCGGGCAATATATACAGTATGCATATGCTAGGGCATCACGAATACTTGATAAGGCCTCAAGCATGGTAGCAAGAGGAGTAAGAGGAAGGACCGATATAGATATGGATATAGATACCTCATCTACCCATCTGCTAGGCAAAGAAGAGATGGCACTGGTCAAGGCTATAGCAAGGTTCGATCTCATAGTTGAGGATGCTGTGAAGAGCCTCAACCCCAAGACTCTAGCAAGGTACTGCTACTCTCTTGCAATGATATTCAACGAGTTCTATGAGAAGGTTCCTGTACTCCATGAACAGGATATTAACCTTGTCAAGGCAAGGTTATCATTGGTCAAGGCATTCACATATACGATGAGCAACTGCATGTCACTCTTAGGCATAGATGCACTGGAGAGGATGTAGTAGTCATTACCATTATATCTATCCATCCACTCATTACCATTATATCCATATATGGTAGAAAAGAAAATTATTTTTATGAGTATACTCTAGTAAGTATAGAGGCATGAAGGTTGAAGGTCCAGATAAGGATGGCATGTGTTGGCCAAAGTGTACATGGTTCAAGTGTGGTAAGAACGTACTAAGGTTCAAGGGCAACACTCTATGGTGTGATTGGTTGGAGCAGGAGTGTTTAGGACCATCATGTGCATATGCTAGCTGTGTTAGGAGCAAGTTGCTTACAGAGGGCAAATGTGGTCTAGTGATAAGAAGGCGTACAAGGGATTCTCTATCGCCAGAAGACTTTAGGCTCGATGTGAAGTTGAGGGGCAAGGTTGCAAAGATGGTAAAGGACGATGATGTGATATAATTATTTCCCATACACTACCAATACTATCTATCCAGTTAGTAGCCATTCCCTAGAGTGTATTGACACTAAATATTTAATATACTCTTCCTTTCTCTAGCAAGAAATATGGTTGATACCATAGGCGAAGGTACTTACATATTGCTCTTCCATGGTAAGAGGTCATGGCTGATCAAGGTAGAGAAGGGTAAGAAGATGCATACCCATCTAGGTATAATAGATCTGGATAGTGCTATAGGTAAAGAGTATGGATCATACATAGAGAGTAGTTTAGGTAAGAGGGTGTACCTGTTAAAACCTCTAACCTATGATGTTGTAATGAAGAGTGAGAGGAGAACCCAGATAGTGTATCCAAAGGATATGGGCTATATAGCCTCAAGGCTGGGCATACATTCTGGCATAAGGGTGCTAGAGGTAGGCATGGGGAGTGGAGCATTAACAACATTTCTAGCAGGTATAGTCAAGCCTGAAGGGCATGTATACTCTTATGAGATGAGGGAGGAGTTCATCCCCATAGCAAGGAGGAACCTAAGCAGGTTAGGGCTTGAGCCTTATGTCACCATAATAAACAAGGATGCAAGTGCAGAGAGGTTAGAGGTTAGTGGTATGGATGCTGCAGTGATAGATGTTGGAGACCCATGGAAGGTTATCGATAATGTATATGAGGCACTGAAGGGTAGCGCTCCCCTCTGTGCTATATGTCCAACTATGAACCAGTTAGAGAGGTTATCAACTGTGATGAAGGGTAGATTTGTAGATCTAGAGTTCACAGAGTTGATGATAAGGCATATAGAGGCTAGGGAAGGGATGACAAGACCTGTATTCAGGATGGTAGGGCATACAACTTATTTGGCCTTTGGAAGGAAGATAATCCATGAGTACTAACATTAATGCTATAGAGGTTGATGAGCAGTATGTAAAGCAAGTGATACCACCTAGGCTTAGTAGATCCAAGAAGGGGGATAATGGTATCGTTCTAATAGTTGGAGGTAGCAAGGTATACCATGGCGCACCACTGCTAGCAGCGCTTGCAGCATACAGGAGCGGTGCTGATCTTGTATATGTCGCTGTGCCAGAGAGCATCTCTCTAGCGTTAAGAGCGTACAATCCAAGCCTTATAGTGCTACCGCTCCCAGATGCTAGGCTAACTAAGGGGAGTGTTAACAGGCTTAAGGGCATGTTACCGAAGAGGGTTGATAGTGCTGCTATAGGGATGGGCTTGAGTATAGCAAAGGTAGAGGCGTTAAAGGACCTTGTGATGTACCTTACAGAGTCGAATAGCGGTAGTGGTATAGTGCTTGATGCAAGTGCACTACTACCCGATATACTCCCAGTAGTTAAGGGTAGAAGGGTTATAGTCACACCTCATGCAGGGGAGTTCAAGAGGCTATTTGGCTCTGATGCTGGAGCAGATGAGCATTCAAGGATTATGAATGTTAAGAGTGAGGCAGAGAAGCATAAGATAACAGTGCTCTTGAAGGGATGGGTAGATGTGATCTCTGATGGCTCTAGGATTGCTGTGAATAGAACCCATACATCTGCAATGACTGTAGGTGGTACAGGAGATCTACTCTCAGGGCTCTTGGCAGGTTTACTTGCCAAAGGCATAGAACCATTCCATGCTGCTGCATCTGCTGCATATATAAATGGTTCTGCTGGCATAAACGCATACAATAGGCTTGGTCTGCATATAATGCCTAGTGATATGGTAGATGAGATAGCATATGCTATGAAGAGATACGATAAAATAGTTCAATAGATACATTCTATTTATAATGTAGATTATAATGATCATATTAAGGTAATTTAATACATTATTTAGCATATATTTGATTAGAAACAGGTTAGGATCCATTTTATTGTAAGTATATTTAAGTATTGTGGTACAAAAATCTTATATACTATCCATACATAGACTTATGCGATGAATAAAGCAGTGCTAGGCGCAATAGTAGCAGCAGTAGCACTCTTTGGTTTCCTAATAGCACCAATAAGCCTCCAGAATGTTGATGCTGCAAGGATTAAGCGATCTATAGAGACAAAGCAGTTGACATCAGACTTTGAGACCTTTGGTGTTGGGCATGAGCAGCATCATATAGCAGTTGTGCTACCACCACAGGAAAACGTTCTATACTCTGGCAGATTAACATTCAAGGCAGACAAGTCCATTGATGTTGCTATAGTACATCCAAAGGGTACATTCCCTGGAGCAGTACCATACAAAGGACAAGGATCACTTGAAGGGTTCGAAGGTGATCTTGAGGTATACTTTGATGTTGGCAGTGAAGGAAGTTGGGTATTCAATAATGCTGTCGCTGTAGCACTACATAATGCAAAGGGAGAGCAGTTCAATGTAACAGTAACAGTGTACTATCAGGCTAGAGCGGTTACTGGTGAACTACCTCAACCTCAAGTAGAGATGCCTAGAACAATAGTTGTTAGTGAGTTTGTTCCATGGTTCGTACCATCAGCACTCCAGATAGAGCCTGGAACAGCTGTACAATGGGATGCTAGTGAGGCAGCATCTGTACATACTATAACAGTAGTAACGAGGATAACTGATCTTCAGTTGAATATGGATAAGGAGTTCACAGCAAAGACACTAGCAATACTCAACCCAGGGGATAGATCACAGGTATGGAAGCCTGATGCTGGTGTATATGTGTATGTATGTGCAATCCATCCATACATGGTTGGTGTCATCTCAGTTGGCGTACCATACAATGCAATAACAGGGGATAGCGATCCAGCAAACGATATAACAACACAGAAGTTCGCATCCTGGATATGGGGTCCAGGTCCATGGGAGAGACCTGCTAACATACAGCCAAAGCCAACTACACCAGGAGTTGGTGAGGTATGGGTTGATGCACAGTTCGATAGCATGAAGGATAAGTACCTTGGTACCATGCTTGGCAAGTTCGCAAAGCCATGGCCAGGTAGCATAAATGTTATAGATGCAGAGACATGGGAGAGGAAGGCAAAGATAGGTCAAGGGCTCAATAACCCCCATAACCTCTGGGAGTCAGCAGATGGTAAGTTTGTTGTACAGACCAACTGGCATGACAACTACCTAACTGTTATAGATGCTGAGAAGCATGAGATATTCAAGAACTATATTACAACTGGTATGGACCCAGCACATATAGCAGTTACACCAGATAACAAGTGGGTTATAACAGGGATAAATGCTGGATCAGAGTTCCAGGTATTCGATGCTAGCAAGATGTTCGATCCAAACGTAAAGGCAGAGGATATAAAGCCAGCCTTCTCTATAAGGGCTAGTGTTCCTCTAGCAGGTCCACATGGCTTCTGGCTTACTCCAGATGGATTGATAGCAGCACCATATCACCTAGGTGGTCATATAGCAGTGTTATCTATAAACGAGAAGAAGGAGTTGCATAAACCAATTAACCCTGCTCAACTTGATGATCCAGCAGCAGAAGGGAAGAAGTTGGGTGCAGGTATACCTATAGCATCATACATTGGTCCAGAGAAGAATGGGCATAGGTATTGGGTAACAGCATATGTTATGCTTGAGCAGGATAGGCTACTACAAGGCAGACTCTTGATATATGATATAGGCGAGAAGGTTGGAGGCCCATCGAACCCAACACTTGTGAAGGTTCTCAAGGTAAATGGTACACCTATACAGAGTCCAATAACCCCAGATGGTAGATATGTGATAAGTGCAAACTCTGGAGGACTATTCGTTATAGATGATGAGAAGCATGCAAAGGCAGCAATAACAGTTGTTAAGTTGAACTATGATGATACAAGCAAGACAGATGTGGCATTAGTTATCCCAGGCTATTCAGGTACACATGGTGTATCATATGGTTACAAGCAAGGTGGAGGCCTCTATGCATATGTGACAGCAAAGTTTGCACCAGTGCTGAGGGTAATAGACGTTGAGAAGATAGAAGAGGCTATACAGAATAACGATCCGATGATAGCGGTTGCTGGAGATGTTGACCTAGGCGATTCATGGGGAGGCATGGGTGTAATAGCGATACCAAATGCAAACTGGTACCCAACATTGGATGAGAACCCAGCAAAGGATAGATTCCAGTAGATATCATAGATAAATACCTATTTATTTTTGTTTGTTGTTTATTCTAGCATGATCAGTACTTCTTTTGCTTTTGCTTCTTTTGTCCTCATTAAATATCATGCTCTTCTAGCATTAGCCTATACTAGTTATACCTATCACTATGTTTAAATAATTCACAAGAGATTTCTGCATATGATGCATCCATCTATACTACCATTATTATTGGTGATTGCATCAACAACTATCAACACTTCGCAGTTACCTTACACTCTTAAATTAGAGAATATTATAACTGGTTATAATGATTCTGATGGGATGCTAAATACACCATATGGGGCAGTGATAGATAGCAATGGTAGGATAATAGTCACTGATAATCTGAACAACAGGGTTCAAGTATTCGATAGCAATGGGAACTTCCTATTCAAGTTCGGAATCCCAGGTTACGATCCTGGAGGGTTTACACATCCATCTGGGGTTACAGTGAACAGCAATGGTGATATAGTAGTTGCAGATCTCCACAACTACAGGATCCAGGTATTCGATAGCAATGGCGTGTACAAGTTTCAGTTCGGCAAGCCAAGTTCCTATGATGGGCAGTTTACATATCCTATAAGCGTTGCAGTAGATAGCAATGATAGGATAATAGTTGCTGATACCTATATGCATAGGATCCAAGTATTCGATAGCAATGGGAACTTCCTATTCAAGTTTGGTAAAGAAGGCTCAGGAGATGGTGAGTTCAGCTTCCCAACTGGCATTGCAGTAGATAGCAATGATAGGATAATAGTTGCTGATGTATGGAACAACAGGATCCAAGTATTCGATAGCAATGGGAACTTCCTATTCAAGTTTGGTAAAGAAGGCTCAGGAGATGGTGAGTTCATGTTTCCAAATGGCGTTGCAGTTGATAGGTATGGTAACATAATAATTGCTGATACATTCAACAACAGGATCCAAGTATTCGATAGCAATGGGAACTTCCTATTCAAGTTTGGTAAAGAAGGCTCAGGAGATGGTGAGTTCAGCTTCCCAACTGGCATTGCAGTACATGGTGATAAGTTGGTTGTTGTGGATACTGGGAACAACAGGGTTCAGGTATTCAAGCTCATTGTGGGAGAGACTGAACTGAGCAATGATGAATTGAGATCAAGATCATCGCTACAACTCCTAGATGGTAATGATGGCACTATAGATGTTGGAGAGAGCGTAAAGACTGTTGTATACTCTAGTATGAGCGATGGTAATGCAAGGTTCATCTGGATAAGGCCAGATGGTAGTATAGCAAGGGATACTATAAAGAATCTTAGTAATGGTACTGTAGAGGATGAGTTCACACCAAGTATAGAGGGGGTTTGGAGGGTTGAGGTTGAGTTGAGCAATGGTAGTGGTAAGGTTGAGAGGCTTAACGCTATAGTTACAGTGGTACCAGAGTTCCCTTCTGCCCTTCCCATACTAGCAGGGATTATAGCCTTTGCACTTTTATTTTACAGAAGGGTAGAAAAGACTAAATTTACCTAGCCACTGCATAAGGATATGGCATTCGAGCAGTTCATGCCAGGGGCAACGGCTGTAGGGATAGCGTTTGCTGATGGTGTAGTACTTGCTGCTGAGAAGAGGGTATCATTTGGTACCTATGTTGTTAGTAGATCTGGCAAGAAGGTATTCAAGATAACGGAGAGGGTAGGTGCAGCATGTGCTGGTATGGTTGCTGATATGCAGATACTTATGAGGCAGGTAGAGTCAATAGCAAGGCTCAAGGCATTCGAGATAAGGAGAGAGGTCCCTCCAAACTCTATAGGCAAGTTGGTATCTGTACTACTCTTCGAGAGGAGATACTTCCCATTGCTTACACAGATAATAATTGGAGGCATAGATGTTTATACCGATAAACCAGCTATATACACACTAGATCCACTTGGCTCAATACTCCCAGATGATTATGCAGCAGTAGGTACTGGTGCTGAGATGGCAATAGGTGTGGTAGAGGCTTCATACAGGCAAGAGATGGGTGAGCAGGAGGCTAGAGACCTTGCAATTAGAGCAATAAGATCAGCAGTAGCAAGGGATGCTGCAAGTGGCGATGGTGTTGATATGCTTATAATAACAAGGCAGGGTTGTAAGGAAGAGTCTATGCGGTTAACGAGTGTATAGGCATAAAGTAAGAATGGGATGAATAGCATATGGTATTGGTGGCAATGTAATAAGCGTAAACCAACCAACCAACCAACCAATAAATAGATTCTAAAAGTAAGTGATGAGGTGAATAGAGAATAGAGTAGTGGATCCTTATTTATATGAGTTAGAGCATACCCCTCCTTTTGCACTCGTTCCAGAACCTATCGCCTATATAATGCTTGTTATCTATAATAACACCCTTGCTCATAGACATTGCATCATCACTACTAACAGTTGCTATACCAACTGCTATATACTTGCCATACCTCTCATCCTTAACAACAACTATGCTACCTCTCTCAAACTTATCCATGCTTACTATCCCAGGGCGCATAACACTAGCACCATTGCATATATGCTTGACTGCACCCATATCAACTGTAACAGATGGTAGAGATCCAAGTAACTGCATGTTCAGGAAGGGTAGTATTACACCATCCTTCACAACAAGTATAATATTATCATAATCACTAACCAATATGGAGTTATCATCTATGCTACCATCATCCAACTCTATTATCCTTAGTGTCTTAGGCTTCTTCATGCTCATACTAACATGCTTTGGCCATCCCTCCCTTATCCTTCGCATAACAGCATCGATATCGCTCTTGGATAGATGGTACTCTCTCAACTCCTACTCAACCTATACTCATAGCCTCCCTAACCTCTATAAGGTCTCGTAGTATTGCACTTGCAGTCTCCATCCCTCCAGCACCCTTACCTATAATCGTAAGTTCACCAGAGTACTCCGACTTGAATGTAACAGCGTTGAGAGTGCCATTAACGCATAGAGGTTCACCTTTATCTATAAGCATGGGTTCAACAGATAACCTCCTACTCTCATCACATGATGCTATGAGCTTTATCACCTTGCCATGCCTCTTGGCCTCAAGTACATCGTTTAGGTTTATATCCCTTATGCCCTTGAACCTAACATCCCTCATGGTTACCTTCAGTTCCATTATCCAGTTTGCCATGATGACCAACTTTGCAGCAGCATCTAACCCATCTATATCAAGGCTTGGATCTGCCTCTGCATAACCTCTGTTTCTAGCATCGTTCAATGCTTCATCGAATGTTAATCCCTTCTCCTCCATCATGCTCAGTATGTAGTTTGTTGTGCCATTGAGTATACCCTTGAATGAGAGTATTCTATCACCTTTAAGGCAGTGCTTTGCAAACTCCAATATGGGTGTACCTCCTCCAACTGTACCACTGAACCTAAAGATGACCCCATTGTACTCTGCAAGTTCAAGTAGTGAAGGCATAGCAAGTGCTAATGGACCTTTGTTAACTGTAATGATGTTCTTACCATGCTTTATAGCAGCGATTATATTACTTAGTCCTGGTTCACCATCGTTAAGATTCGTTGGTGTAGCCTCTACAAGTACTTCAGCATCTACACTCCTTACTACCTCCTCTATTCTAATACTATTATTACTAACTGTCAGTACCTGCTTGCCATCCGTATATCTCTTCCCTTGCTCCCCAACTTCATACCTGTTGTAGGCTGCTACAGTACCATATACACGCTTAACCTCAAGCAGCCTATGTAGGTTTAGGCCAGATGGGCATATAACTGCCCCTTTACTATCTAATGTAGCAACTATTCTAGGTTTCATTCCATACCTTGCATATATATCATCTGTCCTTGATAGTAGTAACTTAACTAGGTTCTGTCCTACGACTCCGAACCCTACTAAGATTATCCTCAACCCAACCTCAGCCTTCTTCCTCTTATAAGATCCCCTTTCTTTATATATTATGCTTGGTACGCTATCCTCATTGGTTGGTATGATATGGATGTTATAAGTACAATGGCAGTTGTTATAGTAAGTGTATTAGCAGGCATACTTGGCTCCATGCTCGGATTAGGGGGCGGTTTTGTAATGGTGCCAGCACTAGCATTCATGGGCATAGAACCTAGCAGGATCGCTGCTACGAGTATGTTCACAGTGATCTCAACATCAGCATCATCAACCATATCATATGCTATGCAGAAGGAGAAAGGCAACGAGGGTAATAGGAGTAGAGGAGGTGAGAATAGTGCAAATGATTATAATAGAGGGAGAGATAGAGTTGGAAGAATAGATTATGCTATCGCATTAAAGCTTGCGGTATTTGCATTACCTGGAGCAGTGCTTGGAGCGTATTCATCATCACTTCTAGACCTCTCATCATTCAAACTATACTTTGCATTGCTACTTGCAGGGGTAGCAGCACAGATGCTCATAAACCCATATTACCGTGTGAAGGAGAAGCACTATCCAAGACAGATATCGTATGCTGTGAGCTTCTTCTCTGGCTTCATAGCAAGTCTCTTTGGGGTTGGTGGTGGAGCAGTGTTAGTGCCTATGATGCTGATGGTTCTTAGGATGGATATGCATGTTACAGTGCCTACAGTACACCTTATCATACTGCTGTCCTCTATATCAGGGGTTGCTGCTCATGCTATGCTAGGACATCCAGAGTATTCTTTAGCAGTTATGCTTGTTGGAGGGACATTCATGGGTGCACAGATAGGCTCTAGGCTCCTAGGCAAGATAAGGGATATGCTTCTAAGAAGATTGGTTGCAATAGCACTCATTGGAGTAGTAGCAAGGCTGATCTATGATGCAATAAGGCTGATCTAGGATGAGATAGAATCATCAACTGATGAGGATGACCATCATTAGGTTACAGCCTACCCCTATTATAGCCTATCCCTAACCTCATCTGGATAGTATATTACCTCAACCCTGTTGACCGCTCTCCCTGATGCAAGATATAGGCATGTATCAGCAAATCTTTCATCATCTGGTTCTTTACCATCTATGTTTCCAGGGAGTATAAGGTATATCCGTATGTTAGAGTTCAGAACCTCGCTCAGTTCCTGTGTTGCAGTTACGGCAAATGGTCTTAGTGCACCTCTAAATATCTCTGCTCTAGCCCTGATTAGGTTGGATACCTTCTTGCCAGATGGTGCATCTGGACCAACGATTATTATTATACCGTTGCTGCCTTTGAACCTACTTGGTTCTCTATCCCCATCTTGAACAATTGTATTGAGAGTCTCCTTGCTGATCAGTGCTGGTATGTTTATGAACCTATCAACAAGTGCATCCCACTCATCTCTTGAGAGAGATGTTGTATCTCTAGTATAATCGTATCTGCCAGTGAAGTGTATAGTTATATCAGGCTTTATACCCCTTATAGCACTTCTAACCTCCTCCTCATCGATCATGCTGTTAAGTACTCGAGTATTTACACCATCCAACTGTATACCATCATCCTCTGTAAGCACTGTGCATACAGCATTAACTTTAGAGAGTCTCGATATCAGATCTTTAACTCTCCTTAAGGTAATATCATCACTACTTGCAATTGAGAGTAACACTCTCTTCCCATCAATAAGACCATGGCTGTCATTCTCATCACTCTTATCATAGGGATACGTAGCAATCAGTGGCTTCACTGGGTAGAATACTCTATCTGATGGCATTATCCTGCCATTTACAAGTCTGCTAATCTCTACATCTGCTAGACTTAGGATAATCTCTGCAGTCTCCTCTTGTGTAAGGAAGTTCCCATCCACTATCATGTTCCTAGTATTGTTCTGTATCTTCTCTGCAACCTCTCTTATCTTATCTAGGCAGGATCTTATTGTAGATGCTATGTTTGAGGCATTAATCTGTGCATTACCTTCTCTGCTACGCTCCTCTGCTATTCTCATAGCCAATTCGTTTATAGCCTTATCCAGTATTCCGTCATCTTCTCCTACATACGGGAGGATACTATTTGCTACCCTTTCAATATCTATGGCACTCAACCCCGGGAAGCCACCTATCCTTATGAACTCTGCAGCAGCCTTTGGATAAACGGTCTTGTATATCCTATCTGAGTGTACTGGACCAGGGTTACTCACTATGAAGTATACTCTCTTGCTATTGCTATTGCTCTTGCTCTTGCTATTGTCCTTGCTCTTCTCTGCAACCTCCCATGCAAATGCCTCAGATAGTCTATTCTTTGCACCTTGTGCACTAGTGTATGGGGTCCTGAACCTGTAAGGCCTCTGCTCATATGCTCTCTCCTCTGTGAAGTATGTTGCTACAGTTATCACTCTACCATTATCGTTCATGTACTTTAAAGCATTGATACTCATCCAGAAGGTTCCGGTCAAGTGTATGCTTACACATTCTCTAAACTCCTTGAATGGTTGTGATGCTAGTATCTTCACAGGACCTGAGACACCAGCATTATTAACAAGGATATCTATGCCATTGAACTCCTTCTCTATTGCATTGAACATATCAATAACCTCTTGAACACTGCTGACATCAACACCAGCGAACACCCTAACCCTACCATTACTGTCCTTGCTCTTCATTATAGCCTCTAACTCCCTAGCAGTTGCCTCTAGAGGCTCCCTTCTCCTCCCCATTATTATCACGCTTGCGCCCTCTGATGCGAACCTCTTTGCTATAGCCTTCCCTATGCCTGTTCCACTACCAGTAACAAGCACAACCTTGCCATCAAACCTCATACCCATCTAACCTACTCTACTCTTCCTTTACTTGCAGAAGAGATTCATTAATAAATGTTGGGCCAATAAAACATGTGCGGGTTCACTTTCTATCTATTGATAGTATCAATCTGATTCCTCTTCTTCCTTCTCTTCTACCTCTTCAAACTCTATCTCTTTTATGCTTAACCCTAGTTCATCTGCTGCCCTTGCAAGCTGCGCAATCTTGCTCAATATATCGGCTCTATCATTGCTCTTCGTTGAGAATTCAACTTCAATATTCATGATCAGTGATAATATACTGACATTAATATACATTAGGATTAATATATGAGAACTTTTATTGACTTAATCGTGTCAATTTACAACAATATTATCTGTGGATCAGTCATCAGCACTAACTACATGTAGTATTATTAAGAGTACAAGCATTATAGTTAGTATAGCTTGTCCATGCAGTAATCTATTAAATATCTTCATATTACTCGAGGAGGTGTATCGTAAGAGTAAACCACTTATTACTAATACAGTCATAATTATTGCAAGAGACAGCGTGATAGGTTCTAGATATCTTATGAAGAGTAATCCATGAACCATTCCTGCTATATATCCAATCACATTCAGTGTTATATGCATATTCAACATAGGCTTATACATAAGTGCTAATGATCGTGTTGTATCACTGCCTAGATAAGCTGCAGAGAACTTCCTTATCCTATTATATAGGATGAATATAATGTTTGCTATAATACCTATAACTATAGCCATCCACCCAAGCGCCTTTGCTGTATCCTCCATCTCCTCAGAGGCTAAAGGATTCAGTGTTATAAAATAAAGGAGGAGGGGGAGTAATTGTTTATCCATTATCATCACCATCATACCTTCACCTTACTCTTTATACCCAATATCTTCCATACTGTATATCCTATAACACCTACTACTGCTGCTACAGTTGCAAACAACACTGTACCTGATATGCCAGAGCCCAATCCTCCCTCCTCTCCCTCTCTCTCTTCCTTATCCTTCTGAACACCCGTCATCTCTCTACTGTTATTACCTGTACTACCAATACTGCTACTACCTGTATATTCATAATCCTCCTCTTCATCTTCTTCATCATCCTCCTCAGCATAAACAGTAGTCATAGACAGTGTTAACATTACTATAGTAGCTATAGTAATTGTCAGTACTAAAGGAAGAGGAGATATCTTTATCTTTCTATTTGGCGAATGGTTCATACCTGAATTATAGCACTATTTGTTTATAACTACTGGATTAACATTGTTAATAGAATATTTATATATTAAGTAATCATTCTCTCTATATGAACGAAGAGTCTAGTGGCCCACTAACTGCTACAAGATATGGTAGGGCTGCTGCACAACTAGTAGATATAATCTATAAGAATATTATAAAGGTTGTATATGTTACCATAGCATTAGCTGTATTTGGCCTCTTGGATGTGTTTGGTATACTACATATGCTTAGATTGTATTCAGAGGCAACGCATGATCTCATAGTAGCGGCGATATCCATCCTCCTACTCCTGATCCTCTCATATATCTTCCTATATATAATCAAGGCTAGGAGTATTCTGAATGCATGGATGAAGCAGTTAGAATCCAGCTCTATGAATGTCAGTATAAGAGTATTAGCAAAGAGTAAGAGCAAAGAGGATATAATTCATGCTATAGCAGAGAGTGTAAGTGAGGTTAGCTCATACCTCTATGAATATATTGAGAATGATGACCTCTCAAGATTTATAGATGTAAAGATAGATAATGAGCGGTTCGATATATTAATAGATAGAGATAGAGTTGAAGAAGGGAAGTTCAAAGACGTACTTAAAGAGTACGGCTCTATAGTTGCTATGGTGGTTGATGGTGTAGCAGATAGAGGCAAGATAGATGAGTTCTACAACAAGTTGATTGTATATAATAGGATTACAGGCAATAGGATAGGACTTGCTCTATTGATTGCCGATAGGGTAGAGGCTGAAGCCAAAGTATTTGTAAGACACAAGGCTATAGAATCACTGCTTCTAATAGAGCAATCAACAGAGTGATAAGAAGAGGTTATGTCAGTAGTTAATCTATTATCACTCATCACTCATTAAATCAATCACCCTTGCCTAATTCTCTAACAAATTCTAGGAAATCTTTCGCCCATTTATTATAAATAGTCAGACCTTTCTCAGTTACCTTATAGTAGACAGCTGTAGGAGTCTTTATTGATGTTATGTAACCATTCCTCTCCAACAACTCCATAATTCTATTCACCCTATCTGGTCTCTGTGTACTTATACCCTCTATCTTCATTATGCGATACTTACTTACTGGAGTATTATTAGCATATATACACATATACTCCAATATTGTAAGCATAGTGTACTCTGCTGAGAGCCTCCTCTTCAACATGCAGTTATGTGTAGCAATAGTATAATAGTTCTACCAATTAAGAGACGCCGGGGGTGGGATTTGAACCCACGAGCCATTGCTGGCACCAGCTCTCTATCCTGAAGCCTTCATTTTATGTAGCAAACAGGCCCAAGCCCTAACTAACATCCAGATCTCGAGGCTGGCGGACTACCTGACTATCCGACCCCGGCATCTGCTCTCCTAATCCAGCTAGCCCTAGACTGCTAGGTCTTATCAGTTCTTCCTCCTCTATCTGTATAGTAGTATGCCTTATGCTATGCCTTGAGAGTATAGCGTTTATATTCTTCATAACATCCTTTGCATTAACATCATTCCTAATGGTAACATGTGCACTCATTGAAGGCATGGATGGCGTTATACTCCATATATGCACATCATGTATATCCACTACGCCATTTATAGACTTGATCTCATCTATGATGGCAACGACATCAATACCTTCAGGGGTGCCTTCAAGCAGTATGATTATGCACTTCTTGCACATCTGCACTGCAACCTTGAGTATGAGCCCAACTATGATCACACTTGCTATAACATCTACCACACTTAGTGATGTTAATGCTATCATAACACTTGCAGATATAACTGATAGAGAGCCTAGTATATCACCTACTATATGCAACCTTACGCTCTTGATCAATATTCCATGCTCTTCTTCCTTTACACCATATCTCCCCTCCTTCCCCTCCTTATTCTCCATCAACCCTTCATGCCTATGGAGGATCTTGAGCATTATGAGGTTTACAGCAAATCCTGCAAGTGCTATTGCAAGCATGTAATCCCACTCTATAACCCTTGGTTCTAGAAGTCGCATATATGCTTCATACAGCAGTATTATTGATAGCGCAACTACAAGCGCTGTATTTATAAATGCTGCAAGGACCTCTACCCTATGGTAGCCATAGGTTAGAGTTGGCGTATGAGGTCTCATAGCAAACCTTAATGCCATTATTGCTACCGTTATTGCTACAACATCCATGAATACATGTACAGAGTCACTGATCAGTGCTAGGCTATTACTTACTATACCTCCAACAACCTCTAATGCACCTATAGACAATGCTAATACAAGTGTTAGAATCAATCTATTCTCTCTTGCCTTGTATGGTGTTAAATGCATCGATAACCAAAATACGTAAATCCTATTAATTATCTTAATCATGTATGGGCACAGATCTAAAGCCATTGGTCAAGGCTAAAGAGATAAGACTCGAGAGCTTGGCAGGGAAGGTTATTGCTATAGATGCTTACAATGCATTATACCAGTTCTTAGCAACGATAAGAGGTTATACAGGCGAGCCATTGATGGATGCTCATGGTAGGGTTACGAGTCATCTGAGTGGGCTCTTCTACAGGAGTGTGAACTTGCTTGCCGCTGGGATAAAGCCTCTATACGTCTTTGATGGTAAGCCTCCAGCACTTAAGCATGCTGAACTTGAGAGTAGGAGGAGGATAAAAGAGGAGGCACTCTCAAAGTATGAAGAAGCAATTCAAGAAGGTAGGCTTGAGGATGCAAGGAAGTATGCTCAAGCGACATCGATGCTCAAGGATTATATGGTAAGCGATGCAAAGAGACTGCTAACTCTGATGGGTATACCGTATGTAGAGGCACCATCTGAGGGTGAGGCTACCGCAGCATATCTAACCATCACAGGATTAGCATATGCAACAGCAAGCCAAGATTATGACTCACTACTCTTCGGTACAAGGAGGCTTGTAAGGAACCTTACCATAAGTGGTAAGAGGAAGCTGCCAAACAAGAATGTATATGTTGATATTAACCCAGAGATTATAGAGCTTGATGAACTGCTGAGAGAGTTGGGTATAAGCAGGGAAGCGCTTGTTGATGTTGCGATACTGATAGGCACTGATTTCAATCCTGAGGGCTTCAAGGGTATAGGTGCAAAGAAGGCTTTACAGTTAATAAAGAGGTATTGTAGGCTTGAGAATATAGATGTTGAAGGAATAAGGGATGAGTTGAAGAGGTTAGATTATAATGCAATAAGACAGGTATTCCTCAAGCCAGAGGTTGCTGAACCTTCTAATGTAAATATTATATTCAGAGGTGTAGATGAGCAAGGTCTAACAAGATTTCTATGCGATGAACGTAACTTCTCTAGAGAGAGGGTCGGTAATGCAATTAAGAGGTTGAATGAGGCTATACGGATAAGGAGTAGTAGTCTCGAGCAGTGGTTCTCCTGATCGATTAACAAGCATAGTGGATGAATAAGTTAAGGTCTAATATCTCCCTAGAACGATCTCTTCATTCTTCCTGTATCTACTTCCTCTATCTATACCCATCTATATAATAATACTATATCTCTTATCACTCTATCTAACAGATAGAGGTGAGTTATATAAGATAATCGAAGAGAAAAGCAGTATCTCTACACCCACAATAGTCTATCAGTATGTCACTATCTCAGCAGTATGTAGTTCAACAACACATATCGAGCACTCATACCACTATTATCATCATCCATATCTTCTCCCTAAGTTACTTATTCTTTAGTTAGTTTCAGTAACCTCCTCTTCTCAGCATCTATACGTGATGAATAATCCCTCATATCTATGAACCTCATACCCCTTGCTAGGTTTGGATGTACAGAGGCTATTGCTCTATACATCTCCTGTGCAATCCTCCTATATGCTGGATGCCCTTGCGGGGATGTCCTCAACTCTATAATGTGATAAGCCTCTCTAAGGTTCATCTTGATGAGGTATCTGTATCTATATGCTAGGTTAACAACGTACTGTGCCTGCAGTGGCTTCTCCTCCTTGTACGCAATCAGTTCATAAACCTCCTTACTCTTCTGCATACACTCATCGAACTCCTTCTCAAGACCAGCATCTATAACCTCCATTGGTTTGTAATAGCCATGATTTGCAGTAAGCATCTGCCTCTGCATAGTTAGTATCCTATGCCTATGTAGATCTCTAAATATACCAAAGTTCGTGCATAGATCGAATGTATAATATGGTATCTCGAATGCCCTCAATGGCCTATGCCTTCTATTTACTCTATGCTTAACATACTCATCTATTATCTTTGCCCTCTCCTCCCTACTCATCTTAGCAGCAAGTTCAAGGAGATTAGCGTATGATGCAGATGTATGCTCATATAGTATGGATGCTACAACTTTAACCTCTACAGTATAATTATCCTCATAATCAACGAGCCTAACCTCATCAATGTATGTATCATCTTTATTGCTATCATTGGCAAGATACTTCCTTGCAATACTTGCAATACCATCCCTAGTTGAGTTCAGGTACTCTCTGAATACTTCTCCATACTTTGTTCTAACCCTCTTTATGAATGGCCCTATATACTTACTTAGTTCATCATGAAGCATCAATGCTATATCATGCTCTTCCTTAAGCCTAGATGCAAGAAGTATGTTAAGTAGGTACTCGAATGCCCTTGCATTCCCTGCTATACCAACGTTGGTTAGGGTAGATGCTGGGAGAAGTACTCTAAGTATATCAAGTGCCTTTGCCTTTATACTCGCCTCGTATGCCTTCTCTGCCCTCTTTATATCATCATTGCTCTTGAGTTCATCGAATGCTACCTCTATGCCTTTGCTGCTATCTAGGAAGCGCATCGAGTGTATAGGCTCAACCTCCTTAAGGTACTTGATCATGGGCTCTATACTCTTGCTGTATGTGTTGAATGCTAGATCACATGCCTCTATATAGGAATCAGCATGCCTTAACCCCATCACATCTTCACCTCTATAATACTGATACATGCCATCTCTTCCCTTCTGATCAAACCTGACATACCTTGTTGACTTTTCAAGGTACGATAAGCCTATCCTCCTATCCTCAATACTCTGTATGGCTATCTGTGATATACCCTCTATGCCAACCTGTACAAGCCCAAGTTCAGCAACGCTATCATCCCCATACTCAATGAGTACACGCTCGTAGAACTCCTCACCCCTGTTAGGGTTGTTAAGGAACTCATCTAGGAAGACTCTCCTCATACTCTTGCTAGACCTACTATATCTTGACATGAGTGCTCCTCTATCAACCTGTCTTGGTGTTGTTATAACGAATACAGGCTTATCTGTGTTGGAGAAGTGCTGCTTTAGCAGTTCCTTCTCATGCTCAGTGAACTCATCCATGCTGATGCTCATGATAGTATTATATAAGCGAGTATGTATTAGCCTTTAGATTGCGTTTAAAGCATGTATTGATAGGAGTGGGGATAGGGGCTGTTGCATATGGGATAACAGCACTACTGCTATCTATAAGCATAGGAGACAGGGCATATAATGGTAGTGGTAACAGTAATACTCCTACTGCTTTTGAGTACGAGGTTAGGAGGATAGCCATAGATGGTATAATGTTAGAGGTAGAGGTTGCAGATACTGATGAGAAGAGAGCCCTAGGACTCATGCATAGAGAGAGGCTTGATGAAGGGAGGGGGATGCTATTTGTATTCCCTACTGAGGGAAGGTACTCATTCTGGATGATGAATATGCGCTTCAACATCGACATACTCTGGCTGGACTCATCTGGAAAGATAGTATACATAGTTGAGGATGCAGAGCCATGCAGGGGTAGTAGTGGAGAGGATATAAGGCATTGCACATACTACCCAGATGTCAGGGCAAGATACGTGCTTGAAGTGAACTCTGGGTTTGTAAGGGAGCATAAGATAGGCATAGGTTCAACTATGACAATACTGGATAGAATCAATTAATATATGGATGGTATCAAACTGATGGTGATGGGTGATTCAGGTACCGATGGCATTGATGTTAAGGCATTACTCTACTCTGTCATAGAGAGGCTTGGAAGAGATTCATTGAGGAGAGGTCTCGTAAGGGATAGTAGGAGTATAATATCGTTGATATTAAGCTCGTGTATGAAAGAACTCAGCAGTAGTGATAGAGATGGGGATGCTACTCTTAGGTTAGTAACTGCACTTATGCACTATCTGCTAACTGAATGTATGATCCCTAGCGAGAGGAAGATACAACTGGATGATATGATGCTTGATCTAGTCATACCCTCTATGAGGGTATTGAGATCCAATCCAGATAATACGCTAATCATACTCATTAGTAGTGATGAGGTTGATGCACTTAACCAGAGACTGGAGAGGGTTTATGCACTGTACCCAAGGGTTAATTTATGGACTGTTGTTGTTGGCAACGTTGATGTTAGCAAGGTAGGCAATACAAGGGTATATATGATGGATGAGTATGCAGATAATCAGAGGTCTCTCCCATTCTCCTCCATAATAGAGGATATAAGAGGATTCATGTATTCAAAGGGTATAAGGCCATTCAACATAATCGTATGATATAGTGGAAAGGGAGGATGGAGATCAGGGTAACTCAACTGGAAGTTCGTCTCTATTCCCCCATTCATACCATGAACCAAGGTATACTCTGACCCTCTTCATGCCTAGTAGTTTTAATGCTAGGTATGTATGAGATGCTCTATAGCCTCCTTGGCAGTAACAGATTATCTCCCTCTCCCTCTCCCTCTCCATATCCATATCCATATCCATATCATCCTTTTCCTTTCCATCTACCTTATTACTGTAATAACCACTAGAATCTCCATGGAGTATAGAGTACACCTCATTGAGCCTCTCAATAGGCTTCATTGTACCATTGTCTGTTATGTTAGCCTCCCAGTTTATGTTAATAGCATTTGGTATGTGCCCTCCCCTAGCAGCCCTAACATATATACCATGATACTCTTCCCTGCTCCTTGCATCAACTATCCTAACATTTGGGTTACCCATCCTCTCAAGTATGTATCTGTATGTTGCAAGTACATCCCTATTGAACCTATATGTATACCCATCTACATCTACATCTACATCTACAGGAGTAGGTCTTGTAGGTTCCTTCTCCAATTGGTAACCTTTGCTCCTCCAGGCACTTAATCCGCCATCAAGGACCATAGCATTGGTATGGGATATGTAATGCATAAGCCATAATCCTCTAGCCGCAAGGGTTCCAGTTATATCATCATAGAATACAACATCTCTCTCATATGTTATACCTACACTCCTTAGAAGCATCCTCAAACTTGAGTTGAACCTCTCCACACCCTCATCTGTTGTATCTGCCCAGTGAAACGCAAAGAGGTCCATATTAACTGCTCTAGGTAGATGTCCAGAGCAGTACTCACGCCAAGATCTAGCATCTACTATTAGGAGGTCTCTACCTTCATCAAGCATCTCTCTCAACCTATCAACGGTTATGAGCATCACCGTATATGCATAAAGTGTATATAAGTAGGTTTAGCCAAATTATAGCGTTGGGTAAGGCTAGCGATAGACTCGAGTCCATAAAGACTGCACAGAGTAAGCAGGGTAAAGGCAGAAGGGGTCGGACTCAGAGGATGGAGGATTATCTAGAGGTGATATATGAGCTTATAGAGCATAAAGGCTATGCAAGCATGAGCGATATATCCAACTATCTCAACGTCAGTTCTGCTAGCGTTACAAAGATGGTTCAGAGGTTGCATGAATCTGACTACATAGAGTATGAGAAGTATAGAGGGATAAGGATGAAGGATAAAGGACTAGAGGTAGCGAAGATGATAAGGGAGAGGCATAGCATACTCACAGAGTTCCTTCTACTGCTAGGCATAGAGGAGGAGGATGTACATAGGATAACCGAGGGTATAGAGCATTATTTTGATAACAGATCCTTGAAGAGGTTAGAACAACTAATACAGATAATAAAGAGCGATGAGAAGATATTGAGGAGAATAAGCTAACTGTAACATAGCATAACATGCTATACTCCCCTATTATTTAAAATATAGACTAAATAAGAGTTGAGACTGCTATGTGCTATATATGCTATATATTGTATACTGTCATCTATTCTTCACTGCTATTAGATGTTCTAACCTGATGACCTTAACTCCCTTGCCCTTCATCTCTTCTATAGCAGAAGCATCATTTGCAAGTCCTTTTATAGCATCTTCAAGCAGGATAACCTCAAACCCATGCTCGAGTGCATCCAACGCTGTATTCTTTACACAGTAGTCTGTTGCAACCCCTGCTATAAACACCTTCTTTATACTCTTCTCCCTTAATCTATCAGCAAGTTCTGTTCTATCGAATGCAGAGTATGCTTCCCTGTTTGGATCTGTTGCCTTTGATATCACAATGGCACTCCTAGGCAGTTTAAGATCAGGATGGAACTTTGCGCCCAATGTGTCTCTAACGCAGTGCACAGGCCATATACCTCCCCTCTGTCTGAACGATATGTGGTTTGGAGGATGCCAGTCCCTGCTAGCGAATATTGGTAGTCCTTTGGCCATGAATATCTCAATATACTTGTTTATTACAGGTATGATCTTATCTGCATCTGGTACTGGTAGAGAGCCTCCTGGCATGAAGTCGTTCTGCATATCAACTATTATAAGTGCTGAACCATCACCAAGCATCTCACTCATACAGATAGTTACATTATCATCCGATATAATGTTATCTCTTCCCTTCTTCCCTTACCTTACATTCCCTCCAATCCCTATTCTCAACCTACTTCTGTGCTACTAATACACTTATCCTACCATTGGTAAGGATTGCCTGTAACAGTCTCTTACCGATATCAGAACTCTTCGATATCTTCAACCTAGACTTCTTCCCAACCATTGCAGAGAATAGGTATTGATCATTAACATATATATCCACACTCTTATTCACAATTCCATCCTTGAATGTTATGTACAAAGAATTGCCCTGTTCGCTTATATCAAACTTTACACTCTCACCCATAGATCTTATCCTTGGCTCAACATCTATGCTTATGCCAAGCATCCTCTCGAGCTCCTTTACAGTAGAACCGCTCTTGCCTATGAGCAATGGTATAACCGAGTTATCTACCCGAACAAGCGCACTATTATTGCTGGTGATCTTCACCTCAGCGTTCTTATCGAATCTCCTTACAACCTCAAGTATCCTCTCCTCAGCAAGCCTCTTTATGCCATCGTAACTGCCCTCTGCATCAACTGGCACTATTACATTCTCCTCACCAAATGTGTATATCTCATACTCTAACCTTCCACTCTCAAAGTCCCTAACCTCTATCAATGGTCTTGCAAGATCCTGCTCCACCATACCCGTTGGTACCCTAACAGTTAATCCCAACTCATACACCTTCACTATTGCTCCAGCATTAACGAATATTATAGTATCTAGAATATGGGGTATCATACCCAACTCAACCCTACCTATGAACCTCTGTATTGCATCCAATGGGCTTGATGCGTGTACAACACCAACCATCCCTACTCCTGCAAGGCGCATATCAGCGAATACCTCAAAGTCCTCGCTCTTCCTAACCTCATCAAATATAGTGTAGTCTGGTCTTACAAGCAAGAGTATCTCTGCAGCCTTCTTGAAGCTCCCCTCCAATGGTGCGTACTGTGTTATTGCATCACTAACCTGTAGATCCCTAGGTGACTCGAACGTCTTCACTATCTTCCCCTGCTGTATATAGAACTCTGCTAGGCTACTTGCCAATGTACTCTTGCCAGAGCCTGGAGGCCCTGCTATTAGTATGCCTTCAGCCTTGCTCTTGAGCCTCTCCATGAGCCTCTTTGAGATCCTGTAATCATCCAATGTCAGCTTTACAGTTGGTCTAACAACAGTTATCTCAAGTTTATCTGAGAATGGAGGTCTGGTTATTGCTATTCTGTAGTTGCCCAACTGGATCACCGTTGCACCGTTCATGCTTATCTCATTTGCTCCAGGAGTTAGCCTTGCTGCGTCCGATATCTCCTTAATCATATTCATCAACTCTGCATGTGTGCATTGCTCATCCCTCACCTTAACCAACTCAAATACACCAGGCCTACCCTTCTTTGCAAATATGCTAACATCCTCCATCATGTGCAGGCTCATCGTCTGCTCATCTATGTACCTCTCGAATGAGAGGCTAACCTTCACATCCTTACGTATGTACTTCACCTTAATACCTTCAGCCTCTGCTACCAATGCTTGCACATAATCTGCAGTTACAAGTACTGCATTCTCTTTCTTGGCAACATCCTTTATCAGCGCATCTATCCTTCCATGTCTAGCCAACTTGATATCATCCATGCTTGGCCTCTCACCCTCAAACCTTAACATTATCCCCTTGCTTGAGCATAACTCCCTTATCCTCTTAACCTCGTTCAAGCCTATGAACCCCTGCTCCCTGCTTTGAGATGCCTGAGCCTGCAACTCATCCAGCACAGCTATTGGTATTATAAGTTCGTAAACACTCAACTCATCATTCTCAAGCATCTTACTTACCTTCCCATCAATTATTATACTTGTATCTAATACTAACCTATTATCATCATCATCATCCATACAGATGCTTTAACCTATACACTGCTTATAAACCAATCTAGGGCATGTATTACCAGTCAGCAGAGTTATGATTTTATTAGATAGCTCATCTTACCTCATCGATGACTAAATTAACGATAGCAAAGTTTGGAGGTAACACACTTGGTATAGATGGGAGCAATATCCCACTTGTACTGAACAGAATAAAGGGCATGCTTGCTGAGCATGACAAGGTAGTTGCAGTATTCTCAGCCCCGTTCACAACATACAATGGTAAGGCAAGATCACTTACAGATATTGCAATAGAGATAGGTAGGAGTTATGCCTCATCAGAGCCAGTGGATATAGATATTCTCAGGAGTGTATATGAGTATATAGCAAGCAGGTATATGGATGAGCAGAATAGAGAGGAGTTCATCCAGAGGCTTGATAAGTTCTATAAGCATGTTATTATAGCATTGAAGCAGGCAGCAGAGTACAAGAGGTTTGTGGATGTTACAAGGGCTAGAGCACTAGCATATAGCGGGGAGTTGGTCATGGCCTATGCGATGCATCATATCATGAAGAGTTCAGGGCTCAAAGCCTACAATATTGAGTTCAGTGATTGGCCAATAATTACAGATGATAACTTTGAGGCAGCAAACTTCTTGCTAGATGCAAGTAGGAGTAGTAGCAAGGTACTGAAGGATATGCTAGAGGAGTATGATGTTGTATGCATAGGAGGGTTCATAGGCAAGACGCTAGATGGGTTGGAGACTACATATGAACGTGGTGGCTCTGATAGGACAGCTGCAGACCTTGCTATACTATTGCATGATGCCTACTCCATAACCCTGAGCTTCGAGAAGGATAGTTCTGTGCTTAGTGCTGATCCAAAGGTTGTTAAAGATGGACTAGAGCATGTGCCAGTGCTATCATACAACGAAGCGGAACTTGCTGGTATGTTTGGGATGAAGATACTCGACCCTATAGCGATCAAGGATATAGAGGATGCTGGTGTAGATGTGGAGATCAGGGTTACAAATATGAATAGACCAGAGGATAACACAAGGATAGTCAGGCATCCAGAGAGTAGTAAGGATAATCCAATAAAGATAGTGACAGGGAGGAAGAGATGTTGTATGCTTAGGATGCAGAGTGAGATGGCATGGCACCTTAAAGTGTACCTACTCAAGGATAGAAGGTACAACGAGTTTGTACAGTTGAGCCCATACGTGAGGGATCATACAGAGTATGCTAGACTACTCTTCCTAGATGGTGAGTTTGTGAAACGGTATGAGAGGCATATAAGGGCATATGACAGCGATGCATCGATAGTCTATGGAAGGGGTGTTATAACACTCATAGGGGATGAGATGTGGAGGGTTCCAAACGTTGCTGCGATGGCAAGTAGCACTGTAGGAGAGCATGGGATAAACATACTCAACATGGATGCTCAGGAGGAGACATCGAGGATAGTTATAGTTGTAGAGGACTCTGGGAGCAACGTTGAGGATGCTATAAGGGCAATACATGCAAAGAGGGCAATGTACTCCACAATTGCTACAGACTAAAGTTTATTTTGCCTAACATCCAAGCATACTTGTGCTAAAGGGTATGAAGATATGGATGAATGGTAAGCTTGTTGATTCTGATGATGCAAAGATACATCTTCTAACACATGCACTCCATTATGCGACTGGCATATTCGAGGGTATAAGATGTTATGATTCTGGCACTGGTAATGGCGCATTCATATTCAGATTACATGATCACATAAAGAGGTTCTTCTCAAGTGCAAAGATATACCTCATGGATATAGGATATGGTTTTGATGAGATGATAGATGCAGTAATAGAGACTGTCAAGGCAAATGGATTGAAGAGTTGCTACATAAGACCAATAGCATACTACTCCTATGGCAAGATGGGTGTTAATCCATTACCTAACAGGGTAGATGTTGCTATAGCAGTATGGCAGTGGGATGAGTACTTGAGTAGTGAGCAAGGTATAAGGTGCATGGTCTCTTCATGGCGTAGAATAGATGCTAGAACCATGCCAGTTGGTGCAAAGGCAACAGCAAACTATGCAAACTCTGCCCTAGCAAGGATAGAGGCATTGAAGAATGGTTTCGATGAGGCTATAATGCTTAACATAAATGGGATGGTTGCTGAGGCTAGTGCAGAGAATGTATTCATAGTAAGGGATGGTGTTATCTCTACACCCCCAACTACAGATGGTGCACTAGCAGGCATAACAAGGGATACAGTACTTCAGATAGCAAGGTATGAAGGCATGGTATATGAGGTTAGGAGCATAAGCAGGGATGAACTCTATCTTGCAGATGAGGCGTTCCTCACTGGCACTGCAGCAGGGATAAAGCCTATAGTAATGATAGATAACAGGAAGGTTGGGGATGGTAGTGTAGGTGCTATGACTAAGAGGCTTAAGAGCATATACGATGATATCGTTAGAGGTAGGGATGAGAGGTTCAGCAAATGGTTAACCCATGTTGAGATTGATTAATGATAATGATAATGATAATGATAATGATACAATACATCCAATTCTACTATAAAAAGAAGTAACAGATGTTATCCTTTCATATATGTATGGTATCTCCTTGCATGCTCTCTCAGCTCATTCCCATTACTGAAACCTATGTTGCATTCAATGCACCAGTATGGTGTGTTACTGTTGTGCACAACCTGTATATGCTGCATCAGTTCTTCAACCTTGCCGAAGGCTTTGTTACACTGCTCACACCTGTGCTTCTTCCAGAATATGCCTCCTCACCTCCTCAACCTCATGCAATGGTAGGGAACATCTTAACCCCTTACATACATACGCAGTTAGACTCTTACCCTCTACTGGTACCTTGCCAGCGAAGAACGGTATATCAGCAAGCATAAAAAGTTCATCCTTGCTAGCAACTACTGCTATGCATTCTGGCACGAACTCTGTCCACAAGTCTCTTACACCATCATCCCTAGCATCAGTTATCAAAGTAACCTCTACAGGCTTCCTTAGATAGATGTAGAGCACGTTGAGCATATTCCCATATGCAAATGGGTTCTCTACTGCATGTATAGAGTATCTCTTGATTATGCTCTCTGCCTTGGAGATGTACTCATCTCTATGGGTATAGTGGTAGAGCCTGATGAGTGCAAGTGCAGCCATTGAGTTGCCTGATGGTGTTGAGAGGTCATATGGGCTCTTAACCCTTAGTATTAATTGCTCATGCTCATCTGATGTGTAGTAGAGGTCATCATCGCTACTAGTATCCCAGAAGTGCTGGAGCATATGCTCTGTATACACTACCGCTCTATCCAAGTAGATGCTCTTTGGGACTACCTCGAAGAGGTCTAGCAGTGCATTTATGTATGATGAGTAATCATCCAGATATGCATCTACCTTTGCTATACCATCCTTGTATATCCTCTTCAACCTAGAGCCTCTGCTCATCCTAGCCTCTATCATCCCTACCGCTCTCAATGCAGAGTCAAGGTACCTCTCATCACCAGATATCTTGTACCCCTTGACCATCGCAGAGATCATGAGAGCATTCCATGCAAGTATTACCTTATCATCCCTTGCTGGTCTCACCCTTGATGCTCTAGCCTCGAATAGAAGCCTTCTGCACCTCTCCACTATAGCCTTTACCTCATCCCTACTCTTGTTGAATCTTGATGCTAGTGTATCTATACTCATGCTTACATGCAGTATATTCTTACCCTCAAAGTTACCCTGCTCGCTTAGCCCATAGTACGCAGAGAAGATCTCAGCATCTTCTCTATCCCCTATAAGCCTCCTAACCTCATCCATACTCCATGTGTAGTACTTACCTTCTTCACCCTCAGAGTCAGCATCCTGGGATGAGCAGAACCCATGCTCACTGCTTATCATCTCTCTCAGTACATAATCAAGTATGTCTTTCATGACCTCCATGTACCTGTGATCCTTGCTTACCTGATAAGCCTCAGCGTAGAGTGCTGCTAACAAGGCATTATCATAGAGCATCTTCTCAAAGTGTGGAACAATCCATCTCGCATCTACAGCATACCTATGGAACCCTCCTCCTATATGATCGTGTATCCCCCCATCTCCCATCTTGTTCAATGTTAAGAGCACGAAGTTTAAGAACCTGCTGATACCCTTCATCCTGTAGTATCTTAGGAGGAACATCAGGTTCATTGTGTTTGGGAACTTTGGTGCGCCACCGAACCCACCATTAACCATATCTGCATCATCAAGAAGGTGTAGAGCAGCCTCATCAAGCAGTGTTAGATCCATACTAGCACTCTCCATAACCTTTGGTTTAAACTCCAACATGTTCAGACCATTCATTATCATCTCAACCTGTCTGTTGATCTTCTCCCTATCATTCCTGTAGAGTTCAGCAAGATATCTGAGTAGTCTTGGGAACCCTGGGAGCCCATAGCGATCCTCCTTTGGGAAGTATGTACCAACGTAGAATGGCTTGAGATCAGGGGTTAGGAAGACGCTTAGAGGCCATCCTCCAGTACCAGTGACGAGTTGGCACACCCTCTGATACACATCATCTATATCAGGCCTCTCCTCCCTATCAACCTTTATGTTTATATAGTGTTCATTCATTATCCTTGCTATCTCTTCATCCTCGAAGCACTCATGCTCCATGACATGGCACCAGTGGCATGCACTGTAGCCTATGCTTAGGAAGATGGGTTTATCCTCCTCTCTAGCCCTCCTTAATGCTTCTTCACACCATGGGTACCAATCGACAGGGTTATCGGCATGCTGGAGAAGGTAAGGGCTAGTCTCATTTGCAAGCCTGTTGAGCCTCTTCGCCATGCTCAGGTATACACAATTATCATATTTGTAACTTCCTGAATTGTTACTTGCATATTAGAAGCCTCTTCATATGCATATTCTGTATATAGGTAGGATTAGGATATACTCTAGGCATGCTTATGCCTATTCCTGCAATACATACATGTTATGAACTCCTAGAAGGGCGTACATATCAACCATTAATAGTAATAGACCATCAAGTTCATGGATGTACAAGTGTTAATGCAGTATATACTGCAACTGATAGCAGGATGGATGGTAGAGTGTGTTAGGAGTTATCTAGCAGAGCATCCTATTTACTTAATTCACGGGCTCAGTTAATTAGTGTTCATGACTCACATAGTTGATGGTTAATGATATCCCTGTTGTATTCAATGAGTGCAATCTCTGCAAGTATGCTAATAGGATATCTCAGAACTAGGTCTCAAACCTCTCTTCCAGCTCTCTTTACCGCAGAGGGAGCATCTATAGAGCCTCCTCCTCTTATATGTAGCAATCTCTGGCTCTACAACTATATCATGCCTTGTACGTCTCATGCATCTATCACAGAACCTCATCTCGCTAGACATTGCTAACCTAAACTAATAGAAAAGGTAATAAATAAATTCTATCTAGATTAGCATATGAGCACTACGCTAGGCTGGACGGTTGTAAGGGAGGATATTCAGTACTATGTATATGATGGGGAGAGGAATGTTATAGGGTACTTTACACCAGATTATGGTACCAATGAGGAGGATAGGATAATCGATCTCATAACAGATGAGGCTAGTGTTAGAGGGGGTAGGCTGACGCTATACATAACTGCTCTACCAAGTGATGAGATGAACTATGATAGGTTCATGGAATGGATTAACTCATTGGATGAGAAACTAACAAAGGTGAAGGCTTATCAGGATAAGAGAGGGTTAGGCTCACCAACTGTAAGGATAGAGCATAATAGCGTTGCAGTGAATATTGATATAAGGTTTGATAGAAGGGTTGAGCTGACAAAGAAGAGTCTTACAAGTGCCCTGAGCGGTGTGTTAGATGAGATACATGCAATCAATGTGATCTAGCATATATCTTCACATATATGAAGTTTATCAATCCTATTATATACAATCTATATGTCAATATAAGATCAGATAGCATGCCCGATTTAAGCGGTCTTATATCAAGGTTAATGGGAATAGTATATATCTTCTAGAATCTCTTTTGCTTTGCTTTCGCTTTTGCTTTCTATTTGCTTTTGATTTAGACCATCGACTGATAGTTGTGCGAAGTGGTTTGACCTTGGCTAACTGCGGGTAATCTGTCAAGTATCCTTTTTACATAATTTAATTTTACAGTTTTGAGTCAAGACTCTAAGATATCGTTCCTGATCATCTTACTGTATTACTCCAATAAGCATCAGTTTATTATTATAACTATGAATAATCTACCTCTACCAACGCACCTATCTTGCAGCAGTCATGAAGGGGTTGTAATGCTCTTACCGTCTTGTTATAATCGTATGGTTTGTAAACAGTCTCTAAATAATTTTTACACTCCCTAGATAATTGATGGTTGAGCTCCTGTTACCTAGCATAAGGGAGGGGTTTGGAATTCACGAGTGTTTATGGGATATATGGTAAGATTAGAGCGTTACTCCTTCACTATTAGAGGTCAACGGGGAGGAGCCTAAAGGCTACCAAGAGCTTGTTGGAGAGTTGATTGCTTTGCTTTAGTCTCAAGTTTTGAAGATAAGCTGGATTAAGAAGCCATAAGAGAGCGGTTTAATATGTCAAGTCTGTTACTGAATAAGACCTACAAGTTTACTCAAGCCTAGCAAAGAGCATAGCATAACATAACATAGAGCAATATTGATCTTTTCAGAGCCTACACTGAAATGCTCAAGGCATGCTTATAATGCTATGTATTTTAACATAACCTCACACCAAAAGCTCCATAATGCACTCTACAGGGATTTAAGAGCAAGGTATGCCAAGTATCCTTCATCTACACAACCATAACTTGTGCTTTGGCAATGAAGTCTTATCGACTGTTATATTGGGATATTATGGTAACGATACAGCATATATGGAGGTAATGGTGTTTCAATAGAATAGAATAGAATAGAATAGAATAGAATAGAATAGAATAGAATAGAATAGAATAGAATAGAATAGAATAGAA